>JACQVN010000016.1 GCA_016209735.1 Candidatus Methylomirabilota bacterium
GACGATGCGTATCGACAGGGATGGACTGACCCGGCGGGCGGTGCTGCAGCGGGCAGCTTTGGCGGTTCTTGGCGGTGTGGTGGCAGCGCCCGCGACAGCCGCGCTGCCTAAACCCACGGTTACCCTGCGGCTCGCCTACGGGACCACCCTGCCGCTGGCGCTGTTCCACGTGGCGGCCGCCAACAAGTACTACAACAAGTACAGCGTCAGCACCACGCAGAACCCGCTGCCGGCCAGCCCGGCCATGCTGGAGGGCATCGCCGCGAACCAGTTGGACACCGCTACCGCCGTGGCTGCCTCGGCGATGCCGGCCTTCGACAAGGGCCTTCCCATCAACGCCATCTTCGTCTTCGGCTACGGCGGCGACCGCGTGGCCATCTGCGCCCGGCCCGACGCCGGCATCAAGACGGTGAAGGACCTGGAAGGCAAGAAGGTCGCTGTCACCTTCGGCATCACCCAGCACCAGATGCTGATCGAGGCCCTCAAGGCCCACGGTGTCCCCATCCAGAGGGTGCAGCTCTTCAACATGTCGGGGCCGGACATGGCCGCGGCCTTCGCCGGCAAGTCCATCGACGCGGCGAGCGGCGTGGACCCCGACATCTCCAACTGGATCCAGAAGGGCATTGCCGTGGTCATCGAGCGGGGTGGCAAGTACATCGCGGCGCCGGGCTGCGTCATGATACGGCGCAGTCTCATCGAGAAGAACCCGGAAGATGTCTACCGCTTCACCCTGGCCTTGATGGATGTCTACCACTGGGCGCGAACCAAAGGCCAGACCTCGGACGAGGTCGTCGACCAGGCCGCCACCCTGCTCAAGGCCGACAAAGAGTTGACGCGGGAGGGGCTCAAGTACACGGTCTTTGACCCGCGTTTCAGCCAGTACGTTAAGGACGAACTGCGGAAGGACGCCGAGTTCAACATCGCCCAGGGCAGGATGAAGAAGGTGGTGGACCTGGACACGTTCATCGTGCCCACCTTCATCGACCGCGCGCAGAAGGAGCATCCCGAGTTCTTCGAGGACATACCCGACTACCTGAAGAAGATGAATATCACGGCGCCCACGGCGCTGAAGTAGAGGGAAGGAAGGGTTGGGAGGGAGTCATCCTCTCCCTGCCATGCCTTCCTTCCCTCCCAGCGGAGGAAAGATGAACGCGAACAACCTGCGCTCCCGGCTCGCCGAGGGCAGGCTGGTCATTGGCATGATGTGCCAGTCTGGCGCGCCGTCCCTGGTGGAGATCATGGGGCTGTCCGGGTTCGACTTCGTCATCATCGATATGGAACACGGCGACCTGGACGCCTTCGCGGTGGTCCACCTGGTTCGGGCGGCCGAGACCGTGGGGATGGTGCCCTTCATCCGGGTGCTGGAGAACAGCCCGACCCTGATCATGAAAGCGCTGGGGACCGGGGCCCAGGGGGTCGTCGTCCCCCACGTGAACACCCGCGAGCAGGCGGAACGCGCGGTGGCTGCCGCCCGGTTTGCCCCCGAGGGGACGCGGGGCGTCTGCCCTGCCACCCGAGCGGCGGGCTACTCGCGGGCGGGCTGGGACAGCTACCACCGGCGAGCGAACCAGGAGTTGATGGTGATCCCCATCGTGGAAGAACCGGAGGGCCTGCAGAACCTGGAGGCGATCCTGACAGTGCCGGGGATCGCGCTGTTCATCTTCGGGCCGGGCGACCTCTCCCAACTGCTCGGGGTGCCCCTCCAGGGGTTCGAGAACCCGATCATGATGCGGGAGTTGGATCGGGCCATCGAGATCACCCATCGGGTGGGGGCGAAGATCATGATAACGCCCCAGCCCTACCTGACCGCCGAGTACGTCCGGAAGCTGGTGGACCGGGGCGTCGACTGCGCCTTCTTCTCCACCGACCACGGCGTCTTCTACCAGGCCTGCGCGGGTCTGGCGAGCATCAAGGACGCATAAGACAACCTACCACCAAGACACGAAAACACCAAGGAGGTTCCGAAGAGAGTCGGCCATGAGGGCAAGCACGAAGCTGCGCCAGCTTCTGAAGGAACCCGGCATCATCGTCGCCCCCGGCTGCTATGACGCGCTGACCGCCAAGCTCATCCAGCACGTGGGGTTCAAGGCCGCCTACATGTCCGGAGGCAGCGCCTCCGCCGCCTACCTCGGCATGCCCGACGTGGGGCTTATCACCATGACTGAGATGACCACCGTGGCCCACCACATCGCCCTGGCGGTGGACATCCCGGTCTTCGGCGACATGGACACGGGCTTCGGATCGCCCGTCTACGTGCGCCGTGCCATGCGCGAGTTCGAGGCGACCGGGCTGGCGGGCGTTCACATCGAGGACCAGATCACCGAGAAGCACTGCGGCCACATGGCCGGCAAGGTATTGGTCTCGGCAGACGAGATGGTGCAGAAGATTCGGGCTGCCGTCGACGTGCGGCACGACCCCGACTTCGTCCTGATCGCCCGCACCGACGCCATCGCCGTGGAGGGGGTGCCGGGGGCCATCCAGCGGGCCCGGCGCTATGCCGAGGCCGGCGCCGACGTGCTGTACATGGAAGCCCCGCGTAGTGTCGAGGAGATTCGGGCGGTGGCTTCCGGCGTGCCGGCCCCGGTGTTGATCGGCCAGCCGGAGAACGGCGTAACCCCCGTCTTGCCCCCGCAGCAGTTGGAGGAGTGGGGAGTGAAGATCGTTACCTACCCCCGCAGCATCCGGCTTATGGCGATAAAAGGCGCCCTGGACGTCCTGAAGGAGATCCGGGAGGAGGGTGTCACGACGGGGCTGGCCGACCGCATGGTCCATGACGAGGTTCTCCAGAAGATCATCGGCACCCCGGAGATCGCGGATCTGGCCGATAGATACAGCGTTTAGCGGCAAGGGTCAATCCGCGACCCTTGCTACTTGTATAGGAGGATCAACATGGACTTTCCGTCGATGGTCAGGATCCGGCAGACCTTCGAGACGCCGGCGATCCCCGACGTGGCCGAGAGGGTGCGGGCGGAGTTGCGGCGGGTGGGGCTGCCCAGGAAGGTGAAGCCGGGCTCCCGCGTCGCCATCGCCGTGGGCAGCCGCGGAATCGCCTGCATCCCTGCCGTGGCCGCCACCCTCGTCTCGGAGCTGAAGGCGCTGGGGGCGAAGCCCTTCATCGTGCCGGCCATGGGCAGCCACGGTGCGGCCACGGCACCGGGGCAGAAGGAGGTGCTGGAGGGACTCGGCGTCACCGAGGAGGCTATGGGTGCCCCCATCCAGGCCACCATGGAGGTGGCGCAGATCGGAGAACTGGAGAGCGGCATGCCGGTCTATATGGACCGCAACGCCCATGGCGCCGACGCCATCATCGTGGCCAACCGGATCAAGCCCCACAGCGTCTCCTGCCAGCGCATTGGCAGCGGGGTGATGAAGATCATCGCCATCGGCCTAGGCAAGCAGAAGGGCTGCAGCACCATCCACCGGTACACCTGGGGCTTTCCGGAGGGCCCCTACGACGTGATCGAGCAGGTGGCCAGAATGGCCATCGAACGCAGCCCCCTCATTCTCGGGATCGCCGTCCTGGACAACGCCTACGCCCGACCCGCTCGTATCGTGGCCCTGGAGGCCCGGGAGATCCCGGAGATAGAGCCACGGCTGTTCCGGGAGGCCATGAGCCTGATGGCCTCGCTGCCTACCGACGAGTTGGACGTGCTGATCGTCGAAAGGATGGGTAAGAACATCAGCCCCGCCGGGCTCGACCCCTTCGTGATCGGCGATCGGCTTTACGGGGATAAGAAGGACAAGCCGCGCATCAAGCGGGTCGCGGTGCTCGACCTGACCGAGGAGTCCCACGGAAACGCCGTCGGCGTCGGGGCGGCCGACATAATCAGCCTGCGGCTGTTCACCAAGATCGACCGGAAGGCGATGTACATGAACAGCATCTCCGGCTCCAGGCTGGAGAACTCCAAGATACCGGTGATCCAGGACACGGATCGGGAAGCGGTCGAGGTGGCGCTGAAGACCATCGGCACGGTGGAACCCCAGGACGCGCGGGTGATCAGAATCCGCAGCACCCTGGAACTGGACGAGATGTACGTTTCCCGGAGCCTGGCGGAGGAGGTGGCTCGGAATCCGCGGGTGCGTGTGGCGGGGGAGCCCCAGCAACTCAGCTTCGACGAGGCGGGAAACCTGTTGTAGTGCTGCGTGCTGCGTGTTGGCTGATGAGCCTGCTCCACGCGGCACCCGTCGCCGAATTGTTGAAGGAGAGTGAAACATGAAGGCAAGCGCCAGGCTGCGCCAACTGCTCAAAGAACCGGGGATCATCGTCGCGCCCGGCTGTTACGATCCCCTCACGGCCAGGTTCATCCAGCACATGGGCTTCCAGTGCGCCTATCTGTCGGGAGCCAGCACGGTCATCGCCAACCTGGCCATGCCCGACCTGGGCATCATCACCATGACCGAGATGGTGACCATCGCCCGGAATGTCGCCAACGCCGTGGAGATACCTGTCATCGCGGACATGGATACCGGCTTCGGGTCGGCCCTCAACATCCGCCGCGCGGTGCGGGAGTTCGAGAGCGCGGGCCTTGCCGCCGTCCACATTGAGGACCAGCCCATGGCCAAACGCTGCGGACACTTCGCCGGCAAGTCGGTGGTTTCGACAGAAGAGATGGTGCAGAGAGTGCGCGCGGCCGTGGAGGCCCGCAGGGACCCCGACTTTGTGATCATCGCCCGGACCGACGCCATCGCCGTGGAGGGACTGGAGTCGGCCATCGAGCGCGGCCGACGGTACGCCGAGGCCGGCGCGGAGGTGCTCTACATGGAGGCGCCTCGCACCATCGAGGAGATCCGGGCTCTGCCCCCCGCCCTGCCGATTCCAGTCCTGATCGGCCAGCCCGACCAGGGCCTCTCCCCGCTGGTGCCCACCAGAGAACTGGAGGCCATGGGGGTGAAGGTCGCCATATATCCCTCTAGCATCCGCCTGATGATGATGGGCGCCGCCTTCGAAGTGTTGGAAGAGCTCAAGAAGACCGGAACCAGCAAGCGGCTCCTCAGCCGCATGGGCGACAACGAGCTGCTGCAGGCGATGATTGGGGTCCCGGAGGCCTTCGAGTTGTTGGACAGGTACGCCGTTCAGGAGTGAGGTGGCCCCATTGAGGCGAGGCGCGCCTGCCTGCGTCGAGCGCGGCCGAGACGGGCGCGACTGATCAAGCAAGTCTACGAGCTGGACCGGCTCGTCTGCTCGCGCTGTGGCGGAGCAATGCGCATCATCGCCGTTCGGCTGCGTAATCCTTGGATATTTCTTGACCCCGGGCCAAGCCTGGCCGGCCGCCGACCGCAGCACCGACCATGCGCCTGGAGGTCTGCCGCCGCATTTTTCCCCTTGACAGCCGTCTCCGGTGCGCCCAATACTCCGCTCAAGCCCAGGGGGCCCCGGCAGCCGCGGTTGGGCCGCCGGCCCGGCGCCGGCGGGCTCGCGGCCCGGCAAGGGCGCGATCGTCGCGCGGCCTCCAAGAGCAAATTCCTTTTTTGAAGCCTTAGCGCATCTTGCCGATCGTGTCCGCCCGCGGCGGGTTGGCGGGGCGGATCTTCGCTCCAGGATGACGAGCAACAGCATCACCGGAAACAGTAAGGGAATGGAGCATGGGTCTTGACGTCACCGTCCTGGCCAGAGAGTTGTTGGCCATTGAATCGGAGGTTCACCATAGCAATGCCGCGGTCTCAGCTCATCTGGAGTCCGTGATGCGGGGCCTCGGGTTTGAGGTGGAGCGGCTGGCGTACGACAGCGACGGGATGGAGAAGGTCAGCCTGGTCGGCAAGCTGGGTGCGGGCGAAGGTGGCCTTGGCTTCTTCGGCCACTCGGACACGGTTCCGGGCGGCGACGGCTGGCTCCCCTATCGGCCCGAGATCCGGGACGGGCGGCTGTACGGACGGGGCAGCAGCGATATGAAGGGGGCTGTGGCAGGCATGCTGGCAGCGGTAGCCCGGGTGGATGCTGCGCGGCTGCGCCGTCCTGTCTTTGTGGGGGTGACCGCCGACGAGGAGAACGGCCACGTAGGAGCCCGTTTTGTCATCCAGACCTCTCGCTTGCTGAGAAACGCCTGGCCTGCCTACTGCGTGGTCGGCGAACCGACGGAACTCACGCCGGTCTATGCCCACAAGGGAGCCCACCGCATCACGGTAACCGCCCGGGGCATCGCTGCGCACACCAGCACGGACCGGGGTGTCTCCGCCAACTTCCTGATGGCGCCGTTTTTGGCCGAGATGGCTGAACTGCAGAAGGTCTTTCAAACGGAAGAGCGATTCATGAGCCGCGAGTTTTCTCCGGCAACCAACGGATTCAACATGGTGCTGGACGACGGCGGGTGCAGGCCGAATGTCACGGCAGCCAAGACGGTCTGCACGCTGAGTTTGCGCAGCATGCCCGACGCCAACGCCGAGGAGGCTGTTCAGCTCATTCTGGACAAAGCAAAGGCGTACGGCTTCGAGGTGGAGACCCGGGCGATCGCCGCCTTCTACACATCGCCGGATGCCGAGGTGGTGCGGGTTGCCTGCCAGGTGACGGGTGTTGACCGGGCCGTGACCGTTCCCTTCGGCACAGAGGCGGAGGCCTACCAGAGCTATACCGAACCGGTGGTCCTGGGGCCGGGCAACATCGCCCAGGCACACACCAAGGGCGAGTGGATCGAGGTCGAACAGTTGATCCGGGCGGTGGACATATACGAGCGCATGATTGAAGCGCTGTGCATGTGACGCACCCGGCTGCCCTGCCGCCATCCGGGGCGGCATCGGCTTTCATTCCCGTGTTGTTTGTCGGCCCGCCGTCGCGGCCTGCCGCGAAACGCGCCTCGCGCTGCGGCGACACCACGCCTCGGGCTGCAGCTCTCCTCGCCATTTTTCCAAGCACAAGGAGGAGCGAAATGGTCAGCAAGAAAGCATTGTTCGTCTTGCTGGTGGCGGTTGTTGCGGTCGCGCAACCCCAGGGTGCAACCTGGGCGGGAGCCCCCAAACCTTGCCAGGGAGGGATGCTGAAGGTGGCCCAGAGCGCCTATCCGCCCACCATCGACGGGCATGCCAGCACCTCCGTGGCGACCCGCGAGATCGGCATGTACATCTTCGAGTCGCTGCTGACGTACAACCAGAAGTTTGAGATCCTCCCCATGCTGGCCACAAGGTGGGAAGTGGCCCGGGACGGAATGTCCTATACCTTCCACCTGCGCCAGAACGTCAAGTTCCACAACGGCAAGGAGATGACCTCAGAGGATGTGGTGGCGAGCGTGAAGCGCTTCCTGGAGCGAGTGGCCGCGTGACCGCTACGTCGGTCTGACCTGCTTCGAGGGCTACACGCCTCACAAGGAGGCCGAGGGTGACGGCCTGGGCGGAGACCGGGTCGGCTCCTACAAGGAGATGCGCTTCTACAAGGTGGCGGAGCCTGCCGCACGCATCGCGGGTGTGGAGACGGGCCAGTACCACTTCGTCGAAGCCGCCCGCGCCCTGGGCACAAGTACGCCGCGTCTGCTCTTCAGGCACATCATGATGAATAGCTGGGCGCCCCTCCTTGTGCAGATGACATTCATCTTAGCCTATGCCATCATCGCCGAGGCCTCGCTCAGCATTGTGGGCGCCGGCACACCGCCGCCGGAGCCGAGCTGGGGAAACATCCTGGCCGAGGGCCGGGAGTTCATGCGAGTGGCCTACTGGATCACCATCTTTCCCGGTATGGCCATCGCCATTGCCGTTCTGGGCCTGAACCTGGCCGGAGACGGCCTGCGCGACCTCCTCGATCCCCGGCTCAGGGGCTCCCGCTGACTCACGTCCTCGGGCCGCTTGGCGACGGAACGTTAGCCCGCCGGTGGAGGGGAACCCGCTGCCATCCTGCCTGCAACGGGTCGTCGCCGCGTAGTCCGTTGATTACTGCCCACCTCTGGCCTCCGGCTCAGGCACAGTCAGCCCCTGGGCGCGGCATCCCCGTGCGCGTCGGAGGGGCCCGGGCCGATCCGGGTCGCTGGGACTTCGCCCTTGACAGCCCTGTCTGGTGCGCCGGATACTTCAACCCGGCTGAAGCGGGCCGCGCGGTGCGCCCGTGTCCACGCCGCAATTCTGGTTGACCGCGAGCCTTCATCCGGAGAATCCGCCATGCCAGCCCGAGCGCGAGGGACATCTGAGGGCGTGCCATGACGACAGATGCATTCCCGACCAGCCCCGTTCGAGAGGCCCGCCTGAAGATGCGGCAAGGGCAGTGGACCGGACCGACCAAGCATACCCTTCCGGGCTACGTCAAGTGCAACCTGGTGGTCCTGCCCCGCTCCGATGCGTACGACTTTCTGGTGTATTGCCAGCGGAACCCCAAGCCCTGCCCCCTGATCGAGGTGACCGATCCAGGGGACCCCAAGCCGCGAATCTCGGCCCCGGGGGCGGACCTCCGCACCGATCTGCCGCGATACGCTATCTACCGCAGCGGCGTCCGGCAAGAGGACGTGACGGACATCTGCCATCTCTGGCGCGACGACAGCGTGGCGTTCCTGATCGGTTCGGGGATGACCTTCGATGACGCGCTGGAGAGGGCGGGCGTCCCCAAGACCACGACCTGGGCGCTCACCACCACCATTCCGACTGTATCGGCCGGCAGGTTCGCCGGCCCAATGGTGGTGACGATGCGATGCATGACGCCAGCGCAGGCGGTCATCGCCTGTCAACTGACCGGACGCTTTCCGTTCCATCACGGCGCCCCCATCCACATGGGGGACCCCGCCGCCATCGGCGTAGACCTGGAGCACCCCCTTTTCGGCGAACCGGTGACGGAGTTCCCCCAGGGCGTCGTGCCCGTCTTCTGGGCGTGCGGGGTGACGCCCCAGCAGGCGGCGATCCACTCCAAGGTGGAGCTCATGATCGCCCACGCCCCGGGCCACGCCTTCGTCACGGACCTCCTGGCGGATCGGGTCTGCCTTCCCTGAGAGGCTGCCCTCGAATTTTCTCGCCTGATCGGCCATTCGTCTGCGCATAGTTCTGGCGCCTGGGACTGGATACGGCTATACTGCGCGCCGCGCTTCGGAGAGGACGGCCATACATGGCGAGATTTCCGTTTCCGGTCGGGCCCGTCCTGTTCGTCACGGCGATCTTCTACCTGAATTTCGCCGCGCGGGTGATCCTGGCGCCGCTCCTCCCCGTGGTGGAGACGGAGCTGTCCATCGGCCACGGCACGGCCGGCTCCCTCTTCTTCTTCATCCAGATCGGGTACGCCGCGGGCCTGATGGCCTCGGGGCTCGTGGCGTTGCGGCTCACCTACCGGCGCACGATTGCGGTCTCCTCGCTCTTCGTGGGGGCGGCCCTCCTGGTGACGTCCCAGGCGGAATCCCTGGTCGGCCTCCGCTTGGGCCTCCTCGGCATCGGCACCGCGGCGGGCCTCTACCTCCCCGCCGGCATCGCGACGGTGACGGACCTGACGGAGGAGCGGCACTGGGGGAAGGCCCTGGCCCTCCACGAGATCGCGCCGAATCTCGGCTTCATCACCGCGCCGCTGGTGGCGGAGTTCGCCCTGAAGCTCGTCTCGTGGCGAGGGGCGCTGGCGCTCCTGGGTGTCTGCTCGCTCCTGGTGGGCGTGGCCTTCGGCCTCTGGGGGCGGGGAGGCGAGCGGCGGGGCGAAGCCCCGCGGCCGGATATCCTGGGCCGCATGCTGGCAGGCCCCTCGGTCTGGGTAGCGGGGCTGCTCTTCTCCGTGGGGATCGGCGGCGGGATGGGGATCTTCACAATGCTCACGCTCTTCATGGTGAGCGATCTGGGGCTCAGCCGGGGGTGGGCGAATGCGCTGACCAGCCTCTCCCGCACCCTCGCCGTACCGATGCTCCTGGTGGCGGGGTGGCTCACCGACCGGCTGGGGCCCCGACGCGCCCTGGCGGTCGGGCTTAGCATCACGGGGGCGGCCACACTCTCCCTGGGGATGATTCGGCACCCTGTCGGAACGCCGGTGCTGGTCCTCCTGCAGGCGGCCACCGCGGTGTTCTTCTTCCCCCCGGGATTCGCGCTGGTCTCGGCGAGCCTCCCGCTGGAGCTGCGCGCGCTGGGCATTTCCCTGGCCACCACCATGGGCTCTCTCCTGGGCGGGGGCGCCGTGCCCTCGGCCATCGGGTTCGCGGCGGAGATGCACTCCTTCGGCCTGGGCTTCGTGCTGATGGGCCTCCTCACCCTCGCCTCGCCCCTCCTCCTCCGTTTGGAGACCCGCAATTGTTCTCGAAATAATGTCGACTGACCGCAGCCCCCTCACCCTCACCCTCTCCCCCAAGTGTGGGGGGGAGGGCAGAGTAAAGGGGGAGCTGCGGCAAGACAATTATGCAAACCTTACTATCCTGCGGGGACTGGAGTGGCGTGCCCCCCCGTGATCTGTAACTTCTCCGTGGCCTCCGTGTCTCCGTGGTGAAATTGTCGGGTTGAATGCCTTCCGGAGTTGAAGCCCGCGCGCCGCGGTCGGTGGTGCTGGCGGTTGCTCTACTGGAACTCGCCCGAGGGCTTGGCCGCCGGCAGCATGAAGCTCAGCCAGCGGACGGTGATGGTGGAGCCGAACACCCGGATCTGCTCGGCCTGTGGCTTCGGCTCCGGGGCGCGGACGACGTTGAGCGCCTTGCTCCCCATCCAGCGGTTGTTGGCGTACAGCCGGAATTCGTAGCGGCCTGGGTCGGGAAAGGCCAGCCCGTAAAGCTGGAAGACCATCTCGGCCGAGCCCATGCGGTTCGCGAACGTGGCCGTGAACTGCCCCTGGCCGATCACGGACAGATCCTCCAGACGGACAAGCTCCAGGCGGATGCGGTACTGGCCTTCGGCGTCGGTGAGCTTGGCGTACACGCAGAGCGGCCCATGCCGGGCGGGGAACTGGAAGGCGCTGATGGTCTCGAAGACCCCGACCAGCGTGCTCTTGGCCGTGGCCTCCTCGATCATGGCCTGGTCGCAGATCAGCATGGCGTTGATGGCCGGGTGGGGCGGCGCGGCGGTCTCCAGCGGGACATCCGGTTGATCTTCCATGGAGGAATCCTATCACGAGCTTGGCGAAGGGTGAGCGGAGGGCTCCTCGGCATCCTGTTAGTCGACCGGATCCTCCTCCAAGGGCTTCCGTCCGGCGTATCCCTCGTCGGTGCCGTGCCAGTAGCGGATGCTGGCCTCCCCCAGGCGCCAGCAGAGGAGGACGGTCTCCTCCCCCCGCTTCGCGGGGAAGTCCACCAGGCCCAGGTCAAGGTCCTTGACCAGGCAGCCCAGCGACTCGATTTCCCCAATCTCGTCGCGGACCGCGGCGGTCAAGCGGTCGATCTGCAGCTTGGCCTCGTGGAGCGCGGGCGTGGGCTGTGCGCCGCCGTGCTGCATGGCGCGGGTGCGGAAATCCTCCATCGTCGCCTGGGGGGTCCGCAGGGCTTCCCGCGCGGCGATCACCTGGCGCAGCCGGGGAACCAGGTGGGGGAGCAGGCTGTTCGCCTGCGCCAGCGTGAAGAGTTTGGGTGGCACCGGGATGCCTCCTAGGGAGGAGTGGGGGGATCGAAGATGGCGCTCAGGATATCCAAGACGAGACGGGCCGCCACGACGGCGGTCCGTCGGCTGCCATCCAGGTAGGGGTTCATCTCCACCAGGTCGAAACCGACCAGCTTCACCCGGTGGGCGAGCCTCCGCACGAGCCGGCTGACGTCCCGGAAGGACAGGCCGCCCGGCTCGGCGAACCCGGTCCCGGGGGCCACCGCCGGATCGAGGACGTCGATGTCGAGGGTGAGGTAGGCCGGACCGCCCAGCCCCCCCCACCAGTCGTCCTCGGGGGCCGCCAGGAATTGCTCCGTGCTGACGATGACGTTCCGCGCACTCCGGGCGGCGGCAAAGTCGGCCGGGCTGGAGACGATGCTCCGGATGCCGAGCTGGGTCAGGCTCCGCAGGTGGGAGAGCTCCCGGGCCCGCCGCATGGGACTGGCGTGGGTGTCGGTGGCCCCCTCCAGATGCTCGGCGAAGTCCAGGTGGGCATCCAGTTGGATGAGGTGGAGCGGGGTATCGGAATAGGCAGCCAGGATGGCCGGGGTGATGCTGTGGTCGCCGCCGAGGCAGACCGGCAGGATGCCCCGGTCCCGCAGGGCGCTCACGGCCGCGGTGATCCGGCTTCCGTTCTCTTCCCGCAGGGTGGGGACGATGTCCACGTCGCCCGCATCTCGCAACGTGAGCTCCGTCAGCATCGGCCGGCCGCGGTTGGGGTCGTAGTATCCGCGGCCCCGTTTGAAGAAGGGGAACTGCGTGGACGCCTCGCGGATCGCCCGCGGCCCGTAGCGGGCGCCGGGATGCTGCGTGGTGGCTTCATCGGTCGGGATCCCCAGGACGGCCGCGTCTGGAACCGGGGGCTCGCCGGGGTCGTCCCGCGGGACCATGGCAAAGGTGACCAGGCCGGCGAAAGGCAGGCTCACGCGCGCACCTCCGCGATCAGCCGCGCCAGGAGGGCTTCGGTAAGGTCCTGGCGGTTCCTCGTGGACAGCCGGTACAGCTCGACCTGCGGGCAGCGCTTCAAAGAATCCACCGCGGGGTGCCTGGCGGCCTGGATGCTTCCGAAGAGGGGCTTGGGCGAGGCCAGCGCCGCCTCCAGGGCCGGCAGGAAGGCTGGGCAGCAGAGCTCCATCTTACCGATCTCGTCCACCACGATCAGCTCCGCCTCCCGAGTGGCCCGCTCCAGGGCGGCGACGCCCACCGCCCTGAACGCGTCCACGTCCACCTGGTAGCGACCGACCCGGGGACCGCGCACGCTCCGCACATGCGCCAGGAGTCCCGTCGTCCCATCCAAGGCCACCACCCGAAAACCGATCCGCAGGTCGGCGTCGCGAATCTCCTCGGTGAAGAACCCCCCGGCGCGGACGGGGAGGGCAGCCACCACGGCCCGGATCAGGGTCGTCTTGCCGCAGCCCGGGGGACCCGTGACGAAGAGGGCGTTGCCCATGCCCGCACCCCATCCCCTCACCCAGGGGGAGAGGGGGCTCCGCGGTCACTTCACCTGGAGTTCCAGGGCCTCGATGTTGTGGGCGGCGGCCGGCGCCCTGGGGTCCTGCGGCGCGTGCTGCTGAAAGAGGCGAAACTGCTCCAGGGCCAACTGCAAGAGCATCCGTTTCTCCTCGACCCGGCTCAACCGCGCCCTCTCGATGTAGGCGACCCCTAGTTGATAGTAGGCATCGGCAAGGGTAGGTTGCAGCCGGACGGCTTGCTGGTAGGCGGCCACTTTCTCGTCCAGCAAGGCCCGGATCTTCTGATCGGCCATCAGGCCCAGGTTGTAATGAGCGTCGGCGTCATTGGGCTTGAGGCGGAGGCCGGCGCGCAGGGCGTCCAGGGCCTGGTCGATCTCGCCCAGGTCGGCATGGGCCAGGCCGAGCCGGAAGTGGGCCGAGGCATCCTCGGGGGCCAGGCGAACCGCCTCGCGGAACTGATCGACGGCTTTTTGCGGCTGCTTGGTTCGCCGGTAGAGATCGCCCAGGACCAGGTGGAGCTGCGGGTCGCTGCCCTTCTTGGGGAGGACGGCCGCCAGTTCTTCGATGGCCCGGGAGAGTTCGCCGCTGGCCCGGTAGGCCAGCCCCAGTCCCACGCGGGATTCGATGTAGTCCGGGGCCAGCTCCAGCGCGTGACGGAAGGCCTCCTGGGCGGCGGCAGGCTGGCGCAGCTCCACGAGGACGACGCCGAGGTTGTGATGCGCCTCCACCATGTTGGGCTGGAGTCGGATGGCCTGGCGAAACTGGTAGAGGGCGTAGTCGAGATCCCGCCGCTGCAGGGCGCCGAGGCCGGCGTTGTAGCGCTGCCGGGCCTCCTCGCGGCGGGGGTCAGAGTCGGGCGAGTCCGCGGCCCAGACGACGGGGGCGGCAACCAACAGACAGGCGAGGGCAAGGATCTGTCCCATCAAGGTGTCCTCTGTTCGGGGGCCTGGGCCGGTCCCAGACGGGGCTGCCGTCGGAACACCTGCTCGGCCGCCCAGATGGGTGCGTCTTCGCGCAGGGCCAGGGCGATGGCATCGCTGGGCCGGGAGTCCAGCACGATCTCCTGTCCCTGGGCGTCGAGGATCAACTGCGCGAAGTAGGTGTCGTCCTTCAGTTCGGTGATCAGGGCGCGCTTGACGCGGGCCTTCAGGCGGTGGATGAGCTCCAGGGTCAGATCGTGGGTCAGCGGGCGGGGCGGGCGGAAGCCCTGGAGGGGTGCGGCGATGGCCTGGGCCTCCATTGGACCAATAAATATGCTGAGCTCGCGCTTGTCTTCTTTCCCACGCAGGTAGACCAGCGGGGCGCCGGAGGCGGGATCCGGCGCGACGCCCATCACTTCCATCTCGTAGAGCTTCTGGGGGGCGGCAGCCGGATCGGCGACGGAAGGCAGGAGGGAGACGGCGGCGAGGACGGGAAACCAGCCGAGCACTGCCGCCAGGGTGACCTTTCGCATGGCATAACCTCGCCCGTCAAAAGAACGTGACCAGGACCCGCTCCCCTTTTTCCACCAGGTCCACGTTGGCCGGGATCTCGATGTATCCCTCGGCGTCTGCCATGGAGGTGATGGCCCCCGACTCCTTGAAAACGGGAACCACCTCGCCTCTCTCGACGCGCACCGGGAGGTACTGGTGCCGGCCCAGGGTGGAGGTGCAGCGCCGGGACATGGGCAGCTCCACGGGGCCGGCCTTGCATGCGGGGAGACGGGCCAGCTTCCGGAGGACCGGCACAAGCAGGGTGTACCCGTTGATGAGACAGGAGGCGGGGTAGCCCGGCATCCCCACGACCAGCTTGCCCCGGATCAGGCCGCAGAGCGTGGGCTGGCCCGGCTTCACCGCGATGCCGTGGAACTTCAGCTCGCCCAGCCCCTCCACCGCCTCCAGCATCACGTCCCGTTCGCCCACGGAGCTGCCGCCGGAGATGACGACGAGATCGTGGGTCTCCGCCGCCTCCGTGAGCCCCCGCCGCACGGCCTCCAGCCTGTCCGGCAGGATGGGGAGGATCGTGGCCGTGGCGCCGTGGGTCCGGATGAGGGCCGACAGCGTGAAGGAGTTGATGTCGTAGATCTTGCCGGGCGGCAGGGGCTCGCCCGGGGGGACGATCTCGTTGCCGGAGGGGAGCACGGCCAGGCTGGGCCGGGCGTAGACCGTGGCTTGCGTCAGGCCCAGGGCGGCCAGGACACCGATCTTGCCGGGATCCAGGCAGACGCCGGGCGCCAGAACCTCTCGGCCCGCAGGCAGGTCTCTGCCCCGCTTGGAGACGTTCTGGCCCGGGTAGACCGGCGAGTAGATCCTGACGCGCCCCCCCGCCGGACCGCCGCCTTCCACCTCTGTATTCTCCACCTGGACCACGGCATCGGCCCCGGCCGGGAGGGGAGAGCCGGTGGCCACCTGGGTACAGGTTCCGGCCGCCACCGCCTGCCGGGCAATCTCGCCGGCGTGAATCACCTCTAGGAGGGTGAGGCGCGCGGGGTTGGCGTTGTTAACGCCGAAGGTATTCTCCGCGATGACGGCATAGCCGTCCATGGCCGCCCGGGCAAAGGGCGGCACGTCCACGGGAGCCGTCACCGGCTCGGCCAGGACCCGCCCCGCCGCCTCCAGGAGCGAAACCCGCTCGGTCCTCTCGATGGGGGCGACGCACTCCAAGAGGATACGCTTCGCCTCTTCGAAGGCGAGGGAGGCTTTCATCGGCTTCATGCTCATGGCCTGGCTCCCCGGACGAAATCGCCCCGGGCGGAAGTGCCCCGGGGCGAGTCGGCGTGTCCGGTCCCCGGCAAGAACGGCGCGAGGCGGGAGCGGGCGGGGGCAGCCGCCGCGGGCGACCCCTACTTGGGATTGATGCACCGGACCAAGCGCCATCCGTTCAGGAAATTGACGCGATGAAGCTGGTCCGGCAATAGCCTGGTCCGCTCGAGGAGCGGCTTCAGTTTCAGGTCGGTCTTGAATCCGATCCGGGTGCAGACCGGCGCCAGCAACCACTCAAACCACCCGATGACGGGGTTCTCGCTCTTGAAGTGGTTGAGGATGACCAGGTGGCCGCCCGGCCGGCAGACGCGCTGCATCTCGAAGAGCGTCCGGACCGGGTCCGGCACGACGCTGATCACGTAGGTGGCGATGACGTGGTCGAAGCTCTGGTCGGGAAACTGCAGGTTCGATGCGTCCATCACTGTCAGCTTGATGTCGTGGGTGGGCAGGTCCTGGGCCCGCTCCCGTGCCTTCTTGAGCATCTCCTCGGAAATGTCGATCCCCGTGATGCTGCAATGGGGAGGATAAAGCGGGAGGTTCAAACCGGTGCCCACCCCCACCTCGAGGATGCGGTCCCCGGGCTTGATCCCCAGCAAGTTGATGGCCGCCACGCGTCCCGGATGAAAAATCTTATCGAAAATAACGTCATAAACCGGAGACAGGATGGCGTAGGCTCGCTTGACCGTGTGGTTGTCCATCATGCGTGCGCTTACTCGTGCGCTTTCCATCTCCCTCCTCAGGGTCCAGCCACCCCGCCCGCCCTCGGCGGTTATGAAGTTAAAGAGTGCCGGATTATATCCCAGAAGTCCGGCCGACAACACTATTTTTTCCCGAACCGGACGGGAAGACGCGCGGCGCGACCCTGGGAGTCCCGGTAGAGCAGATAGCCGTGCTGCCGGCCGAATTCGAAGAGGCGGCGGGTGAGGTCCACATCCGCGCGGCAGTAGGCGATGACCTTGTCCCGCTCCCCTGCCTTCCACCACGCCAGGCTCTGCAGGCCGTCCGCCGTCTTGGCTTCCCCCAGCGTCTCCTGGGCCAGGTGGTTCAGGCTGAGGCGAAAGCCCAGGCCGCCGTGGATCTCCTCCAGGATGTCCAGTACGGGCCAGGCCCCGTAATCGAGCTGCCGGTAGCCCTTGAGGACGGCGAAATCGAACCGCTTGAGGTTGAAGCCGATGATGCAGGCCGCCCGGGAAAGCTCCTCCAGGAGCAGGTCGATCTGCTCCTCCAGATAGACGCGCGCCTCACCCGTCTCCAGGTCCGCCGTGACGGCCACGGCCACGCCCATCCTGTCCGCGTGGTCCCAGCCGCCCACCTCCTCGGCGCTTCGCTGGGTCTCGATGTCCAGGACGAGGACGCGGGGCGCCCCCGGGGGGAGGGATGCCTGGGCCTGGGGGAGGGCTAAAGGGACGGGCCGGGGCGGGGAAACCGCCGCCGGGGTGAGCATCCGGGCCGCGGGGACCTGGATGCGGTTGAGGAGGCCCTCCAGGGTGAGGATCGCCGCGGCCTTGTCCAACGGCTTGTTGCCGGAGCCGCACTTGGGGGAATGGATGCAGGAGGGGCAGCCCATCTCGCACGGACAGTCCAGGAGGAGGAGGCGCGTTCGCTCCAGCAGATCCTCCAGGACGCGGTAGCAGCGCTCGGCAAGCCCGATGCCCCCGGGGTAGCCATCGTACAGGAAGATGGCCGCCCGGCCCACCTGCGGGTGGAAGGTGTGGGAGATCCCTCCCACGTCGTTTCGGTCGCAGAGGGCGAAGAGGGGGAATAGCCCGATCATGGCGTGCTCGATGGCGTGGATCCCCCCCATGAAGTGGAGCCCGCCCGGCGGGGCCCCTCTGACGTACTCCCGGAGATCGTCCGGGATCTCGAACCAGAGGCCCTGGGTTTCGAATACGGTGGGCGGAAGCTCCAGCGGGTAGCTCCCGATGCGATCCTGGCCGAAGATCCGCCGCTTCTCGTATCCGGTGATGTACTCGGTGACCTTGAGCCGTCCCAGCCGGGCCGCCGTGGCCGCCACCGTGCGGGTGGCCTCGCAGTGGAGGATCTCCGTCTCCTTTTCGCCCGAGGTCTGGGTGTAGTAGTCCACCTCCACGGGACGGACGCGGATCTTCCGCTGGGCCAGGTCCAGCTCCCGCACCTCGAACTGCCGGCCCTGGTGCAGGTAGATGGCGCCGGGGTGGCACTCGTGGATGGCCCGCAGGCCGTCCAGGCTGCCGATGGTCTTCCCCGCGGGGTCCAGGATGGCGTGGGGCTCGCCGATGGAGCGGATGCTGATCGTCCGGGCGGGGTTCCGCCGACGGGCGTACCACTCGCGCCCATCCGCGCTCTGGACGAGGCGTCTCTCCGCCGCCAGGTCGGCGATGCGGTCCCCCAAAGCGGGACCGTAGCGGTCGGTCTCGGCGGCGCGGAGGGGAAGCTCGGCCGCCGCCGCCTCCAGGTGATCGAGCAGGATGCGGCGGTTGGCCGGATCGATCACCGCCGCCTCCGGCTGCCGGGCGAAGAAGTCGTGAGGATGGCGCATGAAGTACTGGTCGAGGGCATCGGGCAGGGCGATCAGGATGATCAGGGCCTCCTGGCCGGCGCGGCCGACCCTGCCGCCCCGCTGCCAGGTGGACGCGATGCTGCCGGGGTAGCCCACCAGGAGGCAGGCGTCCAGCCCCCCGACGTCGATCCCCAGCTCCAACGCCGAGGTCGACACCACGCCGAGGAGCCGCTCCTGGAAGAGGCCCTGTTCGATGGCCCGGCGCTCCTCGGGGCGGTAGCCCGCCCGGTAGGCCCGGAGGGCCTGGGTGAGCTCCGGCGCCGACTGGTGGGCCCACATGGTGATCAGCTCGGCGATCTTCCTCGCCTTGGCGAAGGCGATGGTCTTGTAGCCCGCCCGGATGCAGCGGAGGAGCAGCTCCGTGGCCTCGCCGTAGGGACTCCCGGTGGGGTTGACGAAGACGAAGCGCTTGCCCCGGGCGGGAGAGCCGTCGTCGTCCACCAGGGCGAAGGTGCGGTCGGCCAACTGGCCGGCGAACTCGGCCGGGTTATGGATGGTGGCCGAGCAGGCGATGAATCGTGGGCGGCTCCCGTAGAAGGCGGTCACGCGGTGGAGGCGCCGCAGGACGTGGGCGATGTGCGAGCCGAAGACCCCCTTGTAGGTGTGCAGCTCGTCCAGGACGACGTAGCGGAGCCCCTCCCAGAATCCCTTCCAGGCTGGGTGGTACGGGAGGAGGGAGAGGTGCAGGAGGTCCGGGTTGCTGACCAGGATGTGGGGCGGGTCCGCCTTGAGCTGGGCCCGGCGGTGGGCCGGGGTGTCGCCGTCCAGGATCTCGGCGCGGAGCCCCGCCCCGGCGGGGAGGAGTTCGCGCAGGGATTTCAACTGGTCCTGTTCCAGGGCCTTGGTGGGGAAGAGGAACAGCGCCCGGCCGCTGCCGTCGGCGAGGAGCGTCTCCAGGACCGGGAGCTGATAGGCGAGGCTCTTGCCCGAGGCGGTGCCCGTGACCACCAGGACGTCGCGCCCGGCCCGGCAGAGCGCGATGGCCTGCGCCTGGTGGGTGTAGAGCCGATCGATGCCGGCTGCAGCGAGGCGCGCCTCCAACTGGGCCGGGAGCGGCGGCTGGAGCGTGCCATAGCGCGGGGCCCGGGTCGGGATCACCTGGAGGTGCGCCAGGTGACCCCGATCGGACTGATGGGCGAGGAGGCCCTGGAGGAAGCCGTCCAGCGCCTCGAATCCCCGGATGGCCGGAAACGGTGCCCTCGTCCTTCTATTCATGAATTCGGCAACGAATTCATCACGTCTTGTCCAGCGTGACGCGCGTCCCGGAGGAGACCGCCTTGAAGACGGTGGCGTCCCCCTGGATCTTGCCCAGGATGTTCACGGGCGAGGCGGCGCGGGGCCGCTCGTCGGTGCTGGCCGGGGTGCGGCCGAAGAAGATGCAGAAGGCGGTGCCCGGCGGCCAGTAGCCCAGCTCCCCGACGGCGACGAGGTCGCGGGCGTCCTTCTCCTGCGTGGCCTCGACGGGGATGGAGAAGTAGATCTCGTCCCCCCAGGTGTTCCCTCGCCCCTCGATGGGGAGGGCTTCCCAGATCTTGGTGGCGGTGGGCGAGTCGTTCAGGGTCGCCTCGGCGCTCACCTTCCCCGCCGTGATGCGGATCTTCCGTTCCGGTGGCATGCAAACCTCCTGAGCCCGGGTTCTGAGCGAACGCTGCGCGTTCGCTCAGAACCCGGGCTTAATTCTAATAACCGGGTCAAGGTGTTGGATTCCGGGGCGGACTCTAACCCATTCACCGGGGAGGGTCAAGAGAGACCGGCGGCTGGGACGCCCGCATCCTGCAGGCGGCCCTGGAAGGGGACTGCTCCGGACCGCTCACCGAAGACCTCCAGGGTGGACAGAGATTCGGCTCCCTGGCGACGCGTTCTCCGTTCCGCAGTTCGCAGGAACGGGGAGTGCGTCCTCGACCGGCCGGGGCGATCGTGGCCCTCGCGCCGAGCGCGTGTCCGAGCTCCCAACCTGAGTTCTGGCCTGGCCGCGGCCTCAGCCCTCCATGCCTCCTCCCTCGCCGCGGGATCGGCCCTCCAAGCATGCGAGATCCAGCCGCATCGTCCGACGGTCCAGGAGTCCCGCAGTTCGGACCCCGGCTATCTGTCCTTGTCCTTGACAACCGTCGCCAGCGCGCCCGATACTCCAGCCTGGCGCGCCGGGCGCAAGCCGGCGGTCCTTCCTGGACGTTTCAATGGAGGTGAGAGATGAAGAGCGGATGGCTTCGGAGCCGCTGGACTATTTTTCTCTTCGGGGTAGTCGTCGGAATAGCGTTTGCCTCCTTCTTGTATGCGGGCATGGCAATCAAAGGAGGCACCGGTCTCACAGCCGTAGCAGCGGTTTCCCGAATCGCCCCATCGACAGGTGATGCCAGGGGAGCCCCCCTGGCCAGCACGACCCAGGTGGCTGTCCCGCAGGAACAGACGAGGGTCGTCCCGTCCGAGCCGATGCCACCCCAGGCGAAGCCGGAGACACGCGACCTGAACCGGTCGAAGGAGGCCCGGATCCACGCCTCGTGCACCGATTCCCTCCCGCTGAGCGATGTCCCCGACCTCTCGCTTCCCCCGAAGAAGTATCGAAGTCTCGGTCTGCATGCGTCCTTGCCGTCCCGAGCCGTTGTCGGGATTGACGGGGACAACCGGCCAGCCCGGCGAGAGCAGCTTCCACCTCCTGGAGAACCGCAACCCCGGCCGGCTGTCGCCGTCCCCCAGGAAGACACACCGGCGCGCGGGGGCGCCGATCTCCGGGGGGTCAATCTCCGCGGCGCGGACCTCTGGTTCGCCGACCTGCGGGAAGCGGATCTCCGCGGCGCGGACCTGACGGAGGCGACGCTCGTGTCGGCCCGACTCACCGGGGCGAAACTCCAGGGCGCCAAGCTCGAAGGGGCGACGCTCGCCGAAGCGGACCTCTGGTTCGCCGACCTGCGGGAAGCGGATCTCCGCGGCGCGGACCTGACGGAGGC
>JACQVN010000018.1 GCA_016209735.1 Candidatus Methylomirabilota bacterium
GTGCATGGGCAAGCGGTACTGGGTGGGCATGCGCACCTCCTGATGTCGCATAGATTATTACGCATCCCGCCCCCAAACTCAAGGAAAATCAACAGATTATCTGCACCATGTCAGGAGTTCTGAATATGGACCTGGTTTTTGCGCTGCGCGCAAAAACCGAAAGTCGTTGTTTACTCGCAGCCAATCTCACAGGGGTTCCCTGATGCCTTTCAGTCTTGGTTTTTGCGCGCCAGCGCAAAAACCTTGGATGAACCGCGAGCGAGCCGGCGATCCGCAGCTCCCCGCGCAGGGGGCCCGGCGCTGCCAGGTGCTTCACCTCGGTCTCGTGCCCTACGGGGAGGCCCTGGGACGGCAGGAAAGTTTGGTCGCCGCCCGCCTGGCCGGCAGCGTCCCGGACACCCTGATCCTCGTCGAGCATCCTCCGGTGGTGACCTTGGGACGGGCCAAGGCGCCGCGGAACCTTCGCCTCGGCCCGGCGGAGCTGGCGGAGCGGGGGATCGCCTATTTCGAGATCGGCCGTGGCGGCGACGCCACGTACCATGCGCCCGGCCAACTGGTCGGGTACCCGATCTTCGACCTGCGGGATCACGGGAAGGACGTGCTGGGGTTCTGTCGCGGCCTCGAGCGGAGCCTCATCCTGACGCTGGCGGATTTCGGAGTGACGGGCCGATCGGTTCCCGGCAAGGCCGGCGTCTGGGTGGGGGACAAGAAGATCGCGTCCCTGGGCATCTCGCTGCGGCGGTGGGTCACCGCTCACGGCTTCGCCCTGAACGTCTCCACGGATCTGGCGGGCTTCCGGGTCATCCAGCCGTGCGGCGAGGATCCGGACGTGATGACCTCCCTGGTGGAGCGTCTCGGCCGTTCGGCGGCGATGGACGAGGTGCGGGGGCGACTGGTCGGACACGTCGCCAAGGAATTCGGCTTCGACGAGGTTGTGACACTATCACCCGAGGAGGCGGTCAGCCCTTCGCGGTCGGCATTCCGCAAGGACTAGGCTGGGTTTGTGGTGAATAATCCGGGCCTAGAGGACGGGGGTGAGGCGGACGGGCGAAGGGGTACCGCTCTTCATGGATGCTCGCGTTTTCGCCCTCGGCTGAGCGCTGACGGCTGAACGCTGATTCTGGGCTGAACCATGGACAGGAGGTCGAGATGGTATTTCCACGGATGGTTCGGATCAAACAGCGGCTCGAGGGGCCGATGCTCCACGATGTCGCCAGGTCGGTCTGCGAGTCGGTCCGGGGCCTCGGGCTTCAGGGCAAGGTGGCGCCGGGGCAGAGCGTGGCCATCACCGCGGGCAGCCGCGGCGTCGCCAATATCGCCAAGATCACCCGCGCGGTGGTGGACGAGCTGAAGGCGATGGGGCTTCAGCCCTTCATCGTCCCCACCATGGGGAGCCATGGGGAGGCCACGGCGGAGGGACAGCTCAAGATCATACAGCACTACGGGATCACCGAGGCCAGCATGGGGTGCCCCATCAAATCCAGCATGGCCGTGGTAGAGATCGGGAAGGTCAAGGGCACCACGGTGTTCTGCGACAAGAACGCCTGGGAGGCGGACCACATCGTGGTGATCGGCCGGATCAAGGCCCACACCGACTTCGAGGCGGAGATCGAGAGCGGCCTTTTCAAGATGATGGCCATCGGCCTGGGCAAGCAGCACGGCGCGGAGAATTACCACCGGGCCGGCCACCATTACAGCTACGCCGAGATCTTTCCCCTGGTCGGCCAGGCCGTCCTGGATTCCGGCCACGTTCTTTTCGGTTTGGGCATCGTGGAGAACGGATACGAGGAGACGGCCGTCGTCAAGGCGCTTCTGCCCAGGGACTTCGCGGCGGAGGAGAAGGCGCTGCTCAAGCGGGCCAAGGCCTGGATGGCCCGGATTCCCTTCGACAAGGTCGATGTCCTGATTGTGGACGAACTGGGGAAGAACATCAGCGGCGCCGGCATGGACCCCAATGTCATCGGCCGCCCTTCGGTCCAGAAGCCGGCGGGCAAGCCCCACGTCCGCGTGCTGTACGTTGGCGACATCACACCCGAGGCGGAGGGGAACGCCATCGGCGTGGGCTTCGCCGACCTGACGCACCGCCGCCTCGTGGACCAGATCAACTACGCCGCCATGTACATGAACTCGATCACCGCCGGGGTCTTCGAGGCGGCCCGGGTGCCCATGACCTTCGAAACGGACCGCGAGGCCCTCAAGACGGGCATGGGGATGATCGGGCTGACGCCGCCGGAAGAGGCCCGCGTCGTCCGGATCAAGAACACGCTTCACCTCACGGAGATGGACGTGTCGGAGGCGATGCTGGCCGAGGTGATGGGCAACGACCGCCTCAGCCTAGCGTCGGACCCGGCCGTCGTGACATTTGACGCCAAGGGGAACCTGTTCCCGTTCTGACGGCAACCTGGCGACTTGGCAATTAGGCAATTAGGCGGTCCCGGTCCTTTCCAGATTGCCCAATTGCCCAGTTGCCTGGTTGCCTGGGGAGATACGTTGAGCCATTTCATCGATCCGGAAGGGCTTTCGGCGAAGGCGCTGGCGCCGGGTGTGGAGGCCCGCGTGGCCTGGGGCGACAAGATCATGCTCTCCTTTGTGGATCTCCAGCCTGGCGGCGTGGTCCCGCCGCACAGCCACCCGCACGAGCAGGGCGGCCTGTGCCTGGAGGGGGCCATGGAGTTCACCATCGGGGAGGAAACCCGCACCATCCGGACTGGGCAGGGATGGATGATTCCTGGCGGGGTGGTGCACTCGGTCCGGGCCCTGGAGTCGGGGTGCCGGGCGCTGGACATCTTCTCCCCGCCGCGGGAGGAGTACAAGTAACTCGTAACACGTAACTCGTAACGCGTAAAGGGTCCGCGGTACGTACCGTTGCTTGCTGCGTGTTGCCTGTCTCCTGCGATCGTGCCTAACCATCGGGGCATCCTCCTTTCGGGTTGGTCGTTGATTGCTCCCAGCCAATCCCATAGGCGCTCCCTGATGCCTTTCAATTTTGGTTTTTGCGCGCTCAGCGCAAAAACCAGGAGGTGCGCCATCCGCAGTCCGCTGAAGGCCAAGCTGAGGCGCGGGGAGGTGGTCTGGGGGACCTTCGTGTACGAGTTCGGCTCCCCGGTGGCCCCGCGGGTCATGAAGGCGGCCGGCTGGGATTACATCCTGATTGACACCGAGCACGCCTGCCTGGGGATCGAGACGGTGGCGAACCTCCTCCACGTCTCCGCGACGATCGGCCTCCCCGCCCTGGTCCGCGTGCCCGAGACGCAGCGATCGTTCCTCAGCCGGCCGCTGGATGCGGGCGCCATGGGCCTCATGATCCCCCGCGTGGAGAGCAGGGCGCAGGCCGAGGCCATCGTGCAGTACACCAAGTACCCTCCCCTGGGGGACCGGGGCGTCATCCTGGGGAACGCCCACACCGACTACACGATGGTGGACGGCAAGCGGTTCATGCGCCAGGCCAACGCGGAGACGCTCCTCATCATGCAACTCGAAACTCAGGCGGGTATGGACCAGATGGATGAGATCTTGTCGGTCCCCGGTCTGGACGTGGCTCTCATCGGACCCTTCGACCTGTCCACTTCTCTCGGCATTCCCGGGGAGGTGAACCACCCGCGGATGGTCAAGGCCATCGACGCCTTCCTCAAGGGGTGCGCGCGGCACAGCGTCATCCCGGGAAACTTCGTCACCGCGGTGGCCGACGGGCACGCCTGGCTCCGGCGCGGCATGCGCTTCCTCATCTATAGCGCCGATTTCTTCATCGTCATCGAGCGGAGCCGGCAGGTCCTCGCCGAGCTCCGCGGGGGGAGGCGATCCCGTGGCCGCTAAACCCTTGTCCTGGAATGCCGTGAGCACCGACTCCCATCTGTTCCCGCCCCATCTGGAGCGGGAGATTCTCGCGGCGGTGGGGTGCGACCTGGTGGAGGCCGTCTGCCGGACCGAGGAAGAGACCATCGCCGCTTGCCGGGATGCCCACGCCATCTTGGACACGGCGGCCAAGATCACCGCGCGGGTCATCGCCGAGATGAAGGAGGCGCTGGTCATCTGCCGCTACGGAGTGGGGTTCGACACCGTAGACATCCCGGCGGCCACCGCTCGGGGAATCATCGTCGCCAACGTGCCCGACTTCTGCTTCGACCAGGTGGCAGATACGGCCATGAGCCTGATCCTCTCCGTGCCTCGGAAGGTTCACCTGCTGAACGCCAAGGTCCACCAGGGAATCTGGAACAAGGATCTGGCCCGGCCGGTCCACAATTTCCGCGGCGCGACCCTGGGGCTCTTCGCCTTCGGCAACATCGCGCGGAACGTCTGCAGGAAGGCGGCGGCCTTTGGCCTCCGCATCCTTGCCACCGATCCCCACCTCGCCCCGGAGAGCGTGAAGGACTATCCGGTGACGCTGGTGGACTTCGACACGCTGCTCTGCGAATCGGACTTCCTCTCCGTGCACGCGCCGCTCACCGAGGAGACCCGGCACCGGTTCGATGAGGCGGCCTTCCGCCGCATGAAACCTACCGCCTACTTCTTCAACCTGGGCCGCGGGCCGATCCACCACCAGCGGGCGCTCACGCGGGCGCTCCAGGAAGGGTGGATCGCGGGAGCGGGGCTGGACGTCCTGGAGAAGGAGCCCCCGGATCCCGACGACCCCGTCTTGAGGCTGGACAACGTTGTCTTCACGCCGCATTATGCTTCCTACACCGAAGAGTCCTACCGGGAGCTGCAAATCAAGACCGGTCAGAATGCGGCAGCAGTGCTCTCCGGGGAGTTCCCCAAGTACCTGGTGAACCCCGAGGTGAAGGCCACGGCCCGGATGCTGGTCAGACGGCGACCGGCGTAACTCACCCTTGCAAGTCTGAGGAGGAACGGTGATGCGATTGAAGGGCAAGAAGGTAGCGGTACTGGCGGAGGAGATCTATCAGGAGATGGAGTTGTGGGTGCCCTACTATCGGCTGAAGGAGGAAGGGGCCGAGGTCAAGATCGTGGCCCCCGAGAAGAAACAGTACAAGAGCAAGCTGGGCTACCCGGTGAACGCGGATGTCGCCGCGGCCGACGTTTCGGCCAAGGAGTTCGACGGGGTCGTCATCCCCGGCGGCTATGCCCCCGACATGATGCGGCGCTATCCGGCCATGCTGAAGCTGGTGAAGGAGTGCTTCGACCAGGGCAAGCCGGTGGCCGCCATCTGCCACGCCGGCTGGGTTCCCGCCTCGGCCGGCATCCTGAAGGGGCGGACGGCGACCTGCTTCTTCGCCATCAAGGACGACGTGATCAATGCCGGCGCCAAGTATGTGGACGAGGAGGTCGTGGTGGACGGCAACCTCATCACCTCGCGAACCCCCGCCGATCTGCCCGCTTTCTGCCGCGAGCTGGTGAAGGCCCTGGAGAAGTAGGCGGAGGTGCTGCGGTTTGCGATGCGGCGGTTCAAGGTGGCGCGGTTCGCATTCCCAACCTTGAGCCGCCGCACTTGGCGTCAGACGCGAATCGAAAACCAAGAAGTTCCTGTTCTCACGCCAAGCACGCCAAGGACGCCAAGACCTGCAAGGGTGGATTACGAACGTGGCGGAGCTGGCAAGAACTCGTCACCGGATATTATCCGTATCTGCGCGCGCCCAGGGCGCTCCGCGCCTCTGCGGCTCTGCGTGAGAAAATCGGGTCGAACCCCGAAGCCCGGCCCCATGCCCCATGCTCTGTGCCCCGAACCCCGTGCCCTGTGCCCCGTGCCCCATGCCCCATGCCCTGTGCCGTAACCCGCAGCACCCGCCGGAGCGCCCCCATGAATCTTCCCGCGATGTACCGCATTCACCAGAAGATCGATGCCCCCTTCGTGCCGGACGTGGCCGCCGCCGTGCGGGCGGAGATCGGCAAGCTCGACTTGCGCGGACGCCTCACCCCGGGCGGCCGGGTGGCCGTCACCGGCGGCAGCCGCGGGGTGGCCAACATCGCCACCATTCTCAGGACCGTCTGCGACTGCCTGAAGGAGTTGGGGGCGAAGCCGTTCATCGTGCCGGCCATGGGCAGCCACGGCGGGGCCACGGCAGAAGGGCAGCTCAAGGTCCTGGCGCGCCACGGGATCACGCCGGAGGGCATGGCGGTCCCGATCCTCGCCTCCATGGAGACTCGGGAGATCGGGCGGATGCCCTGGGGTTTCCCGGTCCACGTGGATCGCCACGCCTGCGAAGCGGACCACATCGTGCTGGTGAACCGGGTGAAGCCCCACACCAACTTCCGGGCCCACGTGGAGAGCGGCCTCATGAAGATGCTGGTCATTGGCCTCGGGAAGCATCAGGGGGCCATCCTGGCCCACCGGGCCGCCGTGGACGTGGGGCTGCCCCGGGCCATCCCCGAGGTCGCGCGCTTCTCGCTCTCGAAGCTCCCCATCCTCTTCGGGCTCGGCACCGTGGAAAACGCGCGGCACCAGACGGCCAGCGTCGAGGCCATGCTGCCGGAGCGGCTGGAGGAGACGGAGGCTCGACTGCTCCAGGAAGCCTGGGCGCTCCTTGGCCGGATCCCCTTCGAGTTCCTGCACCTCTTGATCGTGGACGAGATCGGGAAGGAGATCAGCGGGACGGGAATGGATCCCAATGTCATCGGCCGGCTGTATTTCGCGCCGAACGACGAGCCCAAGAGCCCCCGCTACATCCGGATTCTGGTGCGGGACCTGACCGAGAAGACGGCGGGGAACGCCGTGGGGATGGGGCTGGCCGATTTCGCCACGCGCCGCCTGGCCGACAAGGTGAACTTCCACTACACGTACACCAACGCCCTGACCGGGCTCTCCCCCATGCGGAGCAAGCTGCCGATCATCTTCGAGACGGACCGCGAGGCCATCGAGGGGGCCCTCAAGACGATCGGTCTCACCGAGCCGCCCGACGCCAAGGTGGCCCGGATCAAGAACACACTGGAGCTGGAGCACCTCTACGCCTCGGAGGCGCTCCTGTCGGAGGTACGCGAGCGGAGCGACCTGGAAGTCCTGAGCGGCCCCCACCCCTTTGTATTCACCGAAAGAGGGGAGCTGGTGGATGGGACGCAGTGATCCCGCTCCGGAGTTCTTGAATCGCCATAACGCCCTTGAACGGCAATGCAAGACGGACAACCGACGATTCACCCTGATCCGAAATTTGACATCACGCCAAGACGCAAAGATCGCCAAGACTGAAGCTCAGAATATGAGCTCATAAGGTCCGGGAACTACCGGCGTGGGAAGGCGCTTCCGAGATGCGCGGGTCCGTGAAGGAATCTGGCCCTTCTTTGCGCCCTTGGCGTCTTGGCGAGAGAAACCGGGTCCCTCGGCGATCCGCCCAACCCTGGCGTTGGGTGATCTTGGCGAGATGCGGACTTTCGGATCAAGGATGAAGCTCTTCTCCGCTCGCGCTGAGCACGTCGAAGGGCGAGCGGAGCGTTGTTCTTTCGGTTTCTACGACAAGACTCTTGGCGGCCTTGGCGTCCCCGCTTTTCGGTGGCGTCTTGGCGGTGAATAGGCCATCGTGTTTTCCCGGTTGACCATCCGATCGGATCGGCATTGACTTCCGCTCCGTCCCTCTTCACCAGGCCGTTCCTCTTCATTTGCCTGGCCACCGGCTGCTTCTATCTAAGCTTCTACCCCATCCTTCCGGTCATGCCGCTCTATGTCTCCTCCCTGGGCGGGACCCCGACCCAGATCGGCCTCATCATCGGCTACTTTGCCTGGGGGCTGGGCATCGCCCTCGGCTCCGCCGCCTCGGGCTGCCTCCTCACCTTCATCGACTTCCCGACCCTCTTTGCCCTCATCACCGCCACGCCCCTCATTGGCGCGGCCCTGGCCTTCAGGAGCCGGACACCGCACGGCAGAGGAATTGCCTGAGCCCCGACCTGCCCTGAGTCAACTCCTGTGTGGTCAGGAGAGGTCCCCGATTACAAACCGAGGGCTGAAGCGCATCGGGGTGGGGGAAGCATGGGAAAACAAGCAATTAGGCAGATCGGCCATCGTCCCTTGTCAGTCGGGACGGCGGCGGAAGGGGAAAATCGCATACGTTTTTTGCACGTTCGCATACATTTTCACGCTTGACCCGGCCCGCGGTTTGCGGTATCCGCCTGGGAAGACTCGGCTACGCGCTCCTATCCTTCTCCCCGGGGGCTCGCCATGGCTGCCGCCCGTCGCCCCTCCCCGGCCCCGCACGCTCTGCTGGTCCTGGCGACCACGATCCTCTTGGTCTGCGGCACCGTGCCCGGCGTCGGCGCCCAGGCGATCACCTACGAGTATGACGCCCTCGGCCGCTTGATCCTGGTCAGCTCCCCCGAGGGGATCGCCCGCTACGAGTATGACGCGGTAGGGAACATCCTCCGGATCGTCACCCGCCGGTCCAGCGAGACCACCGATCCCGTGGCCATCCTGATGCTGGTCCCGGACCTCGGCCCCGTGGGGACGGAGGTCCACCTCTACGGGAAGGGCTTCGGCGAGACTCCCGCCGCCAACCAGGTGGCCTTCCACGGGACGCCGGCCCCGGTGACCGCAGCGAGCTCCACCCGCCTGGTCACCACAGTCCCGTCCGGCGCCACCACCGGGCTCCTCACCGTGACCACGCCTTTGGGTATCGCGACCTCCCCCGACCCCTTCACCGTCACGCAGCAGTTGGCCGTGGTCCCGGCGCAAGCGGACGTGGTCCTCGGGGGCAGCCTGGGCTTCACCGCCACCCTGGACGGTTTACCCGCCCCCACCGTCACCTGGGCCGTGAACGGCACCCCCGGGGGGACTGCCACGGTGGGGACCATCAGCCCCCAGGGCCGCTACACCGCCCCCAGCGCCTTCCCGGGGGCCACCACGGTGACCATCCAGGCGAGCCTGTCCGCTGAGCCCGCCCCGGTCGCCCAGGCGTCTGTCACCCTGGTCAGCCGGCCGGCGGGGCTGGTAGGCGCCCCTGCCGTGAGCCTGGGCCCGCCCGGCTCTGGCGTGAGCCTGGGGACTACCGCGGCCCCCGTGCGCCTCGGCCCCCCCGGCTCCGGGACCGGGCTCGGCGTGCTCGCCGCGGCCGTCAGCTTCACCGGCGGGCCGGTGGTGTCGGCCATCAGTCCCGCCACGGCCCCGGCGGGGACGACCGGCCTCCCCGTCACCCTCACCGGCACGAACCTCATGGGGGCGACCACAGTCCGCCTCCTTCGGACCGGGGCCGTCGATCCCACCTGCACCGTCAGCGGCCTCACGGCTGCCCCCGATGGCACCCAGGTGAGCTTCACCTTGACCATCGCCAGCGGGGCGCCACCCGGCCCCCGGCTCGTCCAGGCGGTCACCCCCCAGGGGACGAGTGCCAGCTTCGACCTCGGGACGAATACGCTCACGGTGACCCCGCCATGAGCGGAAGAAGGGGAGGCGGCAGGCTGCGGTCCGCGGGGCGCCCGACAGCACGCCCGGATCGCTGCCCGCTAATCGCTGACGATTCGTCACTGGAGGCTCCCATGCATCTGCATCCGCTTGGCCGCCTGTTCCTCGGTTGCCTGCTGGCCCTCCCGGGCCTCGCCACTGCCCAGACCTTCAGTAGCGGGAGCACCGAGGCCGACGGCCCCTTCAATCCCCCCGCAAGCGTGCCCCCAGGCACGACCGTGAGCGGGAGCACCTACACGGTGCCCCTGCCCCCCTCCGGAGTCTTCCACTTCACGACCATCTCCCTCCCCAGCGGGACCGCGGTGAAGTTCGCGAAGAATGCCAGTAACACCCCCGTGATCCTCCTGGCGAGCGGCAATGTGACTATTGCCGGCATCCTGGACGTGAACGGCGCGTCGGCCACCACCTATGGCCGGCCCGGGCAGGGAGGCCCGGGGGGCTTCAGCGGGGGGCCCGGGGCCGACGGGGGCTTCACCTCCTGGTATGGGACGCCCGGGCTCGGCCCCGGCGGGGGCGGGATGGCCTACAAGGCCCCCGGCGCGGGGGGCGGCTTCGGCACCGCCGGCACCGCCGGCACCTGCTATGCGGGGAGCTACGACTGCGCGGGCGCGGGGACCGCCGCCGCCGGCCCGGCCTACGGGAGTCCCACCCTCCGCCCGATCCTCGGGGGCTCGGGGGGCGCCGGGGGCTACGGGGTGA
>JACQVN010000017.1 GCA_016209735.1 Candidatus Methylomirabilota bacterium
GACCAGCCTGGTCGGCCTGCTCGGCCCCCACTACGCCCGGACCGAGGAGGAAGGCCGGGCCCTCCTCCGCGAGCTCTTCGCCAGCCCGGCGGATCTCCTCCCCGACGAGGCGGCCGGGGTCCTCCGGGTCCGCCTGCACACTCTGGCGAATCCCCGCAGCAACCGGGCGGTGGCGGCCCTCTGCGCGGCCCTCACCGCCACCGAGACGTGCTTCCCGGGGACGAAGCTCCGGCTGGTGTATGAGCCCCCGGTGTTGCAATCATGATTGCGCATATCCGGAGCTCTGATATTACCCGGCCCAGGTTGGCCGCTCCAAGGACTCTTTCACCTTGGCCAGGAACTTCGCCGCGGGGGCCCCATCGATGAGGCGGTGGTCGAAAACCAGGCTCAGCGTCGCCATGGAGCGGACGTGAATACCGCCGCCAATCACCACGGGCTTCTCCTGGATCTTCCCCACCCCCAGGATGCCCGCCTGGGGCGAGTTCACGATGGGGGTGAACCCCTCGATCCCGTACCCGCCGAGGTTGGTCACGGTGAATGTCCCGTCCGCCATGTCGGCGGGCGCCAGGCGGCCGGCCCGTGCTCGCTCGGCCAGATCCCGGGCGGCCCGGGCCAGCTCGCCCAGCGATTTCCGGTCGGCATCTCGGATCACGACAGCCACCAGCCCCTCCCCCAGATCCACGGCGAAGGCCAGGTTGACTTCCTTCCGGACCCGGATGGCCTGCCCCTCGAGGCGGCAGTTAATGCGCGGCTCCTCCCGCAGGGCTCGCGCCACGGCCATGTGGATCAGGTCGCTGTAGGAGGGCTTCAGGCCGAACCGTCGCTCCCACTCCCCGGCATTGGCCCGGCGAAGGCGGACCATCTCGCTTACGTCCGCCTCGACGAACATCGTCACCCGGACCACCTCGCGCCAGGACTGGGCCATGCGATCGAAGATCACCTTGCGGATGCCGCTCAGCGGAATCGTCTCCGGAACTTCGGCGCTCGGCGCTTGGCGCTTGGCGCTTGGCGCTTGGCGCTTCAGCGCCATCTCCCGCTCCACGTCTTCCCGGACGATGCGCCCTTCGGGGCCAGTCCCCGGGAGCGACGCAATGTCGATCCCGTGCTCTTGCGCCAGCTTCTTGGCCACCGGCGAGATCTTGATCCGCCCCGGCGCCCGTTCGGGCGCCGGGGTGATTGGCTCCTGGCCACCCGCCTCCGGCGGGAACCCCGCTTTCGCCTCTGTGCCCTCTGCTTTATGCTCCGTGCCCTGTGCTCGGCCCGCCTCTCGACTCTCGACTCTCCACTCTCGGCGCCCGGCGCTCGGCGCTCGGCGCTCGGCGCTCGGCGCTTCACTTTCGGCGCTCGGCGCTCGGTGCTCGGCGCTCGGTGCGCTCTGCCCTGTGCCCTGTGCTCTCGGCTCTGTGCCCTGTGCCCGGCTCGGCTCCCCCAGGAGTGCCGATACATCCTCCCCCGGCTGCCCCAGGATTCCCATGAGTCTCCCCACGGGCATCTCGGCTCCCGCCGGGGCCACGGCCCTGAGCAGGGTCCCCGCCGCGGGAGATTCCACCTCGTACTCCACCTTGTCGGTCTGGATCAACACGACCGGCTGGCCCTTCTCGACCGTCTCGCCTTCGGACTTGAGCCATCGGAGGACCGTCCCCGTCTCCATGGTCAGCCCCAGTTGCGGCATGTCGATGCGCGTCGCCATCTCTCCCCCTTCGGATCGGAAGCGTTCAGGCCAGTAACCCGGCGCGCGGGCCGGTCACGGGGCGGACGCTTCGCGGACGCGGGGCCCCACCCTGGGCCAGCCGCAGCACGAGCCGGGCGGTCGCCTCGTCGGTGATCAGCACGTTGATGTAGCCGCCCCGCAGGGCGCCCAGGATAGCGGCCGCCTTCTCGCCCCCCGCGGCCACCGCCACTGTCCAGGGGACCCGGCGCAGGTCCTGCAACTCGATCCCGACCACGCGCGTATCCAGGGACGACGGGCAGCGGCTGCCATCCAGGCAGAAATATCGGCTGCAGATGTCCCCCACGGCCCCGGCAGCCTTCAGACCGCGCAGGTCGTCCGATTTCAGATAGCCCGACTTCACCAGGGTCGATCCCGGGACAATCCCTCCAATCCCCACCAGGGCCACCTCAGCCCGCCTGGCGCGCCCCAGGATGTCCCGGACGGCGGGGTCCCGCACCAGAGTCGCCTGGGCGCGCGAGGTCTCGGCCAGGGCCGGCGCGTTCAACACATAGTAGCGCCCGCCGACACGCATGGCCGCGCGCCGGGCGATCTCGTTGGCGTGGATCTCGTCCCCCACGGACCCCATCCCGCCGACCAGCGGCACCACCTCGATGTGACGGTGCGACTCGCGCGTGAGGCTGTCGACCACCAGGCGGACCGTTCGACCCCAGGAGACGCCCAGGACCGCATCCCGCCGCAGGCGGCTCGACAGGTAGGCCGCCGCTGCCTCCGCGACCCGGCTCACCGTGTCCTCGCCGGAGGGAACGACCACTACATCCCGCAAGGGGAAAAGACCGGCCAGCTCCTCGGAGAGCGCCGGCGCGTGCTCGAAGGGCGACCGGATCGAGATCGTCACGACGCCTTCCTGTCGGGCGCGTTTGAGGAGGCGGGAGATGTGGGGGCGGGAGATCCGCAATCTCTCAGCGATTTGCGCCTGCGTGCGATGCTGGAGGTAGTACAGATTGGCCACCGACACCAAGAGGTGGCCCACTCGCTCATCCATGCCACACCCGGAATCAGCACGAGGCCGCGGGCGGGGCGATTCCGTCACACGCCCGCGGACAGCGCGCGCATTATGCGTCCCAGCTTCTCGCCCTGTCAAGCGCCGAACTCCCCACCCCGGGGGACCGTCTCAGCCCGAGGATTGCCTGCACCACGGAGGCACGGAGGACACGGAGCGAACCCGGAATGGCTCTCATCCGAAGAGCCGGCAGGGATCTCGAACTCAGGAATGCTTTCTGTTGGACCTCGATACAGCCAACCCCTTGATGTGGATTTCCTCCGTGCCCTCTGTGCCTCCGTGGTGAACTACTCGGGTTCAGTCAACTCGGTGATACCGACCCGGGTCCGACCGAGGGCGGCCCCTGGCCCTCCCGCCTCGGGGCCCGGAGGATCCGCACCAGGCGAACGAAGTCGCGGGCCAGCCGGAAGGGCATTCGGACCATCTCTTTGGGCAGGGTCTGGATCGCGCGGGAAAAATCGGTCCGCAGCTCGCGATGCACCCGCGGAGGCAGGTACAGCATGTGCAGCACCACCTCGCCCACGAAATCGCTGAAGACCTCTTCCCGCGACATGCCGATGGCCCGGCCGCAGCCGGCGCAGCGCGCCTCGGCCAGACGGTGGCCGAGGTAGAGGATGTGGTGGGGGGTCTCGGCGTTGCAGGCCGTGCAGAACAGGGTGGTGTCCACCTGGTTGAAGATCGCCTCCAGCATCTCGTTGCGCTGCTGCGCGTTCCAGGCCAGCCGGAGCAGGCTCAACCCGTCCTGGGCCAGGCGCAGGGGGAGCCGGGCCACCTGTCCGGGGAGCGTGGTGACGGCATGGGAGAAGCCCTGCCGCAGCTCCCGCGTCACATCCTGGGGCAGCCGCATCATCTGGGTCACGATCTCCCCGACGAAGGCTCGAACCACGGTCTCTCGGTCCATGCCCATGCACTGGCCGCACTCCTCGCAACGGACCTCCGCAATCCGCCGGCCGAGATACAGGACCTGATGCACGGTCTCGTGCCCGCAGCTTTCGCATTCCAGAATCGTCTCGAGCTGTTCGAGGACGACATACCCCCCCAGCTTGAGGCTGACGATGCTCTGGGGACCCCTGGGCCCCGGAACCTGTGCGGATGGTTGAGTCATGGGCGCGCTCACCTCCCGTCCGTGGCCACCGAGTCGGGTTCGGCAGCATCCACACCCTCGGCGGGCGGCGGAACGGGTCGAATCTCCGTAAAGAACAGATCCCCCAGGACGCGGATCACGCGATAGGCCGGCGGCTCATTCCATGCAACCCGAACCTCGCGAACATCCCGGGCGAACTGGTATCCGGTGGACGGGGTCACGAAGAAGGGAATGCCCCCCCAGCTATGATGGCGCGCCTGGTGGGCGTGGCCGCTGAAGACGGCCCGCACGTCCCCGGCGTCTCGCAGCATCGCCAGGAACTCGTGCCAGTCGCGCATATTGTCCCGATCGACCCATGGCAGTCCGAGCGGGACGACGTGGTGATGGGTGAAGAGCAAGGTCGGAATCCGACGATGGCGCTCCAGCTCCTCCTGCACCCGTCGCCGCTGCTCCGGACCGAGGAACCCCTCCTTCACGCCGGACCATTTCGAGTTCAGGAGGAGGATCCGCCATCCCTGGATGGCCAGGGCATGGCACGGCTCCCCTCCACCCGCGAAGCCCAGCGGCCCCATGATAGCATGGAAGGTCTCCGGATCGTCGTGATTCCCCAGTGCAGCGCATACCGGAATCCGTATGGGGGCGAGCAGTTCCGCCGCCCGCCGGTATGCCGTGGCAGAACCTCTCACCGAGAAGTCCCCGGTGATCACCGCCAGGGACGGCTCGGGCCAGAGGCGGTTGATCGATGTCACCACGGCCCGGAGTCGCGAGGCGGTTTCCACCCCTCGCGCCCGGCCTTGCTCCTCCGCCGTGATGTGGAGGTCGGTCAGGTGAACCAGGGTGAATTTGGCCCCGAGCCATGCCGAGGGAGTCACGACCACCTTCTGGCGGCATCCGGCTGCGCGGACGCCCCGGAGGACTCCGGAAAGAAATGCAGTCGAGAGAAAGCCAGGCGCACCAGGCTGCCCTCCTCCACCGGATCGGAGGTCACCACGGGAATCCTGTGCTCCCCGATGCCCACCCGCACCTCGAAGCCGCCTCCCCGGTAGGTGCGAAACACCACCCGGCCCGCCAGGGTCTGGGCGCCGTCGGACGCCAGCTGCACATCCTGGGCGCGCAGCGCCACGATCCCGCGCCCCGAAGCGCCCATCGCCAGCGGGCACGGGACGCACGGCGCCTCCGTCCCCACGAGCAGACGAACCCGATTCGGCCCGGCGACCTCGCACGGCAGAAACGTCGTACAGCCCATGAACTCGGCGACAAAGCGGTCGGCCGGGTGCTCGAACACCTCTTCCGGCGCACCCAGTTGATGAACCACCCCTCGCCCCATGACGGCGATCCGATCGGCCATCGTCAGGGCTTCCTCTTGATCGTGGGTCACATAGACGATGGTGATGCCCAAGCGCCGCTGCAGGGTCTTGATCTCCACCCGCATCTCCTTCCGGAGCTGGGCGTCCAGGTTCGACAGCGGCTCGTCCAGAAGCAGGACCGCCGGCTCCTTGCATAGGGCGCGCGCCAGCGCCACGCGCTGCTGCTGCCCGCCGGAAAGCTGGTGCGGAAACCGGTCCCCCAGGCCGGGCATCTGCACCAACTCCAGCATCTTCCGGGCCTGCGCGCTCCGCTCTGCCGGGGCCACGCCCCTGACCTTCAGGGGGTAGGCGACATTCGCCTCCACGGACATGTGGGGCCACACCGCATAACTCTGAAACACCATGCCCACGTTCCGCTGCTCGGGCTGGGTGAACCGGCCCGGACCGGCAACGGTGCGCTCCCGAATGAGGATCTCCCCCCGCGAGGGGACCTCGAAACCGGCGATCATCCGCAAGGTCGTGGTTTTGCCGCAACCCGACGGGCCGAGGAGCGCGACGAACTCCCCTTCCCGGACCTCCAGGGTGACACCCTGCACGACGGAGACGGCGTCAAACGCCTTCCACAGGTCTCGCAGTTCTACGGCCGGCACGGTCAGGCTCCTCCCCAGCCGCCCGTGAGGCGACGAATCGCCAGATTGCTGCCCAGGGCGAGGAGCATCACGACGACGGCCAGCGCCGACGACAGGAGCACCTTCCCCTCCTCATGCATGTTGAATACCATCACCCCGACGGTCTCGTTGCCGACGGACCAGAGGAGGACCGACAGCGTCAGCTCCGTCACCGCAGGCACCGCGGCCATGAACCACCCGGCGACGAGGGCGGGCCGGATGAGGGGGACCGTCACGTCCCACAAGGATCGAGACAGCGTCGCGCCCGACGATCGCGCCGCCTCCTCCAGCGAGGGATGGACCTGCGTGAAGGCCGCGACGATCGGCTTCACGGCCAGAGCCAGGAACCGCGCAATGTAGGCCACCAGGATGATCCAGATCGTATTGTAGAGCGCGATCCCCAGCGTCGGTTTCAAGAACGCCAGGATCATGGCCAGGGCCACCACCGTGCCGGGCACGGCGAAGGGCAGCACCACCAGTCCCTCCAGCGCCCCCTTGCCGCGGAGGCCCGTCCGGGTCTGCACGTAGGCGACCAGCACGGCCAGCACGATGGCCACGCTGGCGCTGGAAGCCGCCAGGAGCAGGCTGTTCCACAACGACCGCCAGACCGCGGGGAACATGACGAACAGGCTGATGTAGTTCCGCAGGGTCAGGTTGTCCCAGCCCAATGGCATCCCGAAGGCCCGCGTCAGCGAGGTGAGCAGGATGGCAAGGACCGGGGCGACCGAGGTGACCACCAGAAAGACACCGACCAGAATCCCTGCTGGCCGACGCCAGCGGCCCAGATCCAGCAGGGTCGGCTTCCCGATTCCCCGGGTCAGTCCGTAAGAGCGGCCGCGAACGCTGATTCGCTGGAGGCCCATGGCGACCGCGGCGGCCAGGACCAGCAGGAAGGAGAGCGCGGCAGCCAGGCTGAGATTGTGCGGGCGGTCGAAATCGAGAATCGTGGCATAGATCTTCGTCGTCAGCACGAAATACTTGGCGGGGAATCCCAGGATCGCCGGGATGCCGAAATTGGCGACGGAGGAGAGGAACACCAGGACGGCCCCCGCACCGATCGCCGGGGCGATGATCGGCAGGGTCACATCCCGCACCATACGGAGCGGTGTCGCCCCGGAGCTCCGGGCGGCCTCCTCCAGGGCCGGGTCCATGCGCTCCAGGGACGCCAGCACGGTCAGATAGGCCAGCGGATAGTTGTAGAGGGCCAGGGCGAGGATGATGCCCACCGCCCCGTAGATCCGGAACAGCGGGTCGGAGGCTCCCGTCACGGCCATCCAGAACTGGTTCACGAACCCGACGGGCCCCACGAGGGCCAGCCAGGCCAGCGCGCCGATGAAGGGGGGAATCAGGTATGGCAGCAGGAGGACGGTGCGAAAGACACGCCGCCCCGGCAGATTCGTCCGACAGACGAGGAACGCCAGGGCCGTTCCCGCCGCCCCCCCCAGGGCCGTGGCCCAGAGCGACACGTACAGGCTGTTCCACAGCACCCACCAGGTGTCCGCCTCCCCCAGGACGGCCGTGAAGTTCGCCAGCGTCGGCTGGCCGGCCCGGCTGAAGCCCTGCCAGACCAGGATCAGGGACGGGTAGACCACAGCGCCCAAGAGGATCACCCCCACGGGGATCCCCATGAGCACAGTGGAAAGGCTCGCCTGGCGCACTACTTCAACTCAAAGAGTTGCCGGTACTTGGCCTTCATCTCTTCCCGGTGCTTGCCGATGTACGCCTGGTCGGTCAGGACGACCTCCAGCTTCTCCGGCGGCATCCCCTTGGGACCCTCCACGCCGGGGAGGACTGGGACATAGCCCTGCTTGACGAACAGTTTCTGGCCGTCCAGGGAATACAGGTACCGCAGGAACGCCTTTCCTCCCTCCGCGTTCTTCGCGTTCTTCAGGATGGCGAAGGGCGTGGGGATCAGGATCGCCCCCTCCTTCGGCCAGATGTGGTCCACCGGAGATCCGGCAGCCTTGTCTCCCCGCACCATGAAGTCCACCACCGACACGACATGAAACTCGCCGGTGGCCAGCTTCTTCGCCACGGTGCCGTTGGCCTGCTCCACCATCACGCCGTTCTCCTTGAGCTTCTGGTAATAGTCCCACCCGAAGCCCGGCATGGTCATGTGGGTCCCCAGGGTGGAGAAGGCCGCTCCGGAATAAAACGGGCTGGCCACGCCCACCTTGCCCTTGAATTTCGGATCCGCCAGGTCCTTCCAGGAGGCGGGGCGGGTCTTTACCCGCAGGGTGTTGAAGGCCACGGTGTTGAAGATCAGGCGCACCTCGTGGTAGCGGGCCTTGTCGTACTTGAACCTGGACGGGATCTTGCCGGTGTCGGGGGGATCGTAGGCCAGGAGGAGATCCTTCTTGGCCAGATCCTCGAAGTAGTCGATGTCGGCCATCCAGAGGATGTCGGCCTGCATGCCGCCCGCCTGCTGCTCGGCCTGCAGCTTGCTGATCACCACCTGGGTTCCGGAGCGGTAGATGTTCAGGGTAATGCCGGGGTTCAATTTCTCGAAATCCAACTTCATCTCGTTGACCTTGTCCAGGGACTCGGACGTATAGAGGGTGACCACGGTCCCGGCCGTAGCCCGTGCGGGCAACCAGGCCACCGCCAGCGCCAGCACAGAGAGCCCTGCCACCCAAACCGCCAGACGCCTCTTCGTACCGCTCTGCCGTCGCATGCCTTCCTCCTAGGGGGTCATGCCCCTCGCTTCAGCCGCTCCTGCGCCTCCCGCAGCGCCTCCAGGGCACCGCCGGGCGCAAGGATTGAGCCGAGCACTCGATCCGGCTCCACCGAATCGGCCCCGTGAAAATCCGACCCGCCGGTGGCCACCAAGCCGTGCCGGCGCGCCACGTCGCGCCAGCGGGCGGCGAGCTCGGGAGAATGGTCCGGATGGTTCACCTCGACCCCCATGAGCCCCAGGGGCCTGAGGGCCAAGACCTTCCCCACCGCAAGTTCGGTGGGATGGCTCAAGACGGGAACGCCCCCCGCGGCCCGGATAGCCGCCACGGCTTCCCGCACGCTGAGGCCCGTGTGCGGCACGAAGAACGGCGACCGGCCGCGCAGGTATCGGGCATAGGCCTCCTGGTGTGTCGAGGCATAGCCCGCCGCCGTCAGGGCCACGGCGACGTGCGGCCGGCAGACCGGTGCTCCGTGAGCGGCGGCCAGCACGTCGTCGTCGGTGATACGGATCCCGGCTCCCCGCAGCTTGGCCACGATGGCGCGCGCGCGAACCCAGCGCTCCTCCCGGGCCCGCCGGATGGCCTGCTGGAAGGGTTTGCTGGCCTCGTCCACCAGGTACCCGAGGAAGTGGAACTCCCCCTCGCCGGCGTCGGTGTTGATTTCCAGCCCGCGGACGACCTCGATCCCGAGCCGGCGACCCTCCGCCTCGGCCTCGGCGAAGCCGGCGGTGGTGTCGTGGTCGGTGATGGCAATGCCGGAAAGCCCAAGCTGCTTGGCCTGCCGGACGAGCTCCGCCGGAGCCAGCGTCCCATCCGAGGCCGTGGTGTGCGCGTGGAGATCGAATTTCGCGTCGTCTTGCATCCGTGTTCCCGACCGGCTCGTGCCGCCCCGACTGCATGAGATTTCGGATTGCAGATTTCAGATTTCAGATTTGGGAGCCCCATTCGGCGGGACAAACCTGCAATCTGCAATCTGATGTCTGGAATCCCGGCTCAGGAAAGGCGTACCCTGCGCAAGTCCCCTTCCCCACCATAGTTTACTTTTCCGGCACGTCTGTCAACCGCGAGGTTCCACAGTTTTCGGTCCGCCGCGTTCTTGATTGGTCCTTCTTCATTTTGCATTTTCTATTGGTCATTGGTCATTGCGTCATTGGTCATTGCGTTTTCCCCCACCGGCGCGGCCCAACAGTCGCCGAGCCTCCCGGACGATGTCTTCCACCTGCGGGATCACCTGCCGCTCCAGCACCTTACTGTAGGGAATGGGGAAGTCGCGCCCGGCCAACCGGCGGATGGGCGCGTCCAGATAGTCGAACCCCTCCTCTACGATCCGCGCCAGGATTTCCGCTCCCACACCGCCGGTGCGGCAGGCCTCGTGGGCGATCAGGACGCGCCCCGTCCGCCGAACGGAGTCGAGGACGGTCGCCTCGTCCAGGGGAACCAGGGTTCGCGGGTCCACGATCTCGATCTCGATTCCCTCCGCCGCCAGGATCTCCGCCGCCTCCAGGGCCTTGATGACCATGTTGGAGATGGCGATGAGCGTGAGATCGCGACCGGGCCGCTTGATCTCGGCCCGGCCCAGGGGGACCAGGTGCTCCCCGTCGGGCACCGGGCCTTTCCGATTATACAGGAGCTTGTGCTCGATGAAGACTACCGGGTTGTCGTCCCGGATGGCCGCCTTGAGCAGGCCCTTGGCGTCGGCGGGCGTAGACGGCATCGCCACCTTCAGCCCCGGAAAATGGACGAAGAGCGCCTCCAGGGACTGCGAATGCTGAGCCGCGGCGCCCGTCCCAGCCCCCTGGGGGGCTCGCAGGACCATGGGGACCCGCGCCTTCCCGCCGAACATGAAGCGCATCTTGGCCGCCTGGTTCGCCAACTGGTCCAGGGCCAGGGTCGAAAAATCTATGAACATGATCTCGACCACCGGCCGCATCCCCATGAGCGCCGCGCCCGCCGCCGCCCCGACGATGCCCAGTTCCGAGATGGGCGTATCCCGCACCCGCGCCTTTCCGAACTCTTCGAGGAATCCCAGCGTGACGCCGAAGGCCCCCCCGTAGACGCCGATATCCTCTCCCAGGAGAAACACCCGCTCGTCCCGCCGCATCTCCTCTCGCAGCGCCTCCTGGATCGCCTGCTTGTAAGTAATCTCCCGCACAATGCCCTCCAGCAAATGACCAATCACTCAATTCTCAATGACCAATTCCCAGCCGGGGAATCCGGTCCTTGTCAGTGGTCAGTGGTCAGTGGTCAGTGGTCCCTTGTCAGTTGTCGGTTGTCGCTTTTGTCCCGCGGGGCGCGGGATTCGGTTGTCGGTTGTCGGTTGTCAGTTGTCGGTCTTGCCTTGTCAGCTTTGTATTGGTCATTGCCTCATTGGTCATTTCATCTATGCGTACAAGTCTGCTTCCGCCCCCTCCAGACTCGGGACGGGACTCTTCTCCGCAAACTGCACCGCCTCCTCGACCTCCGCCCGCACATCCCCCTCGATGGCGGCCGCCGCACGAGCGTCGAGTCCGTCCAGCTCCTCCAGGTAGCGTCGGAGCCTTTGAATGGGGCAGCGGGCTTGCCAGGCTGCGATCTCTTCCTTGCTGCGATACCGGTTGGCATCGCTCCGCGAATGGCCTTTCCAGCGGTACGTCTCACAGGTCAGGAGGCTGGGCCCGTGTCCGTCCCTCGCCCGGCGGATCGACTCCGTTGCGGCAGCGTGGACGGCCAGGACGTCATTGCCATCCACCGTGGCGCCGGGGATGCCGTAGGCCGATCCCCGCTCGGCGATCCTGGGGATGGCGAACATCTCCCGTGCAGGGCCGGACATGGCATATTGATTGTTCTCGCAGACATAGATCACTGGGAGCTTCCAGATCGCCGCCAGGTTCAGGCTCTCGTGGAAGGCCCCGTTGTTCGCCGCCCCGTCCCCGAAGAAGCAGGCGACGACCTTTGCCTCCTTCCGCATGGAAATCGCCAGCGCCGCGCCGGTGGCCACCGGGATCCCGGAGCCGACGATGCCGGTCGCCCCGAGGTTGCCCCGCTCCAGGTCGGCGATGTGCATGGAGCCGCCCTTCCCCTTGCAATAGCCCGTCGCCTTTCCCAAGAGCTCCGCCATCATGCGGTTCAGGTCGGCCCCTTTCGCTATGCAGTGGCCATGGCCCCGGTGGTTGCTGGCGATGTAATCTTCAGGCTTCAGCGCCGAGCAGACACCCGTCGCCACGGCCTCCATTCCGATATACAGGTGGGTGGTGCCGTGGATGAGCCCCTTCATCATCAGGTCGTCCACCCGCTCCTCGAACGCGCGGATCCGCACCATGGTCCGGTACATTCCCAGCAATGCCTCGATCGTCAGCGACATCGCGCCACCTCGTCTCTCCTCACGCCGCCATACCCCTTCCTAGCCCTGATCCGAGGAAACCGTTTCACCGCCAAGACGCCACCGCGGGCCACCAAGGCCTGCCTGCCGCGCCTGTCGGCACGGCGCAGGCAGGCCGCCAGGGGCTGATTCAGGACCGAATTCTCAAAAGCACCTCATGGTGCGGTAGCATCGGTGAATGTGTTTGCTTTCTGAAACCTGTGAATCTTGGCGTTCCGGGTACCCAACGCTGGCGTTGGGTGACCATGGCGGTTCAAGAATTCCGGATTGGGGCTAGAAGACCAGCCCCCACCAGGCTATCCTGCTCCCGCCGCATGGTGAGCAGGGGGGTGTCGTCCACCTCCACATCGTCCCAGCGAATGGGCTGGTCGGCTTCAAGGTCCCTCAAGACCTCCGCCCGTGCCGCCAGGCCGAGGGGAAGGAGATTCTCACGACAGGCGACAGCCGCTTCCTCGATCAGGCCGTACACCGTATCCTCTCCCGCCAGGCCCAACCGCTCGCCGCTTTGCAGCCGCCGCTTGGCCACGGTGATCACCTCCGCCACGGGGGTGGGCAGGGGACAGATGCTCGCCTCCCCTTCCAGCGCCGCCCGGGCGATGGACACCGGCGTCTCGATGCTGGTCAGGTGGAAGGGCCGAAAGAGCGCGAAATACGGCCCCGCCCCCAGCTTGAGATAACGAAGCTCCTCGTGGATCACCGGGTGGTCGGTGTGGACCACGACAAACACCCCCGGGGCGGCCCCCATGGCGAAATCGACCACCCCACGCCGGCGCAGGATTCCCCCGTCGGCCTCCGGAATGAACACGTGGGCCAACTCCGCGGGGGTGGCCTTGGCCCCGTGCATCCCTCGCACGTCCGGCAGAAGCCCCGTGGCATTCGCCAGGCACGCCATCTCCACCATGCTCTTGGTGCCGTCCACGAACTCGGCCAGCAGTCGGGGATTTACGCCGGACGTCCGCGCTTCCGCCGCAAGCGACTGGGCGTTGGCCCGCCGGTCCAGCGGGTTGTTCTTCCCTTTGCCGGCACAGACCACCTCGAACCCCAAAAATTCGGCGAACTCCACCAGTTCTTTGGTCGCCGCCGGCTCGTCACCCGTCGCCCCCGTGTAGACGACCCCCGCCTCCGCCGCCCGCTTGGCCAAGAGGTGTCCCACCGTGACGTCCGCCTCCACTGTCAAGAGGATCACATGCCGCCGTGCCTCCATGGCCCAGGATGCCGTGAGAGCCGCCTGGAGCGGGACCCCCGTGGCGTCCACCACCACGTCCACTGGCAGCTCCGTCACCGCCTCCGGCGCGACCGTCGCCACGAGCCGTCCCCGGGCAGAGGCCGCGCGGGCCTCGACGCCCGTCCGGGCCTCCGCGATCTTCGCTCGCTCGGCGCCATTCTGGCGCAATGCCGCCGCGGCCCGGCCCACGACCAGGTCCGCCACGGCCACCAGCCGCATGCCCGGAATCCGGCCCAGCACCGCCGCCAGGCCGAGGCCCATCTGCCCCGCCCCCACCAGGCCAACGCGGATCGGCGCCCCGGCCCGCTCGCGCTCCGCCAACCGTCGCTGCAGTCCCCCGAGCACAGCCCGCTCCTTCCAGAGATCCAGATGTACATATGTACTATAAGTGTACATATTTTCTTCCACCCCCGCCGCATCGTCAAGGAGAAAAACGGCGACAGCCGAAGAACGCGGCGGATGCTGCGTTGGCCGATGGGCCAGCCTCTCCCCCCAAAGACGCGGGACGGGAAGCCCGTTCATCCGAATCTCGCGAACGAACGCGCGTTTCGGAGAGAAGGAGAACGAATCGGCCCGCACGCCAAGCGTCGCAAATCCGGGCGGTGAGACTGCCCGACTTGGCGGCGGCGCCTCTCAGGAGGAGCGCTTTCGGGCAGTGCCATTAAAGGAACGCGTGGTTGGGGTCTGACTCGCGAGATTCACGTCCCTTGAGGTGACACGTAACCAGCGCGGACCACCTCTTGGGTTGGTCGTTGTTCTACCAGGGCATCGACCTCTTCATCGGAGAGGGCCTGCACCACCGGGTCAGTCCCTCTGACGGCGGCCTGCGTCGTGAGGAGGAGCGGCAAAATCTCCTCGGCGAGTTCCTGCTGCTGTTCGGCGGGAAGATCGAGAATCGCCTGCTTGATGCTGTTGACTCTTGCATCCTCCATCCAACTGCCCTCCTCCAGCCTACCACAGGGTGGATTCACTATAGCGCACACCCACTCGACTCCCAAGCTCACTGAACGCTTCACGAGCCGTCCCTACCCACGTCCTATTTCTTGATTCTTGCGCACCTGACGCAAAATGGACTTGACAATACTGCCATACGTCTGTATGGTGATCGATCAAAGGACGGCCTCGTTACGGAGGCTGCGCTCCCCTGGACGGGTCGGGTCGACCCAGGAGGTCACAACGGCCGATTGTTTCCACGGGAAGGGCGGGAAGAGATTACGCTTGACGCACCGGTGGGATTCCGCCTACGATGCCGCCACCGGAGGAGGCTGATGCCATGACAACGACGCACTGCCCTTCGGCCCCGCAGAAGCCCAAGCTCCTCGACCAAGTTCGCGAAGCCCTGCGCACCCGCCACTACAGCCGCCGGACCGAGGCAAGCTACTGCCACTGGGTCAAGCGCTTCGTCTTCTTCCACCATGTCCGCCACCCCGCCGAGATGGCCGAGCCGGAGATCAACGCCTTCCTGACGCATCTTGCCGTGAAGGAGAAGGTGAGCGCCTCGACCCAGAACCAAGCGCTCAGTGGCCTCCTGTTCCTGTATCGCCACGTCCTCGGCCGCCCGATCGGGGACCTGGGCGACGTCGTCCGGGCCCGGCGGCCGACGCGGCTCCCCATCGTGCTCGCCCGCGGAGAGGTCAAGGCGATCCGCGGGCACCTGACTGGCCATCGGTGGCTCATGGCCAGCCTGCTGTACGGGGCCGGGCTCCGGCTGATGGAATGCCTGCGGTTGCGCCTCCACGATGTTGATCTGCCCGCGAGCCAGATCGTTGTGCGGGACGGGAAAGGCTTCAAGGATCGGGTGACCATGTTGCCCGAAGCGGTGAAGCCGTCCCTGCAGGCCCACCTGGCAACGGTCAAGGCGATTCACGAGCGGGACATCACGGCCGGGTACGGCCGGGTGCAACTACCGGATGCCCTGGACCGC
>JACQVN010000019.1 GCA_016209735.1 Candidatus Methylomirabilota bacterium
CCGAGGCTCCAGTCGGCCGGCACGCTGAGCTGCCTGGCGGCTCGTTCCTCCTGCGCCCGGGCCATCGTCGCGCGCAATCGCTGGCGCAGCGCTGGAGACAGCTCCTGTCCGGCGAAGAACTCGCCCAGGGCGTCCGCGGTCGCCTCACTGAGGACGCCGTCCTCGCCGGCGGCGGCGAGCAGAGCGGAGAGTCGTTCATCAACGGCCTGATCGTCAGCCGAGGTGGCAGGCTGCTCGCCTCGCTCCTCTGCCAGCTCGCGCGCCGCTCGGACCAGCTCTTCCTTCCAGCTTGTCATCAGCACCACCCTTTCCAACGGGCGCCCGTACGGGCCGCTACACCCTCAACCGCAATGCTGTTCACTTCGGCCGTCAGCCGGGCGAAATCCCCCCTCGCCCCCCTTTAGCAAAGGGGGGAACGGGGGATTTGCAGGAACGCTGCGGCCATTGTCCAACCCTATGTGAACAGTATTGCTCTTGACCCAGACACCTTAGCCCCCACCCTGCGAGGCCTGCTTCTCCAACCAGTCGCGAAACTCTGGCCGCGCAGCCAGGCGGCTCTTCAACCGATCCCGCGCGCGCTTCCGTAGCATGGGAATCGACTGGGGCTGCACTCCAGTTTGGTGTGCGATCTCCGCGTCAGGTACTCTGGCGAAAAACAGGAGGTCCCCGAATGGGACTATGTCGTCTCGATCAATGGTGCCGCCTGGGCGTTGCACGTCCGCGAAGTAGACGATCAACGACCGACCCGTTTCGGCTTCGATCTTGCGGATGAACTCGTGCCGGAAGTACCTGCCTTTCTCTTGCGCGTAGAAGAGAGGCGTATACTCTGGCAGTTCAAGGGGGCTCATCGTTTGGCCTGTGCGGACATCGGAGCAGCACCCCCACCAGCAACCACCCGCTGTTGCATCTTCTTGTACTTGCGGAAGCTCTCGACAAACTGGAAGAATCCTTGCGTCAGACGGGGATTCTCCGCCTCAAGGCGTTACTTTTCCTGGATCAAATCCACTTCCTTCTCCTGCCTCGTCATGCCGGCTCCCCTCCTGAGGCCGTGGCGGTTGAGAACGCTTCCATCGCTCGTCATACTGTAATACGTAATGGCATAACACATCCGTAATCGGCAACTCTTCCCCTGTCCCTCCGAATGTCGAGGCGCATTCGCTCCCCTCAGGAATTCCGGGGACACCATGCCGAACTGACTGCCGCGGTCTTCCCGCACCCCGTCGGTACGGACACCAGCGAGGGCAGTTCTTCCCGGGTGCCGAACTCCCTCTGGTACGGATGGGGCTCGCAGCCTGTGGCCGTCTTGAAGAAGGCGGAATAGCTGGTCATGACTGGCTCTCCCATGATTCCGCAGGTGTCGCCTGCGGAATCATGAACTTCCTATTTCTCATCGGCCTCATCCGCGGGGGCCGCCGAGCTGCCGGCCGGCGCCATGGAACTTACCACCTATGTGTGTCATCCCAGGACACTCCGCGAATGCGGAATGGCCGGATTCGTAATGATTCCGCAGGTGTCGCCTGCGGCATCATAACCGCCGCCCGCCGGGTCCTTGCTTTGAGGTCGCAATTTGCGACCTCAAAACCGCTGTCTCTTCGGCGGAGAGCTGGAACATGAAGTCCGGCGGAAACCGTCCCAGGTTCCGTCGGACCTGTTCGTTGATTCCGCAGATAGTACCTGGGGAATCATAATAGGTACCGGACTCCTTTTCGGGCGTAACTTCTTGAAATTCCACGAGTCGGTTTTCACTTTCTCCGAATCGAATCCGGGGTCAGGCCTTTATGCCTTTCCTGCGCCGCCGATACCCCGGCCGCAGCTCCTCCACTCGAAAGCCGATGGACCGGCGTCTCGGCGCCGATGCCGGCGGGGCCATCAGCGCGCGGATGGCGTCGAAGACCACTCTGAACCATGCGTCGTACTTCCACTCCAGTTCTGCGAGCTTCCGGGCCATGTCCTCATGCGAGGCCATCAGACGCCGCAGCCGGTCGAACGCCCGCATGATCTCGACGTTGACCTGAATGGCCCTGGGGCTATTCAGGACGCTCGAGAGCATCGCCACACCTTGTTCCGCGAAAGCATACGGTGTGGCACGGCGAACGCCACCCCAACTTGAAGTCACAAATTGTAACTTCAAGTTTGTCGGGCCTCCCGATCTACTGAACCTCGTTGCCCCCGCACCGTGCAGGATCAGGTCCTTACGAGGGGACGCCCCGCTCTTGTTGAACTCATGCGAAACGGGCCACGGCCGGGTCGCCCCGAGTGTAGGCCCCACCTGCGCAACATGAGGAGACGACAATGTCATGTGATCCCGGAGGCTGCGCCTCTGGAATCATCTTAGGGGGACGGTCATGATACTATGCGCTCCCTCCTCCCCGTACCCGCCGTGATCGTCCGTATCGCGGCCGGCCCTCCTCGACCTTAAACCCGATGGAGCGCCGTGTCTTCTCGGGCGGGCCGCTCGACGGCGCCCGAGGAGGTGCGATGATCCGACGGATCGTCTGGACCAGAGAGCGGATGGCCTCATCGTGCCCGGCAACCCTTCGGTCCAACTCTGCGAGCTTCTCCGCCATCTGCGCATGCGCGGCCATCGTCTGCCGCATGCGGACGAACACGCGGATGACCAAGACGCTCATCTGTATGGCCCGCGCGCTACTAAGCACATTGGCCGCCATGAGCGCGCCGTGCTCCGTGAACGCATACGGGAGGTAGCGTCGTCCTCCTCGCCCAACTCTAACAACTCCTGCGTCGGGCGCCTCCTTTGAAATGCCAGATTGGCATCTCAAAGCGGAGAGTTTCTCGGCTTTCACCTGAAAGACGAAGTCTTCCGGAAACCGTTCGAGGTTGCGTTTCACTGCTCGGTTCAAGGCTCCGGTCGTCACGCCATAGATCCTCGCGAGGTCGGCATCGAGGATCACCCGCTCCCCCCGCAGTGTGACAACCAACGATTCGACGTGAATCCGAAGCTCGGTTCGCGGAACCTTGTTCCCCACGCTTGCCCCCTCTCTCAATCAGGTACCGGAAGCCTTGATCTGCGTGACCGCCTGGGCCTCCACGATCCCGGTTTGGGATTCTCGTACGAGGGGACGCCCCGCACTTATTGAACTCATGCGAAACGGGCCACGGCCGGGTCGCCCCGAGTGTAGACTCGGCCTGTGCCAATCCAGGACACACGATGATTCCGCAGGTGTCGCCTGCGGAATCATTTATCGGAGCGGGCCAATTCTCCCCCATTTCACCGCCGGGTGGCGGCCTGCCTGTCAGAGATCGCCGCCCGTGCCGGGGGTTCCTCGGCGGCGGCGAGGGCGGGCCGCGAGGCCGGCGGCCGATACGAGCGGATCGGTTTGCCCGCTCCCAGCCGAACCGCCTCGACTCGGCCCCCGGCCCCCCGGAGAGCCGCCAGCCATTCCCGGCGGATCGCCTGGCGCAGACTCTTCGGCGCCAGGACCTCCACCTCCTTGCCGTATCCCAGGATCCACTGCCGGAGCTCCGGACAGAGGGGCGCCCGGAGGGTCAGCTCCAGCCCGCCGTCAAGGAGCGGGGCGAGCGTCTGGGTCGGATGCCAGGTGCGTTCGGCGACGAAGCGCGCCACCACGGCCGAGAGGCGGAGACTCACACGGATCGGTCGGCCGCGGAAGAGGCCGAAGCTGCCCGCCAGGTAACGCTCCAGGTCGAAGTCGGGCGGCGGCTCGAAGGTGGACTGGGTGAGGCGGAGACTGCGGAATCGCTCGACGGCGAAGGTCCGGACGGCCCGCCGGCGATAGCAGAAAGCGGCCAGGTAGAGGCCGCCGTGTTGGAGCCAGAGATGGAGGGGATCGAGGCGGCGGCGGGTCACAACGTTCCGGCCGAACGAGTGGTACTCGCCGCCCAGGGTCACGCGCTGCCCCATGGCCTCGTGGATCGCCCGGAGCGCCAGACCCGACCGGGAGTAGTCCTTGGCGGCGGGATCCCGGGCGGACACCTCGCGGTCCAGCCGAGCGAGGAACTCCCGAGCGTCCGGAGCCAGCGTCGCCGCGATCTTGTCCAATGCCGTGCGGATGGGGGCGCCGAACTGGGTGGCCTGGAGCGGCGCCAGGAACCGCCCCCCGAGATGGAGGCTGAGCAGTTCGGGGAGATTGAACGGGATGGGGGGCAGGCCGCGGGCGGTCTCGAGGAGGCGGTAGCGGCTCTCGCGGCCATCGCGCTCGGTCGTGATCGGGAACCCCACCGCCTGCAGGACGCCGAGGTCTCGCCAGATCGTTCGCCGGCTCCCGCCGACCTCCCGCATCAACTCCGGGACGGCCCGCCCGGTCCGGGCGGCGAGCAAGACCAGTATCCGCCATTGGCGCGTGAGCTGATCCCCTCGCGGCATCCTCGCCCCTCCCTGAAAAGTGCCGGATTCCTCCTGTTCTCGCGTGGCCGATTTCCCGTGGGACGAACGGACCGACCCTACTCCCGGTCCGCCTCCCCGGTCAAGGCAAAATGATTCCGCACGCACCACCTGCCGAATCATGATAGGTAGCGGACTCGCTTCCGCAGGTCACTCCTTCAATCTCCACGCTGCCGGGAGGCTGCTTGACATCTGATGCGACTGGAGCTAACATCATGGCATCATGCCACGGACGACATTAGACATCGATGGCCCGCTTCTGAGGGAACTCAAGGAGCTGCAGAAGAAGGAGGGGCGGTCCCTGGGTAAGATCGTCTCGCAGCTCCTGGCGGAGGCCCTCGCCCGGCGGAAATCGCCGCCCGAACTCCCGAAGCTCCAATGGGTCTCCCGTCCCATGCATGCCCTTGTCGCTCTCTCCGATAAAGAGGCCATTTAGGGCGTCCTCGACCGTGGCGACATATGAGCTATGCGGTCGACGTCAACGTCCTCCTCTACGCATCGGACACGTCCAGCCCCAAGCATCCGGCGGCCCTTCGCTTCCTGAAGCAACGCGCCTCCGACCCGGATCTCTTCTGCAGATGATTCCGCAGGTGTCGCTTGCGGAATCATAATAGGTACCGGACACCTTTCGCGCGCTAATCCCGTGATTTTCCACGAGTGCCCTCGAGCTCTCCCGCTCATCCCGCAGGGTGGGAAGAGCAGAAGCGATGGGGGCACAGGCCGAACCCCCGCGATTTCAGATTGCAGATTTTCGATTTGTGATTTGGCGGGCCCGGCGACGGAGTTGCACGCCGAACGCCTCTTTTCTCCCTTACCCAAGGTCCTCGCGATCAGTGCTATCGTGCACCGCCCCGTGCCCTGGGCCCTGTGCTCATCGCCCTGCCCTTACCCCTCTGCCTCGCGGCAATCCTACCACCAAGTGTGCCAAAGAGCGGGCACGGCTGGGCTGACTTTTTGCGGTGCCGCCTGGCGCGGGCCCGGCGGTCTGGGGTCGTCCCGCGGTCCGGGAGTCTCTCGGCAGCAGCGAGGACGGACCGAGAGGGCGCCGCCCGATAGGGACGCGCCGGTTTGCCCGCCCCCAGGCGGCTCCGCTCCACGCGCCCCCCGGCCCCGCGCAGGGCCGCCAGCCATTCACGCCGGATTTCGTCCCACAGGCGCGCCGGCCATAGGTGGGTCTTCGCTCCTCAACCGATGATTCCGCAGATGCCGGGCGCGGGATCTTCATCGGGGGACGGAACCCTGTCCAAAGCGGGGACTTGTCCCCGCACTCCTCCCGGATATTTCCGCGCCAATGCCGCGAAAGGCGGGACACGGAGAGCCGTCAAGACCTGCCTGCCGTCTGTTTGTCTCTGCACAGGCAGGCCTCGTGCCAGGGCAGCCTGGCTGGGTCCTTGACGATCTGGGGACGCGGCGTGGTGTCACATTCAACGGCAACGTAGTATTAGGAGCAGTCGCGTCGGGTCCCGCCGTCCCCCCCACTCTACCGGGGTGGATGCCTTTCCGTCTCGGCGACCAGCGTCACGGGGCTTCAGGTTTTCTCTCCAATTTGCCGGGCGGCCCAACGAACCACTGTCTCCGCGATGCCGACTGCCCTCCGGTGGTCTCTCCGGGCGACCGGGCTGGAAAGCCCGGGATAGCGCGTCTCCACCGCGAATCGCGCCAGCCGTTCCGCCTGCCGAACGTACTTTGGCACCCTGTGCCCCGCCTCCTCCAGCAGCGTGAGCAGCCGGGCGAGATCGTGGACAAAGGGGAAGTCAAGTCCGTGGTGTACGAAGACCGCCTTTATCGCTTTCTCGGCGGCCTGTTGGGCAGCGAAGCAAAGGTCTTCGAGGTACACCCCCGGGACGTGGACCTTGGCCTGTGCGAGGTTGCTGCGGGCACGGTTGAGCCACTCTCGGGGGTCGTGGGGTGGGAAGCGCTCACGCGGCATAGACCACCCTGCCTTCCCTCAGGGCTGGGGCGATCACCAGACAGCGGGTATCGCGGTACCGCTCGACTTCCTGCGGAGTGACAACGATGACGTCCACCGCTTCACCGCTGCCGTGAAGATTCATGTAAATCTTCTCGGTCAGGCGGCCCTTGTCATAGCGCCCGCCCTTGACCACCAGCAGATCCACATCGCTATTGCGGCCCATTTGACCACGCGCAGCAGACCCGAACATGATGATCTTCTCCGGATTCGCAACTCCCACGATGCGCCGGATGATCTCGTTCAGGATCTTGTGATCAACGACCTTTCTTTCATTCATTCGCGGCGGTCCTCTGCCACACGCTTCTCGTTGGGCGTCAGGCCGATGGTTTGCATGGGGCCACGGGGGGCCCTTGGCCCCGATAGCGAAACTGCCTCTTCCGCTCGGCAGATCCGCATGCCGTGGGCGTTCTATATCACTTGCCGGGTCGCCGCGCAAGACTTGCGCCGCGCCTCCCAGACATAGTATGTAAGAGGACTTCTCCGAGGCCAGGATGAGGATGGCGCCGCCGTTCCCCTGGGGCTGGTCCGCCCGGCACCCGGTTACTTGCCGGGCTCGGCGGCAGCCGGCGGAACGGCGGCGGCCCCCGTCACCCGTCGCGTGAGGGTGGCCATGAAGCTGCCGATCTTGATCTCGCTCTTCGTCAACACCGGCACGCGGAGAGCGTCGTCGGTCATCCAGACGATGAGCCGTCCCTTCCGCTGGAAGATGCCTTCGAACTTCAGGAGCGGCTCGACCACCAGGGTGTCCCGGCGGCCCAGCACGGTCTCCAGCGTCTCGCGGCCTAGGACCTTCACCTCCAGCTCCCAGTTCTTCTTGCTGGCGAACACCTTGGCGTGCACTGTCTTCCCCACGCTGAGGGGGATGTTGCGGACGTAGTAGAGGACGCACAGTTCGTCCAGGGCGCCCGCCGCCAAGGGGAACTCCTGCCGGACGTACTTCCCGAGCTTCTCGGCCTCCTCCAGGCGCTTGACCCCTTTGGGGACCAGGCTGAAATCCAGGTACCGGAAGCGGGCCACCTGCGCCTCGTGGTCGAAGACCGTCCAGCTATCGTGCCGGTAGTTTCCCTCGCGCAGATGCTTCTCGAACTGGAGGGAGCGGGGAGCGTCCACGGTCAGGTAGGAATCGCTACGATCCTCGATCCGGTAGAACTTGGAAACGAAGGGGCTGGACTTTGCCGTGGTGACAATGTGGTAGGCGGCCTGTCCGTTCAGGCGGACTATACCCCGCGCCTCCATGGTGGCGTCTCCGCCCTTGATCCCCAGCCAGGTGATGTCATAGAAGAGCCGCTCCCCCTCGGCCATGGCGCGACGCGCATCCGCCGCCAGCGCCGAGGCAGGCACCAGCAGGAGGCAGAGGAGCACCGACCACCACCATGCCGGCCAAGCCATCACGGTTCCACCCCTCACCTTGATCCGAGGAAACGGTTCTACCGCCAAGGCGCCACCCATAGGAAAGTAAAAAGGGGAAATTGAAAATGCAAAACCGACAACCGAACAATGGAGAAATCGACCGGTTTTTGTTTGTCGGTTTTCAATCTTGCATTTCCTATTGTCTGCTGTCCATTTTTGTTTTTGCGCGCCCAGCGCAAAAACCAGACAGAAAGCTCTGCGCCGCCTTCCAGACCTCCTCCACCGCGATCTCCCGCATGCAAAGGTAGGCATCGGGAATCCGGCAGCGGCGGTCGAGGCAGGGGCTGCACGGAAGCTCCCGGCGGAGCACTACGGCCGGCCCGAGCGGCCCCGTTCGCCGCGGGTCGGTGGGACCGAAGAGTGCCACGACCGGCGTGCCCACAGCCGAGGCGACATGCATCGGTCCGGAATCCACACAGACCATGAGGTCGACCCGCGCCAGGAGGGCTGCCAACGGCTTGAGGCCGAGCGCGCCGACCAGATTCCTCGGGCCGGGCGCCATTCCCGCGGCGATGGCCTCCGCCACGGGAAGGTCTCCCGGCCCCCCGATGAGGATCACCCCCATCCCCTGCCGGGAGAAGCGCCCGGCGAGTTCCCGCCAGCGCGCCACCTCCCAGAGCTTGGTGCGCCAGCGCGCCACGGGGTGGAGGACAACCCGGGGCGTCGGCAAACCGGCCAGGCATCCCTCCGCCGCCGCCGCATCCTCCGGGGCCACCGGGATACGGAACTCGCGCACCGCCTCGGTCGCCCCCACCGCCGCTGCCAGCGCCAGGTACCGTTCCACGGCATGGACGGGCTGTGGCGGCGCCATCAGGCGATGCGTCAGGACGAGCGGCGCGCCTTCCCGGCCTTCCGCAAACCCGACGCGAACCGGCGCGCCGGTGCACAGGATGTAGATCGCGCTCTTGAGGAGACCCTGGAGGTCCAGCACCACGTCGTACCGCGCGCCGCGAAGCCTGCGGGCAAAGGCCGCCATCTGCCGCGCAGCCGTCAGGGACTCAGAGGGATTTCGGAGCTGGCGAAGCCAGCGCAGCCGCCGCGAGACGATCGTCTCCGCCACGGCCGGATGGCCGCGCACGACATCCGCCGATTCCTCCTCCACGAGCCAGTCGAGGGACACGGCGGGATACCGGCGTGCCAGGCTGGCGGCCACGGGCAGGGCATGGACCACGTCTCCCAGGGCGCTCGGCTTCACCAGGAGAATACGCCGGGCCCCGTCAAGCTGGATTGGAAGCGTCCCCATGCTTAATCCCAAGACGAGACTCATAGAACCGACAAGACACTCCGGGGGTCCGTTTTACCGCCAAGACGCCACCGAAAAGCGGGGACGCCAAGGACGCCAAGATTCACGGGGCTCAGAATGCAAACACATTGGCTGACGCCACCGCACCTTCTGCTTTATCAACCTCTCGCCCAGGCCGCTCAAACCGGTCCAGATGCAAGGCCGTGCACCCATCCTTCGGATGGGTACCCGGGGCGGGCTACTCACCGGAGGTGGGTCCAGGCGTACACCAGGCACGCCGCAGCGAGTGCCCGAGCGTTCCAATCCGCCTGAGGCGGACAGATGGGCCGGTTTCAGCGGCCTGATAGGAACCAGCGGACCGCCGCCAGGAGGTCCGTCGCCACGTGATCCGGCATGGGGGCCTCCCCCTGCTGGATCTTTTCCCACTGCCCGGCCCCGTGGCCGGTCAGCACCAGGGCCGCCCGCATCCCCGGGAAGGACGCCGCCACGGCCGCATCGCTCAGGTGGTCGCCGATGATCACGGAGCGGGTCGGTTCCAAGCCGAACTCCGCGATGGCGCGGCGGATCATCCCGGGGCCAGGCTTCCGGCACTCGCAGGCAATGCGGTACTCCGGCGGGCCGTGCTCGGGGTGATGCGGGCAGTAATAGATGGCATCCAGGAGGATGCCCTCGGCCTCGAGGAGCGCGGTCAACCGCTGGTTCACCCGCCGGACGTCCCCCTCGGTGATGAGACCTCGCGCCACTCCGGCCTGGTTCGTCACCAGGATGAGGCGGTAACCGGCCCCGCGCAAGAGGCGGAGGGCCTCCAGCGCCTCCGGCAGGAATCGGATGCCGTCGGGATCGGCCAGGTACCCGACGTCCTCGATGATGGTGCCGTCGCGATCCAGGAATGCCGCCGCCGATCCGCGTGCGTGACAACTCTGCTCTTTCCCCATGTATCCCTGTCCCTGTTCCTATCGGCGCGATAGATCGAGGCTCCGAGTTCGAGGTTTCGGGTTTCAGGTTTCGGGTTTCGGGTTTCAGGTTCAGAGTTCACGTCCTGCGCCGGGAGGCCCGCCGCACCTTGAATCCGCCGGACGCGGAAACCGCCGCACCTTGAACCTTGAACTGCAGCACCTCTGCTCCCCACGCTATCTCATCATCCATCGTCCACGGTCCATCGTCCACGGTCCACGATCCGCCCGCTGCCTCCTGCCCCCGGGCGCCCACGCAGGGGCGCCCCTACACCGCATTCGGACCTCTGACTTCCGACCTCCTGCTTTGCCCTCTGCTCCCCGCTTCCTCGCTTCCCCGATTCTCCCCCGCCCCCGGTCCTCGGTCCAGTTCTTATGGTCTATCGTCCATCGTCCATCGTCCGTGCCCCAAAAACAGCATCAGCCGCCGAGCAATTCTCGGCCTGCCTGCACCACCTCCTCCACCGTCACGGCCGTCATGCAGCGGTGATCGATCGGGCACTCGCGCAAGAGACACGGACTGCAGGGGACCGGCCGGCGGACGATCCGCGTCCGCGCCCCTGCGGGACCCGTGGCATCCGCCTCGGTCGGGCCGAATACGGCCAGCACGGGCGTCCCCGTCGCCGCCGCCACATGCATGGCCCCCGTGTCGTTGGTGAGGAGGAGGCGGCTCCGAAGAAGGAGGGCCGCCAGGGTGGGCAGGTCGGTCCTGCCGCCCAGCACGACGGCCAGCGTTCGCATCCGCTTTGCCACCTCCTTGAGCAATACCTCCTCCCGCCGCGACCCGACCAGAACGATGCGGGCGCCCCAGGCGCCTGCCAAGAGATCGCTGGCCGCGGCGAATCGCTCCGCCCCCCATTGCTTGGCGCCGCCGTAGATGGCCCCGGGATTGAGGCTCAGGACAGGATCCCTGGGGCCGATCCCTGCGGCAGCCAGTAATTCCTCGGCGGTCTCGCGGGCCGCCGCCGGAACGTCGAGGCGTGGGACGTTATCTCCTTCGGCGCCCACCGCGCGAACGATCCGGAGGTAATGATGCACCTGATGGCGGGGGCCCCCCGAGGCCTTGCGCGGAATGGCGTGGGTGAGCAGGACGCCTCGCCCCTCGCTACGGCACCCTACCCGTCGAGGAATCCCTGCCAGCCACGGCACGAGGGCCGCCTCAAAGCTGTTCGGCAGGATCAGGGCCAGGTCGCACCCCAGGGCGCGGACCGCCTGCACCAGGCGCCACAGCCCGAGGGGCCCCCTGTGCTCCGCCTCCGGCTGGTATTCCAGGAGCCGGTCCACGGCCGGGTGGTCCCGGAAGAGCCCGGCGACCCAGCCCTTCGCCAAGACCGTGATCTCTGCCTCCGGAAATCGTCGCCGGACCGCTTCCAGCGCCGGGAGGCTCAGCACCGCGTCCCCGACCCAGTTGACCTCCCGGATCAGGAGGCGCCGGATGTGCGTCGGATCGATGTCGAGAGAGGTCATGAGGTTCCCGGTTCCCGGTTCAAGGTTCAAGGTTTCCGGTTCGAGGTCGGAGTCCCGCCTGTGGCGGGACGGAGATCCCGCGCAGCGGGATTCGAGGTTCGAGGTTTCCGGTTCGAGGTTCAAACCGCCGCACCGACCACCCTTTACGTTAAACGTTGAACGTTAAACGCCGGCTAGGTACCGCCGTACTGTCGTACCGCTCATCACGTTAAACGTTGAACGTCAGCTAGGTACCGCCGTACTATCGTACTGCCGTACTGCCGTACTTCTTCTCACGTTAAACGTTGAACGTTCAACGTTAAACGCGGATCGAGCGGATGGTGCGTCTTCCACCGCCTGTGGACCCAGAACCACTGCTCGGGCCGCTGCCGGATCATGGCCTCCATGGCGGCGGTGAAGCGGGCGGTGTTCTCCACCAGATCGGTCTTGAGGTCCTTGCTCCGCGTCAGGGTCACCTCCTCCCCGATGCGGACGCGGTAGCGGCCCGGCCCGGCCTCGCGCAGGATGGCTGCAGGCAGCACCGCCGCCCCAGACCGGAGCGCGACAAGGGCCGCCGCCGGAACGGTCGAGGCCGGCCGGCCGAAGAACGGCACCACGACCCCGTCCTGCTCGCGGATATGCTGGTCGATCAGCATACCCACCGTTCCCCCGTCTCTCAGGACTCGCAGGATAGTCTGGAGGCCCTCCTGCTTTCGGATGATGTGATTCTCGCCCCGCCGGCGCAGCGTCGCAAGATAGGCATCCAACCAGGGGTTGTCCAGCGGCCGGGCGACCAGGTGGATCGGCTCGTAGCGGAGGGCGGCAACCAGCGGGAGGATTTCCCAGGGGCCGAAGTGGGCGGCGATCAGCAGGACCCCACGGCCGCGATCCCGCGCGCTGATGAGCCGCTCGAACCCCTCCAGGATGACAGCGTCCATCCCGGACGTGCGGAGAAGCCGGCCGGAGCGGGCCACGTCCACGGCGCTCCGCCCCAGGGTGGAGAAGACGGCTCGGGCCAACCTCTCGACCTCTATGGGACGCATCTCGGGAAAGGCCTGGGCGAGGTTCTCCTGTGCGACCTCCCTGTGGCGCCGATCCCACCGATAGGCAAGCGCCCCCGCCCCCTCGCCCAGGGCGTAGGCAAGCCGGGCCGGAAGGCACGCCAGCAGCGCACCCAGGCCGACAACCAGGCCGGCCTCGCCCAGGGCCACGGGACTCCAGGCGGATCGCTCAGCCACGGGTCTGATCCCCCAGGTCTACACCCAGGACGCCTCCGATGGCCTCGCCCCCGGCGACCACCTCGAGATCGATCCGCACGGCATAGACGGGAAGTTCCGCCGGCAAGTGCGTTCCGAGCCGCACGGCGTCCTTCTCCGTGGTCACGATGGCCCGCGCCCCCCGCGATCGTGCGCTCCGATCGATCTCCGCCCGCTCCGCGGCGCCGTAAGGATGATGGTCGGGATATGCCAGGTGTGCTGCCACCTCCATCCCGAGGGCCTCCAGGCCGCGCCGAAAGCTCCCGGGATTGGCGATCCCGGAGACGGCCAGCACCCGAGACCCGCGGAGGGCCTCCAGCCGTTCCGCTGGTCCGTCGGGGAGCGGAAGAAGCGCGCTCGGCTTGTGGATCGCACTGGCGACGGGCACTCCGGGGGCCAGGCGCTCCAGCCGCTCACGGAGGCTCGCCGTGACCTCTCCCTCGTCGGCCCGCGTCAAAAGGAGGGCGTGGGCCCGGCCGAGATTCGTCGGCCGCTCGCGCAGCCTGCCGCGCGGCAGGAGCCATCCGCCTCCGAAAGGGTCCGTGGCATCCACCAGCACCAGATCCACGTCCCGGTGCAATCGGCGGTGCTGAAACCCGTCGTCGAGCACGATCACCTCGGCCTGGAAGGCGGACAGCGCCAGCAGGCCGGCGGCGTACCGGTCCCCCCCGATCAGCACGGGAATTCCGGGCAGCCGGGCCGCCAGGAGGGCTGCCTCGTCGCCAACCGAGCGCCAATCTTCCTGCAGGCCGCCGCCGTCCGAGACGACGCGGCTGGCCGCCCCCGCCTGGCTCCCATAGCCCCGGAGCACCACCGCCACACGCCGTCCCGTGGAGGCCAGGGCCCTTGCCAGCCAGAGCACGGTCGGCGTCTTGCCGGTTCCCCCCACGGTGAGATTCCCCACGCAGATCACCCGACAAGGCAGGCGGCGGATCCGCAACAGCCCGCGGTCGTAGGCCACATTCCGCAGGCCCATGCCCGCCCCGTAGAGGCCTGCCAGCCCCGCCAGGAGGAGACGCGCGACCCGGCACGGCACGCCGGGCGCCTCCCCGGCAATGGCCTCTTCGACCCGGCGGCCGAGCCAGGCGGGAACTCTCATGCCGAACATTGCCCTTCGACCACTCGGGCCCCCTTGGCGGCCTGCCGAAAGGATCCCGCCTCACCCCTGGCCCGACCGGCAAGCGGACGGGCATGAAGGCCCCCCCTGTAACCACAATTGCCGCGATCATGGTCCCTCGTAGGGGAGGGGTTTATCCCCTCCCGCCGGGTGTCGGATTCATCGCCGCGTGGGCGGGAGTCAGCCGTACGCTCTCCGCCAGGCGGCATGCGCCACGCGCTTTGCGCTATGTGCCAGGCGATCTTCGCCCCGCGGGCGGGGGTAAACCCCGCCCCTACTCCTGATAAGAGAATAGGCGCTGAGATGGCGTCAATCGCAAACGCCTGGCACGCTATCTTCATACGTTGTGGTCTCCATGGACCCTCATGACATCCCGTGGGGGAGCCATCGCGCTCAGAGCAGCCGCTCCACCAGGTCGGCGGTTCGCCGGGTGGCTCCCCGATGGGACTCCACGATGCGCCGACCGGCCTTCCCCATGCGATCCGCCAGGGCCGGAGCGCAAAGGAGCCGCAGGACCTCCGCCGGCAGCGCCGTGCCATCGGGAATCTCCACGGCGGCCCCCGCCTCCAGGAACTGCTTGCGCATCTCGGCGAAGTTTCCCATATGAGGACCATGAATCACCGGCCGGGCGTGGGCTGCCGGCTCCAGGAGGTTCTGGCCGCCGTGGGGAATCAGGCTCCCGCCGATGAAGACCACGCTGGCCGCAGCGTAGAGGCGGGCCAGTTCCCCCATGGTGTCGAGGAGGATCACTCCTCCGGGCGGCAGAGGCTCGGCCGGCAGCCGGCTCCGCCGCAGGCAGCGATGGCCCGCCTGTCGGACGAGCCGCTCCACCTCGTCCAGCCGCTCCGGATGACGCGGCGCCAGAAGGAGGCAAACGCTCGGGATCGCTTCCCGCGCCCGACCGAAGGCCGCCAGGACCGCCTCCTCCTCTCCCCGATGCGTGCTTCCTCCCACGAGGAGCGGCACGTCGGCGGTGAGGCCCAACCCGCGCCGGATGGGGGCCGTCTCTCCCCCCTCGCCAAGGTCTGCCAGGTCGTACTTCAGGTTCCCCACGATTCGCACCCGCTCGGGAGGCGCCCCCAGAGTCAGGATCCGCTCCGCGTCCACCTGGCTCTGCATGCAGAAGAGGGTCACGTCGCGGAGCACCTGCCGGAACCAGGGGCGAACGCGGAGGTAGCGCGGGAAGGAGCGGGGGGAGATCCGGCCGTTGACGACCACCACCGGCACCTTCCGCCGGGCGCAGGCCCACAGAAGGTTGGGCCACAATTCGGTCTCGGTGAGCAGGACGATCCGCGGCCGGAGCCGGTCCAGCGCCCGCAACACCGTCCAGGGGAAGTCGAAGGGGAAGAAGACATACCGGTCGGCCGGCAGCCGCTGCTCGGCCACGGCCCTCCCCGTCTCGGTGACGGTGGAGACCAGGAGGGGGATCTTGGGCCGCCGCCGTCGTAGTTCGCAAGCCAGGGGGGCGGCGGCCATGGCCTCCCCCACCGACACGGTGTGGAGCCAAAGCGGGCCGGCCGTTCCCTCCCAGGCCGCCATCCGTCCGAGTCGCTCGCCCAGTCCCCGGCGGTACTTGGCGTGCCGGACGAACTGCCAGAGAACCAGCGGGCTCATCCCGAGGAAGAACAGCAGCAGCCCCAGCGTATAGAGCCAGCGCCCGAGGCTCTTCACGTTCTTCCCCGACCGCAAGACGCCAGCCGGTCGGCCTCCGCCGTCAGGGCATTCAGGCGGGTTTCCAGGAGCGCCTGGAGCACCTCTGCCTGCCCCTGCTTCAGCTCCGGCGGCACGCGGAGGGGCTCGCCCCAGACATAGACGCCCCGGGCAAACGGATACGGGATCAGGAGGTTATCCCAACTCCGCAGTCGGACGGCCGGCGAAGCCCCGAAGGCCACGGGGAGGATCGGCATGCCCGAGAGGCGGGAAAGCTCGATCACGCCCGGTTTCACGCGGCGCGCCGGCCCCCTCGGGCCGTCCGGGGTGATGGCCACATGCCCGCCCTCCTCCAGGATCTGGAGCATTTCCCGGAAGGCCCGGGCTCCGCCGCGGGTGGCCGAGCCCCGCACCACGGGGTGGCCGAGCCGTAGCGTAATGCGGGCGATGTACTCCCCATCCCGATGCTGGCTGATCATGGTGGCCGCCACGTGCGGCTGCAACACGAAAGGCATCAGCAAGAGGCGCCCGTGCCAGAAGGCGGCGATGGCCCGCTCGCCCTTGGCCAGGATGGCCTGGGGATGCTCCCGTCCAACGTCCTGGCGGCGGATCGTCCCCGCCACCAGGCGCAGGAGCCCGCTCCCCAGCCAGGGAAGGAGGATCAGGCTCAGGCGCGCGCGGAGGCTGAGCCGGGCGAGAGGCGTCATCGGGAGGACCCCGCGGCCCGCCCCTCCAGGAGAAGCGCCAGGACTTCGGAGGCCGCCCGCTGGGCCGCCCCCCGCTCTCCCAGTCGCACCCGGACCTCGGCCAGCGCGCGGCGCATCTCGGCGAGCCGCGCCGGCGCGGACAGGAGCGAGAGCGCCTCGGCTGCCAGCCGCTCCGGCGTGGCGTCGAACTGGATCAGCTCCGGGACGATGGCCTGCTCCGCCACCAGGTTGGGTAACCCGATGAACCTGACCTTGATCAGGAGACGCCCCACCAACCAGGAGAGCAATCCGAGACGATAGGTGATGACCAGGGGGGTGCCCAGAATCGCCGTCTCCAGGGTGACCGTCCCGGATACCGCCAGGACCAGATCCGCGGCCCGCACAACTTCATGGGTCTTCCCCTGGATGACCCGGACGGGAACCCCCGAGGCCGCGACCGCCGCCTCCACGGCCTGGCGGTCGAGGTTGGCGGCCAGCCCCAGGAGGATCTCTGTCGCGGGGCGCGCGGCCCGGATCCTGGCAGCCGCCCCCAACAGGATCGGGAGGTGCCGGCGCAGCTCGGCCTGCCGGCTGCCCGGCAAGAGGCCGACGACCTCAACCGCGGACGCCACTCCCAGCGCCCGGCGACAGGCCGCCGACGCGGGGACATCGGCCAGCACATCCAGCAGGGGATGGCCGATGAAGGTGACATCCACCCCCGCCTCCCGATACAGCGGCTCCTCGAAGGGGAACAGCACCAGCATCTTGCGGACCAGCCGGCGCAGGGTGCGGATGCGGCCCCGGCGCCAGGCCCAGACCTGCGGGCTGATGAAATAACAAACCGGAATCCCCCACCGCTTGGCGGTCCGGGCCAGGAGGAAATTGAAGTCCGGAAAATCGATGCAGATCAGCAGGGCGGGATGCTCGGCGCGCAGGCATTCCCGCAAGCGGCGGAGGGCCAGTTGGAGGGCGCGGCGCTTCTCCCAGAGCTCGCTGAGGCCGACCACCGCGGTCTCCCCGGCGTCGGCCACAAGCTCCACGCCGGCCGCCCGCATGGCGGCGCCCCCCATCCCCAGGACGCGAAGACGGGGGGCGGCGGCACGCAACTGCTCGACGAGGCGTGCCCCGTGGAGATCCCCCGAGGCTTCACCCGCCACCACCATGAGCGTTGCACTACCCCCCCTCATCTCCCCGTCCGTTATCGGCGGCCCCGGAAACCACGTCTGGGCTCTCCACCGCGCTTCCCCATCGCCAGGCTGCCTGGCGGAACCACGAGCAGGCAGTGGACAGACAAGTGTTCATGCTTCGACACGCTCAGCATGAGCGCGAATTCACTCATGTCTTGAATCCAAGCTCCGCTCACCCTTCGGCTCTGCTCAGGGCATGCCCGGAGCCCGTCGTAGGGTGAGCCCGTCGAAGGGCAGGCGGGGGAGTCTTCGGCGGCCTGCTAGAGCAGCTCGATGATGCGCGTCGCCACCGCCATGGCATCCCGCCCCGCCTCGCCGGAGACCAGCGGAGGCTGCCGGGATCGGACGCTGGCGACGAAATCCATCAACTCCTGCCGCAAGGGTTCCACCCGCGTCACCGGCACCTCGAGGCGCGTCAGGCGCCCCGCCGCCGAGCCGTCCCGCACTTCCTGGCGGAACAGGCACAGCTCCTGGCTGGCGTAATCTAGGACGAAATAGGTGTCGCGCTGGAAGACGCGGATCTTCCGCAGCCGCTCCCCGCTGACGCGGCTGGCCGTGAGGTTGGCCACGCAGCCGTTGGCAAACTCCAGCCGGGCGTTGGCGATGTCCGCCCGCTCCGACACCACGGGAACGCCGACCGCACTCACGGCCCGCACCGGCGCCTTCACCAAGGTGAGGACGATGTCGATGTCGTGGATCATGAGATCGAGCACGACGTCGACGTCGGTGCCGCGGCCAGGGAAGGGGCCGATGCGGTGCACCTCGATGAAGCCGGGGTCTTGCACCTGCCCGATCAGGGCCCGCACGGCCGCATTGTACCGTTCGCTGTGCCCGACCTGCAAGATCCGACGTCCGGTCTGGGCCAGGGCCACCAGCTCCTCCGCCTCGGCGAGGGTCCGGCACATGGGCTTTTCCACCAGGACATCGGTCCCGCTGGTCAAGAACCCGCGGGCCACCTCGTGATGGGTCAGGGTGGGGACTACCACGCTGACGGCATCCACCTTCCCCAGCAGGGTCCGGTAGTCGGCCACGGCCGGGACCTTTAGCCGGGTGCCCACCTCCCGGCGCCTGGTGTCGGAGGTGTCGGCCACCGCCACCAATTCGACTCCCGGCAGCTCCGCATAGATCCGGGCGTGATGCTGGCCGAGGTGCCCGACCCCCACCACCGCGATCCGCAACTTCTGTGCGTCGTCGCTCATTCGCTTCGGATCCTCGACAGCGATATCCGACAGCGACAGCGGCCGGGCGACTCGCTTCCCGCTTGGCGCCATCCCCTGTCGCTGTGTCTCTATCCCTGTCTCTATCCCTGTCCCTGTCGCCCAATCAGTCCGCCACCACCGCCAGGTCGAGGGCATCGGCCCCCGCCACGAATCGCTCCCGGTCCAGGAGGAGGCTCCGCCCCGCATCCAGGGCCAATGCCGTGGCCCCAACCTCGCCCAGGGCCGTCAGGGTCTCGCTGCCGATCGTGGGGAGGTCGAAGCGGAGGTCCTGGTCCGGTCGGGCCACCTTGACGACCACGACGCCTCCCCGCCCCAGTTCCCCGCCCCGGCGGATGGCAGCGTCGGTCCCCTCCACCGACTCGACTGCCAGGACGGTCCCCCGCTTCAGGACGACGGTCTGGCCGATGCGCAGGCTGGCGATCTGCCGCGCGATCTCCCGGCCGAAGGTCACGTCCTGCTTCTCTGCCCGGCTGAGGCCCCGCCGCGTCAGGCGCCCGGCCGGCACCAGCACGGACCGGAGGTACGGGGGTGTCTCGACGATGCGGATCCCCCTCTCCGCCAGAGCCTCGACCGCGGCCTCCAGCAGGCTGTCGCCGCGCCGGTCGCGCGCCCGCAGCAGCACCTTGGCCCCCAGGAGATCCGGCCGCATCCTGGAGAAGAGATGGGTGATGGGGATCTTTCCCAGGAGGAGCGCCTCCTGGACCTGCTCCCCCTTCAGAGCCCGGGCCGCCGCTCCCAACTGTCCGAGGCGGACCCAGTGCATGGCGTCCACGGCATCCGCCAGGAGCGGGTCGGTCTCACCCATGACTCCCACGGCCACCACCCGCAGTCCCTGGGCGCGAGCCTGCCGGGCCGCAACGAACGGCAGCTCGCCGCTCCCGGCGATGATCCCAAGGGCATGCATGGCGTCCTACTTGCTCACCCCGCGGCTGGACTGCTGGATGAAGGCCCGAAATCGTTGAACCTCGGGGATCGGGCTGGCCTCCTGTTCCAACTGGGCCAGCGCCTGCGAGGTGTTCAACTCGCGGGAGAAAACGATGCGGTAAGCGTGCTGCAGGGCGTGGATGGTCTCGCTGGGGAAGCCGTTCCGGCGCAGGCCCACCAGGTTGAGGCCGACGGCCTTGGCGCGGTTCCCATTCACTTTGACGTAGGGCGGGACGTCCTGCTGGACGGCGGAACAGGCTCCCAGGAAGGCATACTCGCCAACGCGGACGAACTGGTGCACGGCGGTCAGGCCGCCGATGTTGACGAAGCGCTCCAGTACCACGTGACCCCCCAGGGTAGCCAGGTTGGCCATGATGACCTGCTCGCCCACCTGGCAGTCGTGGGCGATGTGGGTGTAGGCCATCAGGAAGCAGCGGGCCCCGACCCGGGTCACGCCGTCCCCCCCCGTGCTGGCCCGATGGACGGTGGCGAACTCCCGGATGATGGTGCCGTCCCCGATCTCGATCCGGGTCTCCTCCCCGTGGTACTTGACGTCCTGGGGCGGGCCCCCGATGACGACGTGGCTCGCAATCCGGCAGTCGGCGCCGATCTCGGTCCGTCCCTCCAGAATGCTGTGGCTGCCGATGTGCGTTCCGCGGCCGATCCGGACGGTGGGGCCGATGATGGCGTAGGGGCTCACCTGGGCCCCCTCCGCCAGCTCCGCCCCCGCCTCGACGATGGCGGTGGGATGGATCGTGGCCACGGACTCTCCTATACCTTGAGCGGGGTGGACGCATCCTTCTCGGGCGTGCGGTCTACCACCATGGAACCCATCTCCGCCTCGGCGACCAGCTTTCCGTCCACCGTGGCTTGCCCCCGCATCCGGCAAACCTGAAGTCGCAACTGCAGCAGCTCCACCTCGAAGCGGAGCTGATCGCCGGGAACGACGGGACGGCGGAAGCGCGCCCGGTCGATGCCGGTGAAGAACATGACCTTCTTGGACGCCTGGACGCCCAGGGTGCGCATGAGGAGGATCCCGCCGACCTGGGCCATGGCCTCGAGGATCAGGACCCCCGGCATGATCGGGTAGCCGGGGAAGTGGCCGGCGAAGAACGGCTCGTTGATGGTGACGTTCTTGACCCCCACCACCCGCTTGCCTTCCTCGATCTCCAGGATGCGATCCACCAGCAGGAACGGGTAGCGGTGCGGCAGGATCTCCTGGATATCCTTGTATTCCAGCATGGCGGCTCCCTCAGCCTTTGGTCCGGTCCTCCAGAGCCTGTAGCCGGGCCTCCAGGACCCGGACCGCCCTCCGCAGCTCGGGAAGGCGGGCGAGCGCGGCCAGTTGCCGTTTGAACTCGAGGTGCGGGATGGCCGGGGCGCCGAGAACCACGGCGCCCGCCGGGACGTCCTTGGGAACTCCCGCCTGCGCTCCGACGATGGCCCCATCCCCCACCGTCACGTGATCCACGATGCCCACCTGTCCGGCCAGCGTCACCCGCGCGCCGATCCGCGCGCTGCCCGAGATGCCCGCCTGGGAGACGATGATCGTGTCCTCGCCCACCGAGACGTTGTGCCCGATCTGCACGAGGTTGTCGATCTTCGTGCCCCGGCCGATCCGCGTCTCCGCCAAGGTGGCCCGGTCGATGGCCGTGTTGGCCCCGACCTCCACATCGTCCTCCAACACCACCCGGCCGATCTGCGGGATCTTCACGTGGCGGGCCTCGTCCCGGGCGTAGCCGAACCCGTCGGCGCCGATCACCGCCCCGCTGTGCAGGATGACCCGATCCCCCACCTCCACGCCTTCCCGCAGGGTCACCTGCGGGTAGATCCGACAGGCTGTGCCGATGCGGACTCCGGTCCCCACGTACACCAGCGCCATCAGCACGCTGTGCGCGCCGACGTGGGCTCCGGTCTCCACCACGCAGAGCGGCCCCACCGAGGCAGAAGCCTCCACCACGGCATCCGGCGCGACCACCGCCGTGGGGTGGATGCCCGATGGCACCGGGGCGGGAGGATGGAGGAGGGCCAGGGCGCGGGCGAAGCTCAGTTGCGGATTGGCGGCGCGAAGGGTGGGGCGATTCACGGGGGGGAGGGCCTCGCCCATGAGCACCGCACCCGCCGAAGAGCCGGCCAGCGCGCCGAGATGGCGCGCGTCGGCCACGAAGGTCAGATCGCCGGGACCGGCCTCCTCAGGGGGACGGAGCCCCCCGATCCGGAGGCCGCCCTCCCCCTCCAGGCGGCATTCCAGTCGCTCGGCCAGCTCCCTCAGCGTCACGGCTTCCACTGTCCTGCATCACTTCTGCTTGCCGTCAAACCGTTTGATGACCTCGGCGGTCACGTCGACGGCTGAGGAGAAATAGATCAGGGTGCTCCGCTCCATGACGACGGTGTATCCCTGATCCTTGCCGAACTCCTGAGCGACCGCGATGATTTCGCGGGTGATATCCATTTCGGTTTCCTGGACCCGCTTTTCGAAATCCCGGTTGGCATCTTCCAGCAGACGGCGGATATCCCGGGCCATGCGCTGCAAGGTCTCCGTGCGTTCGCGCCGGGCCTGATCGCTCAGCACGGGGGCCTGCTTTTCCAGCTCGGCCTGCATCTTCTGGAGTTCCTGCTGCCGGCCGTCCATCTCTCGCTGCCGGGCGGTCCGCTCCTGATCGAGCTTCTGCTTCACCGCTTTTCCGCGGGCGGACTGGTTGAGGATCTGCTGCATGTCTACCACGGCGATGCGCAGGGTCTGCGCGCTCTGTCCCTCGACCGGCCATGCCGCCAGAGCGACTACGGCTCCGGCCAGCACCGCCGCCCACTTCCAACACCCGTTTCTGCGCTGCATACCGTAGACCTCCAACCAATGACCGGGCCGGGACGCCAAGCCTCCCTCCCCGGTGCGAACGATCCCGCGTGGTCCCGGACTGTCGGCTCAGAAGGTCGCCCCGGCCGTGAAGTGCAGCACCTGTCGCCGCTCGCCCTCTCTGGGCATGAGATTGAATCCCCACTCCAGGCGGATGGCCCCGACGGGGGACTGGAACCGTATCCCTGCGCCAGCCCCCATGCGCACCTGGGAGGAGAACAGGTCGCCAAAGGTACTCCGCTCGTCCAGGCTATTCCCGAAGTCGAAGAACAGAACACCCCGCATCCGCATCTGCTCCAGGACGGGGAAGAGGAGTTCGAGGTTTCCGAAGTAGGCTTTGTTCCCGCCCGTCAAGGTGCTCGTCCCCAGTGGATCCTTCGGGCTGATGGTGAAATTGCGGAAGCCGCGGACCGTGTTCACCCCCCCCAGGTAGAACCGCTCCTGCAAGGGGAGCTCGGGCGTGTCGCTGAACGCGTCGCCGTACTGGACGTTCCCGCGCAGATGCCCCACCAGCCGCCAGACGATGGGATGGTACCAGGACGCCTCCGCCGAGGTCTTGAAGAAGTTGTTCTCGGCCCCCAGGAGGCCGCCGGCGTAGGTGCCCTGCAAGCGGGCCCGGGTGCCCTGGGTCGGCTCGATGAAGGAGTCCCGGGTGTCCCGCGCCAGCGCGAAGGTCATGGCACTCGTTTCCGTCGTCCCCACCTGCCGCTGGATCAGCGGCGATACCCCGGCAGTCACGTTGTAGATGTCGACCCACTCGTAGTAGTAGGTGAGACTCGCGAACACTTCCTCAACGATCCGGTGGCCCAGCGTGAGGGAGCCGCCGATCGTCTGATTGTTGTACCCGATGTTGTCGCTGTACTTGTTGTCATTATTGTAGGCGCGGACCTCGGTGAGGAAATTCGTATCCAGGAAATGCGGATCCGTGTACACGAAATTGACCCGGTTGGCATTGACGCCGAGTTGTCCGCTGAGGGCAACGCGCTTGCCGAGGCCGAAGAGATTTCGCTGCGAGATGCTGGCCACGCCCATGGCCCCGTCCACCGAGCTGAAGCCGCCGCCGATGGAGAAGGAGCCCGTGGCCTTCTCCTTCACCTCCACCAGCAGATCGACCTGGTCCGCCTCGGCGGTCCGCCGGGTGTCCAGCTTGATCTCTTCGAAAAAGTCGAGACCCTCCAGCGACCGCCGGCCGGCCTGCAGCCGCTGGCTGCTGAACACGTCCCCCTCCACCAGGCGGAGTTCGCGGCGCAGCACCTTGTCCCGCGTCCGGACGTTGCCCACGATCTCGATCCGGTTGATGAAGGCCTGGCGCCCCTCGCTGATCTCCAGGCTCACGGAGGCCGTCCCCTGCGCCCGCTGGATGTCCGTCACCGGGGAGACGTCCGCGAAGAGATAACCGCGCTCGGCGTAGCGGTCGGTGATGGTCACCACATCGCGCTGGAGCGCCTCGCGGCTGAAGATGCCGCCGACCTGGCTCCGCATCTCCTTCAGCAACTCCGCCTCCGGAAAGAGGCTGGCGCCCTTGATGCTCAGCTCGCCGATCCGATACTGGATTCCCTCCTGGACCCGAATGACGACCCGCAGCCGCCTGCGCCGCTCCTCGATCCGGATCTCCGGCTCGTCCACCACGATGTCCAGGAAGCCGTTGTCCAGGTAGTAAGCGCGAATCCGATCCAGGTCGCGCTGCAGCTCTTCGCGCTTGAGCGTGCCCCCGAAGAAGAACAGGTACAGCTCCGAGGTCTGCAGCTTGCCCTTGATGTCCCGCTCTTTGAGGACGCTGTTGCCGACGATCCTGATCTCCCCCAGGTCGAACTTCTCTCCCTCGACGATGTTGAAGGTCACGGCGGTTTCCGAGGGGGAAATGCGCTCCTCCTGCCCGGTGACCTGGGCCTGGTAATAGCCCTCCTCCTCGTAGAACAGGCGGATCTTCTCCGCGTTCTTGATGAGGGAGCCGGGCGGGACGATGGACCCTTCCACCAGGTCGATCTTCGTCTTGATCTTGTCCGCGGCCAGCTTGCGATTGCCGACGAGGCGGACGGTCTGGATGCTCGGCTTCTCGTGGAGCTGGAAAATCAGCCGTAACCCCCCCTCGAATACCGCGGCCTGCACCACGATGTCTTCAAAATACCCCAGACCGTACAGGGCCTTGATGTCCTCCCGCACGACTTCAGGCGAATAGGGATCGCCGACCCGGCTCTTCAACTTGAAGCGGACGGTGGCCTCCTCGACTTTGCGGGCCCCCTCCACGTCGATCTGGGTGATGAGGGGCTGATCCTGGGCCGCCGCCAGCGGCGACAGAAAGAGGAGAAGGAGGAGGCTGCAGATCGGGATGAGGTGTGTCGAGCGCGTTGGCGATCTCACGGTTGTCCGTCGGTTGGAGGAAAGTGGTAGAATCGTCTGCCCTTCCCAGCACAATCGCCGACGGACCTTATCATTAACCCCAAGAAATGCCAAGAAAAAAGTGCCCTGGTGCGGGCACTTTTTTGGTATGTGGACGGGGCGTCTCGGTGGCTCCTGGCAGGCTGCCGAAAAAAAGAACCTTTAGTATTTGCGCCCGCAGCCCAAAAACTAGGACACCTCGACCGGCGCCGCCGCCTCGAACGAGAGTTCGGCGGCCTCCCCTTTGCGGACCCGGATGGTGTCTTTCTCGGCAAAACGGCCCCGCAGGACCTCTTCGGCCAGCGCGTCCTCGAGATACCGCTGGATCGCCCGCCGGAGCGGCCGCGCCCCGTAGTTCGGGTCGAAGCCCTGCTGGATGAGGAACTCCTTGGCGGACTCCTCCACCTGGAGACGCATCTGCTTCTCGCCGAGCTGCACCTGCAGCCGGCCGAGCATCAGGTCGACGATCAGCCGCATGTGGTCGAGCGTCAGGGGGTGGAAGACGGTCACCTCGTCGATCCGGTTCACCAGCTCGGGATTGAAGGCCCGCTTCAGCTCGTTCAGGACCGTCTCCTTCATCCGGTCGTAGGCGAACGTCTCGTCGCCCGACCTGGCAAATCCGAGGTTCGTGTGCAGGGTAAATTGGCGCGTCCCGATATTCGACGTCATGATCAGGATCGTATTGCGGAAATCTACCACCCGGCCGTAGCTATCGGTGAGCCGACCGTCCTCCAGGATCTGCAGGAGGAGGTTGAACACCTCCGGGTGGGCCTTCTCGATCTCGTCCAGGAGCACCAGGGAGAAGGGCCGACGCCGGACCTTCTCGGTCAACTGCCCCGAATCGTCGTAGCCGATGTACCCCGGCGGCGCCCCGATGAGCCGGGACGTGGAGAAGCGCTCCATGTACTCGGACATGTCCACCCGGATGAGGGCGTCCTCCGTCCCGAAGAGGAATTCGGCCAGCGCCTTGGCCAGCTCCGTCTTCCCCACGCCCGTCGGACCCAGGAAGACGAACGACCCCACCGGACGGTTGGGATTCTTCACGCCGGCGCGGGAGCGTCGGATGGCCCGCGAGACCGCCCGGATGGCCTCCGCCTGCCCCACCACCCGCTTGGCCAGCTCCGCCTCCATGCGCAGGAGCTTGGCCGATTCCGCCTCCTCCAGTTGCTGGAGGGGAATGCCCGTCCACTTGGAGACCACGTAGGCGATGTCTTCCTCGCTCACCACGGTGCGGGTCTTGGCCTGGTGCTCCTTCCACTCCACCTTGCGGTTCTCCAGCTCCGCCCGCAGCTTCCGCTCGGCGTCGCGGAGGCGCGCCGCTACCTCGAAGGCCTGCGTGCGGATGGCATCTTCCTTCTGCGTCCGCAGCCGCTCCACCTCGTTTTCCATCTCCCGCAGCTCGGGAGGCAGCATCATGCCCTTCAGGCGCGCCCGGGCCCCCGCCTCGTCGATGACGTCGATGGCCTTGTCGGGGAGGAAGCGGTCGGCGATATAGCGCTGGGAGAGCCGGGCCGCCGCCACCACCGCCTCGTCGGTGATGATGGCCTGGTGATGGGCCTCGTAGCGGTCCTTGATCTCCCGCAGGATCTGGATCGTCTCGTCGACGCTGGGGGGGCCCACGTGGATCGCCTGGAAGCGCCGCTCCAGGGCGCGATCCTTCTCGACATACTTCCGGTACTCGTCCATGGTGGTGGCGCCGATGCACTGCAGCTCGCCGCGGGCCAGGGCCGGCTTGAGCATGTTGCTGGCGTCGATGGCCCCTTCGGCCGCACCCGCGCCCACCAGCGTATGCAGCTCGTCGATGAAAAGGATCACGTTGTTGTTCTGCTGGATCTCCTTCACCACGGCCTTCAACCGCTCCTCGAACTGGCCCCGGTACTTCGTGCCGGCCACCATGCCGGCCAGGTCGAGCTGCACCACCCGCCTGCGCAAGAGGATCTCCGGCACGTTGCTGGCCACGATGCGCAGGGCCAAGCCTTCCACGATGGCGGTCTTGCCGACGCCCGCCTCGCCGATGAGGACCGGGTTGTTCTTCTTGCGCCGGGAGAGGATCTGGATGACGCGCTCGATCTCCGCCTCCCGTCCGATCACCGGATCCAGCTTATCCTGGCGCGCCTGGGAGGTCAGGTCGACGCCGAACTCGTCGAGGGCGGGCGTCCGGGTCGCGCTCCCCGTCTGCTTGGAGGTCTGCTCGCCGAGGAGTTCCTGCGCCTGGGCCTTGGCCGCCGCCACACTCACCCCGAAGTCCCGCAGCACCACCGAGGCGACCCCCTCCCCCTCGCGGATCAGGCCGAGGAGCAGATGCTCGGTCCCAATGTAGTTGTGCCCCAGCGAGCGGGCCTCCGAGATGGCGTACTCCAGGACCTTCTTCGCCTGGGGGGTGAAAGGGATCTCGCCGGCGGGGGCGAACTCGGTCCCCACGGCCACGATCTTCTCGATTTCGGCCTTCAGGGCGGAAATACTGACGTTCAGCTTCTTCAAGATGGCGACCGCCAACCCGTCCCCTTCCCGAATCAAGCCTAGCAGGAGATGCTCTGTCCCCACGAAATTGTGACCGAGACGGATAGCCTCCTCGCGGGCAAGGATGATGACTTTTCGGGCGCGCTCGGTGAACCGTTCGAACATGTGTAGCTCCTCAATGCAAGGAAGCCTGGAGTGCGGCGAGCCGGGAATCGAGGGGAACCCCGCAGGCCGTTGGACTTTCTTTGTCCGTAGTATACCCGAGGATTCAGACCACGGGAAGTGGCAAAATCATTCCACCATGCGGCCGTCCAACATGCGGAGGATTCGGTCGCTCTTGGAGGCCAGGACGTCGTTGTGGGTGACCAGGATGCTGGTCAGGCGCCGCTCGGCGTTCAGGCGGCGCAAGAGGTCGAACACCTCCTCGCCCGTCCGGCTGTCCAGGTTTCCCGTGGGCTCGTCGGCCAAGAGAACGCTCGGCTCCCCGATGAGGGCGCGCGCCATGGCGACGCGCTGCTGCTCCCCCCCCGACAGCTCGCCGGGGCGGTGGGCCAGCCGCTCTCCCAGGCCTACCTGCTTGAGGAGGGACTCGGCCCTCTGCCGGGCCTCTCCGACCGAACCGCGCCGGATGAGGAGCGGCAGCATGACATTCTCCACCGCGGTGAATTCGGGCAGCAGGTGGTGAAACTGGAACACGAAGCCGACCGCCCGGTTCCTGAAGCGGGCCAGGCCGCCCTCGTCCATGGCGGAGAGAATCGTGTCTCCGTACGCAATCTCGCCGCTGGACGGCCGCTCCAGTCCTCCCAGCAGGTGCAGGAGCGTGCTCTTTCCCACCCCGGAAGGGCCGACCACGGCCACCAGCTCGCCGGGAGCAATGCTCAAGTTCACCCCCTTGAGGACCTCCACCTGTTCCCCGTCCCGGGCGAAGCGCTTCCAAACGTCGCGCACGCGAATTCCGTCGGTCATGGCGAGCGGTTCGTGGCTCATGGCTGATGGCGAATGGCTCATGGCTGATGGCTCATGGCAGATGCCGAACGACAAGCATGGTTTGAGGTTCCAGGTTCAGGTTTCAGGTGTCAGGTTCACGGTTCAAGGTTCGAGGTTCGAGGTTCCCGGTTCGGGGTTTCAGGTGTCAGGTGTCAGGTTTCGGGTTTCGGGTTTCAGGTGTCAGGTTCGGAGTTCAAGTTCTGTCCGGGGCGGGACGCCGCACTTCGAACCTTGAACCGCAGCACCTCCAAGGTCCGAAGTCCGAGGTCCGGCCCCTTACGTGTTACGTTTTACGCGTGACGTTTTTGAGGTTCGAACCGCCGCACCTCGAACCGCAGCACTGCAGCACCTCTGTATCCGGCTCCCCCGTTCCCGGTCCCCGGGCCTCGGTCCAGTTCTTATGGTCCATGGTCCATCGTCCATGGTCCTTGGGTCTGCGCGCTGCCTCCTGCCCCCGGGCGCCCACACCGGGGCGCCCCTACACCTGGCCCGCGCCCGCCGCTCTCGCATCTGTAATTTTCCATTTCCAATTATTCCATTTCCAATTTGTCATTGCCTTACTCGTACCGGATGGCCACCACCGGATCGACGGCGGCGGCCTGCCGGGACGGCAGGATCGTCGCCAGCAGGCTGACCAGGAAGGCAATGCCGGCGATGGCCGCGACGTCCGTCCAGAGCACCTGCGACGGCAACTTGTCCAGCAGGTAGACATCCTGCGGGAACGCCTTGAAGCCGAACGCCCATTCCAGCGCGGCCACGATCGGGTCCAGGTTGGTGGCAATAACGATCCCTGTCAGGAGCCCCAGCAGCGTCCCCGCCGTGCCGATGATCATCCCCTGGACAATGAAGACGAGCATGATGCTTCCCCGCGTCGCCCCCATGGACATCAGGATGGCGATCTCCTTGCGCTTCTGCATCACCAGCATAATCAGGGTGCTGACGATGCCGAAGGCCGCCACCAGGATGATCATGGTAAGAATCACGAACATGACGATCCGCTCGACGCGGAGCGCGGTGAAGAAGTTCCGGTTGAGCTCCATCCAGGTGCGGGTGAAATACGGGAAGGGCAGCCGCCCGCGGATGGCTTCGGCCACCAGGGCCGCCGCGAAAATGTCCTGCAGCCGGACTTCGATCCCCGAGACCGCGGAGCCCATGCGAAAAAGCTGCTGGGCCGACGGGATGGCAATCATGGCAAGCTTGGAGTCGAACTCCGCGTAGCCGACCTGGAAGACGCCCACCACGGTGAAACGCCGCATCCGGGGCATCACCCCCAGGGGAGACAGGTCGCCCGATAGCGGCAGCAGGACATCCACCGCGCCCCCCACTCCCACGCCCAGGGTCGCCGCCAAGAACGAGCCGAGGACGATCCCGTCCGGGGGAAAGACCGGCCGGGGACTCCGCATGGCCTCGGTGAGCTCGGGCCCGGCCACCTTGAGCGCCTTCCGGAAATCGGTCGCCTCCAGGGCGGAGGCCAGATCGATGCCGCGCAGAACCGTCCCTGCCGTCCGCCCCTGCGCCGTGAGCAGCACCTCGCTATAGGTGAAGGGAGAAGCGGCCGTCACCCCAGGGAGGCTCTTGACGGCCGCCACGGCCGCAGCCGGCTCCTCGATGCCGCGCTCTCCATGCCGCAGGAGCCAGATATGGGCGTTGGTCCCCAGGATCTTGCTGCGCAGATCGAACTCGAAGCCGCTCATCACCGCCATCACCACGATAAGCGCCATGACGCCCACCGCCACTCCCGCCGTGGAGATCAGGGTGATGGCGGAGATGGAGCGCAGCCGCCGCTTGGCACGAAGATAGCGCAGGGCCAGGAACAGTTCGTACGGAAGGCTCATCGGCTATCCGTGGGGGGCGGCCCGGTCGGTCTCGGCGCCGGCCCGGGACTCGGCGCCGCCGGCCTCGGGGCGCATGTGCGGGAAGAGGATGACGTCCCGGATCGAGGGGGCATCGGTCAGGATCATCACCAGCCGGTCGATCCCGATCCCCTCCCCCGCCGTGGGCGGGAGCCCGTACTCCAGGGCGCGCAGGAAGTCCTCGTCCAGGAGGTGGGCCTCCTCGTCTCCTTCCGCCCGCGCCCGGACCTGAGCCTCGAAGCGCCGGCGCTGCTCCCTTGGATCGTTCAGCTCGGTGTACGCGTTGGCCACCTCCATGCCGGCCGCATACAGCTCGAAGCGCTGCACATAGCGGGGATCGTCGGCGCGGGCCTTGGCCAGCGGGGACAGCTCGGCGGGGAAATCGGTGATGAAGGTGGGCTGGGTGAGTTTCGCCTCCACCAGCGCCTCGAACAACTCGACCAATAGCTTGGCCCATCCCCACTCGGGCGGGTAGGTGAGGCCCCGGGTTTCGGCCGCCTTCCGCAGACCCTCGGCCGTCCGGATCTCGCCGTCAGCGAGCCCGCCCAGGCTCACCAGCGCCTGCTCCACCGAGAGACGCGTCCAGGGCGGGGCGAACGAAACCGTCTGCCCCTGATAGGTGACGGTGTTCCCACGGCAGACCGTGCGGACCGTGGTAGTCAGCAATTCTTCGGTGAGGACCATGAGGTCCTGGTAATCGGCGTAGGCCTGGTAGAACTCCAGCATGGTGAATTCGGGGTGGTGGTGGGTCGACAGCCCCTCGTTCCGGAAATTACGATTGATCTCGAAAACGCGCTCCAGGCCCCCGACGACGCAGCGCTTGAGGTGCAGCTCGGGCGCGATCCGAAGGTAGAGGTCCATCCCCAGGGCATTATGGTAGGTGACGAACGGCTTGGCCGCCGCCCCGCCGGGGATGGGATGCATCATCGGGGTCTCTACCTCCAGGAAGCCGCGTGCCTCGAAGAAGCGGCGGATCTCGGAGATGATGCGCGCGCGGCGCCGGAACTGCTCGGCCACCACCGGGTTGGCGATCAGGTCCACATACCGCTGGCGGTAGCGCACCTCGACATCCGAGAGGCCGTGCCACTTGTCCGGCAGCGGCCGGATCGACTTCGCCAGGAGCGTGAGCGCCTGCGCCTGGATCGTCAGCTCGCCCGTCCTGGTGCGGAAGAGGCGGCCCTCCACCCCGAGAAAGTCCCCCACATCGATCTGTTTGAAGAGCCTGTACGCCTCCTCCCCCACCTGATCCTGTCGCACATAGATCTGGAGCCGGCCCGTCCTGTCCTGCAGGTGGGCGAACGACGCCTTGCCGTGTCCGCGCAAGGACATGACGCGGCCCCCCAGGCGAACCGGCTCCACATCGGCCAGGGTCGGATCGTCCGCCTCCCGGTAACGGGCCACCAGGCTCCCGGCCTCCGCCGTCACCTGGAAAGTGCTGGGATACGGGTCGATGCCGCGCTGTGCCAGCTCTTCGAGCTTCTGCAGTCGCTCGCGCATGAAGGTGCCCAGTTGGTCCACGCGTCCTCCGGGGGTGACTAAGGATGACCGCTCGCCGGGAGGGCACGACGCGGCAATCCAAAACCGACAATTGGAAACCAAACACCGACCTGTCAAAACCTTGATCGGTTTTGCATTGTCGGTTTTCCATTTTGCATTGACATGTCTTGGCGGCCCGCGCCGTCCCCTGGTTCTTGCGGGAAAAGTGCGGCGATTATAGGGAGGGGGGTGGGGGGTGTCAAGAAATGCGGCCGCCGCGAAGGAGGCCGGGCTCGGCTGCCGTGGGGACTCTTCGGGAAGTGGCATGCTTGTCGCGCTCCTGCATTTCGCGGCACGGATCGGTGATGAGCCGGGCGGAACGGTTGAACGGGAAATAGCTCCAGGCCCACCGCAGGAAGACCAGCACGCGGTTCTGGAATTGCACCAGTTCCATCAGGTGGAAGTTCCGCCGGTCCACCACGGTGACCGCCATGGGGGCTTTCTTCAGGGACCGGGCGGCCTGCAGCCCGCCGAACCCACCCCCGACGATCACGACACGATGTACATCCCCCACAGGGCTGCTCCTCGCCGATCCACCCACGTTCGATGTTCACCGCAAGCCATGCCGTCGCACCACAGAGCCCTTGCGACGGCTGCGTCGTTCATTGAAATCAGAAACTTGCATTGTATGCGTCCCGGCTACTTGCGAGGGGCGGCCAGGGTCTCCCGGAGCGCCGCGCCCGCGGGCGAGCCCGTCGCCGGCACGGAGGC
>JACQVN010000022.1 GCA_016209735.1 Candidatus Methylomirabilota bacterium
CTACCGACTCCCGGGGGCGCCGTTTCAGGCTCCGGCGTCTGCTATGCGGTGTAGGTGCTCGGAGAGCCGGATGCGGGAGAACCGCACGTCCGGGGCGATGAGGGGGTGCTGGGGTTCGCGCACGGTCGGGCTCGTGAGGCACCGCCAGACGAAAGGGGCGGGAACAGATAGGCCCGACCTACCCGCGGGTGGCCAGTGCTCTACTCTACCCTAGGCTTGGAACCAGGGATTCCCTCCACTGCGAGCCGGGGGCTGTCACTGCTCTTCCGGCCATTGCTCTCCCGTCCAGCACATCTCCCAGAAGAGCCACTCATAGCGACTGGAGACCAGGAAGATCTCGCCGAGGCGGGCACGCTTCTCGGGCGTGGCCCCCGCGGTGAGCCGGTTCAGCTCGGCCTTCAGCCATTCGGCGGCCTGGACGAACTCCCGGGAGACGTACTGGGCAATCCAGTCGGCGTATCGCTGGTCGGCGGGCGGCTTCCCCCGCGCGAGCTGCTGGGCGATATAGACGTATCCCCACGCGCAGGGAAGCAGGGCGGCGAGGAGATCCGCCATATCCCCGTCCGCCGCCGTCCGGACCAGGAAGTCCGTGTAGGCCCGGTTGGTCGGCCACATGCGCGTCGCCTCCAGCGCCTCGGCGCTGATGCCGAACCGTTCCGCGTAGGCGCGGTGGAGGCCTATCTCCGTGTTCAGGGTCAGGTGGAGGACGCCGGCATACCACCCCATGGACTCCAGCCGGTCGGCCTTGGCCACCGCCCAGGCAAAGACCCTGGCGTAATCCTTCAGATACAGGTAATCCTGGCGGACCCAGCGCGCAAATCGCTCCGCCGGAAGCGATCCGTCCCCGATCCCCCGGACAAACGGGTGGGCGAGCTGCCTGTCCCAGAGCGGCCTGGCTACGGCGAAGAGATCGTCGGTGAGCGCCATCTCTCTCCCTCCCCGTCACTTGGCAGCGCGGAATGCTGGCTGCACATTCGCACGCGGCGTGGTCCGCGGGGAAGACCCGCGCCCTTGCACCAGGCGTGGCGCCTGTCCATGACCGCGGAAGAGACACTACGCCGCTTTTTCCGGCGGGGCAATGGGAAAGTCCGGCAGGCGCCAAGGCTCTCGGCCGCCGGCGCCATGGGGGGGCCGGCCCCCTCTCCAGGGGCCGGGAGACCCCTCGCCCCCGGCTGCGCCGTGGGGAGGATGCGGGGCCGCTCTCGTCTTTGCCTGGCGAGGTTCCTCGCTTATAATGGCGAGGGGGCGAGAGGCCCGGGCCGGCGGCGAGGGGGACGGCGACGGGGACCGGGAGAGGCGAAGAGGGCCGGCGCCGGTTGCCATCGAGGTCGCGGCCGGGGAACGGTGGGCGCGACGAGGAGGGAGAGATCACGCATGATCGACCGAACGGCGGCGGCGTTGAAGGAATGGGCGATCGTCTGCAAGGCGCTGGCCGAGGGTCGCCAGACGCTCCTCATCAGGAAGGGCGGAATCGAAGAGATCAAGGACGGCTTTCAGGTGGCCCATCGGGAGTTCTGGCTGTTTCCCACCTATGTCCACCAGAGTCCTGCCGATGTGCTGCCTGCCGTCCATCCGGACTTCGCCGCGGTGCAAGCGGCGCAGCCGTCTTCCGGGATCCTCCGGATTCAGCTCTTGGCCGCGGTGGCCGATGCGGTGAAGGTGACGGACCTTGACCGGTTGCGGGCCTTGGAGGGATGCCATATCCTCACCTGGGACTGCATTGCTTCCCGATTCCGGTATCGGAACAGGCCCGGCGTCCACGTGCTGACCCTTCGCGTGTACCGCCGGCCGGAGCCGGTGGAGCTGCCCGTCGCCCTCTGGTACGATGGGTGCGTGTCGTGGGTGGAGCTGGATCGAAGCATCGAAACCGCCGGCTGCATTCCCGTTCTCTCGGCGGAGGATTTTGCTGCCCGCGCGGAGGAGGTTCGGTCCCGCCTGCGCGCGCCGGCGAGTGCGGGGTGAGCGGCTGCCGGACGGCAGGGCTCCGCCGCGAGAGGGGAGGGCATGGAGGATCCCGGCAGGACCGACAGGAAGATCGCCATACTCCTGGTGGATCACGGCAGCCGCTACCAGGCGGCCAACGATATGCTGGTCGACGTAGCCGGTCTGGTGAAGCGGATCTCCGGCCTGGATCGCGTCTACGTCTCTCACATGGAGCTGGCCGAACCCTCGATTGCGGAGGGGTTCGCACAAGCGGTGCGTGACGGGGCGACGGCCGTGGTTGTCCATCCCTACTTCCTCTCGCCGGGCCGGCACTCGCAGAGCGATATCCCCCGCATGGTGGCGGATGCGGCCCAGGCTTTCCCGGGGGTAGAGTTCTGCGTGACCCAGCCCCTGGGCCTTCACCCCAAGATCGTCGAGGTGGTTCTCGAGCGGGCCGGGGTTTCGCTGCCGGCCGCGACCCAGGCCTGATTGCGAGCCGGGGAGCCTTGTGGTTTTTGCGCTCGGCGCGCAAAAACCAAACTGGAGGGGCCGCCCGTGGAATGGATCGGCGTGGTCTACAACGACGTCAAGGAGCCGACGGATCAGGGGTGGGGACGCGTGGTCTCGGAGGTCGTGCTGGATGACAGTCTCTGCGACGGCCTCGACGGAATCGAGGCCTTCTCGCACATCATGGTGCTGTTCTGGATGCACCGGGCCGCGGAAGCCGAGCCGGTCCGGATGCGGCGCCGCCCCCAGGGCCGCGAGGACATGCCGGAACTGGGGATTTTCGCGCAACGTGCACGCCACCGGCCCAACCCCATCGGCATCACAACGGTCAAGCTCCTGCGCCGCGAGCGGAATCGCCTCTATGTGGAAGGGCTGGACGCCATCAACGGCACGCCGGTCCTGGATGTCAAGCCCTACGTCCCGGCCTACGATGCGGCGGAATCCCCGCGGGTCCCCGAATGGATCTCCCGGTTGATGGCCACCTATTTCTGAGTCGTCCCGCGCGCTTCTGCGAGGGCCGGCCCCTTCGCAGGCGTTTCGTTCCTCAGCGGGGAGGGCACATGGCGGCAGGGGGAAGACGGGAAGCAGTCGACGGCAAGATCAGGGACTGGGAGCAGGGGCTGGAGCGGCTGCGGGTCTGGCTGGCAAATGCGCCCGACGCGGTGCATCGCGAGCGCAATCCGCAGTTCGTAGAGCTGTATCGGCGCAAGGAGGTGGTGAAGTCGCGCTGGGAGGCGGTCCGCGGCGTCTACCGGCCGACGCCGGAGGCGATCCGGCGCGTGGAGGAGGCCCTGGCCGACATGGAAGCCGCCTGGCGGGAGGCCCAGTCGATTCTTGCGGAGAGCTCCGCGCGGCGGTCCTGACGGCTGCGGGGTTGCCCAGGCTCTTGGCGGGTTCATTCGATTTCGGATCGCGGGGAGCGGGCGCCCAGGGGGCAGATCATGGATCTCGGGCTGAGGGGGAAAGTCGCCATCGTCACCGGCTCCAGCCGCGGCATCGGCAAGGCCATCGCCACCGCTCTAGCCACCGAGGGATGCCGGGTGGCCCTCTGCGCCCGCACGGCCGAGACCCTGGAGGAGACGACTCGGTCGCTCGCGGCCGTCGGCGCCGAGGTCCTGCCGGTTCGCGCCGACCTGGGAAGCCCCGAGGGGCCGACGCGGCTGGTGGAAGCCACGGTCCGAACGTTCGGCCGGATCGACATCCTGGTGAATAACGTGGGCGGGGCCCGGGCCGCAGGCCCGTTCCTGGAGACCGCCGACGGGGTGTGGCGAGGGGCGCTGGACCTCAACCTCATGGCCGGCGTGCGCTGCAGCCGCCTGGCGGCGCCGGAGATGCAAAAGGCGGGCGGCGGGGTCATCATCCACATTGCCTCCATCTGGGGGCGAGAGTCCGGCGGGAGCGCCACCTACAACGCGGTGAAAGCGGCGGAGATCAGCCTGGCCAAGTCCATGGCCCTGGAGCTGGCGCCTCTGAACATCAGGGTGAACAGCGTTGCCCCCGGGTCGATTTTTTTCCCGGGCGGCTCCTGGGACCGGCGGATGCAGGCCGACCCGCAGGGCATCACCGATTTCATGAAACGGGCGATTCCCTTTGGACGCTTCGGCCGGCCGGAGGAGGTTGCGGCGGTGGTGGTCTTTCTGTGTTCGGAGCGTGCGAGCTGGGTCTCCGGGGCCTGCCTTCCCGTGGATGGCGGACAGTCCCGGTCGAACATCTAGCCCGGACTATTCGCGAACGCGCTGGCGAATACTCCGGGCTACCTGAGGATGCAGATGGAAAAAGAAACGGCCGCCACGAGGCCGCCGAGCAGAATCCGCCGTGCCGGCTGGTGGCTCCTGCTGGCGGTCTTCGCCTTGGCCGCGCCCCGGGGCGCGGCCGCGGAGATGATCTTCCTGCAGGATGGCAGCGCGGTCCAGGTGGACAAAGTAGAACCCCTGGGGGACCACTACCGGGTGGAGCGCAACGGGAAGACCCTCGAGATCCCCAGGGCTGACGTGATGTCCATTCACCCTACGAGTCCGCCCAGCGGGACTCCCGGGACGACCTCGCCCGCCGAGGTGTATCGGGACTTGACCCGGGACATGAACGAAAAGGTCCGGCGCGAGATTCGAACGAAGTAAGGTTCATTGCTGAAGAGGGTCGACACTGCCAAGTACGAAGAGCGATTTTCCGATCGGGGGCGGCCCATCGGGGCCGCGGGTTCCCGGCTGAGGTGCTCTCATGGGTGGTAAGGAGAGTTCGACTGTCCAGGCGGTTGGGCGCAGCGAGGGTGGCGACGAGGGGAGCAGCAGCAAGATCCAGAAAGGAGGGAGCAGAGGGGAGCGGTGCGTGTCCCATCGAATACTGGTGGCGGACGATGAGACGGCCTCGCGGCACGGGCTGGCGGCCCTCTTGGGCGGCTGGGGATACGAGGTCGCGGAGGCCGCCGACGGACAGGAGGCGCTGGACAAGGCACGGACCTTCCGGCCCTCTCTGGTCATCGCCGACCTGGTGATGCCGGGGCTGGACGGGCTGCAGTTGCTGCAAGCCCTGTGCTCCGACCTGCCCTTTGCCGTAATGATCCTGCTCACGGGTCACGGTTCGGTGGAGACCGCGGTGGGGGCGATGAAGCAGGGGGCGTACGACTATCTGACCAAGCCGGTCGACGTGAAGCGGCTCCGCGTTCTCGTCGAAAGGGCGCTGGAGAAGGGCGAGACGGTCCAGGAGGTGACGCTTCTCCGCCGGCGCCTGAAGGAGTTGTGGGGGTTGGGGCGGCTGGTCGGGAAGAGCGTCGCCATGCAGGAAGTCTACCGGCTTCTGGAGCTGGCGGCGCCGACCTCGGCGGCGGTCCTCATCACGGGCGAGAGCGGGACGGGAAAGGAACTGGCAGCCCGCGCGCTCCATGAGCTTTCCCCCCGGGTTCGGCAACCGTTCGTGGCCATCAACTGCTCCGCCATTCCCGAGACCCTCCTGGAGAGCGAGATCTTCGGCCACGAGAAAGGGGCCTTCACGGGGGCGATCGACCGCCGGCCGGGCTGTTTCGAGATGGCGCACGGCGGAACCCTCTTCCTCGATGAGATTGCCGAGATGGCGCCCGGCCTGCAGGCGAAATTCCTCAGGATCCTCCAGGATGGCAGCGTTCGCCGCCTGGGGGGGAAAACCGAATTCCAGGTGGATGTCCGGGTGATCGCCGCCACCAACAAGAATCTCCAGGAGGCGGTTCAATCGGGCAGCCTCCGGGAGGATCTGTACTACCGGCTCAACGTCGTCAGGCTCCACCTGCCGGCGCTTCGCGATCGGCGCGAGGATATTCCTTTGCTGGTCCAGACTTTCATCGAGGAGTTCAACGAGAAGCACGGCCGGCATATCCGGGCCCTGACGGACGAGGCGCAGGCGGTCCTGCTGGGCCATGCCTGGTCGGGGAACGTCCGGGAACTGCGCAACTCCATCGAGCATGCGGTGGTCCTTTGCCAGGACGAGTGGATCGGGACCCAGCAGCTCCCGCAGGACCTGGGCGCCGCCCGGCGAGACCTCGGCCCGGAGACCGTGGCGTTCCCCGTGGGGACGACGGTGGAGGAAGCGGAGCGGGCCCTCATCCTGAAGACCCTGCAGTCGGTCGGGAACAACAAGACCAAGGCTGCGGAGATCCTGGGCATCAGCTTGAAGACCCTTCACAACAAGCTGAACCGGTATGGGGGGTAGGTGCGGATCGGCTTCCGGGTCAAGGAAATCCTGGCTGTCACGGCCCTGACCGCCCTGGTCGCGGTGGGGGCGGGCCTCCTCCATTTTGCCCAACTGACGCGCATCGTCGTCGAGGAAGGCATGGGACAGGCCGAGCTGGTGGCCCGACAGCTCTTTGCGCAGAGCAGCCGCGCGCTGGAGCGGACCCCGGCGCGCGGCGCCTGGGAAGCCTTGCACCAGGACGCCGAGCTTCGGGCGCTCCTGGAGGCCAGCGTGGGGTACTCTCCCCATCTCCAGTATGCCCTGATCGCCGACGACGAGGGCGAGATCCGGCTGCACGGCGAGCCGTACAAGGAAGGGGGGCAGGCGGCCGACCGCCAGACGCTGGCGAGCCTGCTGGAGGTGGGCCCGGTAAGCCGTACTGTGGCCCTGTACCGGCCCGGGCGGGTGTACGAGGTGAGGCTTCCGCTGCGCCTGGGCCGGGCCCCATTTGGCACGATCCGGCTGGGGGTGTCCAACGCGCTCCTCCGGCAAGAACTGGAGGCCGCCCTCTTGCGCGGCCTGCTGCTCCTCTGCCTGGCGCTGCCCCTCAGTTGGATCGTGGCGCTCGGCTTGACCCGGCTGTCCCTCCGTCCCATCCACCGGATCACGGTGGCCATGGATCAGGCGAGGCGAGGCGAGCTGGTGGGGACCCCGGACCTAGGGGGAGAGGACGAGTTCCGGGAGCTGGCGAGTCAGCTCGAACTCCTGGGGAAAGAGGTGCAGGCCGATCGCCTGCGTGCCGTGGGAGAGGAGGACCAGATCCTTCAGGTGGCGGATCATCTGGAGGACGGGATGGTCTTCCTGCACCGGGACCGGCGCATCCTTTTCATGAATACCGCCGCCGAGCGAGTGATAGGTGCGCCGCTTTCCTGGGTGCGGGGAAAATCTCTGGCCGAGGTGGTGCCGGCCGCGCACCCCCTGCGCGGCCTTCTGGCGCGCGCCTTCGAGACGCCGGAGGGGATCCGCAACGCCACGGTCTGGCTGCCCCTGACCGAGGAATCCAGAGAGTTTTTGGTTTCAGCCTTCACCGTGGCTGACGCCCACACCCCGGTGGGGGCAGTCGTCCTCTTGCGAGATCTCGGCTCGCTGCAAACGCTGCGGTCGCTCTTGAGCTACTCGGCCAAGCTCGCCGCCCTGGGCCGCCTCACGTCGGGCGTCGCCCACGAAGTCAAGAATCCCCTGAATGCAATGGCGATTCACCTGGAACTGCTCAGGGGGCGGCTGCACGGCGCGCCGGACGAGGTGAGGGAGAGCCTGAAGGTTATCGACGGAGAGATCCAGCGACTGGACCGCGTCGTTCAGGGGTTCTTGAAGTTCGTCCGTCCGCAGGAGCTGCGGCTGGCATCCTTGGATCTCAACAGCCACCTGGGGGAAGTGATCGCCTTGCTACAGCCCGAATGGGAGTCGAAGGGGATCCGCTTCAGCTTTGAGCCGGCGGCGGGGCTTCTCCCGGTCACGGCCGATGCCGAACTGCTCCGCCAGGCCTGCCTGAACTTGATGCTCAATGCCTGCCAGGCCATGCCGTCCGGCGGGGAGGTGCGGGTGGGGACGACCCACGAGGCGGGATGGGCCGTGATCCGCATCACCGATACCGGGTCGGGGATCGCTCCCGAGGATCTGGAGAAGATTTTTCGCCTTTACTACACTACGAAGCCGGGTGGGAGCGGGATCGGGCTCGCCATGGTGTATCGCACGGTGCAGCTCCACGACGGCAGCATTGACGTCCAGTCGGAACTCGACCAAGGCACGACCGTCACCATCCGTCTGCCGCTGGGCTAGGTTAGCCCGGCTTATTCGCGAAAGCTGCGCTTTCACTCATAACCGCCCGCCAGAATGCCGCCGGCATTCTGGCGCGTTTCGATCCCGCCACTGCGGTGGGACTCAAGACAAACCCGGGCTACTCCTGAGCGGAGGCCCGCAGGGCCGGAGTCGAAGCCCGGAGGGCGGGCGATTCACGATCCATTCGTGAATAGCCCGGGTTTGGAACCCACGGAGCGTACGGCCCCCCCGGGACAGGACGACATATGCCGCGTGGCGCCTATTCCACCTGGGTGTTGGTTGCCGCCTTGACGATGGGAGGATGCCAGTCGCTCAGGGAGTGGATCAGCCCGCCCCCACATCCCGCCCCCCCGCTGCCGTCACCGACTCCGCCAGCGCCGACTCCCAAGCCTGCGCCGCCGGCACTCCCCCCGACGCCTCCCAAGCCCGCGCCGCCTCCGCCCCCACCGCCGGCACTCCCCCCGGCGCCTCCGGCGCCTGCTCCCCCCAAGCTCGCGCCGCCACCCTTGCCGACCGAGGTGCCCAAGCCCGCGCCGCCTCCGCCCCCGGTCAAGAAGGTCCCTCTTCCTCCGGCTCCGCCGCCTGCTCCCGCCCCCCCGGTGCTCACGCCGGATATCCGGCAGGGAGACATCGAGACGCTCCAGCGGGAGATTCGTCGAAAGATTCAGATCGCCGAGGGGCTGGCCGCCAAGGTCGATCCGACCAAGCTTGACCAGGATCACAAGGACGCGTTCGCGACCGTGGAGAGTTTCATCGCCAGAGCCAAGGAGAGCCTGACTCGCCAGGACTTTCCCGCCGCATCGAACATGGCGGAGAAGGCCCGCATCCTGGCCGAGGAATTATCCCGCGTTCAACGCTAGTGTCCTCCCCTGTTCCCTGGGCCTTCCGTAGAAAAATTACGTGCAGGAATCGTGTAAGAGTTACATGATCCATACGGCGGGCATTCCCCGGAATCGCCTCTCCCTCGTCCAGGCTTCAACGTGTTCATTTATATTCAACAGGTTGCATGGGCTGGTTCTTTTTCCGAGGTCTGGCATGGTCATTGCCTTATTTGATCGGTCAGAGACAAGGAGTTCCGGATGAAGAGAGGGAATCCCAGTGGGAGCGGCGAGTCCAAGGTGAGCAGCGGCAAGGTGGGGAAGCACATACTGGTGATTGAAGACGAGCAGAATAGCCGGGAAGGGCTCCGGCAATGGTTGCTCGCCGACGGGCATCAGGTGGTGACGGCTCGGGACGGGTGGGATGCCCTCCGGGTCATCAAGTCACAGCGGTTGGATGTGGCAGTTGTGGATCTCGATCTCCCGCCCGTCATGGGGGTGACCTTGTCGGGCTGGGATCTCGTGCGCATCCTCCGGGCCTACGATGATCGCGTGGCCGTCCTCGTCGTCTCGGCGGAGGATTGGCGGACGGTCCGACCCCAACTGGAGGCCTTCCGGGTGGACGGATTCCTGGGTAAGCCGATTCGGCTCACCCTGCTTCGGGACATGATCCGTGCCCTCGGGGGCGCCTCGGGCCCGGCAGCCCGCGTCGGGGCGGTAACGGAGTGCCTCCCCCACTAGCAGGAGACGCTGGCGGGTGGCGATGTCGACCGCAACGACGACTTACCCGTGTTACCCATGAGGGGAGCGACATGAAGAAGATGGCGGTCCTGGTCGTGCTGGTGGCTGTCCTGACCGCGGGGTGTGCGGGGTTGACGGCCCGGGAGAAAGGCGCCCTGGTCGGGGGTGCCGGGGGGGCCGCCGGCGGAGCCTTGCTGGGAGCCGCGGCGGGTAATGCCGCCGTCGGCGCGGCCATTGCCGGACCGGTCGGCCTCCTCGGTGGCTATATATTCGGGGATCGCTTCTTCCGTGACGATCCGGGCCGGGTCAAGAAATCGAACCGATGATGCCAGAAGTGCGGACGCGGTAATCCCGCCGCACGTCTGCACGGCCTCCTCCACGAGCGGCGCCGGGGGGCCAGCCCCGGCGCCGCGGAGGCCACCAGCCGCGGGCAGGTCATGCACGCCACACACGAATCCCGGACAGCCCGGTGCCGGGGAGCCAAGGGGGCGGCCATCCTCATCCTCCTCGGGGCCGCGTGGTATGCCATTGCCTGGATCCTTCCGCTCCCCGCGGAGGGTCTGCCGCCGGCGGGTCCGACGATCCGGCTGATGGCCGGGCGCCATGAGATCGCCCTCCTGCCAGGCGCGGGGGCACGGTATCAGGTTTGGGTCCCGCCGGAACGGATTCCGCCCGTGGTGGTGGCGGCGGTCCTGGCGGCGGAAGACCGCCGGTTCCATGCCCACATTGGAATCGATACGCCGGCCGTCCTGCGGGCGGCCGTGGCGAACGTCCGCCACGGCGAGATCCGCCAGGGCGGCAGCACCGTCACCCAGCAACTGGCCCGCGGTCTCTTCCTGGGGCCGGAGCGACGCTGGGTCCGGAAGCTCCAGGAAATCGCGCTCGCCCTGCTGCTGGAGGCGCGCTATTCCAAGGCGCGCCTCCTCGCCACCTATCTCAACACGGTCTACATGGGCCACCGACAGGGGGTGGCCATTCACGGGCTGGGGGCCGCGGCGCGACACGACCTCGGCAAGTCGCTGGAGGCGGTCCGCCCCGAGGAGGCCGCCCTCCTGGCCGCGGGCATCCGCGCCCCCAACGCCATCCTCGCCGGTGATCCGGAGCGCGCCCGGCGCGCGCGGGATCGCGTGCTGCGGGCGATGCGGGATACGGGGGCGCTGGACGCCCCGGGGCTCGCCGCGGCGCTCCGGCGCCCTACGAAGGTGACCCGAAGGGGTGCCGGCCCTGTGGCAGGGTACTTCCGCGATTTGGCCCGCGAGGAGATTCGCGGCCGCGCCACGCTGCCGCCGTCCGGCGAGGTGACGATCGCCACCAGCCTGGACCCCGCCTTGCAGCGGAGCGCGGAACGGGCTGTGCGGGCAGGGATCGCCCGCTTGGAGGCGATGAACCCTGCGGCGTTTCGGGGGACGATCCAGGCCGCGCTGGTGGCGATCGAGCCTGCTACCGGAGAGATCCGGGCGCTGGTGGGCGGGATCGACTACGGGCGCAGCCCGTTCAACCGGGCCACCCGGGCCCGCCGGCAACCAGGCTCTGTGTTCAAGCCGTTCATATATCTCGCGGCATTCGAGGCGGAGCGGGAGGGGGCCGGCCCCGTCTTCACGCCCGCCTCCCTGGTCCCGGATGAGCCGATCGCCATCCAGGCGGGCGGGGGGCTGTGGACCCCCCGGAACCTGGATCGGCGTTTCCACGGGCCCGTGACAATCCGCCGGGCCCTGGAGGACTCGCTCAACGTCCCGGCGGTGCGGGTGGCCCGGACGATCGGGCTGGAGCGGGTCGCGCGCATGGCCCGGGCGGCGGGGATCACCAGTCCGCAGGAGACCGTCCCCGCGATGGCGCTCGGCACCTCGAGCGTGACCCTCCTCGAGATCACGGCGGCGTTCGGCACCTTGGCCAACCAGGGGCTGCAGGTGACCCCCACGACTCTGGCCGCCGTCCAGGATCCAGAGACGCGGCCGCTCATCGCTCGGCCCCCGCCGACGGTCCGCGCGGCCTCCAGGCAGTCCGCCTACCTGATCACGCATCTCCTGCGGGGAATCATGCGGGAGGGAACCGGCCGGGGAAGCCGCGCCTGGGGGCTGGCCGACGTCACGGCGGGCAAGACCGGGACCACGGACGATCTCCGCGACGCCTGGTTCGTCGGGTACGTCCCCGACCTGGTGGTGGGGGTGTGGGTCGGCCGGGACGACAACCGTCCGCTGGGGCTCACGGGGGCGCAGGCCGCGTTGCCCATCTGGGGTGCCGTCATGGCGGGCGCCCTCCGTGCGAGACCGGCACGCCCCTTCGTTCCACCGCCCGGCGTGGCCTTTGCCCCCGTGGAGCGGGCCACGGGAGCCTTCGCCTGCGGGGGTGGGGAGGTGGTGGAGGAGGCTTTCCTGGCGGGCACAGAGCCCAAAGAGGCCGCTTGCGGCCAGCGGCGATCCGACCTCATTGTCCTGCGGCCGTTCTTCAATTGGCTGCAAAATCTCCTCCGGTGAATCATCGAAGGGCTTGATTCGGCGTGCGGGACAGGCTAGGGTAGACGCCAGGGAACCGGCGCGGGCGAACGGCAACCGGTCCGCTGCGCCGCCCGAAGAGGGCGCCATGTCCCGTCTCCTGGTGGTCGGATCGGCGAACATGGATTTCACCGTGGCCGTCCCCACCCTCCCGCGAGAGGGGCAAACGGTCACCGGCGGCACCTACTACGGAAGCCACGGCGGGAAGGGGGCCAACCAGGCGGTGGCGGCCCGCCGGCTGGGCGCCCAGGTTCGATTCCTCGGCTGCATCGGAAGCGATCCGCAGGGAGAAGAGATCGTCCGACAGTTCGCGACCGAGGGGATCCCGACCGACGGGCTGATCCGGGATTCCGGGGCCGCCACCGGGGTGGCCCTGATCGTGGTGGACGCCGAGGGGCGCAATCAGATCGCGGTGGCCTCCGGGGCTAACCACTGCCTGACGCCGGTCGCGGCGCGGGCGCACGAAATGCTCTTCACCACGGCGTCGATCCTCCTGTGCCAGTTGGAGATTCCCCTGGAGACTACGCAGTGGGCCCTGGCGACCGGCCGCGAGCACGGGCTCCGCACCATTCTCAACCCCGCCCCCGCCCAACCCCTGCCGGATGCGTTGCTTTCCCTGGTGGACTGCCTCACGCCGAACGCGGCGGAGGTGGAGCATTTGTCCGGCATCCCCGTGGGAGGACCCGAGAGCGCCGCGGCCGCGGCGCAGCACCTCCTGCTCCGCGGCGTGAAGCGGGTGATCGTCACGCTGGGGGCGCAGGGGGCGCTCGTCTGCGACGGCAAGGCGGCCATGCACTACCCGGCCTTTCCCGTGGAAGCCGTGGACACCACCGGGGCGGGGGATGCCTTCAACGGGGCCCTGGCGGTGGGGCTGGTGGCGGGTGGAGGCTGGCAGGAGGTCCTCCCGCTGGCCAATGCCGCCGCGGCCCTCGCCTGCACAAAACGCGGGGCCCAGTCCTCCTTCCCGTCCCGTGCCGAGGTGGAGGCCTTCCTGCGCAAGCTGAAGCCATAGCCGGGAGGCGAGCCGCCCCGGCCCCGTGGCGGCAGCCTCCCGGACCGGCCTATCGCAGCCGCGCCAGCCCCTCCTTGGCATCGGGGTAGCCGGGCTTGAGCGAGAGCGCCCGCTCGAAACTCTGCCTTGCCGCCGAGTTATTCTTCAGCTTCAGATGGGTCCAGCCCAGCCCGGCGTGAAGGCCGTACCAGTCCGGCCGGGCGGCGATGCCCTGGCGGAACTCAACGCCAGCCCGCTCGTATTCCCCCAGGTAATACAGGGTCCAGGCGAGCCGGCTGCGCACGTCCTCCACGTCCTTGGCGCGGGGCAGAAAGAAGCGCTGCCCCTCGCCCTCGCGCGTGAGGCGTTCCAGGCGGGGGAGGGCCTCGGCATACCGCTTGGCCTCGAAGAGAGAGTAGGCGATGCCGACGTCGGCATCCCGGTAGCGATCATCGATGGCCAAGGCCGCTTGGAAGGCATCGATGGCCGCCGCGTACTTGCCCTGGCGGTAGCGCGACCAGCCCAGCCCGTCATGCAGCCCCTCCCACCGCGGCTCCCGTTTCAGGGCCTGCCCGAAGTGGCGGGCCGCTTCCGCATACTGGCCGGTGTGGTACAGGCTCCAGGCCAGGTAGCTCATGGCCTCGTCGAAATCGGGATAGAGCGTCAGGGCGCGCCGGAAGTGGGGAAGTGCTTCGGCATATTTCTCGGCCTTGTACAGCTCCAGACCGTCATTGTGGGCACGCTGGGCCTGCATGCTCCTGCGAAATTTGGCGGAGAGATCCTGCGTGGCGGAGCAGCCCGCCAGGAGCGCGGCCAGAGACGCGCACACCAAGAGTGTAACCCGCCCTCGCGTATTCCGAGTCTTCATGCTCTCGCCTCCGGCCTACTAGCGGGTTGCCGCGGTGGGCGAAGATGCCGAAGTCCCGGAGGCGGCGCCCCCGGTTGCGCCTCCCGAAGAGTCCGCCGTCGTTCCCCCCGAGGCACCCGTGTCCGTTGAGCCCGACTCGTCCCCGGTCTTCCCCTGCGCCTCATGGACCGCAGCGCTGACCGCGGGCCCCACCTGCTCGCCGGCCGCCTTGGCGGCAGCCTGTGCCTCGTGGGCCGCCGCGGAGACCGCCTGCCCCTGGTTCTTGGGAGCGCCGGCCTCTTCGCTTCCTTTGGCGCCGCCGGCGCCTCCCCCGCGTCCGCCGTGATCGGCGCCGCCGCGCCCGCCGGGATTGCCGCCGCGTCCGGACTCCCCGCCACGGCCACCGTCGCCGCCCTTGCCGCCGCCCCCTCCACCGCCGCCTCCCCCGGTCCCGCCGCCTCCGCCCCCGCCACCTTTGGCATACGCGACGCCCATGTCTCCCTGCCAGAACGGCAGTTGCGGATCCGCAAGAAAGGCAGCAGTTGTCAGAATCACGAACAACACAATCGGGTACCGCGCCAGTGTTTTCACGTTCGCTCCTCCTCGCATGAGGCCCGCACGGCCTATGGTCGCCTGTCTGAGTCAGGCGGTTACACCCCTCGTGCCAAACCCTTCACCGCAACGCTCGCCAGGACCGCAAAGAAAGCCAGGTGCGCCGTTCGACTTTACCCTGCACAGGATGTTCCAGTGTGCCGAGAGTCACACTCGGCTGGCGCGACCTCCGCCGGCCCTCTCGAGTCTTGCCTGTCAGCCCTACCTCCCGTAGAATCCCCGCTACCGAGCCCGCCGGTCCGGCGCGGCCGATAACGGGGCAGGCCAGTGTCCAATCAAACGGGAAGCGCGTACCGACTGCCGCGAACCGCGACTCCCCAACGGTATGACCTCCGGCTGGAGCCGGATCTTTCCGCCTTCCGGTTCACGGGTGAGGAGCGGATCGTCCTGGACCTCGGCGAGCCCGCGCAGGAGATCGTGCTCAACGCGGCGGATCTGGCGATCGACGCCGCCAGCATTGCCGACGATCGGGGGACGAGGCAGGAGGCCTCCGTGACGTTGGACGAGGTCACCGAGCGGGTCCGGCTCCGCTTCCCGGAGGCCCTGGCGCCGGGGCCCTGGCGCCTGTCTCTGCGGTTTCGGGGGATCCTGAACGACCAGCTCCGCGGATTCTATCGCAGCGCGATCAAGAGCGAGGGGGGCGGCGAGGGGGGCTTTCTGGCAGTGACCCAGTTCGAGGCCACGGATGCGCGCCGGGCGTTTCCCTGCTGGGACGAGCCGGCCTTCAAGGCGGTGTTCCAGGTGACCCTCGTGGTGCCGCAGGACCTGGCCGCGATCTCGAATACAGGAATCCTCCGCGAAGAGAGCCTGCCGGGCACGGGGAAGAAAGCCGTGACATTTGCCCCCACCATCCCGATGTCCACCTACCTGGTGGCGCTCGTCGTTGGGCGTCTTTCGTGCGGCGCCGTGCGCATGGCGGGCCGCACTCCGATCCGGGTCTGGTGCGTTCCGGGCAAGGAGCGGCTGGCGGGATTCGCCCTGGATGTGGCGGCATTCTCGCTCCGCTTTTTCGAGGCCTACTACGACATCCCCTACCCCGGGGACAAGCTGGACCTGATCGCCCTTCCCGATTTTGCCTTCGGCGCCATGGAGAATCTGGGGGCCATCACCTTCCGCGAAACGGCCCTTCTCTTGGATGAAGAGCGGAGCAGCCATGCCGAGCGGGTCCGGGTCGCCGATGTGGTGGCGCACGAGATCGCCCACATGTGGTTCGGGGATCTGGTGACCATGGCCTGGTGGAACGGCCTCTGGCTCAACGAGGCCTTTGCCACCTTGATGGAGGTCCAGGCGGTGGATGCCTGGCGCCCGGCCTGGCAGCGCTGGACGGCCTTCGGGGTTTCGCGGGCGGCGGCCCTCTCGATGGACGGGCTCCGCGCGAGTCGGCCCGTCGAGTTCGAGGTCGTCGCCCCCCGGGACGCCGAGGCCATGTTCGATGTCCTCACCTACGAGAAGGGTGGGGCGGTGCTCCGGATGCTGGAGCAGTACCTCGGCCCGGAGCGCTTCCGGGCCGGCATCCGGAAGTACCTCAGCGATCACCGGTTTTCCAATGCGGAGACGGCCGACCTCTGGCACGCGCTGGGTGAGGCCAGCGGCCAACCCATCCCCGACATCATGGACGGCTGGCTCTTCCGGGAGGGCTATCCCCTGGTGACGGCGGAGGTGGCCGACGACGGCAAGACGCTTCTCCTTTCCCAGGAGCGATTCACCTATCTTCCCCCGGAAACCGGGGGCGAAAGGACCTGGCGCGTGCCCATCACCCTGCGGGCCCGGGCGGACGGGGCGGTCCGTCGCCTGGGGCACCTGCTGGACGGCGCCACCTCGCGGCTCACGCTGCCGGGATCCGTTGAGTGGGCCGTGCTGAATGATGGAGGCCACGGATTCTACCGGGTGCGCTACGGCCCGGGACTCCTGGCGGAGCTGCTGAACGCTCCTCAGAGTCTCCTGGCGCCCGTGGAGCGGTTCAATCTGGTGAACGATGCCTGGGCCATGGCCCTGGCGGGTCTTTTTCCCCTCCAGGAGTATCTCGATCTGGCCGCGCGGTTCCGCGACGAGGCCGATCGCCACGTCTGGGCCGTGCTGCTCGCCTCGCTGGCTTACCTCGACAGGGTGGTCCGCCCCGAGGACCGCCTCGGACTTCAGCGTCTGGTGCGGGCGCAGCTTCAGCCGGCCTGCCGGCGACTTGGCTGGTCGCCGGAACCGGGCGAGGACGATCTCGCCCGCCAGCTCCGCGGCGAGCTCTTGCAGGCGCTGGGGACCCTGGGCGACGAGCCGACGATCCAGGCGGAGGCGCAGGAGCGCTATGCGCGCCAGCGCCGGGAGGCTGCGGCCGTGGATCCGGACCTGCTCCCGGCGCTGATCGCCATTGCCGCGCACTGCGGAGACGCCGCCCGTTACGAGGAGTTCCTCGGCAGTCTTCGGTCAGCGGCGACCCCCCAGGAGGAGCAGCGCTTCCTGCAGGGGTTGACGGGCTTCCGGGATCCGGAGCTGGTCCAGCGAACGCTGGATCTGGCCATGGGGCCCGCCGTGCGCTCGCAGGATGCGCCATTCCTGTTCCGGTCGCTCCTGTTCGGCGTCCACTCGCGGGAGCTGACCTGGCGGTTCATCATGGGGCGGTGGCCGGCCCTCGTCCAGAAGCTGCCGCCCCTTACCGGCCTTCGCCGGGTGTGCGAGGGCCTGGCGGGGCTGGCGACCCCCGAACTGGAGGCGGAGGTGCGGGCTTTTTTCGCCGTCCACCCCGTGGCGCTGGGCGGGAAGATCCTCGACCAGGATCTGGAGCAACTCCGGGTGGCGGTCCGTTTCCGCGAGCGGGAGGGGGAGGCCCTAGCCCGGATTATTCACGAAAGAGCCGTGAATAATCCGGGCTTACCTGACCACTGACCAATTCCGCCTGCGGCGGGATGATGCACGGGGCTGGGCAGCAGCTCCGCGGTGTCGAAATACACCACCGTCGTCTGGTTCTTGCGCGCTTAACGCAAGAACCAGGTAGCATCGTGATTGCCTTGGCTGCCGCACCCCTGGTAAAATGCCGGCCACATGGGGTTGCCGCATCGTCGTGGCCAAGAGGGATTCCGCCTTCGGCGGACGCGGCCGCCGGGGCAGGAGGAGCGTCAATGATCATCCGGTGCTGGGGTGCGCGAGGCTCGATTCCCGTCTCCGGTCGGGAGTACATCAAGTACGGCGGGTCTACGACCTGCATCGAGATCCAGACGCTGGACGACCAGATCCTCATCATGGACGCGGGGTCGGGCATCCGGAAGCTGGGACTGACGCTGCTCAAGGAGGCGCGCCGCGATCTCCACCTGATCTTCACCCACGCGCACTGGGACCATCTGGTGGGCTTGCCTTTCTTCGGACCCATCTACCGCGAGGGCACGCACATTCGGTTCTACGGCTGTCCATATGCCCAGCAGTCGGTGCGCGGGATTTTTTCCGGCGCCATGCAATCCCCGAACTTCCCGGTGGACTTCTCGGCCGTCAAGGCCGAGATCGAGTACGGGGGAGTCTGCCGGGATGCGTTCCCCATCGGGTCCGTCATGGTGACGCCCATACCCCTCAGCCATCCGAATCAGGGGATCGGCTACAAGGTCAGCGAAGAGGGGAAGCATTTTGTCTTCCTCACGGACAACGAGCTCTCCCATCCCCACGTCGGCGGGCTGGATTTCGCGGCCTACCGGGAGTTCTCCAAGGGGGCGGATCTCCTCATTCACGACGCGCAGTACACGGCGGCAGAGTACCCGCAGCATACCAAGGGGTGGGGACACAGCCTTTACACCGACGCCTTGCGGCTGGGCATGGAGGCCGGTGTCCAGCGCCTGGGCCTCTTCCACCACGATCCCGAGCGAACGGATGAAGGGGTGGACGCCATGGCGGGCGACTGCCAGCGCATCCTGGAGGAAAGGCAGAGCAGCCTGGAGTGCTTCGGGGTTCACGAGGGCCTCGAGATCGACCTGAGCTGAGGGCGCCCTCCGGGCATTTCCGGGCCGCAGGCCCGCTGCGCCCGCCGCCGTCCGTGTCGCATCACCTTCGGTCTGCCATGCGCTACGTTCTGTTCGGCATCCCACTCATACTGCTGGTCTGCCTCTGCATGCCGCTCTCTTCGAGCCAGGCCGCCGAAACGGTCCGGCTGGCCCTGGGGCCGGCCGGATTCACGCTCGCACCGGTGTACCTGGCCGTGGCCCTGGGGATGTTCGAGGAGCAGGGGCTGGCGGTGAAGCGTATCAGCGTGCCGGGACCGGGCCTGGAGGTCAGGGCCCTGGAGGGCGGCCAGGCGGATCTGGCCTTCACCTCCGGCGACAGCCTGCTGTCCACGCCGCCGGGTCGGCCCCTGCTGGTCGTGTACTCGGGTCTCCAGCGGCCGATCGTGAATTGGGTCATGCGGGGGGAAGCCGCCAGACGTCATGGAATCAGCCAGGGCAGCCCGCTGTCTCAGAAGCTCCGGGCCCTCCGCGGCCTGTCCGTTGGCGTGACCGCCCCCGGCAGCCTTGGCGAGCGCTTGGCCACCTATGTGGCGGCGCGGGAAGGGCTTCGGATCGGCGAGGATATCCGGCTGATCAGCCTGGGAAGATCCGACGGCTGGGCAGCGGCTCTCAGGGACGGGCGGGTGGATGTCGGGCTCAACCTGGTGCCGCTCCCGGAGATGGCGGTGGTCCGCGAGGAGGCGGTTTCGCTGATCAACTATGCCAGAGGCGAGGACCCCGGGCTGTCGGAGTTCCTGATGGGGGTGCTCCTGGTGCGGACCGAGCTGGCCCAGAAGCAGGAGGAGAAGGTGCGGCGGGCGACCCGCGCGCTCTACCAGGCGGTCCGCTGGGCGCTGAGGAGTCCGACGGCCAAGATCGCGGGCGCCTTGCAACCGTTCATGGTGCGGGCAGACTCCCGAGAGATCGCCGAGGGGGTGAAGGCCATCCTCCCCGCCTTGAACCCGTACGGTCTGGTCACGGAGCGGGCCTTCACCAACACCGCGGATGTGGTGGAGAAAGCCGGATCCCTCCGGCGCAGGATCCGCTTCGAGGAGACCGTGGCCAACCAGTTCCTGCCGGGATAGCCCACATGGCGGGATTTGCGATTTGAGATTTTAGATTTGCGATTGCGGACGCGGCCGCACGCGAGAATTGGCCCCGTTCCGGACCCCCCAAATCGCAAATCGCAAATCGCAAATGGATCACGTCCCCTCGCCCACTTCGGCGCCGCCGGTGCAAGAGACGGAGGGCAGCGTGTGCCGAGCGGCCGGGGGCGTGGCGCCGATCGACCGGGAGAACTCGGGCAGCGCGAAGGCCTCGTTCCGTCCTGCCACCAGGGCCTGTTTTTCGGGGCTGAAGCCGACTTCCTCATCGGTCAGGTAGCACGCCGGCTCCGGGGCCCAGGGATCGCCATAGAAGAGGTCCGCCCGAACTCGCAGCGCGCCGCCGCAGGCATCGAACCACTTGCAGACATCGGGGGCACAGCGGCCCTTGATCTTGGCCCTCCGGTTCTTCAGCCCTGCCATGAGGGGATCCTTCGTGTCGGTCCAGATCCGGCTGAAGGGACGCTGGCGCACGTTGCCGAAGGAATGGTGCATCCAGAACTGATCGGCGTGGACGTTGCCCTGGAAATCGATGTCGGCGATGCCCACCCCCGAGCTGTAGAGGCCGCCCCCGTTCCAGGTCAGGAGCTTCAGCACCTGGTCGGCCCGCTCGGGATTCCGCTCGCGCAGCTTCAGGTACAGGTACACTCCATCCACGTGGTTGTCCACGGTGAGAATCTCTTTGCTGAGGCCGCGGCGGTGGAAGTCCTCGGTTCGCTCCAGGATGATGTCCAGCGCGTGCCGGGTCTCCTCGCGCGAGAGATCCTCGCCGGCGATCTGGCCGCCGCGCCCGGCATAGACCAGGTGGTAAAAGCAGGCCCGGTCGATCTTCTCGGCCTCGATGAAATCGAAGACCTGGTGGAGGTTCTTGTAGTTGTGCCGGGTGAGGGTGAGCCGCAGCCCCACGCGCTGACCGGCCTTCACGCAGGCCTTGAAGCCGCGGACGGCGCGATCGAAGGCCCCCTGTACCCCGCGGAACTGGTCGTTGATGGCCCCCACGCCGTCCAGGCTGATGCCCACATAGGTGAAGCCGGCCGCTTTGATCTGCCGGGCGGACTCTTCGCTGATGAGCGTCCCATTGGTCGAGAGGGTCGGCCGAAGGCCGAGGGAGCGGGCGTAGGCCACCAGCTCGAACAGGTCGGGCCGGGCCAGCGGCTCCCCCCCCGAGAAGAGCAGGGCGGGGATCTGGAATTCCGCTAGGTCCCGGATCAGGGTTTTGCCCTCGTCGAGGCTGAGTTCGCCCGCGTACTTCTTCGCTTCCGAGTCGGTGTAACAGTGAATGCAGCGGAGATTGCAGGTCCGCGTGACATTCCAGACGGTTACCGGACGACGCTCCGCCGCTGTCTTGGCGGCCGGCGGCGCCCCTGGGCCGACGGCGGGTCCCTGCCCGCCGTGCCCGTAGCGGAGCCCGTCGCTCTCCGCCGTTCCGCCGCAGTACAGTTTGCTTACGCTGATCATCGAGTCCTCCGTCAATCCCCGGCCCGAACGCCCTCCAGCACGCGACGCCATACTACAATCCTAGCCGGTCTCTCGCCAGCCCCTTCCCGGGTGACCCGGGAGCGGAGGGAAGGGCGCTCTTGGCCGGGGAAACCGCTTGCTCCGCGGCCTGACCAAGGAACTCCAAGAGCTGCAAAAGACATTCGGGTATTCGACGTTTCAGCTCCTCGACGCCCCTCCGGGGCTCGCGCCCATCGGCCAGCTTTGGAAGACGACCATCCCCGGCAACCATTCGCTGGAGATCACCCCCGCGGCGAGTCAGGGGGGACAGCACACGCTCACGGTCCGCTTACTGCGGTCCAGTGGCCAAGTGCTGCTGAACTCGGCCGTCCGGCTGAGGAGCGGCGCCACCGTGTTCGTGGGACAGGTCCCGCATCAAGAGGGCGACATCTTCATCGCCATCTCGGCCAATGGAGCTGCCCGCCCCGCCTCCTGGCGCGCCGGCTCTTCTCATAAATCCTGATCCGAGATCCGGCATCTCGCCAAGATCGCCAAGGGCGCAAAGAACTGCCGGAATGTTATCCGCAGAGCCCGCAGAGAAGACCCCTGGTCTTCCGCGGCCAGGTGGGCAGCGGGTGCCTGGCGGAGCCGGGAGAAATCTCATCCCACCACACCCCTCCCCTCCCCTCCCCCCAGGGCTCTTTGCGCCTCTGCGGTTCTGCGTGGGAAAAGGTTGGGTTTGTATCTGTCTTGGCGAGCTTGGCGCCTGCCTGTGCCGGCACCTGTCTGCCTGCGGGCACGCCCAGGCAGGCGGCAGACAGGCCTTTGCGCGAGGGGGGTTTCTTCGGGATGGGGCAACATATCTCGACCGGGGTCCGCTCGGCCCCACTCCAGAGACCAGGCTTCGGTCCACGCGCGGAAATTCGCTTGCACCAAGCAGGGATTGGGGCTATACATACTTAGCTCATCTACTGGGTGAAACATCTCCGGGAACGGCGGATCAATGGATGGCCTTGCCGGGAGGAGGAAGTTCCTGTCATCGCGCGGGGAGAACTGCTTCCTTTGAAGCCGATTCGGGGCATCCTCTTCGATATGGACGGCGTGGTCGTCGAGCAGCGACTCGACTTCCCCGCCATCAAGCGGGAGATTTTCGGGGATACCGAGGGCTTCATCCTGGAGCGAATGGAGCGGCTGGCCCTGACAGAGCGGGCCCGCGCGGAGGCCATCTTGGAACGGCACGAGGCGCTGGCCGCGGTGCAAGCCGCTTCCATGGACGGCTTTCTGCCGTTCCATGCGTGGATGGTCGGCAGAGGCCTGAAGAGCGGCCTGGTTACCCGCAACAGCCGGAAGAGCGTGGAGGCGATCCTCGGGCGGCTGGACATCCGCTTCGATGCTGTGGTCAGCCGGGAGGACGCCCCCCCGAAGCCGGCTCCCGATCCGGTTCTCCTGGCCTGCCGGCGGATGGGAGTGGATCCGGCCGAGGCCGTTTTCGTGGGGGACTTCGAGCTTGACCTCTTGGCGGGACGACGGGCAGGGGTGATGGCGGTGCTCCTCAGGAGCCCGGGGTTCCGTTCCTCGGAGCGGGCCGACCTCGTGGTTGATTCTCTGGCCGAGCTGCGCGACTGGCTCGAGGCAGAGGCCCGCTCCGCCGACTGACGCCGACAGGCCTTCCTGGACCGAGGGGCGCGCCTTCGGGGCAGGCGGGCATGCCGACGCGAGGCGTGGTCTCACGCTCCATCGGTTCCCGGCAGCGTGCCGAGTGCGGCTGCCGGAGCCGTAGTTTGCAGACGGCGGGACGGCTTTCGTGGCGATCCTGGAGTGACCCATGGCCCGGCGGCGACAGGCCCGACGCGTGCCCGAGTGGTTGGTCGGGCTTCTCATCACGCTCGTCGTGGTGGTCCTGACCTTGCTGCGCCCCCCCTTCCTGGAGAGCATCGAGTACCGCCTCTTCGACCTCCGCCTCCGCTGGTTCGGGCCGGGGACCCCCTCCGCCAACATCGCCATCGTCGCTATCGACGAGGAATCCATCACCAAGCTGGGGCGCTGGCCCTGGCCCCGCAGCCGCGTCGCAGCGCTGGTCGAGCGGCTGGCGGCCAAGGGGGCAAAGGTCATCGGCCTGACCCTGATCCTGTCGGAGCCGGAGGAGCAGAGCGGCCTCCGGGCCCTGGAGCGGGTGGAGGAGAGCTTCCACGCCTTGGGGGCCGTGCGAGGGGGGCCCGAGTTCCTGCAGACCCTCCACCAGATCCGCAGCGATCTGGACAACGATGCGAAGCTCAGTGCCGCCATCCAGAAGGCGGGAAATGTGCTCCTGCCGGGCTTCGCCAGTCTGCAGGGAGTGGCGGGGGGACCGGGGTCCGGCAAGGCCATAGGCATCCCGGGGTTCGCCGCCAAGAGCGCCTTCAGCAATCTGAGCATGGCGGGCGACCAGATCCAGGCGGGTCCGCCGCGCGCCGAGGAGATGACCTGGCCGCTGCCGAAGCTGGGAGAGGTGGCGGTGGGGTTCGGGCACATCAATCGGCTCCCCGACGGGGACGGCATCAGCCGGTGGGAGCCGATGCTGGTGGAATACCGGGAGCAGTATTTCCCCCACTTCGCCCTGGCCGTGGCGGCGCGGGGCATGGGGATCCCCCGCGAGCGGATCCGCGCGGTGTTCGGCGCCGGGATCGAGCTCGGCTCGATCCAGATTCCGACGGACGAGCGGATGCGGATCCTGGTCAACTACTACGGCGGTCCCCGGACCTTCCCGTACTACTCGGCCTTCGACGTCCTGAACGATAAGATCGCCGATACGGCCTTCCAGGGGAAAATCGTCCTGGTTGGCGCCACGGCCCCCGGCATCGGCGACGTGGAGCCGACGCCGCTGGCCCCCATCCTGCCGGGGGTGGAAAAACACGCCAATCTCATCACCAGCATCCAGGCCGGGCGGTTCCTGACGCGGCCCGCCTGGGCGGAGCTGACGATGCTGGTGGCGGTCCTCTGCCTGGGGCTGCTCACCTCCTTTTTGCTCCCGCGCCTGGGGGCGGGAATAGGCTCGGCCCTGGGCGCGGCCCTCTTCCTGGGAGTCGTCGCGATCGGCCTGGCGATTTTCGCCTGGCAGGGAGTGTGGCTCACCGTGACCTATCCCGCTGTCCTGGTCCTCCTGAACTACATGGCCATCACCTCCCGCCGCTTCCTCAAGGTGGAGCGGGAAAAGGAGATGGTCGAGGAGGAGAGCGACGAGGCCAATAAGCTCCTGGGCCTCACCTTCCAGGGCAAGGGGATGCTGGACTTGGCCTGGGAGAAATTCGCCAAGATTCCCGTCGATGCGGAGATGAAGGGGGTCCTGTACAACCTGGCCCTGGATTTCGAGCGGAAGCGTCAGCCGGCCAAGGCGTTCACGGTCTACGAGCGCATCGCGGCGGCGGACAAGAACTTCCGCGATGTCGCCGATCGCCTGACCAAGGTGAAGGCGGCCGCCGCCGGGCCTGTCATGACCCCCGTGGGCGGGGCCAAGCGGGGCGAGGCGACCGCCATCCTGGAAGGGGTGGAGCGTCCGACCCTGGGTCGCTATGAATTGGTCGAGGAGCTGGGCCGCGGGGCCATGGGGATCGTCTACAAGGGGATCGATCCGAAGATCAACCGGACGGTGGCCATCAAGACGGTGCACTTCGACGATGTGGAAGAGGCCCAACTGGCCCAGGTCAAGGAACGCTTCTTCCGCGAGGCCCAGGCCGCCGGCGGGCTGAACCACCCCAACATCCTCACGATCTACGACAGCGGCGAAGAGACCGACGTGGCGTGGATCGCCATGGAGTTCCTCAAGGGGGCGGATCTGGAGAAGTACTGCCAGAAGGAGAACCTGCTCCCCTGGCCCCGGGTGCTGGAGATCTGCGCCAAGACCGCGGACGCGCTGGGCTACGCGCACACCCACGGCATCGTCCATCGGGACGTCAAGCCCGCCAATATCATGCTCCTGGAAAACGGCGAGGTGAAGGTGACCGACTTCGGCATCGCCCGAATCGTCTCCTCCTCCCAGACCAAGACGGGGACGGTTATGGGCTCGCCCAGCTACATGTCTCCCGAGCAGATTTCGGGCAAGAAAGTGGACGGGCGGTCGGACCTCTTCTCCCTGGGGGTCGTCCTCTACGAGATGCTCTCCGGCGAGCGGCCGTTCCGGGGGGAATCCATCGCCACCATCATGTTCCAGATCACCCAGAGCCCCCCGCCGCCGGTGACCGAATTCGTGCCCAAGCTTCCGCCCATCTTCCAGAAGCTGATCGAGAAGGCCCTGGCCAAGGATCCGGCGCAGCGCTTCCAGACCGGCGCGGAGATGGCGACGACCCTCAAGGCCCTGAAGGACCGCCTGGAGAAGGCACTCAGTCAGGCGGGAAAGCCCGCCGCCGGTCCGCCGCGACCGGCGACCGGCACGGGGACACCGACGCAGGTGAGGACCCCGGCGGCAGCCACGCAACAGGTCAAGACGCCGGCGGCAGCCACGCAAGTGGACAAGGCGCCGGCAAAAGGATCGAGCACGCAGCGCTTCGAAGTCCCGACAAGCTCCACGGAGGGATGAGATCACCATGGAATTCTCCGGAATCGCCAAGACAGACGTCGGGCAGAGGCGAACCGGCAACGAAGACAGCTTCTGCCTTGCGCCGGAGTTGAACCTCTTCGTGGTCTGCGATGGCATGGGCGGCCATGCCGCGGGCGAGGTTGCCTCCCGCCTGGCGGTGGACACCATCTATGAGGCCATGCAGAAGTACCTGGCGGGAGAGGACGTGCCATTGGCCGGAGAGGCTCGGCCCGACTGCTCCCGGCCGTCGAATTTCCTGTTGAGCAGCATCCAGATGGCCAACAAGGCCATCTACGAGAAGGCCCAGGGGCATCCGGACTACGCCGGGATGGGGACGACCATCGTGGCCGTCCTGGGGACGGACGATCGAATGGCCCTGGCGCATGTGGGAGACAGCCGCATCTACCGCGTGCGCGACGGCAAGATCGCCCAGTTGACCAGGGACCACTCGGTGATCCAGATGCAGTTGGACCGCGGCATCATCACGCCCGAGGAGGCCGCGGAGTCGCAGTACCGCCACATGATCACCCGGGCGCTGGGTCTCAAGGATTCCGTGGAGATCGATCTGGTGGAGGAGCCGGCGGCGGCGGGCGACCTCCTGCTGCTCTGCTCGGATGGCCTCTCCGACCTGGTGGAGGCCAAGGAGATGCTCGCCAAGGTTGCCGGGAATCCCGGACACCTTGCCGCAGCCTGTCAGGCCTTGGTGGATCTGGCCAACGAGCGGGGGGGGGTCGACAACATCACGGCCATGCTGGTGGAAGTTCATGCCCGTGGTCACGAGAAGCCTCGCCAGGTGCCGCCGGGATTGGAGAAGACTACAGAGATCCGCCCCAAGCCGGCGCGCCGCCGAGGCTTCTTCGGCTGGCTGGCGGACCTCTGGGGGAGATGAGACAGTGGGCGAGCGTGCCGCGAGACTCGTGCTGAGCTTCCAGGGGGTGTTGATCCGCGAGTACGCGGTGGACCGGCCGCTCTCCATCGGCCGCCATGCGGAGAACGACATCGTGATCGATCACATGGGGGTGTCGGGCAAGCACGCCTCTGTGGCCCTGGAGGACCAGGCGGTCGTTCTCACCGATCTGAAGAGCACCAACGGCACGTTCGTGAACGGCAAGCGGGTCGAGCGGGCGGAACTTCGCCCGAACGATTGGATCACCATCGGGAAACACATTCTAACCCTCAAGGCCGGCCAGCGTTAGTACACTCGGTTTCGCGGGAAGGCCGACGCCCGGCGAAGGCGGGACGGATCCCTGGGCAGGGAGGTCCGGCCCCCGGAGGCGAGGAGGCACAATGCCCAGCCCCAAGTTCCCTGCGGCGGGGACGGTTCTGGACGCCAAGGTCATTCCTCTGGAGAGGTTCGACGCGCTCTTTGCCAAGATCACGCAAGAGCGCCAGATCGCGGACGGCTACTTCCTGCAGAGCCATCCGGAGGAGGTCCGCCTGCTCTTCGTGGTCAACGGCTCTCCGTACGCGGCGGGGTGCTTGCGCGGGACGGAGGCCAGTTTCCTGGAGATCCACGAGTTTTACGCCGCCTACGCGGAGCAGCCGAACTCCCCCCTGTCGTTTTTCGCGGCGGACAAGCGTCTCCTGCTGGGGCTCATGGTGCTCTTCCGGCACCGGGCGACGCGGCAGCAGGTGATGGACCGGTCCGAGGTGGAGGAGACCTTCAAGGCCTTGGCGGCCAGGGGGGGCGATGCCATCGTGGGCATCCGAGCGGGCGAAGAGTGGGCCATCGGCATCTGCACCAAGGGGAAGGTGGCAGGAGGCTACCTGCCGCCGGGCGCCGGCGAGGCCAGGGGCGCCGTGAGTGGCGACCAGCTCTTGGCATTCGTGGAGACCCACGGGGCCGGGGGAGTCAGCCTGAGCATCTTCGAGGAGACGCGGGTCGGGCCCGCGGGGGATGTGACGCTGATCACGCCGGAGACCCGGGGCCGTCTGTCCGAGGTCTTTCTGAGAGTGGCGGAAAAGGTCGAAGCGGCGGAGGCAATTCAGGAGGAGCCTGCACTGGAAATGGAGGAGGCCCCCCC
>JACQVN010000020.1 GCA_016209735.1 Candidatus Methylomirabilota bacterium
GGTCGGGTTCCATCGTGTGTAACCCTCGGGAGTACCTCCTTCTGGGGTGGTCGTTGATTACTCCCGGCCAATCCCACCGAGGTTCCCTGATGCCTTTCAGTTTTGGTTTTTGCGCGGCAGCGCAAAAACCAGGTTGCGTAGAGGCGGGCTTCATGCCCGCCCGCTTCCCGGTCGAGCGGGTCAGGACCGGTTCTCCGTGCCTCTCCGCTTCGTGATCTTCGTGGGCTTCGTGGTGAGATGGGCTTTTCGTGAAAGCTCAGGCTAGTGCCTCATTGCGGCACTCCTCGATATATCCGGCGACATCTCTGCGTGCGCATGAGGGCGGTCACGAAAACTCTCGTCGCTCCCGCGAAAGCGGGAGCCTACCTGTCCCCGAATGACTCAATCGGGGATGTCCCGAATCTGGATTCCCGCTCCCCGATTGAGGCATTTGAGGACAAGATTGGCGGTGAATGATTGGGCACGGTGCCGGGGCTCAGGGCCGGATTCCGAGGAATTCCAGGGTCCGGCGCATGCCCTCGGCGAAGGGCCGGGCGGAATATCCCAGCTCCCCCGCGGCCTTCCGCGAGCTGTAGCGCCAATCCGTCGTCAGGACCCGGAGGGCCGCCCCGTAGCCACATCCCTCCTCCTGGCGGCCCAGAAGATCGGCACAGCGGGCGGCCAAGAGGGCCAGCGACGCGGGCACGGAGGCTCGCAGCCGGGGGACCGCACCCGCCAGATCCAGCACGATCCGGTTGAACTCGCGATGCGTGACCTCCTCGCCCCCGAGAATGTACGCCTCCCCCGGCCTCCCCCGGGCCTCCGCCTGGAGGATCCCCCGCACCACGTCCTCGACCTCGACCAGGTTCCGGACACAACTCCCCGTCCCGACGACGAGATCGAGCCGGTGCCGCACGAGGGAGCGAATGTAGCCGGTGATCCGGTTGGGGTGGCGGGGGTGGTCCGGACCGAAGACAATTGTGGGACACACCGCCACCAGGCCGAGCCCCTGTTCCGCCAGGGCTGCCATGGCCTCCAGGGCCTCTCCCCTGGAGCGGATGTAGGCCGTGGGCGCCTCCCGGCTCTTCACTCCCCGGGTCTCGTCCACGGGGCTTCCCGTGGACGGACCGAAGACGAAAGCGCTGGACACATACACGAACCGGGCCACTCCCGCCCGGGCGGCCAGACGGGCCAATTCCAGGGTGGCCGTCACGTTGACCTGCCGGAGCACCTGGGCGGTTATCCCGGGGATGCCCCGAGCGGCAGCCAGGTGCATGACGTGCACCTCTGGGGTCAGGAAGGGGCGATAGCACTCCGGATCCTCCAGCCCCCCGGCCCGGACGCGAAGGCGTGGATGGGCGAGGTCCGCCAGCGCCCGGGAATCCCGGCAGAGGGCCAGCACCGGCCGGTCCGCCCGAAGGAGCCTGGCGAGCAGATGTCGCCCGATGAACCCGGTTGCGCCGGTGAGGAGGACGGGGACTTCGGCCGGCGCGGGATCGGTCACGTCCCGGCCCCCGGAGGCGCGTCCATCCCCACGGTTCCGGTCAGCTCCGACAGCCCCTCGGCCCGGCGAATCTCCCGCCAGGACCCATCGCCGGCAACCAGGCACACAGCCGGCAGGAGGCCCGCGTAACGCGTGGCCCGGGAGACGGAGTACGCTCCCGCGTCGCACAGCACCAGGAGATCGCCGACTCGAAGGGCCGGCAGCCGTCGCCGCACCCCCAGGACGTCCAGGGTGTCCAGGGTCGCTCCCGAGAGGTGATAGAACCGTTGGGGATGGCCCGGGCGCGGCTCGGTGGCCGGCAGCACCCGCCGGCAGAAGAGGAGCGGGGACTCCGGCAGGAAGTGCCGGCTTGCATCCACAAATGCCCACCGGCCCCGGATGGCCCGCACCCGGGTAAGCAGGACGGCGGCGCTCCCGATGACGGACCGGCCCAGCTCCGCCACCAGACGCGGACGGGGGCTGAGGCGGTCCGCCGCCTCGCGGTAGCTCCTGGCGATCTCCCGTGCGTATTCCTCGAGGGAGTGCAAGGGGGCCTGGCAGCTCACGTCGTCCTTGAACCGGCGCCACAGCCGCCCGATCCGCATCCTCCCCACCTGGGGGGAGGGAATGCCGCCGCCGATGTTGATCTCCTCCAGGGGGAGGTCCATCTCGCCGGCAAGCCGGAGCCCGATCCGAACCAGCTCGCGCACGAGGGCGCGGTAGCGATCGACCGATTCCTGCTGCGTGCCGATATAGGCGTTGATCCCCGATAGCGTGAGGCGGTCCGACTGCTTCACGCGCGCGGCCACCTGGACCAGGTCGCGGCGCGCGAGCCCCAGCCGCCGCGCCAGGAACCCGAGGGGAGAAAGCCGGGTCCCAAAGCCTTCGGTCCGAACCCGCAAGGAGACCCGGACCCGGCGGTCCAGATCGCAGGCCGCCTTTTCGATGAGCTCGACGTCCGCCAGGTCGCTCGCGTGTAGGAGCGTGATCCCCATCCGGATGACGGCGCGAAGATCCTCCGGCAGCAGGACGGGCCGCTGGTAGGCCAGCCGGTCGGCCGAGAAGCCGCACCGGAGGGCCAGCTCGGCCTCGGCGGGATGCGACACCAAGGCCTCGCTCCCCCACGCCGCCAGGTGGCTCAGGATGGCGGGCTCGTTGTTGGTTTTGGCGCAGTAGCGGATGGTCGCCGGCTCCCCGGCCACGGAGAGCCCGCGGGCCAGCGCGGCGTAGTTTCCTTTTAGGGTCGATTCGCTGAACAGGAAAACCGGCGTCCCCAGCGTCTCGGCGAGGCGCTCGGCGGACAGCCCGTCCACCTGGAGCCGGCCATTCTGGTAGGTCAGCATGGAAGCGCGCACGCCCTCTGCAGCCCAGCACTGCTGGCCCTAATTACAGGGAGGAATTCCGTTGCCGTATTTCCGAACCGCAGGCCTTGGGATACACCGGCCGTCACAGGCGCACCGACCCGAGGGGGAGCCGGCGGAACCGCCAGGACACGATGACTCCCCGGACGGCCCAGTCCAGGATCATGCTCGCCCATACCACGCCCAAGCCCATGCCGGCCGCCACCCCCCCGAAGTAGGAGACCGGCAGGCGCACCAGCCACCCGCCGACCACCGCCGCCAAGAGCGCCACCTGGGTCTCGCCCGCCCCGCGCAGGGCGCCCGCTACGACCATGGCGATGGCCAGCGGCGGCTGCAGGAGGCCCAGGCTCGTCATGAGCGGGATGCTGTAGGCGAGCACCGCCGGATCGCCGGTGAAGAGAGACACCCAGGCTGCCGGGAAGAGGACGAAGGCCGCCCCCCACACCGTCATGACTCGGACGCTCAACCAGTACGCCTGCCGGGCCGATTGCCGCGCCCCGTCCGGATCCCGGGCCCCCAGCCGCTGGCCCACCAGCGTCGTGGTCGCCTTGGCGAAGCCCAACCCGGGAAGGAAGGACATGGATTCGATGCTCAGCCCGACCTGGTGGGCCGCGTAGGCCGCCACCCCGTAACCGATGACGATCCGAGCGTAGACCAACTGCATCCCATGGGTGAGCAGCCGTTCGGCGGCCGCCGGCAGCCCCACCCGGAGTATGCGCGCGAGTTCCGACGTCGTCCAGCGGTCATCCCGTTCCCCACAAATTCCCCGCCGGAATGCCTGCCAGAGGAGCCACGCCGCCCCCGCCCCCTCGGACAGCCCGGACGCCAGGGCGGCCCCGACCACGCCGAGCCGCGGGAGCCCCAGCAGGCCGAAAATGAGGGGAAAGGCCAAGAGCAAGTGGATGACGTTGACACCGGCCATGACGCGGAGCGGGGTCCGGGTGTCCCCCACGCCCTGGAAGAGAGCGCTCGCCAGATGGAGGAACACGAAGGCGGCGAACAGCAGCCAAGTGACCCGGAGGTAATCCAGGGTCAGCGCCAGCAGGCGCCCGCTCGCTCCCATGAAGATCGCCACGGCCCGCGAGAGCAAGATGCCGGCCCCGCCAAGGATCACCGTCGCCGCCACGCCGATCACCAGGCCCGTCCGCGCCGCGGACGCTCTGCGCCGGCCATCGGCCGCCCCGGTGTGGAAAGCCACCATCACGGTCACTCCCACCCCCAGGCCGTACACCAAGGCCATGACGAACATGAGGAGGAGCTGCGAGAGCCCCAGGGCCGCCAACTCGGCGGCGCCCAACCGTCCGACGAGGATGGCATCGACCAGATTGTTGACGCCCCGCTGCAGGAGGTCGACCATGGGGAGCGCCAGGCGCAGGACCTCCCGGCGAAGCCGGCGAGGATCGGCAAGGTCGGCCGTGGGCTCGAAGCACATGGCGGAGGTCACGCACCCCCGGCGGAGTGGAGGTTACGCGGTTTTTGCGCTACCGCGCCAAAACCAAAACAGAGGCTCCCTGACGCCTTTCAGTCTTGGTTTTTGCGCGCCAGCGCAAAAACCAGGGAACACACGCCACGCGCAACACGGCCGCGCTCTTCGAAACATGGCGCGGCCCTCTAGAGTCTCACAGACGGGTTAGTCTTGAGCAAGCTGCTCGGCAGCGCGTCGAAACCCCGCGAAACGCGTGGCGGGTTATGAGCGAAAGCGCAGCTTTCACGAATAACCCGGGCTAGGATTTCCCCTTGGAACTCGCCGGGGCGTTCGCGGGTGCCCCCTCCATCGCCTTTCGGGCCTCGGCAATGAAACCTTGAGCGGTCTTGGCGTCCTGGCTGTCCGCCCCCACAGCCCGGATGAAGGCCTCCCAGGTCCGGATGGCGCTGCGGTAGTCGCGCTTCACCTGCTGGAGGAAATGGCCCTTGTCCCAGAGCGCGTGCACGTAATCCGGCTGGAGGGTCAGGGCCTCATCGTATTGCCGGAGGGCCGCATCCGCCGCTCCGCGCCCCAAGTAGACGCCTCCCAGGTGCGTGATCGCCTCGACGTTCTTGGGGTCACGGCTCAGCACCTTTTGGTACAGGGATTCCGCGTCGGCCAGTTGGCCGAGATCCAGGTGGGCGTGCGCCAGGCCGAGGATGGCGGTCGGGTCATCCGGGTTCTGCAAGAGGCGCGCGCGCCACGGTACGGTGGGATCGGCCGCCCCAGGGGCGGCCGTCGTGGCCGATGGCCCCGAGCCGATCACCCGGTATGCCAGGTACCCTCCCGAGATCCCGATCACCAGCGCGATGACGACGAGCCATAAGAGGGCGCCCATGCTGGGCCGGCCTACCAGGATGCCAGGGACCTCTCGCGGGGCGGGGGGTGTACTTGCTGCTCCCGATGCTTTCCGTCCTCGTTTCGCCATACCTATCTAAATCCCCCCACTGCCTCGTGGTGCCCGCCCCGCGGCTATTTCAGATTGGCGATTTCAGATTTCAGATTTGGGGTTCCGGTCCCTGTCAATCTGAAATCTGAAATCTGCAATCTGCAATGTGCAATCGCCTGCTTACCGGGTGCCCAGCAGAACCTTCTCCAGCTCGAACAGCCACTCGGGGGTGAGCGAGAAGGCGAACCGGCTCAACACCGTGAAGTAATCCGTGATCAGCAGGAGTCCGACGGCGAGCAGGATGAGGCCGCTTCCCCTCGTCACCAGCGGCAGGAACCGCTTGAATCGATCGAAGAAGACGAGGAACCGGCGGATCGCCAGGGAGCACGCCAGGAAGGGCACGGCCAGTCCCAATGAATAGGCGCAGAGCATCAGGATACCGCTGCCGGCGGTCTGAGAGACCGACGCCATGGTCAAGATGGAGCCGAGGATCGGCCCGATACACGGGGTCCATCCCGCCGCGAAGGTGAATCCTGCCACCAGGGAACCGACGTATCCCGCGGGGCGTTCTGCCGCGTGCACGCGGAACTCCCGCATGAGGAACGGGATGCGCAGCCAGCCGGCAATGTACAGCCCCATGAGAATGACGAAGGCGCCGCCGATCTTCCGGATGAGCGACTGATACCGGAACAGGAGCTGCCCGGCGAGACTGGCCCCGGCCCCCAGCGCAATGAAGACCAACGAGAAGCCCAGGATGAAGAGGAGCGAATTCACCAGAATGGCCCGGCGGGTCCTGGCGCTGGTCGCCCCTCCTTGCAGCTCTTCGAAGGATACCCCCGCGATGATGGAGACATAGGAGGGAAAGAGTGGCAGAACGCAGGGGGACAGAAAGGAAAGCAATCCCGCGGCCACCGCCACCAGGAAATTCAGCTCAATGCCAGCCATGGATCACCCTTGTAAATCGATTTCAAATTGAAGATTTCAGATTTCAGATTGGGGGAATAAACGGTAGGATCGACTACCCGCCGCTTCTCCCGCTTCTCTTAAGCCCGGATTCTTCGCGAAAGCCCTTGGTTCGCGAAGAATCCGGGCTAGGGGAGGCTCACCTGAACCGGATCCCCTTCGCGCACCTTGTTCCGCTCGGCAAAACCCGCCGGGACCTCCAAGACCATGTCACCGACGGCGGCGTACACCCGCTCCGGCCCCTCCGGTTTCAGCGGAGGGGCGTTCTTTTCGACCTTGACGATGCGTCCCGCGTGAATCCAGAGGATATCCAAGGAGAATCGCATGTCCTTCATCCAGATCCCGATGACCTGAGGGCGATCATAGACGAACAGCATGCCCTGACCCCGCTTGAGGGGCGGGCGCCCGCTCAGGCCGCGGACCTTCTCCTGGAGCGTGCGGGCCACCTCCGCGGAAACCGTAACCGTGGTCTGCCCCAGGATTCGGACCGTTCCCCGGGGCAGCGGTGGGTTCACCTCCACCGCGGACACCGGAAGAATCTGCCCCCAGACCAGGGCCAGGACGAGCGGCAGGAATCGGAACATTATCTCTCCGGGAGTTCGCCGAGGCGCAGCGTGACCGAGAGGCCCTTCCCGTCCCGGAGAATATTCACCTGCAATTCTTCGCCAGGCTTCTTCTTGTCGTCGAGATAGGCAGTGAGGTCGTCCACGCTACCAATCTTCCGTCCGTCCAGGCCCACCACGATATCGCCCCCAACGGAGACGAGATAGTTGCCGACTCGGATCCGCCGCTGGGAGCCCCTGAGCCCCGCCCGGGCCGCGGGGCCATTCGGGCTCACCTGCGCGATCATGACCCCCTCTGTGGCTGGCAGGCTCAGCGCCTTGGCAACGCTGGGGGTGATGTCCAGGCCGCTGATCCCCATCCAGGGATGACTGACCCGGCCTTGCGCGATGAGTTGCGGGACGAGCCGCTTCGCCGTGTTGACGGGAATGGCGAACCCAATCCCCACCGACCCTCCGCTCGGACTAAAGATGGCCGTGTTGATCCCGATAACATCGCCCCGAGAATCGAGCAGAGGCCCCCCCGAGTTGCCGGGATTGATGGCGGCGTCGGTCTGGATGATATTCCGAATCTGACGACCGCTGTCGGAGCGCAGGCTGCGGCCCAGGGCACTCACCACGCCCCGGGTAACCGTCCGCTCGAGCCCGAAGGGATTGCCGATGGCGATCGCCAACTGCCCGACCTGCAACTGATCGGAGTCTCCCAGCTTGAGCGGCATCAATTTTTCCCGGGGGGCGTTGATCCGCACCACCGCCAGATCGTTGTTCGGGTCGCGCCCGATCAGCTTTGCCGGGTGCTTGCTCTTGTCCGGCAGCGTGACCTCGAGGCTCTCCGCGTTTTCTACCACGTGGTTGTTGGTCAGGATGTGTCCCCGCCCATCCAGGATGAAGCCGGACCCGCTGCCCCCACGCTCCGGCACGGCCCGGAAGAAGAAGTCCTGGGTGAGGACCATGCTGGTGATATTCACAACCGAGGGGCTGACCGCGCGATAGACGCCGATGACAGTCTCCTCCTCCGGCGTGAGACCCAACCGGCTCCGCGCACTCTCCCCGCCCGCCGACGGGCTCAGAGGGAGGGCGAGGATGGTCAGGTAGATGGCGACCGCTCCCAATGAGCGCCGCCACACGGAACAGGGGAGTGTCGCGGGCATCTCAGGCTCCTTCTGGTTTTTGCGCGCTGAGCGCCCAAAAACCAAACTGGAGGGGCAGGATTTTTTGGTTTTTACGCGCCAGCGCAAAAACCAGGTGGAAGAATAGCCGAGCTACCCGGCAAAGGCAAGTGCCGAACGGACCGGAATTCCGCAGGCTTGCAGCGCCGCAGCACGTTCCGACCCGCCTGCGTTGCACGGTCATTCCCCCCGTCCAGTCGTCTAGGCAGCGCCGGCGAATCAGTGGCCGAGACACTCGCCGATTCGTCGTGCCTCTCCGCCTCGTGATCTTCGTGCCTGCCCGCCGCTCCGCTCTGGCAGGCGGGCAAAGGGGGGGGACGGGTGGATTTGCTCCAATCCACAGGTCCCCGACCCAATGCCCGGTACGCTTCTTGCTAATTGCACTCCTTCGTTATTGCGCTTACGTCTTCGGACCGTTCGTGGTGAGCTGGTCGAACCACGAACGTCACGTCGCCCTTCGACATGTAGGGGCGAAGCATGCTTCGCCCCTACTCAGGGCGAACGGTTATCCGGCTCAAGTGAGCGCAATTGCGAACGGCAGGACTAATCACAGGACTCCTGACATGGGCCTCGCATCGGCTGAATTTTCTTGACTTTCCTTGGGGGATGCGTAATAATTCATGCATCCTTCAAGGAGGTGTCCCCGATGCCCACCCAGCTGCATTTGCCCGCGGTGCCGGCCGGCGCCCA
>JACQVN010000021.1 GCA_016209735.1 Candidatus Methylomirabilota bacterium
CGCGCGCTCGCCGGGCTCTTGCTGGAAGCTGTCCTGGAGTAAGGTACGATGGGTACGCATTCTACTCCCGGAAGAAGCCAAAAGAGAAACCTCATGCATTCGGCGGCTTGACATCCACATACCAGCCCGTCGAAGGGTGAGGGGAGGATTCTTCACCATCCTGGTCATCACGGCAGCGGACTGCTCTTCTCGATGGTGAAGCGCAGGGTCTGGCGATACTTCGGGAGCACGATGGGGACCGACCAGCTTACCCGGATCACCAGGTGGGTGTCCCGGGTGAAGATGTTGATATTGTCCTCGGTCAAGACGAGGCTTTGCTCCTCAGCGGCCTGGATGATATCGGCCCGGGCCTTCGCCTCGTCCCGACGGGCCGCCGCCGTGTCGGCGGCCACACGCACCACGTCCTGGAGACCCAGGTAGGTCCAGTAGGGGGGGACGTAAAGCGTCGCCAGGTAGCCGGCCACCCCCACGAGCACCAGGAACACCAGGAGCCCGAGCCGGGACCCGCCCGGCCCCCCCCGCCGCCATCCGCGTCGTCTTGCCGTCCGTCCCGCCTGGTTTTCGCGCGCAGGGCGCGCAAAAACCAACCTGGTGGAGCAAAGAATTTCTTGCACCGGGCTTCCGAGCAGTCTCATCAAGGGGACGCGTGATGGGAGGGGACCCCTGCGATTCGAGTCGTGTTCCATCGCGCCTAACCCCCGGGTTACCTCCTTCCGGGATGGTCGATGTTTACTCCCGGCCAATCCCAGAGGGATTCTGTAATGTTTTTCAGTTATGGTTTTTGCGCGTTAGCGCAAAAACTATGTGCTACTTCCAGCGCTTCAGCCAGCTCATCATCCCCCGGAGCTCGGCTCCGACGATCTCGATGGGGTGGACGGCTTCCTTCTGCCGCATGGCCAGGAAGCCGGGGCGCCCCGCCTGGTTCTCCAGGATCCACTCCCGGGCGAACTGGCCGTTCTGGATCTCCGCCAGGATCTTGCGCATCTCCACCTTGACCCGCTCGTCGACCACGCGCGGTCCCCGGCTGTAATCGCCGTACTCCGCCGTGTCGCTCACCGAGTAGCGCATGTAGGCCAGCCCCCCCTGGTAGAGGAGATCCACGATCAGCTTCAGTTCGTGCAGGCACTCGAAGTAGGCCGATTCCGGTTGATACCCGGCCTCCACCAGGATCTCGAAGCCGGCCTTGATCAGGGCGGACACGCCGCCGCAGAGCACGGTCTGCTCCCCGAAGAGGTCGGTCTCCGTCTCTTCCTTGAAGGTCGTCTCCAGGACGCCGGCCCGCGTGCAGCCCACGCCCCGGGCGTAGGCCAGCGCGACCTCCTTGGCCTTTCCCGAGGGGTTCTGGTGCACCGCCAAGAGGCCCGGCACCCCCGATCCCTCGGTGAAGACCTGGCGCATCATGTGCCCGGGGGCCTTGGGCGCGATCATGGAGACGTCCACCTCCGGCGGCGGAACGATCTGGTTGAAGTGGATATTGAAGCCGTGGGCGAACATCAGGGTCTTGCCCGTGCTGAGGGCCGGGCGGATGGAGGCCTCGTAGACGGCCTTGTGGGTCTGGTCCGGCAGGAGGATCATGATGATCTGCGCCGTCTCCGACGCCTCCTGCACCGTGCCCACCTTGAGGCCGTCCGCCTTGGCCTTGTCCCACGACTTGCTCCCCTTGTACAGGCCGACCACGACGTCCAGCCCGCTGTCCCGGTGGTTGAGGGCGTGGGCGTGCCCCTGGCTCCCGTAGCCGATGATAGCGATGGTTCTCCCCTTCAGCAACGCAAGATCCGCATCCTTGTCGTAATACAGTTTCGCCATGGGCGTCTCCTATGACTCCTGCGGTGTGAGTTTTCGGCCGACCGCACGCAAGCGCACCTCCTCGCGCTTGCTCAGGCTCTTGCTGCCCCGGCCGATGGCCAGCGTCCCGCTGCGCACGATCTCCTGGATGCCGAACGGCTGGAGGAGCTCCAGGACCGCCCCGATCTTGCCCGACTCCCCGGTCACCTCCAGCGTGTAGCTGGTGGGGGTCACATCCACCACCCGCCCCCGGAAGATCTCCGCAATGCGCAGGATCTCGGCGCGATTCATCGGTTCCGCATTCACGCGGATGAAGATCATCTCCCGGCCCACGTGGGCCTCGTCCGTGAGGTCCGTCACCTTGATCACGTCGATCAGCCGGTGGAGCTGCTTGACCGCCTGCTCGATCACCCACTCGTCCCCCTGCAGGGAGACGGTCATCCGCGACACACTGGGGTCCAGGGTCTCGGCCACCGAGAGGCTGTCGATGTTGTAGCCCTTGGCGGCGATCAGGGCGGCAATGCGCGCCAGCACGCCCTGATGGTTCTCCACCAGGATGGAGAGGATATGCCTGCGGTGCTGCTTCGCCTCGGTCATGCGCATCATCCTTGGTCGTTGGTCATTGGGATTTGGTCAAGGCTCCATTGGGAAGCCTTCAGCTCTCAGCAGTCAGAGGTTGTGAAAAAATCTCGTGGCGAACCAACGAAACTGGTCGACTTCTGGCTCGGGTGCTGGTAAGAGAAGCGCCTGCATACAC
>JACQVN010000008.1 GCA_016209735.1 Candidatus Methylomirabilota bacterium
CCCGCCCCCCTGCCCCTCTGCAGTTCTTGGAGATCGCCGTCACCGACACGGGGATCGGCATCCGCCCGGAGGATCTCCCGCGCCTCTTCCGGGAGTTCACGCAGCTCGAGACCACCGAGGGACACCGACAGGAAGGGACCGGCCTCGGCCTCGTTCTCGCCAAGGGGCTCGTGGAGCTGCACGGGGGGACGATTGAGGCCGCCTCGAAGGGAGAAGGGCAGGGGAGCACGTTTGCGGTCGTGCTGCCGGTCGAGAGGCCGGCGCCTGCAAAGCCCCGCGGAGGCCCATGGAATCATCGGCGCGATCTACAAGAAGACCCCGACGGAGGTCAAGGAGTTCACCGGGAAGGATCGAATCCTGGCCCTCCGGGAGAACCGGACGCTGTTCACCTACAGCGCCGGTCTCGAATCGCTCCATGGTGTGGCCAGACAGATCAACGACTTCCTGATCAAGACCGGACGAACCAAGACCCGGCTGGACACCACGACGTTTCTGGATGCCCGGTTCGTCAGGGCGATCCGCGAGTAGATCGGAGGCGTTGCCGTGCGACTGGGGCCGAAGATCGCGCTATGGATAATCGGCGTGGGCGGAGGCGGGGCGACGCTGGCCATGGCCTCTCTGTATTGGATGACCGCATCCTCCCTGGAGGCCAGGGTCGGATTGGACTGGAAGAGGCGCAGCAGAGTTCCGGAAGGAGGATCTTCCTGTTCAGGCGGGATGGTTGGCTGGCCGCGGCGGCTGGGTCTGGTGAACCACGGAGGGGGGTGGTGATCCCCCATGCGTTGTCGGCGGCGGACCCTGAGGTGGAACATTGGGGAATAGCTCCCAGCCTGCTGGGGGACCGTGTCGAGGTGGTGAGGGTCTCTGCGGACTCGACGGGTCATCTGGGATACAAGGGGCACCAGTGGTTTTTGGCGATCGAGGTCCCATCCCAGGACGTGCATGCCCGAGTCAGGCGCGAGAGCCTGGGGATCGCCGTTGGGTATGGCGCCCTGGTGTTCTTGATAAGCATTGTGCTTCTCGTCGTGATCCAGCGCAGGATCTCGATGACCGTCCTGGATCTCTGCGGCAGTGCGACGCGGATCGCCGGGGGGGACCTCGCCGAGCGGGTGGCGATTCGATCTCCCGAGGAGGTGGGCCAATTGGGGGAGGCGTTCAATGCCATGGCGACGCGCCTGCAGGAGAGCCAACGCGCGCTCGGTCGCCGGGCCGAGGAATTGGAAGAGGCGCTCCGGGCCCGAGACGAGTTTCTGGCCAACATGTCCCACGAGCTGCGGACGCCTTTGAATCCCATCCTCGGGTTCGCGCACCTCCTGGAGGAGCAGGCCCGCGATCGGCTCACGGAGCGCCAGGTGGGCTACCTGGCCCGCATACGCGAGAGCGGCGAGCACCTGCTCCAGTCGATCGAGACGATCCTGGAGTTTGTGGATCTGGAAACGGGAGGACGGCCGCTCGCGGTCCAGCGCTTCGACCCCCGGCCCGCGCTCCGCGAGGCCGTGGAGAGATTCGGTGTCGCAGCAACGGCCAAGGGGCTCGCCCTCGAGCTCCGGCTGGCCGACCCCCTCCCGCCCCTCCAGGGCGGCCCGAGCCGGCTGGCCCAGATCCTGTGGCATCTCCTGAGCAACGCGGTGAAGTTCACCCCCAGCGGAGGGCGGATCACCGTGCGCGCGCGCACGGTGATGGCGGAGGAGCGGAGGTGCCCATCCCCCAGCCCCTCTGCCCCTCTGCAGTTCTTGGAGATCGCAGTCACCGACACCGGCATCGGCATCAAGGCGGACGACCTGTCCCGGCTCTTCACCCCCTTCAGGCAAATGGAGCGCATCTACAGCAAGGAGCATCCGGGTCTCGGGATCGGGCTGGCCTTTGTGAAGAGGCTGGTCGACCTTCACGGGGGGCGGATCTGGAACGAATCCCCCGGGCAGGGGCAGGGGAGCACGTTCACCGTACTCTTGCCGTTCGCCGGCCTGGGTGAGGCGAGGGAGTGACGATTGCGGATTGATGGGATTGCAGATCTGAAATGGACGCAGTCCGCAGTCCGAGTGGAGGGTGGCCATGCCGCGAGTGTTGGTTGTTGATGACGAGCCTGACGTGGTGGAGCTTCTTACGGAGTTCCTGCAAGGCGACCGAGATGACCCTCTAGGGACGGCAGGCGGCAGGAGGCAGGGTGCAGCAGGGCAGGGGGGATTGAAGCTGGAGGAAAAGACATGAATCCGCGAGTCTTGGTCATAGATGACCACGCTTTGAGTCTGGAACTGATGGTGGAACTCATCACGCTAGAGGGTTGGCAGCCGCACTCCGCCACCTCCGCCGAGGAGGGGCTCCGCTTAGCCGAGAGCGCGAAGCCGGACCTCATGCTCACGGACCTGCAACTCCCCGGGATGACGGGGTACGAAGCGATGCGCCGTCTCAAGGCGAATCCGGCTACGGCGGCCATCCCCGTGGTGGCCGTGACCGCCTTCGCCATGCGGGGGGACGAGGCCAAGGCGCGTGAGGCGGGGGCGGACGGCTATCTCACGAAACCCATCACCCCAGCGCGGTTGCGCGAGGCATTGCAGCCATTCCTGGGCCATGGTGGAGCCTGACTCTTTGACGCCAACACGGGAGAATTCCAGGGCGGAAGCGCGCGAGTGTCGACCGTATGGGTACACCCGAATTTTGTGCTGCCGGCGGATTCGCCCCTCCGAGTGGTGCAGAGAATGTTCTGCACGGCCCATTCGAGCAGTCCCATCAAGTGAACGGGTGGCGGGGGTCTAACGCGCGAACTTCAGGTCTTCTGAGGTCGCGCGTACCATCGGGGTTAGCTCCTCTCGGATTGGAAGTTGTGCACCATCAAGCAATCCAATAGCAGATACCCAATGCCTTTCAAGTTTGGTTTTTTTGCGCGGAGGGTAACAACCAGGTTGCACGCCCTAGCAAGGAGGCGCGTCATGCTGGAGCGTATTCTGGTGGTGGACGACGAGGCTACGAACCGGCACCTACTGGAGGCGATCCTGGTCGAAGACGGTTTCCGGGTCGAGCTGGCTGCGGACGCTCTCGCCGCCCTCCGGCAGGCAACGGCCCATCCGCCGGACCTGATCCTGCTGGACCTCCTGATGCCGGGGATGAGCGGGTTGGAAGCCTGCCAGCGGTTGAGGCAGAACCCGAAGACGGGCGGCGTGCCGATCATCGTGGTGACGGCGGTCGGGCAGATCGTCACGAAGGAAGCCGCGCTCACCAGCGGGGCGGACGACTTCGTGACCAAGCCGATACGGCCGGAGGACCTCCGCACGCGGGTCGCCGCCATGCTCCGCGTCTGTCGGATCCAGGAGGAATTGGGCCGGACCCTCAGCTATCTCCACGAGCTGGAGGCCGCCCGCCACGCCCAGCGCAAGGCGGCCCTGGCCAGGGCGGTGGCCAACCCGACGCGGCCGGCTACGCCGGTCCCGATCCTCCTGGTGGATGACGAGCCGGTCAGCCGCCAGTTCTTTGCCGATCTCTTGACCGAGCAGGGCTTCCATGTGCTCACCGCAGACTCCGGCCCCGCAGGCCTGGACCTTGCCACCCGGCATCCCATCGAGGCGGCAGTCCTGGATGTCGTTATGCCCGGGATGAGCGGCCTCGAAGTCCTGGAGCGTCTCCGGGCCGACAGACCCGACCTTCCCGTCCTCATGCTTACGGGGTACCCGGGTTCCCAGTACTCCTTGGCGGCGCTGAGGATGGGGGCCTTCGACTTCATCACCAAAGGGCTCAGCCTCAGTCTCGTGATCCTGGCCGTGCATCGCGCTGTCCGCTTTCGAAGGGAACGGCTGGAGATGAGAGCGGAAATCGATCGGCTGCGGGCACGGATCGCCGAGTTGGAGCGGTGCGGCACCGCGGTGACCGTGCGAACCGTCGAATGCCGTTGAACGGAAAACGGTGAACGGCGAACGTGGGGACCGGCTTTACACGTTTAACGTTTAACGTCACCCTGCTACCGTCGCACTGGCGTACGCTCGAACCCGCGAACTCTCGAACTGCTTCTCTGTCACCGTGACACAATGGGCAGCGCGGGGTCCTCGGCGATGAGGCGGGCCACCTGGCGGACAATCTCGCCCAACTGGTGTCGGTACACCCCGGCGCCGTCCATGGCCAGGAGGTCGAGGGAGTGGGCCGGGACCCGAGGCAGATCCGGCACGGGATGGATCGGGCCGTGGGAGACGACACGCCGATAGCGGAGCGCGCCCGTCTTGGCCTCCCGGGCCAGGACCCGCACCCGGAGGAACAGTCCGAAGAGATCCGTCTCCTCGGTGGTGGAAAGGCCGAGCGCCTCGATGGCGAATTCGAGAACGCCGTCCGGCTGCGGCGACGGGGGGTGGGCGGTCGAGGCCTCTTCGGCCGCGGCGGCTTCCCGGGCGGCGTCGCGTGGGACGCGGGGGAGCGTCGTGCCGACCCGACGCGCCAGAGCCTCCGCGGCCGCCTCGCGGAGCATCCGATCGGGGCGCGCCGCGCGCGTGGCCTCGGCGATCGCTTGCCGGTCAGGGTCGGGGCGCGAGGCGGTCTCCGGCGACTCGTACATGCCCCCGGCTGCCCCCAGGACGGTGCTGCCGGCGACGATGCCGACGGCGGCCGGCCAGAAGAGAATGGCCACGGGGCCGATCTGAGCCAAGGTCGTCCCGGCCAGGAAGCCGACCGCCGCCCCGCCCAGCGGCGATCGCTCCGCCTTCTTCTCGACCCAGGTCTCCTGCCAGGCTGGCTCCCCGACTGGCTCGAGGATGGCCGGGCGGTTGAAGAGCGGGCCGATGATGACCGGTTCCGTGGTGGCGGCCCGGCCCGCGCCCGTCTCGTAGATCGGGCTGCCCGGCGCGAGGGGTGGTGCCGCCTCGTGCGCGCACGACGCCAGCGCGAGGGACGCCGCGACCAGGGCAACCAGTGGAAAGCGCGTCCAGCCCACGGTCACCGGATATCCCCTTGATAGGGCGGTACGACAGGACGACAGTACGACGGGTACCGGGGTGAGGTTAAACGTGTAGCGCACGTTCACCGTTCCACGTTCAACGCGCTTCGCGGGTTCGCGGGTACGCGCATTGACCGTTCGCCGTTGTACCACGTAGGGGCGACGCATGCGTCGCCCCTACAGTGCAGGAATCCCCCGGCAATCAGTTGCGTGATGGTTGGCGTTCGTCCGGCCATGCGCCTGGCGGACGACCAAATCCCCCCGTTCCCCCCTTTGACAAAGGGGGGCGGGGGGGATTTCTGACAGAGGGGGCGGGGCCTGCCTGCGCCAAGCGAAGCGCCTGCCTTTCGCGTTCGCCTGCCTGCCGCACCCGCGGCGGAGGGGGTCGCACCTACTTGCGCGCCGCACGCAGGCAAGCGCAGCCAGGCGGCGCAGACAGGCGGCGAGCAGGGGGGATTTCTGGCGGGCGAGGCGGATAGAACAACGATCCTATGGGTCCCACCGATCCAGCGCATGGAGTTTCTTCCCAACCGCTGACCGCTGACCTCTGATTCTATTGGTCTATGTCCCCCGGCTCCCCTGCCCTCCACGGCGGCGTCTTGGCGCTAAAAGGGACCCCCACGGCGTCAGTACAGGAATCGCCGCATCCGGATGTTGAGGAGGAGGCCGAGGCTCAACATGGTGACGAGGAGCGAAGAGCCGCCATAGCTTAAGAGCGGCAGGGGAATGCCCACCACGGGAAGCATGCCCAGCACCATGGCCATGTTGATGAGGATCTGGATGGCCAGCATGGAAGCGATCCCGGCGGCGACCAGGCTGACGAACAGATCGGTGGAGTCCTGGGCAATCTGGTAGCCCTTGGTGATCAGGTAGAAATAGGCGACCAGAATCACCAGGCAGCCCATGAATCCCCACTGCTCGGCCAGGACGGCGAAAATGAAATCGGTATGGTTGAGGGGCAGAAAGCTGAGCTGGCTCTGCGTGGCGGCCAGCCAGCCTTTCCCGAGGAGCCCGCCGGAGCCAACGGCGATCTTGGACTGGGCGATGTGGTAGCTCGCTCCCAGGGGGTCCATGTCGGGGTTCAAGTAGACGAGGATGCGGCGGCGCTGGTAGTCCTTGAGGAAGGTCCAGAGCAGGGGGGTCAGCACCCCGCCGCCGGCCACCACCGGCACGAGGTAGCGCCAGTGGAGTCCCAGCAGGAGCATGATGGTGATGGCGATGAAGACCAGGAGGAGGGCGGTGCCGAGGTCAGGCTGCTTCAGTACGAGCAAGGCGAGGCCGAGCGTGACGCCGGTGGGGAGCAGCATGATCTTGGGATTGTGCAGCTCCTCCCGGTGATCGTCGAAGTAGCGGGCCAGGAAGAGCACCAGGGCCAGCTTGGAGAATTCCGAGGGCTGGATGGTCATGGGCCCGATGCGGAGCCAGCGCTGGGCACCCAGCCCCGTCTTGCCCAGGATGAAGACGGCGAGGAGCAACAAAACGGTCAGGCCGAAGATCACATTGGCGTAGCGACCCAGGGTCCGGGGATTGATCAGGCAGGCGGCGAACATGGCTGCCGTTCCCAGGCCCAGCCAGGTCAACTGCTTGAGAAAGAGGGTCTTGCGGAAGGCGGACGCGGCGAAGACGTTGGCGCTGTAAATGGTGAGAATGCCCACCAGGACCATGCCCAGGATGGCGGCGGCGAACGGCCACTCGAAGTACTGTACATATCGACGATCAAGTTGCATACGAAATCCAGGGATCAGGGATCAGGGGACGGGGGCCGGGGAAGGAGGGCAACGCCGACACCCGGCGGTTGTCAGACCTGCATTCTGCGTCCCATTCTCTGACCCCCGCTCCCTGTCCCCCGCCCCCCGCTTTTCAATCTGCAATCTCTTCGTCCTGCTTGGCGGAAGAGGACGATGTCGCCGCAACGGCGACGGGGGTCTGCGAGGCGAAAGCCGCCTGGTAGATGGCCTTGGCGATGGGAGCGGCCACCTGGCCGCCGAATCCCCCGTTCTCGACCAGCACCACGATGGCCAGCTTGGGATTGTCCACGGGGGCGAAGCTCACGAACCAGGCGTGGTCTTTCAGGTCGGCCTGCCCCTTCGTCTCCCCCTTCTTCACCACCTGGGCGGTGCCGGTCTTCCCACCGATGGGGATTCCCGGTACCCGGGCCCGGGCGCCGGTTCCCCCCTCGACGACGCCCAGCATGGCGCGCCGCACGAAGGCCAAGGTCTCCGGATTGACGGCGACCTTGCGGACCAGCTCGGGCTCGTACTGCTCCAGGACCTCACCGCTCGTCGTGGTGATCTTGCGGAGCACCCAGGGCTTGTAGATATTCCCGCCATTGGCGATGGCCGCGACCATGGTGAGGAGCTGCATCGGCGAGGTCACCACCGGTCCCTGGCCGATGCTGGCGACGACGGTATTGCCGGCGGCCCACCCCGGCTGACCGCGCCGCCTGGGCTGCGGGTCGGGCAGGTTCCCCTTGACTTCATCCCCGAGACCCAGCCCGGGAACTTCCCCCAAGCCGAACGCCCGGGCCGTCTTGACGATGTCGTCGATGCCGACCTTCAATCCCGCCTGGTAGAAGTAGACGTTGCAGGAGTTCACGATGGCGCCGTGCAAATCCAGGGTGCCGTGGCCGCCCTTCTTCCAGTTGTCGAAGCGGCTATTTCCCAGCAAGAAATAGCCGGGATCGTAGAACTTGGTGGCAGGCGTGAGGGCGCCGTTCTCCAGGCCGGCGATGGCAACGATCAGCTTGAAGATCGAGCCCGGCGGGTACTGGGCCTGGAAGGCCCGGTTCTGGAGCGGATGGCCGGCGTCGGAGGCGATGCGCTGCCACTCGTCCCCGCTCAGGCGCTGGGCGAAGAGATTCGGGTCGTAGGAGGGGCGGCTCACCAGGACCAGCAGCTCGCCCGTGGTGGGGTTCATGGCCACCACGGCTCCCTTCTTGCCGGCGAAGGCGGCCTCGGCCGCGTCCTGGAGTCGTTTGTCGATGGTGAGGTGGACATTGGATCCCGAGTGGGGATCCGTGCGCGTCACCAGGCGGAGGACCCGTCCCCGGGCGTCCACCTCCACTTGCTCGCCGCCGTCCACGCCCCGGATGAAACCGTCGTAGCGCCGCTCGATGCCCGCCTGGCCGAGGCTCTCTCCGGGGCGGAAGTCCCGGTACTCCTCGCGGACGAGCTGTGCCTGGTTCACCTCGCTCACGTACCCCAGGAGGTTGGCGGCGACGCCGCCGCTGGGATAGGCGCGGATCGGCCGGACCCGCAGGCTCACGCCCGGGAGGTCGAAGCGCCGCTCCTCCACGGCCACCATGGTGGCCTCGGAGATGTCCTTGCGCAGCAGGAGGGGCTGGTAGGGCCGCTCGCGGCCTTCCGCCAGGCGGGCCAGGATCTCGCCGGGCGCGGCGTCTAGGACCTCCGCCAGGGTGCCGGCCACCTCGGGTCCGTTGGTGACCTCTTCCGGAATCACGAAGAGGTCGAAGGTCGGCCGGTTCTCCACCAGGATCTCGCCATGCCGGTCCAGTATGAAGCCGCGGGGCGCCTCGACCGGGCGAACGCGGAGCCGGTTGTTGGTGGAGAGGACCAGGTAGCGATCCCCCTCCAGGATCTGCAGATACCAGAGGCGGAGGAGGAGGACCAGGCAGGCTGCCGCCACCAAAAGCACGGCGGTGCGGATGCGCACGGCCAGGGCCTGGCTCGGGGGCGAGGGCAGCGGCGTGAGCTTCATCCCAAACTCCGCATTTGCACCACGGAGGCACGGAGGACACGGAGGAGGCGCAGATCACCGGGTTGCCTCGAGCCAGTCCCGGCAGGAGCTGGTTCTGAGAGTTCGCCTGTCGATGCCCACTCGGTCAGAACAGCCCCGGGATTTTCTCCGTGATCTCCGTGTCCGCCGGAGGCGGATGGTGAGATATGCCTGTTCATCGCGTCTGGGTCATTTGCTGCGGCAGGCGGAGCAGCCAGAGGACCAGCAGTCCGAACGTCGCAGTCACCAGGCCCTCCGGAACGATCACCCAGAGCAGGGTGGGCAGGAGGGGCGGCATCTCCAGGAAGAAAGCGACCAGGCCGAGAGTCAGGAGCCCCGTTAGGGTGGTTCCGCCCAGGAGGAAACAGAACTGGGCGAACGGCTTGTCCGTGTACACGTTCCGGCTCAGCCTGGCGATGGCGAAACCGAGCAGGCTGTAGGCGAAGGCCCGGAGACCCAGCGGCCCCCCGGAGAGGGCGTCCTGGCAGAGGCCGATGAGAAACCCCTGCAGGGTGGCCGCCTCGGGCCCCAGCCGGACCGTGAGCAGGCACACCAGCAGCAGGAAGCAATCCGGACGGAGGGCGCCCGCGCCGAGGCTGGGCAAGAGCACGGCCTGTCCGATCACACACAGCGTGAGCCCCGCCGCGAACCCCCAGAAGCCCATGGCTGCTACCAGCCCTCCGCCTCGAAGCCCTCTCGTGGCGCCGGATCCATGAGCACCATGGCTTCCTCCAGGCGGGAGAAATTCACGGCGGGCTGGAGCGTCGCCTCCTGGAACAGGGCCCCGCTCTTCCGCTCCACGGCGGTGATGCGCCCGATGGGGATCCCCTTGGGAAAAACGCCGCCCATCCCCGAGGTCACCACCTCGTCCCCCACCCCCACGTCCGCCATGAGAGGCAGATACCGGACGCGCGCGCCGACGGCGAAGCTGCCCACCACGATGCCCGTAACCCGCGTGCGCTGCAAGAGCCCGCCGGCGGCGCTCACCGGGTCCGTGAGGAGCTGCACCTTGGACGCGGTGGGAGTCACCTCCACCACCCGGCCGACCAGGCCGTCGGGCGTCACCACCGGGAGGTTCCGGCGCACGCCATCCGCACTGCCGCGATCCAGGAGGACGGTCTTGAACCAGTTGGTGGCGTCCTTGCCGATCACCCGTGCCGAAATGAGCGAGACGGGCGCGGCCTGGTGCAATGCCAGGAGGCGCTGCAGCCGCTGGGTTTCCAGGGCTTGCTCCGCCAACTGGTCGATCCGACGCTTGAGGACCGCCACCTCGCCCTTGAGCCGCAGATTTTCCTGGCGGATGGCCCGGAGGTCGATGTAGCCGGTCCAGACGTCCCTGACCCCCTGCACGGCAAGTGCGGCGATGGTGATGGGCGGGGAGAGGACGGTCAGGAGCGCCTGGCGGACGGCGGTGACCACGGTCCGCTCGTGGCGGACCTGGAGGGAGAGGAGGAGAAAGGCGACGATCAGCGTCGTGGTCAGGACCACGCCGCGCCGATACCGGGCCAGCAGCCGGAAAAACGGGCTCACGCCATGCCCCTCACGGGAAATCCCAATGACCAATGGCAAATGCAAAATGAAAAACGGACAAGTCAAAACCGGTCACGTGCTGCGTTGATCACTGTTCAATTCTTTCCTGCGTAGCCCGGGATCGGGCTTGTCTTGCCGCGCCTTGTTCGCTTTGCGGTGCTTCCGGGTTGCCGCCACGAGCGCAAGAAAGCGCGCCACCGCGTCACGACCGTACACCGGCTGCCGAAACTGACGGCCCTTGGCGAAGGGGCGACCCGGTTTGAAGCCGGCTTGGCGCAGCAGGCGTTGGATCACCTGCAGCTCTGACTCGGAAGCGGCTACCAATCGCAGCTCGCTGCCCTTCTTGTACCGCCGCCAACCTTCCGCCTGGAGGCGCTTCCTGTTCTGCCGGCGCACATAGCCGTTCCGCTCGAAGAGCGCGACGAGCTGCTCAACGCCTGAAGGGGACCGGGGCTGCTCCGAGCGCATCTTCGTCACGCTCCGCCCAACCGTCATTCGGCCTCGGCAACCACCACCATAAGCTCAGGCCATCCCCGTCAATTTCCGCATTCGTTCCCGTTACTACTCCGCGCGCGGCGGTGCGTGAGCCGCCGCGCGCGGATTAGGACTCCAGGCACACGGTCTTGAGCAGGTCCAGCTCGTCCAAGACCTTGCCCGTCCCGAGCACGACGCACGACAGAGGGTCGTCGGCCACGCGGACCTTGAGGTGGGTCTCCATGGAGATGAGGGTATCCAGGCCGTGGAGCAGCGCCCCGCCGCCCGCCAGCACGATGCCCTTCTCGGCGATGTCCGCCGCCAGTTCGGGGGGCGTGCGCTCGAGGGCGGTCTTCACCGCGTCCACGATGGCGTAGACCGGGTCGTGCAGGGCCTCGCGGATGTCGCTGTCGTTGATGGTGATCGTCTTGGGAATGCCGTCCACGAGGTCGCGCCCCTTGATTTCCATCTTCCGGGGCTCGTCGAACGGGTAGGCAGATCCGATCTGGATCTTCACGTTCTCCGAGGTGCGCTCGCCGATGAGGAGGTTGTACTTCCGCTTCAGGTACTGGGTGATGGCCTCGTCCATCTCGTCGCCGGCAATGCGCACCGACTGGCTGTAGACGATGCCCGAGAGGGAGATGACCGCCACCTCGGTGGTGCCGCCGCCGATGTCCACGATCATGCTGCCCGTCGGCTCCTGCACGGGCAGGCCGGCGCCGATGGCGGCAGCCATCGGCTCCTCGATCAGGTAGACTTCTCGCGCCCCGGCCTGGTCCGCCGAATCCCGAATGGCGCGTTTCTCCACCTGCGTAATGCCGGACGGCACGCCCACGATCACCCGCGGGCGAACCAGGGTCTTGCGATTGTGCGTCTTCCAGATGAACGCCCGGATCATCTGCTCGGTGACGTCGAAATCTGCGATGACCCCGTCCTTCAGGGGGCGGATGGCCACGATGCTGCCGGGCGTTCGTCCCAGCATCTCCTTGGCCTCGCGCCCAACCTTCAAGACCTGGTTGGTCCCTTTCTTTATCGCCACCACGGAAGGCTCGCTCAGGATGATGCCCCTTCCCTTCACATAGATCAACGTGTTGGCCGTTCCCAGGTCGATGGCCAAGTCGTTGGAAAACATGCCCGCAATCCAATTGAAGAGCATGGAAACTCCCTTCTCGTCCCGGGAAAGTCACGGGGGCTAGATTGGCCAGTGTCTTTAGCACACAGACCCCCAAAAGACAAGGAGTTTTCCCACAAAACCGGACCTGGAAAGCCCTTGCCAAGCGGATGTCCGTGCGGTATCGTCTCCCGCAGCCCGGATTCTTCCGTGAAGAATCCGGGCTTACTTGACCAATGACTAATCCCGCCTCTGGCGGGATGATCCATGGGGGTAGACCCACGGGGTGCGTGTCCGCTACGATGGGTGCGCGGTCGATATGCACCATCGCCGCCGGATCCGGTCTGGGCCGCTGACCGTGAGGGTTTCTGTGAAGTCCCGCCGCAGGCGGGACTGAGGAGTGCGTACATGCTGAAGACGATGCGGGAAGGCGGGGCATATTTCATCAAGGGCGTCATGGTCGTGGTGGTGCTTACCTTCCTCGGGACGATCTTCGTCGTCTGGGGGATGAAATCCACGCCCGGCGAAATGATGCGGCGCGGCGTGATCGCCACGGTCGGTGACGTCGAGATCACGCAGGAGGAATACCAGCAAGCCCTGCGGCGGCAGATCGACATGTACAAGCAGCTCTTCGGGGACAGGCTGGACGAGAAGATGCTGGAGTCCCTGAATGTGAAGCGGGCCGTGGCCGATCGGTTGATCCGTCGCCAGATCGTGCTGCGATATGCCGCCCAGCGCGGCCTCGAGGTCGGGACGGAAGAGGTTGTCGATTCCATCCGGCAGATCCCGGCCTTTGCCGGCAAGGAGGGCTTCACCAGGCAACGCTACCTGGACGTGCTGAAGGCCAATCGGCTGACCCCGGCATGGTTCGAGACGCAGGTGCGCCTGGACCTCACCGAGCGGAAGGTCGAAGATCTGGTGCGGGAGTCGGTGAAAGTGTCGGAGACCGAGCTGCGTGAGGCCTTCCGCCAGGCGCGCCGGAAACTCACCGTGGAGGTCGTGCAGCTCCCCGCCGGCGAGGACGGGAAGAAGCTGGCCGACCAGATCACCGTGGCGCGGGCCAAAGAAGTTCCCCTGGCCGCCGCGGCCAAGGATGCGGGAGCATCGGTCAAGACAATCGGGCCGTTCTCGATGGCCGTCCCCCCCCAGGATATCCCGGATCCGCAGCCCTTCCTGCAGGCTGCGAGCATCCTGAAGGTCGGCGAGACCAGTCCGCTGGTGGCGGGCGCCAAGGCTTCCTACTTGCTTCGCCTGGTCTCCCAGGAGGACCCCTCCCCGGAGGAGTTCGAGAAGGAGCGGGCGACGTTCCAGCTCCAATTCCTCGGCATGAAGCGGGAGATGGTTCTGGCGGACTGGCTGCGGGAGGTCGGTAAGACAGTGGCCGTGCGGCTGGAGATGGAAGGACTGTAGGCAAGGAAAAATGCAAATCCGACAATGAAAAACCGATCACGTGTTTCATTGATCGGTCGGCAGCTTCTTTCTACGCGCCGCAGGGTTGGTTTTGCTTTGCTTCTGGTTACCCGATCATCGGTGGCTTTGATATTGTGAGCGGGAGGGGATAAACCCCTCCCCTACGGAGGACCGTGTTCGCGTCGATTGTCGTTGCGTAGGGGCGGGCTTCATGCCCGCCCGCTTCCCGGTGGTGAGGGTCCGGGCCGGTTTTCCGTGCCTCTCGCTTCGTGATCTTCGTGGTGAGACCGGCTTTTCTGTGCATTCACAGACTCATTGTGAATGCTCCGGATTACCGGGCCAGCCGGGAGTGGATGCGGTGCCAGGCCTCGTACTTGGTAATGACGATGATCTTGGAGAGAGGCGGTGGCTCCGCCTCCAGTCGGCTGAGCCGCTGTAGGTCCTGCACCCACCCGACGAGATACATCGTCAAGAGCCCCGCCATCACGAGTTTCGACACAGCCCAGCCCGTGTGGGACCAGCCGGGCCGCTCCTGCCAGATGCAATCGTGGACCGGCAGCACTTCCAGGCCGGCGATCCGGAGTCCTCGTGTATCGCTTGGCATGAAGCCTCACCTCGGATACGGTAGGGCGCCCGGCTATCCGCGGAACCGGGTGCCTCCTCCGCGCTGGGCCCCGCACTGGGCGAAAGCATACGTACTGCGGGGCCGTGCCCTCTCGAAACAGGTATCTCGCCGAGATCATGGGATGAATGAGGCCTGCCGGCGCGAGACGGATACCGTTACCGAGCGGAGAATGAGGCGGCCGAGGTGACGAAAAGATGGGGGAACATAACGGCCTAAGAGGGAGCGGTCAACCAGAATCTTGAGAATCGCCAAGAGGGTCGAGTGGGGACGAGAGAGGAAGAGAGGAAGGACCGAGGGGCGGCGGCGGAGGCCGAGGGGCTCGAATACCCTCGCCTGCGGCCGGTCGAGGCGCATCCGGTCGAGATCGATGGGCGCCGGGCCATAGCGCTCAGCGACCCGCAACACTACGCCGGGAAGGTGGTGTGCCTCTCGCCAGAGGCGGCCAGCCTGCTGGGCCTCTTTGACGGCCGGCATTCCCTCCTGGACATCCAGGCGGCCTTTGCCCGGCGGTTCGGCAGCCTCCTCTTTCGCGAAGAACTGCTGGCACTGGTCCGCTCGCTCGACGAGAGTCTCCTGCTGGACAGCCCCCGCTTCGCGGAAGAGCGGGCGGCCGTGGAGGCGGAGTTTCGCCGGGCCTCCTCGCGTCCGGCATGCTTCGCCGGAAAGGGCTACCCTGCCGAGGCGGAGCCGCTCCGGCGATACCTGGATCGCCTCTTCACTGCGCCGGACGGTCCGGGAGATGCCGGACCCACTGCCTCGGCCGGCCGGCTGGTCGGGCTGGTGGTCCCGCACATCGACTTTGCCCGCGGCGGCGCCTGTTACGCCTGGGGGTATCGCGAGACGGCAGCGCTTCCCCCGGTCGAGCGCTGGCTGATCCTGGGCACGGCCCACGCCCCCATGCGGCGCGCGTTTGCCCTCACGACGAAGGCGTTCGAGACGCCGCTGGGACGGGTAGAGACGGAGGAGGCCGGCCTGGAGCGACTCCTGGCCCGGGTCGGACCGGCCTGGCTGGAGGACGAGGCCGCCCATCGCGCGGAGCACTCCATCGAGTTCCAGGCCGTCTTCCTGCGGCACTGTGTGCCGCCGGAACGGCCACTCTCCATTCTGCCCGTGCTGTGCGGCCCCTTCCACGAGGACGCGGACGCGCGGCACTCGCCGGGCGGCGCGTCCGAGCGGGCGGACTTCTTGGCGGCCCTGCGCGAGGTCCTGGCCGCGCTCCCCGGCCGGACCATGGTGCTGGTCAGCGCCGATCTGGCCCACGTCGGGCCGCAGTTCGGCGATCCGTGGCCGGTGACGTCCGGCCGTCTCCGCCAGGTCGAGGCGGCGGACCGGGAGATGCTGGCGGCGGTCGAGGCGGGCGACGCCGAGGCCTTCTTCCGGTCGGTGGTCCGGGACGGGGATACCCGCCGCATTTGCGGCCTGCCGCCCATCCATGCCGCCCTCTCTCTCCTGCGCGGGGTGGAGGGACGACTGCTCAAGTACGGGCAGTGGCACGATCCGAACGGGACCGTGACCTTCGCCGCTCTCGGACTGTACGCGGGTGGCTAGGAGGCCAGAGGGGAGGAGGCAGGGACACGGGGACGCGGGGGGGGACGGAGCAACCGAAGGAACGGCTGGCCACAAGAAGCACAAGGTGCACAAGGGGTCCGAGAGGAACGAGAAGCACATGGGGGGCGCGAGGTGCGTTGGGCAGTTTGCTCACTCTCCCCGCATGAAAATCCCCCTCGCCCCCGGTGGCCGGGGGAGAGGGCCAGGGTGCGGGGGGAGTGCACGGACGGTAGCCACAAGCACAAGACGCCCAAGGGGCACGCCGGCGTTTTGCCCCGTCTTCGATTTTGTCCAGACTGCGGTGTAATGAATTTTGGTTTTTGCGCGCCCAGCGCAAAAACCAGGTCATCAACTTCGGCGCGCAGAAACTGGAAATCCGGAAACTCGTTTTGTGAGCCCCTTGTGCGCCTTGTGCTTTCTGTGGCTGATCCCGGTCCCGCGGTGCCTTGGCGTGTTGGGTGGCGAAGAGTGTGGAGCGGATCATGGACATCCGGCGGTGGATCAGGCGGAGAATCTGGGGCGCCGGCCGCGCCGTGCGCTATGTCTTTGTTCACCCCACGTGCGGGCAGGCCGACGTGGAGGCCGGCTATCTGCCCGAGTGGGGGCGGCCGAAGTTCCTCTGCCGTCGCTGCGGCGTGGCCTTCGACGAGGCGACGGTGCGCCTCGCGTGGCAGGAGGGCCCCGCGGCCCCTCCGACGGGAAGCTGACAGGATGAACAGGATGAATCTGTTGACTTGGGCTTCTTACAGGGGGAAAATGCCGCCGATTCCTACCAAGGCTGGCCGCACGTGAAGGATTGCTGCATACATGCAGTTCGAGCCCGCATGCTGGTTATGCGTGTATTCCGACGACCTCATCCTTATCCTTGCTTCCCCTGGTCAGCGGGCCGCCGCGCCCTTGTCATGCCGTCACGCCGGGTTGCGCGCTTGCCAGACGGTGATGCGCCCGCGGCCCGCCGTGCATCCCCTCACCCTGCCCTCCCCCCGGGACCGAGGGGAGGGGAGAGGGGTCCACGGATACGCCGCGGCTCGCCGCGGGGAGGCATCATTCGTGACTTCCGCCGGGTGCGGAGTTGCAGACCGCTTGGCGGGAGGGCAGCGCCATGATGCCGAAGCGTGAAGAGAAGAAGTCGCGCAGCAAGGTGACGAGGCCGAAGAAAAAGGCCAGAACGAAGGTGAAGGCCGAGGTCGCCACGCCCCCCATGGCGGAACAGAAGGTCGAGGAGGGGGAAGCTCCTCCCGAGGCCGCGTCGGATTCGGAGAGCTTCTACATCGTAGGGATAGGAGGGTCCGCCGGGGCCCTGGAGGCGTTCGAGCAGTTCTTCCACAATCTGCCTGCCAATTCCGGCCTGGCCTTCGTCCTGGTGCCGCATCTCGATCCCACCCACAAGGGCATCATGCCGGAACTCTTGCAGCGGTTGACCCCCATGAAGGTCTTCCAGGCCCAGGACGACATGAAGGTCCAGCCCAACATGGTCTACGTGATCCCCCCCAACAAGGATATGGCCATCCTGCACGGGACGCTCCAGTTGTTGGAGCCGTCCGCCCCGCGCGGCCTGCGCCTGGCGATCGACTTCTTCTTCAGACATCTGGCGGAAGACCAGAAGGAGCGGAGCATCGGGATCATCCTCTCCGGCATGGGGACGGACGGGACGCTGGGTCTGAAGGCCATCAAGGAGCAGATGGGCATGGCGATGGTCCAGGAGCCGGGGTCGGCCAAGTACGACAGCATGCCCAAGAGCGCCCTGGAAACCGGCCTGGCGGACTACGTGGCGCCCGCCGGGGCCTTGCCGGAAAAGCTGCTCGGGTATGTGAGCCATTTCTCCAAGGTCCGCACGGAAGAGCCGCCCGTGGAGCAGAAGACCTCGAGTGCCATCCAGAAGGTGCTGGTCCTTCTCCGCAGCCGGACCGGGAACGATTTTTCCCTGTACAAGAGGAACACCATCCTGCGCCGCATCGATCGGCGGATGAGCCTGCACCAGATCACCAGCATGCCCCGGTATGTCGGCTACCTCCAGGAGAACCCGAAGGAGATCGACCTCCTGTTCAAGGAGCTGCTCATTGGCGTCACCAATTTCTTCCGCGACCCGGACGCCTTTGCCCTTCTCAAAGAAAAGGCCGTCCTCCCGATCCTGCGAAAAATGGCGGGCAGCGAGGTCATCCGGGTGTGGGTCCCGGGGTGCGCCACCGGCGAAGAGGCGTACAGCATTGCGCTGCTCTTCCAGGAATGCATGGACCGGGGACCGGATTTGAACAGCAGGGTCCTGATGTATGCCACGGACATCGACAAGGAGGCCATCGCCTTTGCGCGACAGGGCCTCTACCCGGCCAATATTGCGGCCGATGTCCCTCCCGACAGGCTGCAGCGGTACTTCGTCAAGGAGGAGATGCACTATCGGATCCGGAAAGAGGTCAGGGAGGCTGTGGTCTTCGCGCAGCAGAACATCATCGCCGACCCGCCCTTCACCAAGCTCGATCTCTTGTGCTGCCGCAACCTCCTGATCTACCTCACTCCGGAGCTGCAGAAGAAGCTCTTGCCCCTCTTCCATTACACGCTCAATCCGGGCGGCTTCCTCTTCCTGGGATCGTCGGAGACCATCGGCGGCTGCAACGACCTCTTCGCCCCGGTGGACACCAAGTGGAAGATCTTCAGCCGGCGGGAATCCATCTCGGCGCTCACAGCCCTTCCCGAGTTTCCCGTGACCGCACGTCCGGGCGCCGGCCGCCTGCGCGCCGCCCACGCACCCCAGGCGGGCGAGCCCGAGTCTCTCGCGGAGGTTGTCCAGCGCCTCATCATGGAATCCGTGTCCCCACCGGTGGTGATCATCAACGAAAAGGGCGACATGCAGTATTCCACACAACGCACCGGCAAGTATCTGGAGCCGCCGGTGGGGCGAGCCACCCTCAATGTCTTCGAGATGGCCCGGGAGGGGCTCCGGGTGGAGCTGGCCATTGCCGTCCGCCGGGCAGTCAGTCAGGGGATGCCCGTGGAGGTGAAGGGGCTGGCGGTCAAGACCAACGGGGACTCCCAGTTGGTCGATCTCACCGTCAAGCCGCTCGCGGATTCCGGAGCGTTGCGCGGGTTGCTGATGATCATCCTGAAGGAACGGCCCCCGGAACTCCGGCGGAAACACAAGAAGGCGGGGGCGGAAACAGTCGCCGGCAAGGATGCCGTAATCGGCGAGCTGGAAAAGGACCTCCAGTTCATCAAGGAGCACCTCCAGACCACCGTCGAGGAAATGGAGACGTCCCAGGAGGAGCTGAAGTCCACCAACGAGGAGCTGCAGAGCACCAACGAGGAACTGCAGAGCGCCAACGAGGAGCTGAGCACCTCCAAGGAGGAGCTGCAGTCGCTCAACGAGGAGCTTCTGACCGTCAACGCGGAGCTGCTGGCCAAGAACGACGAGCTGGCCCTGGCGAACAACGACATGCGGAACCTGCTGAACAGCACCCAGGTCCCCACCATCTTCCTGGACGGGGGGCTGCACATCAAGCGCTTCACGCCCCAGGTGACGGCGATCTTCACCCTGATTGCGAGCGATGTGGGACGGCCCGTCACCGACATCGCTTCCTCCTTGCAGTACGACCACCTGACGGCCGACGTGCAAAGCGTCCTGGAGACGCTGGTGTTCAAGGAAATGCAGGTCCAGACCAGGGACGGGCGCTGGCATATGATGCGCATCATGCCGTACCGCACCTCGGAAAACGTCATCGACGGCGTGGTGATCACCTTCACCGACATCAGCGATTTCAAGAGATTGGAACGGTGGTGGCAGGAGCACGACCAGCTCCACCTCACGGCCGCGGTCGCCCAGAACGCGCCCGATGCGATCATCGTCCAGGACCGGAGCGGGACCGTCCTGGCCTGGAACGGCGCCGCCGAGCGGCTGTACGGCTGGAGCCAGACGGAGGCCCTGGGGGCTCACGCGCAGGACTGGGTCCCGGAGCTCCGGCGGCCGGAGTACGTCGCCCACCTGAAGCGCGTCTGGGGCGGGGAGCGCGTGGATGCCTTCGAGACGCAGCGGCGGACGAAGGCCGGCCGGATGCTGGACATCCGCGCGACGGTCATCACGCTGGTGGACGAGGCCGGCAAGCTGACGGCAGTGGCCACCGTGGAGCGTGAGGTCACCCGGGACGAGCGGCTGGAGGCGGCGCGGAAGAACTGAGGGCGACCGGGGGGAAGCAGGAACCGCTAGCCACAAGAAGCACAGGAGGCACAAGGGGGACTGACGGGGGAAGAACACGGGCCGACTGGCCACAAGAAGCACAAGATGCACAAGGGGTAAACCCGAAATCTTGACTGTCGTCCGATTTACCCTGCCCGGTAGTGCAGTGAATCTTGGTTCTTGCGCGGCCAGCGCAAAAACCGGGGTGCGAGAGGCACAGAATGGCCGAGACGGATGACGAGGTGCTGAAGCTGTGCGATCGCGTGCGGCAGATCGCCCTGGCGCTTCACGGCTACCTCCGCCACGGGCACCTGGAAAAGGTCTATGAGAACGGGTTGGCGCACCGTCTGCGAAAGGCCGGGTTCCGCGCCGAGCAGCAATGACCGCTGCCTGTCCATGATGAGGACGGTA
>JACQVN010000024.1 GCA_016209735.1 Candidatus Methylomirabilota bacterium
CCGAGCACGCCAGGGAGCCGCAGGAACTCAACGCTGATGAATCAGGCACTCCAGGCTTCGACCACCAGAGTCTCGGCTGTACTCAAGGTACTCGGCTGAATCCGATGGATACCCCGCGGCTTGCCGCGGGGAGGCTTCATTTCATTCGCGGCCGGAGTCCTCATCGCGGGGGCTCCGGCCGCGGTCTTCCTGGGTCCCTGGAGATCTTTTCTTGGGTGAACTTCGCCGCCGTTCGAGGAGGTGCACACCACCGCTATATGGCTGCTCGGGTGCCTACGGAAGCCCCAGTTGCACCCGAATCGCGGTTTCGATCCGAGCGAGATCCTCGGGGGCGAGCTGGCCGATCGGTGCGGTGAGTCGGAGCTTGCTTGCGGTGGTGAGTTGGTTCGCCATGGCTTTCCGGAGTTCCCCCTGGAGCGTGATAGCCGCTTCACCCGGATAGACCCTTTCGCCATTGCTGGTCAGGGGTATCACCTGCACCCGGTTGAGATGTCGGTTGGAGAAGTCATTGCTGACGATGACAGCAGGCCGCCGCTTCCGAATCTCCCCGCCGACGGACGGGTCGAAGGTGACCCACCACACCTCACCGCGCTTCATGGGCAACATCTCCAATGGTTCCCTCTGCCCATTCAAGCGCCTCAGCCTCTTGGGCTTCGTCTGCTGCCATCTGGCGGTAGGCAGCGTCGAGATCCGGTTGGGCGACATGGGGGCGGACGAGGGACTCGATGAAGCGGCTGATGCGGCGCCGGCCAATGATGCGGTGAAGACCGTCATAAACCTCTGCATCTATGGTAATTGTGAGCTTCTTCTGCATGGCAATCCTCCTATACGTACACTATACGTATACTCGCAGATCCCGAGGATACAAGCAATGGAGAAATTGGAGTGTCCTCTATCCCTTAACGCGTAAGACGGGAAACGTAACGCGTAAAACGTGAAACGTGAAACGTAAGAAGCAACGACGGGGACCGGGCCTGTTCCTTACGTTTTATGTGTTACGTTTTACGTGTTCACCCCACTCCGAGCCGTGCGACTCGATATTCCGCAGGAGCCGCACGATCTCCGAGATGGTGTGATCGAGCGCCCGCTCGCCGAGCGTGCTGGACACCTTGGAGGTATCCCCCCGGACGCCCGTTGGATACTCCTGTTCGGGATGGGCCGCGATCAGGAAGCGGGAGAGGGGAGGGCGCGTGACCCGGGGAATGCGGTCGGAATGGACCAGGTCGGGGGCGATGGCCAGCATTTCCGAAGTCTCGATGGAGCCGGCGTGCCCATCGGTTCCCACCAGGTCCGCCTCCCGTCGGATGGGGTCCAGGAAGGCGTACGGGCCGATGGCCAGGACGGCGAGGGAGGGGTCGGCGTTGACCAGCGGGAGGACCGCCTCCCGCACCGCGGCGTCCTGGGCCTCTTCCGCGTGTCCGGCGATCAGGGCCACCTTGCGGGCGCCGTGCCGGACGTACTCGGACAGGATCTCGCGCAGCAAGGGGACGAAGCTCTCCACGGAGAGGGAGACGGTTCCCGCGAAGTTGCGCATGGTGTGGCAGATTCCGTACGGAAGACCCGGCGCGACCAGGGCATTCACCCGCTCCGCCACCCGCCGGCAGACGTGTTCCGCGTAATAGAAGTCGGTGCCCAGCGGCAGGTGGGGACCGTGCTGCTCGGTGGACCCCAGAGGCAGGAGGAGCCACCGGCCGTCCCGCATAGCGGCGGCGAACTCGTCCCTGGTGAGGTCGGCAACGCGAAATGGTTGTGGAACAGACATGCGGTTTCTCCCAAGAGATGTTCGACAGTACGACGGTACGGCTGTACGGCAGTACTAGCCCCTTCCGATCCACGTTCTTTCGTCACGCCGTTCGCGTTGAACGGTGAGCCCAACTCCGGGGCGGGAAGAAGAGTGCGATGCGAAACCTGTACCGTCGTACTGCCGTACCGCCGTACGCTCTACTCTTCGTTTGCCCGCCATGACCGCACGCGGGGCCAGCGCAGGCGGACGGACTCGCCCGCGCCGTAGCGATGGCGGGCGTCGGCCTGCACCCGCAGCTCCACTCCCTCCCCCAGCATCAGCCGGTAATCCATGGTGTCCCCCAGGTAGGTCGTCTTCTCGACGCGGGCGGGGAAGACATTGGTGTCGGCGGGGGTGGCGGCCGGCAGGATCTCGATCTCGTTGGGGCGGACGAAGAGCAGGACCTTGTGGCCGGGCGCAACCTCGGGCAGCGACGGGGTGTGAATCGAGAGGCCGCTGGCGGTCACGGTCATCGTCGCTCCCCGGACCGATGCCACGCGGCCCTCCAGGAAGTTGGAAAGGCCGATGAACTCGGCGACGAAGCGAGAGTTGGGGGTCTCGTAGATCTCCTCGGGCGTGCCGAGCTGCTGCAGGCGGCCCCGGTTCATGATGGCCACGCGGTCCGACAGGGCCAGGGCCTCGGCCTGGTCGTGGGTCACGTACATGGCGGTGATGCCCAGCCGGGTCACCACCTCCTTGATCTCGAAGCGCATCTCCTCGCGCAGCTTGGCGTCCAGGTTGGACAGGGGCTCGTCGAGGAGGAGGACCTTGGGCCGGTAGACCAAGGCGCGGGCCAGGCCCACCCGCTGCTGCTGCCCGCCGGAGAGCTGGCGGGGGTAGTGCTCGGCGTACCCCTCCAGGCGAACCAGGCGCAGCGCCTCCTGGACGCGGGTCGCCCGCGCTTCCTTGCGGAGGTTGCGGATCATCAGGGGAAACCCCACGTTGTCCCGGACCGTCATGTGCGGGAAGAGGGCGAAGTTCTGAAAGACCATCCCCAGCTCCCGCTGGTGGGTGGCGACCTCGGTGACGTCCCTGCCGTCGAGGAGAATGCGTCCCGCGTCGGGCCGGATGGTACCGGTGAGGCAGCGCAGGGCGGTGGTCTTGCCGCAGCCCGAGGGACCGAGGAGCGTCATCAACTCGCCCCGCCGGATCGTCAGGCTGAGCCGGTCGTTGGCGACGAGGCCGGCGTACCGCTTCGTCACCTCGCGAAACTCGATCATGGCATCGGACATGCGTCAGACTCCCTTGAAGCCGCCGACCAGCTTCTCCGGCTTGGCCCGGCGCTGGATCATGGCCAGGATCGCCAGGGACGGCACCACCATGATCACCGCCATGGCGCTCGTAATTTCCCAGTAGCCGTCGCCCACGGCGAGGTACGTCCGCACCGGCAGGGTCACGGTGTTGGGGCCGTAGGTGAGGAGCGTCAGCGTGAACTCGTTGTAGGAATGGGTGAAGGAGAAGAGCATGGAGGCCAGGATGCCCGGCATGATGAGGGGCAGCACGACATAGAAGAACCGCTTGACGGTGTTGGCGCCGCAGACGCTGGCCGCCTCCAGCACGCGCTCGTCCAACCCCTCGAAGGTGGCCGAGAGGACCAGGATGGCAAAGGGGGCGCAGACCGATACGTGGGCTAGGGCCACGCCCAGGTGGGTGTCCACCAATTCCAGCGTGTAGAAGATCTTGGCCACGCCCAGGGCGTAGGTGATGGGGGGGATCATCCGCGGGAGCAGGACGATGGCCATGAGGAGCTCTTTGCCGGGGAGCTGCCGCCGGCCGAAGGCCCAGCCGGCGAAGATGCCGATCACGGTGCTCACCGCCACGGCGATGACCCCGATGATCAGGGTGTTCTTCATCACCTCGGGGATGTTCCCCACCTCGATGGCCCAGCGGTACCAGTCCCAGGTGAGCTGTGGTGGCAGCCAGAGCTTGCCGAACCAGCCCTTCCCCACCGAGCGGAGGGCGATCATGAGGAAGGGGGCCAAGATGAAGACGCTGAGGCAGACGCAGAGGGTGTAGCCGAGGACGAACCAGCCCTCGCGCAGCCCCCGCAGGTAGGCCTTGAGGAGCGTCATCGGACGGCCCCGGCATTGCCGCCCGCGCGGCGGACGATCCGCATGTACATCGCCAGGAAGGCGACCTGCAGGATTCCCATGACGATGGCAATGGCCGATGCCGCGGACCAGCGGGCCGGGATCGGGATGGAGATTTCCTTGTAGATTTCCACCGCGAGGGGACGGTAATCCCCGCCGGCGATCAGGGGCACGCTGAAGGCGCCGAAGGCCGCCATGAAGGTGAGGACCGACCCGGCCAGGATGCCGGGCGTGATCAGGGGCAAGACGATGTAGCGCAGGACCTGCCAGCGATTGGCCCCGACCACGGCGCCCGCCTCCTCGATGCTCTGATCCAGGGACTCCAGGGCCGACATGGTGGTGACGCAGGTGTAGGGGAAGTAGAGCCAGACGTAGAAGAGGATGAGGCCGTGGATGGTGTAGTTCACGCGCAGGGGGCTCGGGAGGAAGGGCACGAACTGGGTCAGGAACAGGTTGAACCAGCCGCGGGTGCCCCAGAAGAGCAGGAGTCCGAGGGCCCCGATCAGGCCCGGCACCACCAGCGGGACGATGACCATGAGCCTGTAGAAGCGGTGACCGCGGATCTTCTCACGCAGCGTGAGGGCCAGGGGGACGCTCAGGAGGACCGAGAGGGCCGTGGAGCCCACCGCCAGGATGAAGGTGAGCAGGATGACCCAGCGGCCATCCGGGCTGGCGAGGAACCTCGTGTAGTTCTCCAGCGTCCAGCCCACCGCCTGGCCTTCGGGGCGGAAGCTGAGGACGATGGTGAGGAGCATGGGGTAGAAGAACAGGCCGAAGAAGCAGAGGATCGCCGGGAGGAGGAGGAGGCCGGTGATGCCGTGGATCGAGTGGCGGCGCCAGAATCCGGTCATGCGGTCTCCTCGAAATGCCGGCTATCCGGGGTTGTCCTCACAGCCCCCTCACCTCCACCCTCTCCCCCGAGGGGGAGAGGGGAAGAGTGAGCGCATTGGACCAGCAGGCTGCTGAAACTCCCTCCGCTCACCCTTCGACAAGCTCAGGGTGAGCGGTGCAACGGGTAGAATCGTTGATATCTTACCGCTCATGCTGAGTCCTGAGCCTGTCGAAGGGTCGAAGCATGAGCGTGCACCTTTCACCATCCTGCCAGGGTTCAACGCCGGTCAGTTAGCCCAAATTCGCCACGAACGCTCTCTGTTCGTGACGAAGTTGGGTTAGGGCACTAGCTCTTTGACGTTGCCCTTGATGTAGTCGATCATGTCCTTCCGGATGCGGTCGCGCGGGATCGCCGTCTTCTTCAGCACGTCCAGTTTCGGGATCATCTCCCAGACGATTCCCGGGATCTGATCGGTGACCTCGGTCCCGGGATACTGCCACATGGTGGAAACCAGGCGAACCTGCTGGTCATCGGAGAGGAGGTAGTTGACGACCCTGAAGGCCGCCTCCTTGTACGCCGGCGGAATCCCCGCGGGGACGGCGAAGTAGCTTGTGGCGAGCTCGTCCGCGCCCTCCTCGGGATAGGTGGCCTTGATGGTCGGCGGCATGGTCCCCTGGCGCGCCGACCAGAGCGCGTAGTCCTGGGCATAGAGGGCGATCCAGGTCTCCCCGGCGTTGAAGTTTTCGAACAGGTTCACCGGCTCCGAGGCCAGGGGGGCCGTGGCATACTTGGTGAAGTCCTTGAGCTTGTTCCAGGCGTCCTGGAAGGCCGGATCCTTCTGGAGCTGCGCCAGGGGCCTGCTCATCTTCTCCTTCAGGAAGGCGTGCAGGAAGACCACCCGCTGGCGCCAGGCGGAGCTGGACTTGGCGTCCGGCCGGATCAGGCCGATGTGGCCTTTGAACTCCGCGCGCCGATCGTAGAACTCCTTCCAGGACTTGGGCGGGTTCTTGATGTTCTGGCTGTTGTGGATCATGGCGTACGAGGTTCGCCAGTAGAGGACGGCCTTGCTTTGCAGCTCCACCCCCTCGTCCTGCTTCAGGTACTGGGGATCGATCTTGGCGGAGTTCGGGATGTTGGTGGTGTTCAGGGTTTCGAGAGGAACGCCCGATTTCACCCAGGTCGCGATAGACTTGGGGAAGAGGATGTGGAAGTCGCCCTGGCCCGGCTTCCAGGCCCTGGTCTTCTGGATCTGCTCGGCGTCGCTGGTGACGAGATACTTGATGTTGATCCCGAGGCTTTGCTTGATGGAGGGGATCACGAACTTCTGGAAGTAGGTCTGGAAGTTCGCGCCCGACATGCTGTCGGCCATGACCAGGTCGGTGGGGACGCCGGCCGCGGCCGGCGTCGGGAGTGCCAGGATGGCGAACAGGGCTAGCAGTGTCCACGTTCGGGTTCTCATGGTTTCTCCTCCTGCGCGAGAACGCACGGTGGAACTCGTGGGGAAAACCGCCCGGTTTTCTGTCGGCTTCCACCTCCCTTCGTGTGTGGCAAGAGCCTCTCACATCTCTCGATGGCGGTCAAGGTGCAGGGCGTAGAGGGCAACGCGTAACGCGTAACCCGTAACGCGTAAAGAACAGGGCCCGGAACGTGTCGGTTCCCATTACGTGTTACGAGTTACGTGTTGGACGCGAACCCGCCGGCCGGTCCTCGCGGCCTCCAGGAGCGCGTCGCACAGGACGGCGTTGCGATAGCCGTCCTGGAAATCGGCGGCCAGGGGCGGCACCGGGACCTCGCCGGCGATGGCCCGGGCGAGGTGGTGGAGCTGATGGACGAAGGGGTGCTCCCAGCCAAGGATGTGCCCCGGCGGCCACCAGGTCCCGCCGTACGGGTGATCCCGCTCCGTCACCAGGACCGTGACGAAGCCCCGGTCCCGCCGGGATCGCGGCGCCGGTCGGTAGACCTCCAGCTCGTTCAAGCGCTCCAGGTTGAAGAGGAGGGTCCCGCGGGTGCCGTTGACTTCGAAGGTCAGGAAGTTCTTTCGCCCCGGAGCGCAGCCTGAGGCCTCCAGTGTTCCCATGGCGCCGTTGGCGAATTCCAGGGCTCCCACGAAGAGGTCCTCGACGTCCACCCGCCGCGTCTGGCGGGCCCCGGGGGAGACGGGGCGGCGGGGGTGGACGATGCGGCTCATGCCGACGACCCCCGCGGGCTCACCGACCAGGAAGCGGGCCAGGTCCAGGGCGTGCGAGGCCAGGTCCCCCACCACGCCGCTCCCCGCGGCTCGCTTGGACTGCCGCCAGGTGTGGGGGGTGGAAGGATCCACCAGGGAGTCGTCGGTGTAGCGGGCGCGAAACTGCAGCACGTTCCCGAGATCCCCGGCCTGGACCATTTCCCGGGCCAGGCGGACGGCCGGAATGAACCGGTAGTTGAAGCCGACCTGGTGGAGGACGCCGGCCTCTTGCGATCCCTGCCAGATCCGCTTGGCCTCTCCGGCATCGCGGCCCAGCGGCTTCTCGCAGAGCAAATGTTTTCCCGCCCCGGCCGCGGCGAGGCAGGGCGCGGCATGCCCGTCGTTGGGGGCGCAGTTGATCAGCAGGCCGATGTTCCGATCGTCCACCAGCCGGCGCCAGTCGGTGGCGGCGTAGGCGAAGCCGTAGCGGCGGGCGGCAGCCCCGACGGATTCTGCCAAGCGACCGGCAATCCCCACCAGCCGGAAGTCGACCGGGCTGGGCCAGAAGATGTAGGGCAGCTTTTTCAGGGCGTTGAGGTGGGCCCTGGCGACGCCAGCGTACCCCAGCACCCCGACGCCGATGGTGAGCGGCGATCGGGCGGCCATCAAGGCCTCCCGGGGGAGCCCCGGCCGGTCGGCGTGAGCGCGGCCACCAGCCGGCCGTGTATGTGACCGTTGGACGCCAGGATGGTCGGGTCGTCGAGATCGAAGGGGCGTCCGGCCCCCGTGGTGACGCGCCCCCCCGCCTCCCTCACGAGGAGCGCACCTGCCGCGAGGTCCCAGGGATGTGCGCTCTGCTCCCAGTAGGCATCCAGCCGCCCCGCGGCGACATAGGCGAGGGCGAACCCGGCCCCGAAAATGCGGACGTTCCGCACCCGAAGGGCCAAGGCGGCGATGCGCTCGCGCAGCGGCCGATTTCCCCACACCGTGTCGTCGTGCCAGAGGGAGAGGACGCACTCGTGAAGGGCCCGCCGCCCCGACACGCGGATCCGCCGGCCATTCAGCCAGGCGCCCCGCCCGCGCTCCGCCACGAACAGCTCGCCGAGGCCGGGGAAGTACGCGACGCCGGCCTCCAGGGTCCCCCGCCGCTCCAGGGCGATCAGGACGGCATAGAGGGGGAGGCCCGTGACGAAAGCGAGGGTTCCGTCCAGCGGGTCCACGATCCAGCGGCCGTCCGGGCCGTTCCGGGCGCCGCCTTCCTCGCCCAGGAAGCCGATGCGGGGGAAGCGTCTGCGGAGCATCGTTTGAATCCGCCGCTCGGCGGCGGCGTCCACCTCCGTCACCGGATCCTTGGCCGACTTGAGGCGTACCTGCCGCGGCCGGCCGGCGCGACGCAGGAGGAGGCCTCCGGCGGCCAGCGCCGCCTCGATGGCGGCCTGAGTCTCGGACAAGAACCGTACGGCAGTACGGCGGTTCGATAGTACGGCAGTACGGGAATACGGCAGCTCGCCTGCTTTCGTACCGTCGTACTGCCGTACCGCCGTACTGTCGTACGTCTTTAGCTGTGCGCTCATGCTACTGGTCGCTTCAGCGCCTGGAAGATCTTGTGGAGCAACGCCACGTCCCCCTTGGCCTCCTCCGGGGTGGTGAGGGGGGTCTTGCCCAGATTCACGCACTCCGCGAAGTGGAGCAACTCTTCCTTGAAGGCCTCCTTCAGGGAGGCGGTGATCTTCTTCTCGAAGGGTTTTCCGTCCTCCATGCCCTCCACGAACACCGGCGTGGGCATGTTGCGGAAGAAGGGGGACGGGAAGGCCAGGCGCACCCGACTGGCCTTGCCGTAGTACACAACCGTCTCCTCGTAGTGGGCGAGGTCCGGCAGGTATTGCAGGCTGAGGACGGCCCGGACACCCGAGGCGTAGCGGAGACTGGTGAGGGTTCCCTCGCCGCCGTGCCAGACGTCGGTGAAGAGCACCTCCTCCGGGTCGCCCGACAGCCCCCTGAGCAGGTTGATGTCGTGGACCAGGGTCGAGAGGAGGTTCCCGGCAAAGACCCGCCGCTCCAGGGGCGTGAAGTCCCCGATGGCCTCGCGGATCAGCGCGTCCTGGTCGGCCCGCAGCTTGGCCTGCACGTTCGGCGGGACGTCCGTGAACCGCCGGATGTCGTGGTGGCCGGCCTGGTTGGCCTCGTTGGGGTGCAGCACGGTGATCTGGATGGTCTGGAGGTCCGTCATGCCCTGGATGAGCGGCCGCGCGTGGCGGAAGCCGGGGTCGTAGCGTTTCATATAGGTGACCATGCAGACGGTCCCCGCCTTCCGGTGGGCCGCCAGGATGCCGTCGGCCTCCCGCAGGGTGTAGCACATCGGCTTCTCGGTGCAGACGTGCTTCCCGGCGTGCAGGGCATCGATGATCACCTGTCCGTGAGAGTCGGCGGAGAGGACTACCACCGCATCCATGGGCTCCCGCAAGAGATCCCGATACTCCAGGTATCGCTTGCCGATCCCGTAGTACTCTCCCACGTGCCTCAGCGTCCCGGGGGAGACGTCGCACAGGGCGACGACCTCGTACACCTCGTGCAGCTCCTTCAGGTGGGGGAGGTGCATCATCTGGCCGATGAGGCCGCATCCGATGACCCCGACGCGTATCCGGCTCATCCTTCGCTCCTTGTCCCTTTCGGACGGCTAGCGGAGTGTGCCGCGGAGCAGGCTGCCGAAAAGGAATGTCCATACTTCGACAGGCTCATGCTTCGACAGCATGAGCGGGAATACATCGTGGTTTTCTGGATCTCCTCCGCTCCGCTCACCCTGAGCCCGTCGAAGGGTGAGCGGAGGATAATCCTTCGGCGGCGTGCCCGAATCTTGAGTCTTGTTGCCTCCATCTATACAGCGCCTGGAGCTATCCCCAGTGCGCCCGCAGCCGCACCAGCGATTCCCGGAGGTAGGCGTCGAGGATCGCCGGGGAGCGCTCGTCCTTGATGGATCGGAACGGATCGGGGCCGGGGGGCATGACCTCAAGGACGATTGCCCCGGCGTACCCGATCTCCCGCAGGGCCTCCCGCGGCGGGGCCAGATCGAGATGGCCTCGGCCGAGTCCCTGCCGGTTGCTGTCCGCCACGTGGACGTGGAAAAGGCGGTGTCCCGCGGCCCGAATCGACGCCGGAATGTCCGGCTCCTCCAGATTGGCGTGAAACAGGTCGAGGGTCGTGCCGACCCAGGTCGAGCCGACGGCCTTCACATAGGCGATGGCCTGCTCCGTGGTGTTCACCAGATAGGCCTCGTAGCGGTTCAGGGGCTCGATGCAGATGCGCACCCCGAGCCGTTCCGCCTCGCGCGCGGCCCGCTGCATGCCCGCGACCGACCAGGCCCACTCCTCGGCGTAACTGGCGATGGGCGCGAGCCGCGTTTCGCCGGACGGCAGCATCTGGACCAGAGGCGCCCCGATGTCGGCGGCGAAGCGCAGGCAATCGACGAGGTAGCGCACGGCTTCGTCCCGTACGGCCGGGTCGGGATGGGCCAGGTCGCGCCGCGTCGCCGGAACCATGCAAGACGCCGTGAGGCCGAGAGGGCGAAGTCCGGAGTCGGCCAGCGCGCGCCGCACGTCCGCGAACGCCCAGCGATCCGGCTCGCCTGGGATCTCCACGCCGTCATAGCCCGCGAAGGCGATGCGGCCGAGGATCGCGGGGAGCGGCGCGTCCCCGTAGATCCAGGCACACACGCCCAAGGGGAGCCGGGGGGGCATGACACTTCCTCCCTGGTTTTTGCGCTGAGCGCACAAAACCAGAACGGGCGGACCGTTCCATGCTTCTGTTGCTGTGCATAACAGGCGCACCCTTCGACGGGCTCAGGGTGAGCGGAGAATCGCCCGGCACCCGTGGGGGGATCCCGCTCATGCTGAGTCCTGAGCTTGTCGAAGGGTCGAAGCATGAGCGCTTCGAAACAGGAGCGCCTCGACGCATGAACGTTCCCCTTCCAGCCTCACACTACGCCAGCGCCTGGTCCAGGTTGGCGAAGACACGCTGGACGGCTTCCACATACTTCTCCATCAATGCCAGGGGCTGCGGAAAGAGCGGAAACGAATGGGACCCGATGACCAGGGAGTCCAGGAGGAGCTTGCGGGTCTCGGGATACTCCGCCAGGTCGTACTTCACCTCCTCGCCGAGCGGGCACTTCCAGGGACAGGCGAGGCCATACCCGCTGCGCTCCTGGAAGAGACTCTGCCCCGGGACGGGCACGGTCTGCCAGAGGCTCACCTCCACCCCCTCCGCCGTCAGCGCGGCCAGGATCTTCTGGCGGAAGTCCCGGGGCGGGAGGTTCGAGCCCGCGGCGGCCGGGTCGAGCCGGATGCGGTATTGATAGTAGCCGGACGTGCAGCCGGGGGGGACGTAAGGGGGGACGATCCCCGGGACCTTGGCCAGGTGGTCGGTGAGAAACGCCGCATTCCGCCGGGTCTGCTGGAGGGAGGCGTCCAGCCGGCGAAGTTGGCTGCGGCAGAGGGCCGCCGTCAGCTCCGTGGTGCGGTACATCCAGCCCATCATCAGCGAGTTGTACTCGCGGGCCCCGTCCAGCGGCCGGGTGGGATCGAAGGCCTTCCGGTCGCTCTCCCGGATGTCCTCGCCGAACTCGCGGAACCGGTGGGCGCGCTCGCGCAGGTCATCGCGGTCGGTCAGCAGAATCCCCCCCTCGCCGGCGGGCAGGTTCTTGCTGGACTGGAAGGAGAAGCAGCCCACGTCCCCCATGCTCCCGACCCTCTTGCCCTTGTAGGTGGAGCCGTGGGCCTGGGCGGCGTCCTCGATGACCAGGAGGCCGTGCTTCTTGGCGATGGCGAGGATGGGGTCCATGTCCGCCGGCAGCCCGTGGATGTGGACCGGGATGATGGCCCTGGTGCGGCCGGTGATTCGTTCTTCGATCCTGGCCGGATCGATGTTGTAGGTCCGCGGGTCGATATCCGCGAAGATGGGGACGGCGTTCTGCTGGAGGACCGCCAGGGCGGTGGCCAGGAACGTGAAGGCCGTGGTGATTACCTGGTCGCCGGTCCCGATCTTCCCCGCGGCCACGGCGGTGTGCAGCGCGGCGGTCCCGCTGTTGGTGGCCAGCGCGTATCGCACGCCGCAGTAACGGGCCCATTCTTCCTCCAGGCTCCGGACCTGGACGGCGAAGGGGCCGGAAAGCACCCCGGCATCCAGGACGGCCGTCACCGCCGCCTTGTCCTCGGCCGTGATGATGGGCCAGCGGACGTGGAGGTCCCTGGGCACCATGGGGGTTCCGCCGCGGATGGCCAGCGTGTCGCTCATGACCTGCTCCTTCGCCCGGCGGCGTTCCTGGGCGCCACCGGGCCGCCGACCCCGCACGAGGCCCGCACGACCAGCGTGTGGGACACGACCGTGGTCGAATAGACGTGCCGCTCCCCTTCGGTCAACTGGGCCAGCGCCTTCCGGACGGCCAGGCGCCCCATCTCCTCCTTGGGGACAGCCACGGTGGTGAGCGGGGGGGTGATGTGCGCCGCGTACTCGATGTCGTCGTAGCCCACCACGGCCATCTCCCCAGGGACCGAAAGGCGCCGATCCCGAAGCGCGCGCAGGACGCCGATGGCCCGGTCGTCATTGGTGAAGATTGCCGTCGGGCGCAGGTCGCCCTTCAGGAGGAGTTCCGCGGCCTCGTAGCCTGCGGCCGGCCCGAAGGGGGCGGCCAGGACGAGGCTGTCCCGCCAGGGGATGTCGCTCTCCCGGAGGGCGCGCCGGTAGCCTGCGGTCAGGGCCTGGGAGAAGGGGTGGCGGGCCGGGCCGGGGATGATGGCAATCTTGCGGTGCCCCAGCTTGATGAGGTGTCGGATGGCGTCATAGGCCCCCAGGGCGTCGTCGCAGACGATGGCGTCCGCCTCCCGCAGCGGGGGACGCATGTCCACCAGAACCAGCGAGAAGCCGTTGGCCCGAAGCTGCCGGACGAAGCGGGGGGGCGCCTTTCCCACCAGGATGAGGCGGCGCGTCATGGCTTCGCGGATCATGCGGGGAATGGCGGGGGGAGGCTGCGAATCTTCCAGACCGGAGCCGAAGAGGAGGTGAACGTCGAGCTGCCGAGCCTCGTCGGCAATGCCCTGGATGATGCCGGCGAAGTAGCTGTGAGAGGTCAGCACGTCGCGGCTGAAGAGGGTGCCGATGATGCGTTCCTGGGACGCGGTGGGGGTGCGGGTCACCAGCGAGCGCGCGGCCGGGTTGGGGAGGTAGCCCAGGCGCCGGACTGCCGCCAGCACCTTGCGGCGGCTGGCCTGGCTGACGTCCGGCCGGCCGCGGACCACCCGGGACACCGTCATGATTGACAGGCCCGTGTGATTCGCGATATGTTTCAAGGTGACCGGAGATCGCGGCGGTTTCGGCATAGGTCGTCGCTTCTGTTAGCGTTAACGGTAGTATCTCTATCGCGGCCCGCCCGTCCTGTCAAGGGCTTTCCGCCGGGCCGGACTCGGGACGAGCGCTGAGAAGCTGTGAAGGAATCGGCAATCGGTGGTGCGACGGTTCGCGTTCGCTCGGATGTGCTCCCGCCGCATGACAAAATCCGCCCAACCCCCCTTTGGTAAAGGGGGGCGAGGGGGGATTTCCGGCGGGCGAGGCGGACTGAACGACGAGCCTGCTGGTCCCGCGGCTTCGGCACATGGAATAGCTTTACAAACTCCGAGAGAAGTGCGCATGCTCCGGCAGGCCCATGCTTCGATCCTGCCTGGGCGGGACTCAGCATGAGGCTTCGACGGGCTCAGCATGAGCGGCAATGGGTCATTGCCGTCAAGCGGACCTCCGCCTCCGCTCACTCTCAGCCTGTCGAGGGATGAGCGGAGGATGTCTCAACCGCCTGCTCGGAGACAGCGGTGATGGCTCAGGCGACATTCCGGCTGGCAGAGCCGCGCCTCCGGCGCGCCTTCCCGAAACGCTGAGTCCCCCGCCTCGTCGCGGCTAAGCGGACTGCCGGCCCCCGGGGTCCGATCCCTGACGTACGGTGGTGTCCCGTTCGCGGTCCATCCCGGGTGGGCCGAACTCGAACCGCGGGATTATTCCAGCTTCTCCCGCTCAATAGTTCGTCCGGGGTGCGGCCGTGGCAGAGTATGAATTCCGACCCGAGGATATCGAATGGTGGTCGCTGACGCCGGCGCAGCGCCTCTCGGAGAGCGAGAAGCTGTGGGCGACGTACCTGGCACTGGGAGGGAGCCTTGACCCCGAGCCCGATACGCAAAGTCCTTTCCATTTTTCGGAAGCACCGGGTCCGGGCGCTGCTCATGGGCGGGCAGGCGTGCATCGCTTACGGGGCCGCCGAGTTCAGTCGGGACGTTGATCTGGCAGTGCTCTGCTCGGCGAACAACCTCGCCCGACTACGGCAGGCGTTGGGAGAGTTGGCGGCAGTGCCGGTGTTCGTTCCTCCGTTGGACGAGTCGTACCTCCGCCGCGGTCATGCCTGCCATTTCCGCTGCCAGGCCCCTGAAGTGGCAGGACTCCGAGTCGATATCATGTCGGTGCTCCGCGGTTGCGAGGATTTTGCCGAGCTCTGGCAAAGGCGGGAAACCATCTCCAGCAGAGAGTTGGGGCGTATCAATCTCCTGGCGCTGCCCGACCTGGTCGCCGCCAAGAAGACCCAGCGGGACAAGGATTGGCCGATGATTCGGCGACTCCTCGAGGCGGACTATTTCCGCCATAGGCGAAATCCAAGACCGGGGCAGGTGGACTTTTGGCTGCGCGAGTTGCGGACGCCAGAACTCCTGGTGGAGCTGGTGCGGCGTCGGCCGGCCCGCGCCCGACGCCTGGAGACTGCACGCCCACTTCTCCGCAGGGCAGCCACCGGCGATCTTGATCGCCTGGGCAACGCCTTGGAGCGGGAACAGGAGGTGGAGCGGGCCGCCGATCGAACCTACTGGGCCCCGCTGCGCAGGGAGCTGGGACTGCTGCGTCGCAGTCGGCACGCCTGAGCAGGACCTCGGCTGCGCACCCGACATGGCGTGTGCGTTTGTGTGGGCCGCGTCGGCGTGGGCATCCGTATTCGCACCGGCGCTAGGGGGACTGAAGGCGCTCGAGGGAAGGACAGACGACGCGCGATGCCGGACACTGAGGCCATAAACAAGTTGTATTTTGCAGACATGGTCGCGAGGAGCCGGTCGGAGAGTATCGGGCAAAGGAGGAGACCGGAAGGGACTCATGAAACGCATCTCGGTGGTTTGGCGCTTGGCGTTCTCCTTCGTGATCGGGCTCGTGGTCCTGTCGCTTCTTTCTGGCTGCGCCTCCACGGGGGGCGGGGAGCTGTCCGGCGCCTCGCCGGCGAAGGCCAAGAACATCATTCTGCTCATCGGGGACGGCATGGGGCCGAGCCACTTCGGCGCGGCCTGGCTCTACAGCACCCGGGTGCTGGGGAAGGAACTGCGGATGGTCGAGCTGATGAGGCGGGGGCGGACGGCCTACATGGTCAACGACACGGCGGACGCCATCGTCCCCGAGTCCGCCGCCGCTGCCAGCCAGATGGCCACCGGAGAGAAGATGACCGCCCGGGCCGTCAGCGTGGCGGCTGACCGCAAGACCCCGGTCAAGACTATCCTGGAGATCGCGAAAGAGAAGGGACTGGCCGCCGGCCTGGTGACCACCTCCAGAATCACGGATGCCACCCCTGCGGCCTTTGCGGCGCACGTTGCGTACCGCAGCGACGAGGAGGCCGTGGCGGTCCAGGAGCTTCAGGCGGGCGTGGACGTCCTCCTGGGGGGACGCAAACAGTTCTTCCTGCCGGCTTCGGCGGGGGGGAAGCGCCAGGACGGCCGGGACCTCGTGGAGGAGGCCCGCCAGGCCGGCTACGCCGTGGTGGGAGACGCCGCAGGGCTGAAGGCGGCGTCCGGCAGCAAGATCCTCGGCCTGTTCAACATGGGGAACCTGGCCTACGAGATCGACCGGACCAAGACGGCCGAGCCCAGCCTGGCCGAGATGGCCGCCAAGACCCTGGAGATTCTCTCGAGGAACCCCAAGGGCTTCTTCGCCATGATCGAGGGCGGCCGCATCGACCACGCCGCGCACCGGAACGACGCGGCAGGCACGATCCACGAGGTCCTGGCATTCGACGCGGCGGTGGGGGTGGCCCTGGACTTCCAGCGCCAGGACCCCAACACGCTGCTCATCGTGACGGCAGACCATGACACGGGGGCGATGGCCCTTGTCGGCGGCGGCAGAACTTCCAAGGGGTACGGGGGGAACGAGCTAGCCGCCATTCAGAAGGTGCAGACCTCCTTTGAGGTCATGGCCGGCGAACTGGGAAAGAACCCCGCCCCGGAGCAGATCCGGGAGGTGGTCAAAAAGCACATGGCCATCGATCTCACGGAGGACGAGGCCAGGACGGCGGCCGGCGAGACCGTCTGCAAGCTCGGTCCGGCCCCGGCCCATCACGAGGTCCCGGCGCTGCACGGCCTGGCGTTCGTTCTGCGGTCGTACCTGGGCGTCGGCTGGGGCAGCCAAACGCACACGGCCTCTCCGCTGATGCTGTTCGGCTCGGGGCCGGGATCCGAAGAACTGGTCGGGTTCCGCCACAATACCGAGGTGTTCCGGCTGATGCGGGCTGCCCTGGGGGGTTAACGCGGATTATTCACCAGCCGGCATTTTCTTGGCAGGACACGAAAAAGAAACTTGGATGGGCCCTTCGCACAGCACACGCTCTTCCTGAAGCGGGAGGGGATAAACCTCTCCACCTCCGGGAGGGGATAAACCCCTCCCCTACGAGGGACCGTGTTCGCGTCAATTGTGGTTGCGTAGGGGCGGGCCTCATGCCCGCCCGCTTCCCGGTGGAGAGGGTCAAGATCGGTTCTCCGTGCCCCGCCGCTTCGTGATCTTCGTGCCTGCCTGTCCCGCTCCGGAGCGGGATGCAGGCAAGTCCTTCGTGGTAAAATGGGCGGCTTGTGAATAACTCAGGATAGTCGATCGGTTGAGTCATCGATTTGGCAATCCGCCGGCCGGGCCAGGCGAACGCCGCAGGAAATTGACCGGGGTTTCGGCGGGCGATGTCGGTTCGGAGAAGACGCAGCCGGGGATTCCTCCGTGCCTCCGTGGTGCGAGCGCAGGTTTCGGGCGGAAAGGGAGAGAGATGAAGCTCGTCCAGTTTTTCCTGCCCGGTAGAGGCCGGCGGGTTGGGGTGGTCCAGGGGGAGCGAGTTCTGGACATCACGGCGGCCGGGGAGGGGATCCGGTCCACGCTGGACCTGATCGTGCAGGGCAAGACGCCGGCCGGCCTGCTGGCGCGCGCCACCTGGCTCGCCCGTCGCGCGCGCGCGAGGCCGCTGGACTGGTCGGGGCTCCAGCGGGCCGCCTCGAGACGCGTGCCGCATCTCCTGCTGCCCTTGGAGCCCCCCGAGGTATGGGGGGTGGATGGAACCTACGGGCCGGGGGTGTTTCCGCCTCCGGCCGTTTTTTTTAAGGCGACCGGGGAGCGCTGCGTCGGTCCCGGCTTCCCGTTGATCGTCCGGACGGACAGCGGGCGGATCGTGCCGGAGGCGGAGCTGGCAGTGGTGATCGGTGCCGACGGGCACCCTCTGGCATTCGCGGCGTGCAACGATCTCACCGATGCGGTCGCCCTGCATGACGGACCGTCGGGGATGGCGGCGGCCAAGGTGCTGCGAGGGGGGTGCGCTCTCGGCCCGTGCTTGGTTACGCCCGACGAGATCGGCGACCCGGACCGGCTCCAGGTCCGATGCGCCATCCGGCGGGGCGGCGTGGAGCTCTTTGCGGCTGTTGCGAACACCGCGCAGATCGCGTCGGGTGTCGCCGGCCTCGTCACGCGCCTGCTGGCGGACGGGTGGGTGCCGCCCGGCACCGTCCTGGCGACCGGCAGCGGCATCTGGATTCCGGAGTCGGTGCGGATTTCGGACGGCGATCATGTGGACGTGGAGATCGAGGGGATCGGTCGGCTGAGCAATCCCGTGAAGGTATCCCCGAGGGGCACGAGGGCCACGGAGGGGGGTCCGAGTCGTTGAGCGGTAATGCTTGGCTTTCGACGCGCTGCCCGGCAGTTGTCTCGAGACGAGCCCCAATGCTGCTTACTTAACACGTCAGCCGGATGAAATCCCCCCTCCCTGCCGCCTGTCTGCGCCTGCCTGTCGCGTTCGCGACGCAGAGAGGTGCGCCGCACAGGCGGGCGCGTCGCTTGGCGCAGGCAGGCCTCGCCCCCCTTTGACCTGCCCGCCGCTCCGCTTTGGCAGGCGGGCAAAGGGGGGGACGGGGGGATTTGCTTGAATGCAGGCGCCAGTGTCCGAGGCTATGCGACCAGTATTGAGACTAACCCGGGCTATTCACGGTCTGTTGGTGAAGAGCCCGGGTTAGCGGCCGGGATAGAAGCGGTGCACGGCCTGCCACTTGCCGGTCTGGGCGCTGAAGCCGAGCGCCCGCTGACGCGTCAGGATCGTGGCCAGGTTTCCCTCGACCTTGAACTGTTCGACGGTTTCGTCCTGGGGAAGGCGGAGCTCATCTGCCACGTTGAGCATGCCGCTGAATCCGATGGCCCGGGACGAGGTGACCACTGCCACGACGTTCCCGTCCGCCCCGCGGTGGAGGACTCGCTCTCCGGACTCCAGGCGAACGGAGGTCCACGTGCCGAAGGGGGCGCTGAAGAGGAGGAGTTCCCGGGCCACCACGTGCAGGGCGACGTTGGTGAGACTCTCCCCGGCCCGGGCCGGGAGCGGGAGGATGAGGGAGGCGATGGCGAGTCCCAGGCCTATGACGCCGTGGCCCCGGGCGGACGAACGGATGGAGCGGAATCGGGAGGGAGGGAGAATCAACGGGAAGCATCCCGACCGGGTGGGCGGCGCGATCGGGGACGCGCGTCCCGGTCCACTTTGCCTTCCTCCCGGGCGAGCTTTCGCAGCCATTCTCCCAGGAGGACGCTGACGGGCAGGTCGAGGACCTCGCTGCCCTCGGCGAGGCGGAAGCCGTAGTGGAACACCTCCTTCCTCCCGGCGACCTTGCGGGCCCAGAGGACCTCGGCCTCGAGCCGCAACGGCCCGATGCCCGTCCGCACTTCGATTTTCAACTTCTTCCCCGGGTCAAGCTTGGCAGGCAGTTCAATGGCGAAGCCGCCGCCGCTCACGTCGGCGGTCCGACCACGCCAGCAGCCCGGTTCCTCTCCCATGCGCTCCGTGATCTTCACCGCCAGGGCGACGGGAAACCGTGGGTGCCGGCGGGCGTCGCCGCGAGCAGGAATCCGGCGCGGTTTTTTCGAGGTGGCAGGATGGGTCAAGGTGGTGCGTGCCATGGATTCTCGCCCTGCGGGCCGGGTGCTGTCGCCCCCCCATGCGCTGATCTCTAGCCCTTTTTCGCGGAAAAGTCAACGGGAGAGGAGGGAAAGCCCTTGACTCCCACCGGCCTGGCCACTAAAGTTCATGACGAACGGCGAGGGCGTTCCGAACACTTGTTGACCTCGCCGCTGGCCTTTTCCCTTTCAAGGTGCGCTGGGGGCACCAGCGGTGCGGGGTGGGGCGGCAAGCATCAGAAGGGGGATCGCTCATGCGCTGGGTACGGGGTCTGGGGGTTCTGCTGGGGGCAATCTTGGTATCTGTCGCGCACGCGGACACGGTGTACTTGAAGGATGGGCAGGCGATCTGGGGGACGGAAGCCTTTGTGGAAGGGAACGAGGTTGTCCTCCTCCGCCCCAGCGGCACGGTTCGCTTCCCGAAGGCTCAGGTGGAACGGGTCGAGCCGTCCAGGATTTCTCTCCCGCGCTTCTATTCGCCCCCCGAGGAGGCTCCAGCCGCAACGACCACGGGCAGGCCGCTGACGCCAGGCGCCCCCGGCGCCGCGCCGGCTCCGGGGCCCGGCGCCGCGACCGCGCCCGGAACCCCCCGCCCGCCGTCGGAAGGAGCGGCCCCCTCTCCGGCCCCCACGGCGCTGCCGCCGCCCCCTCCGCCGCCGGCGCCCCCCAGGTGAACCCGTCGAGGGGCAGGGGGGCTGGGGGGAGAATTTTAGATTTGCGATTTGGGATTCAAGAAGTCAGACGTTGAAGCGCACCAGGACGATGTCGCCGTCGGCGACCGTATACTCCTTGCCTTCGACCCGGTGGAGGCCCTTTTTCCGCACCGCGGCCATGGAACCATGGGCCTGTAGGTCGGCGAAGTTCACGACCTCCGCTCGAATGAAGCCCCGCTCCAATTCGCTATGGACGGTTCCCGCGGCCTTGAGGGCCGTGGAGCCGGCGGGAATCGTCCAGGCTCGGGTCTCGTCCTTGCCTTCTCCAGTGTAGAAAGTGATGAGGCCGAGGAGGTCAAAGCAGGCCCGGAGCACGGCGGCAAATCCGCTCGTCTGGAGGCCCAGATCCTTGCGAAACGCTTCCGCATCTTGCGGAGACAATTGCGCCAACTCCCGCTCTGTCTTGGCACAGAGCTGCATCACCGCCACGCCCTTCCCTCCCAGGGCGCGTCGGAGGCGGTCCTGGGTCGGATTCGGCTTACCCAGCTCCCTCTCTCCCACGTTGAGGAGGAGGAGCGTGGGTTTGGCGGTGAGGAGGGTGAATCCGCGGAGGGCTTTCCGGTCGTCCTCGCTCTGCGGGAGATCGTGGATCGGTTTCTCCTCTACCAGCCAGGCCCGGCAGCGCTTCAGGATCTCCAGCTCCCTGACGGCCTCGTCCTTCTTGATTTTCTTGAGATCCGCCTCGACTCGCCCGATGCGTTTTTCCACGGTGTCGAGATCTGCCAGCAGGAGCTCGGTATTGGCCAGGAAGGCATCCCGCGCGGCATCCAGCCTTCCCTCGACATGGGCGATGCCCGGATCGTCGAAATCGCGCAGCACCTGCAGCAGAGCGTCGACTTGGCGCATCTGCGCCAGATAGTGGCTGCCGAGCCCCTCCCCCTTTCCCACGCCCCGGGTGAGGCCAACAAAATCAACGAACTCCATGGTGGCATGGGTAATCTTCTTCGGCTTGAAGATCGTGGACGCCAACCACTCTAGACGCGGGTCGGGGACCTTGACCACGGCCACCGTCGGCTCGTTGGCGCCGTGGTGGCTCACATGGGCGCCCCCTGCCACACAGAGCAGATTGAATAGGGTGGTCTTACCGGTTTGGGGAAGGCCAATGATGCCGATGCGCATGGAGGAGCCTCCTTGCGCGTTGGTGAAGCGGCGTCCAGGTTACGTAGAGGATCGCAGGTATCATCCGGAGGCGGAGCCGGCCTGCGCTGATGCGGGAAGATACCATTTTGGTTTTTGCGCGCCAAGCGCAAAAACCAGGTCACACGTTGAACCGAATGAGGACGAGGTCCCCGTCCTGCATCTGGTATTCCTTCCCCTCGACCCGATGCAACCCTTTCTTGCGGAGCGCCGCCATGGACCCGTGGGCTTCGAGATCGGCAAAATGGGCCACCTCGGCGCGAATGAATCCCCGCTCCAGGTCACTGTGAATGGCGCCCGCTGCCTTGAGTGCCGTCGCGTTGGCCGGGATCGTCCAGGCCCGGGTTTCCTCTCCGCCTTCCCCGGTGTAAAAGGTGATGAGGCCGAGGAGATCGAAACAGGCGCGGATCACGGCGCCGAATCCCCCTTCGGTGAGCCCGAGGTCCTGGCGGAAGAGCCCGGCGTCCTCCGGGGAGAGCTGGGCGATCTCCGCCTCGACCTTGACGGAGAGCTGGCAAATCGCCGTTCCCATGGCCGCGAACGACTCGCGCAGGCGGTCCAGGGTCGGATTCGCGCGGCCGATCTTCTCTTCTCCGATATTCAAGAGGAGTAGGACGGGGCGCGCTGTCAGGAGGCCGAAACCCCGCAGGAGCTTCTCCTCCTCCGGGGTCGGGGAGAGCCGTCGGATCGGCATTTCCTCAAGGAGGAACGCATGGCAGCGCTTGAGGAGATCCATTTCCCGGACGAGAGCCTCCCTGGCCCCCTTTTTCAGATCCAACTCCAGGCGGGCGAGACGCTTTTCGACGATCTCGAGATCGGCCAGGAGCAGCTCGGTGTTCACCAGTGTGGTGTCCCGGACGGCATCCACGCCTCCCTCGGCGTGGGCCACGTTCGGGTCGGAGAAGTCCCGGAGGACGTGCACCAGGGCATCCACCTGGCGCATCTGGCTCAAGAAGCGGCTCCCCAGCCCTTCCCCCTTTCCGGCGCCCCGCGTGAGCGCGACGAAGTCGATGAATTCGATCGTCGCGGGCGTGAGCTTCTTGGGCGCAAAGAGGGAGCTGAGGAAATCCAGGCGGCGGTCCGGGACCTTCACCACGGCCATGTTCGGCTCGACGGCGGAATGGTGAGCGACTGCGGAGCCCCCGGTGTGGCAGAGCAGGTCGAAGAGCGTTGTCTTGCCCGTCGCGGGCAGACCAATAATGCCGATGCGCATCTTTCCTTCCCTTGCAGTTGAGGTGGAACCTGGACGTCGGACGGGTGGCGCAATAACGCGAACCGCGGGGACAGCCAGGCAGACTCGGGGGCCGCCCTGCCGGGTGGACGCTCCGAGGCCCGATACCTTACCACGCCACCCAGGTCGGCGCAACGCATTCGATCGGAAGGACTTACCGCAAGGCCGCGCAGGGGGCGTTCGTCCGCTGCGTTGCCGGGAAATGGGGGGCGTGTGCGGCCCGGTTGACAACCAGGGAGGCGTAGGATAGCGTCAAAGGCGTTCGGCGGTTCCTCGATCCCGCGACCTGTACGCCCAACCCGAACGAACCGAATCTCGCGAGCGGGGGTCAGGGATGACGCATAGCACCGATCGGAAGGTTCCCCCTCTTCGCCCGCTGGCTCGCCTCGTCTGGGTTTCCTTCCGCGATCTGGCCGTGGCAGCCGGCCCGCTGCTTCTGGCTACCGTAATCGCGATCGGCGCGGCGTACTGGCTTGTGCGTCCGGCCCCTCCCGAGACCGTCACCCTGAGCGCCGGGCCGAACGGGAGCATTTTTCGGCTCGTGGCGGAGAAGTATGCCAAAATACTGGCGCGCAGCGGCGTGACCCTCCGGGTCCTTCCGTCGGAGGGGTCGCTGGATAACCTCAAGCGGTTGATCGACCCGACGCAACGCGTGGACGTCGGGTTTGTCCAGGGTGGCGTATCTCGCGGGGGACCGGTGGAGGGGCTGGTTTCGCTGGGGAGCATGTTCCATGAGCCGCTCGCCCTCTTCTATCGGCGAGGTAGAGCAGCGAATCGGGTTTCCGACCTGCGCGGGAAACGGATCGCGATCGGACGGGAAGGCAGCGGAGCGCACGCCCTGGCCTTGACACTCCTCAAGGCCAACGGCATCGAACCCGGCGGGAAGACGGTCCTGGTGGCTTTGGACGGACAGGAGGCGGCCAAGGCCCTGATCTCTGGGAAAGTCGCCGCGGCCTTCTTGATGGGAGACTCCGCCACCCCGCCGACCATGCGGGCGCTCATGCGGACACCCGGGATCCGGCTGTTCACCTTCGCGCAGGCCGATGCCTATGTGCGTCGCTTTCCGTATCTGAACAGATTCGACCTTCCCATGGGGGCCTTCGATCTCGGCAGGAATCTCCCACCCCGGGACATCCACCTCATCGGCCCGACGGTCGAATTGGTCGCGCGGGAACACCTGCATCCTGCGCTGTCCGACTTGTTGATCGAAGCGGCGCGCGAGGTGCATGGGGGCTCCGGCCTCCTGCAGCGCGCAGGCGAGTTCCCTGCTCCCCGCGAGCACGAGTACCGGCTCAGCGATGACGCCAAGCGCTACTACACTTCGGGGAAGCGCATCTTCTATCGGTACCTGCCGTTCTGGCTGGCCACCCTGACCGACCGCCTGCTGGTCGCCGCCCTGCCGATCGTCGTCCTGCTGATCCCGGGACTGAAGCTGGTGCCAACGCTCTATCGCTGGCGCATCAGGTCGCGCATCTACCGGTGGTACGGCATACTGATCTCACTGGAACGCAAGATGCTCGCGGAGCCGTCGCCCGAGGAGCGGCGTGGCATGCTCCGGCGCCTCGACGACATCGAGGTCGAGGTCAACAAGATGAGAATGCCGCTGGCCTTCGCCGATCAGTTTTACGTGCTCCGCGATCACATCCGCTTCGTGCGCGAGCGGTACACCACGGCCGCGGAAGCGGCCTGAAGCCATGAAAGCCTACCTGGACATCGAGACGTGTGCCGGCGGGGATGTCACCGTCGTCGGGATCTACCGCGAGGACCGGGGCCTCCGGCAGCTCGTGGGCGGCGAGATCAGCGACGTCGCCGTCTGGGAGGCGCTGGAGGGGGTGGAGACGATCTGCACCTTCAACGGGGACCGGTTCGACCTCCCCCTCCTGGAGCGGCAGACGCGGCTCGACCTCCGCGGAAGGTTCCGGTCCCTGGATCTCCTGCGGGAGTGCCGGCGCGCCGGCATCAAGGGAGGCCTCAAGGCGCTGGAGGAGCGGTTCGGGATCGCCCGGGAGAGCCGGGGGATGAGCGGGTGGGACGCCCTTCGCCTCTGGGTCCGCTACGAGCGGACGGGAGACGAGGACGCCCTTCGGGCCTTGCTGGAGTATAACCGGGAGGACGTCATGAATCTCGTCCAGCTCGAGCGGATCGTCGTGGGTGTTGGGCTGGAGCAGGAGAGTTCCTAGCTCATGGCTCTTGGCTCATGGGGGACCGTCCTCACCATGAGCCATCAGAGCATGTGGATCGCAATTCACAGTGCTGCGGTTCACAGTGCTGCGGTTCAAGGTGCGGCGATTGAAACCCCGAACCTCGAACCGGGAACCTTGAACCTAGAACCCGGAACCCGGAACCCGGAATCATGCGCATCGCATTCGCCACTGTCGGCTGCCGGCTGAATCAATTCGAGACCGACGCCCTGCGGGGGAAGGCCGAGGCGGGAGGGTTCACGGTCGTCCCGTTCGCGGAGGAGGCCGACGTCTACGTGGTGAACACCTGCACCATCACCGGTGAGGCGGACGCGGACTCCCGCCAGCTCGTCCGCCGGGCGGTGCGCCGGAATCCGGCGGCGGTCGTGGCGGTCACGGGCTGCTATGCGCAGGCGTCCCCCGAGCGGGTGGCCGCCATTCCCGGCGTGGACCTGGTCCTCGGCAACATCGAGAAGGCTGCGCTCTTCCGGCATCTTGCGGCCGCACGGCCGGTCGGCTCGCCTCGCGTCCAGGTTGCCGACATCTCCGGCCGGCGCCGCGTGGACGCGGATGAGTACGGACCCGGCATCGACCCGGATCGCACGCGGGCCTTCCTCAAGGTCCAGGACGGCTGCAGCTACACCTGCAGCTTCTGTATCGTGCCCACCGTCCGGGGTCCGAATCGGAGCCTGCCGGCCGAGCAGATCCTGGCCGAGGTCCGGCGTCTCTCCGCGGCGGGATTCCCGGAGGTGGTGCTGACCGGCATCCACCTGGGGACCTACGGGCGGGACCTCCATCCCCGCGCCTCGCTCACCACCCTCTGCGCCCGGATCGCCGAGTTGCCCGAGGCCCCCCGCGTGCGGCTCAGCTCCCTGGATCCCCACGAGGTCGGGCCCGGCCTGATCCGCCTGCTGGCGGCCTCGCCCCGGTTCTGTCGACACCTCCACCTCCCGATCCAGAGCGGCGACGAGGCGGTCCTCAAGCGGATGCGCCGGGCACACTCGGCCGCGGAGTTCCGAGCGCTCCTGGAGCGCCTCACCGTGGCGGTCCCGGGCATTGCCGTGACCGGAGACGTGATCGTGGGGTTTCCGGGCGAGGACGAAGCAGCGTTTGGCCGCACCTACGATCTCTTGAAGGCCCTGCCCATCGCGGGGCTGCACGTGTTCCGCTTCTCACCCCGCGCGGGAACCGAGGCGGCGAACTATCCGGGGCAGGTGCCTCGGGCGGTCAAGGCGGCGCGGAGCCGGGCGCTGCGCGCCCTGGCGGCGGAGAAGGCTCGGGTCTTCCGGCGAGAATTCCTCGGCGAGGTCCTTGAGGTTGTCGTCCTGCACCGCGCGCGACCGGACGGGATGCTGGAAGGGCTCTCCGACAACTACCTCAAGATCTGGTTCCCGGGCGACGCGGCCCTCATGGGGCGCCTCCTCCGCGTCCAGATCCAGGATCTCGCCGCGGAGGGGCTGCGCGGGCAGTGCTGCGGCATTGTCGATTGACAGTACCCCAGACCTGAAGTACTTTCAGCCAACAATAGTTCGAAGAGTGGCAGGCTGAGGTGTTCGGAATTGCAGCCCTCGCGTGGCCTCAGGGGAAAGGAAAGCCCGTCGTCTTATACCGAGGCGGTGGAGTCCGTCCAGCCCTACGTGCGCGTGGAGGAGGATGGCCTTGTGCTGCCATATGGCGGCGGGGCGAAGCCGCGCGGAGAGGCATGGACCCCCCGGCACGTGGCTGCCCTGCTCTGCAAGTGGGCCATTCGATCGGCCGAGGATATGGTGCTCGACCCAGGCTCTGGTCGCGGCATTTTCCTGTTCGAGGCGTATCGCCGTATGCTCGAATTGGGAGCCACCCCCTCGACAGCCCGCATGAATCTGTTCGGGATTGAAAAGGATCCGGGCTCCTATCGAGCCATGTGCGAGAACCTCACCCCCCTCTTTGGCGGGCGAATGCCGAACATTCGCCATGGCGATCTCTTCGAAGCGACGTTTCCATCGATGGACGCCGTCATCGGAAATCCTCCCTATGTGCGGCGCTGGTGGCTGAAGGATGTTGGGGTCCTGCAAGAGCGCATTCGGGAGCGCATCGGAGAAATCGAGCTCACCCGGCTGACCGACCTCGCCTGCTACTTCATCATCTACGCTGCAGATTTCCTGAAGCCTGGGGGGCGTCTCGCGCTGGTCGTGACCGATGGCTGGATGGATGCGGAGTACGGGAAGGCATTCAAGCGGTATCTCCTGTCGAATTTCCGCCTACATGCCTTGGTGGCGTTTGAGTCAAGGGTCTTCGAGAACCTTCTCGTTCGCCCCGTCCTTCTGCTGGCGGAGAAACGAGACGGCTCGGCGAAGGGAGCATCGCGGGGACGGACCCTGTTTGCGCTTCTGAGTCGGACCGGCCTGGAACTGAAAGGCCGGAAACAGATCACCCTTCGACAGTTTGAGCAGGCGGCCGTTCGCTCCACCGTTCGTGACGAGACGGAATTGCGGCCCGAAGAGGCATGGACGCCGTATTTCACGGCGCCACAGGTCTATTTTCACCTTTCAGCACAGACGATCAGTGTTCCCCTGGGCGAACTTGCTGCTTCGCGGATCGGTCTTCAAACCTTTGCCAAGCCGTTTTTCATTCTCAAACCAGACCAGCTTCGAGCGCTCGGTTTGGATGAACACCACTTTCGGCCGATTGCAGTCTCTTCTCGCGATATTCGACGACCGATCCTCGTGGCGACGGATGGACCTCAAAACTTTCTCCTCTGCTGCGACAGCACAACGAATGAGCTCAAGGGCACATCGCTCCTGCATTACATCCAAGATTGGGAGAAGCGGGAACTGACACCACGCGGGAGTGCGGATAAGGTGATCGGGGTTCAAAATCTCCCACGCCTTCGACGAGCTGGCCGGGTCCCCTGGTACAACCTCTGGGACGAGGTCCGACGAAGAGGATCGTGGCCCATCCTCCTTCCTCGTCGCATTTTTCGGAGATACCTCGCAGCATGGAATGTCGCGGGATGGGTGGCCAATGAGAATTTCATCGAGCTGTCGCCGAGAGAGGATGTGCTGCTGGAACCGTTTCTAGCGGTCTTGAATTCAAGCTTTGCCGAGCTGAGCTTACGGGTGAACGCCCATCTTTATGGGGGAGGTGTTTACAACCTCAATCCGGGCAATGTGGGAGCTGTGCCTTTGTTGGACCTGAGGGGTCTTGACATCCAGGGAATCAAGGCACTCCGAGCCGCCTACGAGGAGTTCCGCCGTGACGGCATGCGCAGAGCCAAGCTGGATGCGGCCGTGTTTCGTGCATTTCGGGTGTCTCCCGATCTCAGGGCCGAGGTTGTGGCAGCGCTGGCGGAACTACAGGAAGCCAGTCTCAGCATCAAGAGCGCGGGGGGCGCGAGGCATCTCCCGAGTCTCGTCTGATATTCCGGGGTGTCGGGGATCATTGGAAGGTACTCCGATGCAGACGCCGGTTGCCAGGAAGCTCGAAAAGCTCAAACCGGTGATGTTGCGACTGGGGTTATCGAAAAGATACGCAAGCCGACAAACCGCCATATGCCTCCTTGCGCTGAGCGACGCCAGGGAGCGGCCAGGTCTTCTTTCTGGCAAGGTCGCACTACGAGATGGGGCCCGTATCCACGATATCCTGGAATTTGCACGACACGATCTGGGTATTCGTGTGGCAGAGAACACCCGCGAATCGTATCGAAAGGGCTCATTGCGACCATTGTATGAGGTGGGTTTCGTGACACGGCACCAGTTGAGCGTCAATGATCCCAACCCATTCTATCGCCTCCACCCCGATCTGCTTGCCCTGGTCGAAGGGTCGAAACCAAGACATGAGCTATTGGAGCGGCTTACGCGGAGAAGGGGACTCCTCTCGAAACGAACGCCCGGTGGCCGGACCGCACGGCTTCGTGTTCGCATAGCTGCCGACACGTACTTCACCCTCAGCGGCAGCGAGCATAATCGGCTGGAGAAAGAGATTGTCGAGGAGTTTGGTCCCGCCTTTATCCCGGATCCTCTGCTGATATTCCTTGGGGGATGGAGAAAACGATGGCCCGAGAGATTCGCGGCATCATCCCGGCGGTGATCACGCCGTTCACGCCGGACGAGCAGGTGGATGAGGCAGCCTTCCGAAAAGTCCTGAACCTGATGATCGATCAGGGGGTGCACGGGCTCTTCCCGGGAGGCACCGGCGGGGAGTTCTCAGCGCTTCGCATGGAGGAGAAGCGGCGCCTCATGCGCCTTGCCGTGGAGGAGACGGCGGGGCGCGCCTTCGTCATGCCGAACGTCGGAGCCGTCACCACGGCCGAGTCGGTGGAGCTGGCCCGGCACGCCGAGGCGGTCGGCAGCGACGCCGTCTCCGTGGTGACCCCCTATTTCCTGAAGCCATCCCAGGACGAGCTGGTCGAGCATTACCGGGCCATTTGCGCCTCGGTGAAGATTCCCGTCCTGGCTTACAACATCCCGGAGCGGACCGGCGTCACCCTGACCGTTCCCACGCTGGTCCGCTTGGCCGGGGAGGTGCCCAACTTCGCAGGGATCAAGGACAGCTCGGGGGATCTCGCAAACGCCGCCGAGATCGTGCAAGCCTGCCCCAAGGGGTTCCGGGTCTTCATGGGCCGGGACACCCTCATCTTCGGGGCGCTCATGTACGGGCTTGCGGGGGGCGTGGCGGCCACCGCGAACGTGGCGCCGGCGCTGGCAGTCGGGATCTACACGGCCTGGGAGGCGAACGACCTGGCCAAGGCGCGGGCGTTTCAGGCGAGGCTGGCTCCGGTCCGGAAGCTTTTCGGGGTGGGGTCGCATCCGGCCGGGCTCAAGGAGGCCATGGTCCAGCTCGGCATGATCGACTGCGGCAAGTGCCGGCGGCCGACGCTGGACCTCACCCCGGCCCAGAAGCACCAGGTGACGGGGATCCTGAAGGAGGCCGGATTGCTCTAGCGGTGGGGCGGTTGCCAGTTCAAGGTCCGAGGTTTCCGGTTCGGGGTTCAGGTTTCAGGTGTCAGGTTCGGGCGTCTCGGTTCGAGATTCGATGTTCCCAGTTCGCGGTTCAACCGCCGCACCCTGAACGCTGACACTTGACACCTGAAACCCTGAACCGCCGCTGCTACAGCATCCGGCCGTATTCCGACGGGTCGATGGGTATCTCGATGACGGTGGGACGGTCGGTGGCGAGACCGTCCCGCACGGCGTCCTCCATGACAGACCAGGCCCTGACCCGGACCCCGCGGGCGCCGAAACCTGGGGCGATGCCCGCAAAGTCGATGGGGCCGAAATCGACCCCGTTCGGCTCGACACCTTTCCGCTCCTGGTGGAGGCGGATGAGGTGGAGTCCCCGGTCCACGAAGACGACCACCACAACCGGCAGCTTGAGGCGCGCGGCGGTCTCCAGTTCGCCCAGGACCATGGCCAACCCGCCGTCCCCGGTGAGTGCGATAACCGGCGCCTCCGGGCGTTCGAGCTTGACGGCGATGGCGGCGGGCAGCGCAAAGCCCATCGTGGACAGGCCGTGGGAGACAAAGTACGTCTGCGGTTCGTAGGACGGCCACACCTGTCCGGCGAGGAGTTTGTGCGCCCCGGTGTCCACTGTTAGGATGGTCTGGCGGGGGGCGATCTCCCGCAGGCGGAGGAGCGCGCGGGTGGGCGAGAATCCAGGATGGGCGTCCTCCGCTTGCGGTGTCAGGTGCGCCGCCAGGCGGCGGCGGAAGCCGGCCAGCTCCTCCGGCCGCCAAGAGTTCCGTGGGGTGCCAAGAGCCTGGAGCGCGGGCAGCGTGGTCTGGACCTCTCCCACCACCTCCAAAGTCGGACGGAAGTCCCGGTCGGCCAGGCTGTAACGGGCCAGGGAGAGGAAGGGCCGCTGAGTATAGAAAACGCGGATGGCTTCCACCGGGTCGAAGCCGATGCCGATCAGGAGGTCCGCCCCGCCCAGGAAGTCCATGAAAAGGCCGTCCCCGGCCATGCCTGTGCAGGTGGCCAGGAACTGTGGGTGATCCTCCGGCACGAGGCCCTTGGCCTTGGGGGTCGTGGCGACGGGAATGCGGGTCGCCTCCAGGAAGCGGAGGAGGAACGGGCGGCTGGCGACCGGATCCAGGCCGATCCCCGCGACGGCCAGCGGGCGATTGGCCGCGGCGATCAGGCGCGAGGCACGATCGAGGAGCGCCGGATCGGTCGCCCTCCGGGGTGTGGAGCCCTCCGGGGGCTCCTCGGCGGCATCAGCGCCCGCGGAGACAGGGCGATCGTCCTGGCGCGCGACGTCGCTCGGCAGAGCCAGGTAGACTGGTCCCGGCCGGCCTTGCGCGGCGAGGTCGAGGGCCCGCTGAACTCGACGGGAGGTGTCGGTCCCGTCGCATTCCTCGCTCCACTTGGTGATGGGGCGAAAGAGGTCCCGGAGGTCCACCCGCTGGTGCGGAAGGACAGGGGCGACGGCGGTCGGGACCTGGGCGGAGAGGGCGAGGAGGGGGGCCCGCTCCAGGAAGGCGTTGGCCACCCCGTTCACCAGGTTGGTGGCCCCGGGGCCCATGGTGGCCATGACGACGCCGGGCCGGCGCGTGATCTCGCCGGTCACGCCGGCCATGATGCAAGCAGCGTTCTCGTGGCGGGTCAGCACGAATTCGATGCCGACCTGGCGGCAGGCGCCCATCAGCTCGGCGATCTCCCCGCCGGGGAGGCCGAAGATCCGGCGAATGCCGTTGGTCCGCAGGGTGGCGGCGATCGTCTCGGCAACGCTTGGCACGCGGTGCGCTCCTTCTTGCGGGGAGTTCGATAAAAGGGATTTCTTCTAGCATCCGAGCGCGGAGGTGTCAATCGATTGCGGATTGCAGATTTCACATTGCAGATTGAAGAAACCCGGAGTCCCCAAATCTGAAATCTGCAATCGAAAATCTGAAATCGCCAAGAGGTGGCTCCATGGCAGAACGACTGATCGGGATCATCGGCGGAAGCGGGCTGTACGAGATGGACGGCCTGGAGGCACTGCGGGAGGAGCGCGTGTCCACGCCGTTCGGCGAACCGTCGGATCGGTACGTGCTCGGACGGCTCCGGGGCCGCCCGGTGGCCTTCCTGGCGCGTCACGGCCGTGGACATCGCCTGATGCCTTCCGAACTCAATTTCCGTGCCAATATCTACGGCTTCAAGGTCCTCGGGGCCGAGTGGATCCTCTCCGCCTCGGCGGTCGGCAGCATGCGCGAGGACGTCAAGCCGCTGGATATTCTCATCCCGGACCAGTTTTTCGACCGCACCTGCGGGCGCCCCAGCACATTCTTCGGCCGGGGTCTCGTCTCCCACATCAGCATGGCCGACCCGACCTGCCCGGCGCTGGGGGGGATTCTCTTCCAGGCGGGCAAGAAGGTCGGGGCCACGGTCCATCGCGGCGGGACCTACCTGTGCATCGAGGGACCCCAGTTCTCGACCCGCGCCGAATCCCGGATCTATCGCGGCTGGGGAGTGGATGTCATCGGCATGACCAACCTCCAGGAAGCAAAGCTGGCCCGGGAGGCCGAGATTTGCTACTCTACGATGGCCTTGGTCACCGATTACGACGTCTGGCACGAGAGCGAAGAAGATGTGAGCGTCGAGGCGGTGGTGGCGGTCCTCAAACAGAACGCGGAGACCGCCCGGGCCATCCTGCGGGAGGCCGTCACCATGCTGCCGGAGCGGCGAAGCTGCCCGTGCCGCCACGCGCTGAAAGACGCCATCATCACGGCGCCTCAGGCGATCCCCGAGGCGGTCAGGCGGGATCTGGCCCCCATCGTGGGAAAATACCTGGGGAGCAATGACTAATGACTCAATGGAAACAATGACCAAGGACCAATGACCAAATTCCAATGGGTACCAATGCAGTGCATCCCCCCTCCCTTGGTCATTGAGAATTGGTCATTGGTCATTCTTGCGAGCGGTAGGTCGGGGCACTCACAATCCGGCACGAGCACTTACGAGGGAAACAGGCAGTGAGCGTTCTGGTTGTCGGCTCGGTGGCTTTCGACACGGTCACGACCCCCTTCGGGCAAGCGACGGAGGTGGTGGGGGGATCGGCCAATTATTTCTCCGTCGCCGCCAGCTTTTTTACCCCGGTCCGCCTGGTGGCGGTGGTGGGAGAGGACTTCCCCGAGTCGCATCTGGAGTTCCTGCGCAGCCGGGGGGTGGATCTGCAGGGCCTCCAGCGGGTGGGCGGGAAGACCTTTCGCTGGGTGGGGCGGTACGGCCACGATTTCAACGAGGCGCGCACAGTGGAGACGCAGCTCAACGTCTTCGCGGCATTCGCGCCGAAGATCCCGGAAGCCTATCGCGATTCGGATGTTGTCTTCCTCGCCAATATCGATCCAGACCTGCAGCAGGACGTCCTCGGTCAGGTGAAACGGCCGGCCCTGGTTGCCCTGGACACCATGAACTACTGGATCGCCGGGAAGCCCGCCTCCCTCCGGAAGACATTGAGCCAGGTGGATCTCCTGGTGATCAACGATGCCGAGACGCGGCAACTGGCGGGTGAGTCCAACCTGGCCCGGGCCGCCCGCACGATTCAGGGCTGGGGGCCGCGGATCCTGATCATCAAGCGCGGAGAGTACGGCGCGCTGATGCGGAACGGCCAGGACTGGTTCGCCCTGCCGGCCCTGCCCCTGGAGGGGGTGCAGGATCCGACGGGGGCCGGCGACAGCTTCGCCGGTGGGACCATCGGCTACCTGGCCAGCGTCATGCGCTTCGACGACGCCACCATCCGACGCGCCATGGTCTACGGCTCGGTGATGGCATCCTTCAGCGTGGAGGCGTTTTCGCTGGAGCGCCTGTGCACCCTGACCGCCCCGGAAATCCGGGTGCGCTATCGGCAATTCCAGCGACTAGCACAGTTCGACGGGCCGCCCGAGGCGTAGGGGGGAGCCGGTGGGCAGGAGGCAGGAAGCAGTCAGGGCATTTCAGATTGCAGATTTCGGATTGCAGATTGCCCTTCGACGGGCTCAGGGTGAGCGGGGGACGGGACCCTGAATCTGAAATCCGCAATCTCAAATCTGAAATCGAAAATGGGGCTGAGCCATGGCGGATTGGCGAATCCTGGTGACGGATGACGAGCCCTATGTGGTCATGGCGATTCGTGAGGTGTTGGAGACGCTGCCCGCCACGGTGATGGAGGCGAATAGCGGCGAGGAAGCGCTCCGGATCGCTCGGGCGGATCGACCCGATCTCGTCCTCCTGGATGTGAGGATGCCCGGACTCGACGGCTTCCAGGTGGCGGAGAGTCTCAAGAAGGATCCGGCCACGGCATCCATTCCCCTGGTGTTTCTGAGCGCCCTGGGCTCGTCTCGGGAAAAGGTCCGCGGCCTGGAGCTCGGGGCGGAGGATTACCTGGCCAAGCCCATCGATTCCGATGAGCTGAAGGCGCGCGTTCGCCGCGTGCTGCAGCGCTTCCGGCCCGTGACGCAGGAGCCTCCCGCGCGCCTCAGCGGGGGACGGCTGGAGTCGATGAACTTGGCGACCCTCATCCGACTGTTCGAGAAGGACCGGCGATCCGGGACCCTGGCGCTGACCTGCGGGGAGAATCGGGGGGAGCTGCTCCTGGTGGACGGTCACGTGATGCAGGCGGCCCAAGGCCCGCGACAGGCCGAGGCGGCCGTCTACCACATGCTCCAGTGGCGGCAGGGAGAGTTCGAAATGGGGTCGCACGACCTGGACCGGCGCATCGGCGCCGAGGTGACGGCCCCCAACCAGGCCCTGCTGATGGAGGGCCAGCGCCGCGAAGAGGAGAGCCGCGTCTTGCGGCAGCAATTGGGCGCCTCCCAGGGGCCGATGCGGGTGCCCACGGCCGTGCGGGCGGCAGTGGAGCGGCAGGCCCCCCGCCCCATGGTGAATTTGATGGAGCTCCTGGACGGCTCGCGGGATCTTGACCAGGTTATTTCCGAGAGCCCCTTCGACACCTGGGTGACGCTCAAGGTCCTGGTGCACTTGCAGCAGGTCGGGGCCATCGAGGTGGGCGGGCCCGATGCCGAGCGGCGGGGCGGGCTGCGGCTGAGGGTCGGACTGCCCATCCAGTACCAAAGCATCGACCGATGGCTGCAGAGCTCCAGCTTCAATCTCTCGGCCTGGGGAGTGTTCGTCCGGACATCGGTGCCCTTCGATGTCGGCACCCAGGTGGTCCTGCAATTTGCGATGCCGGGCGGGTCGGTGCCCATCACGGTCACGGGTAGGGTGATCTGGAGCAACCCGGATGCCAGCAAGTGGTCCGGCATGGGTATGGGGATCGAGTTTCTCGACCTGCCCGCGGTGCACCGGGAGGCCATCGAGGCCCACCTGGCGCAACTGATTGCATCGCGGATCTCGGAGGAGGCCTAGCCCGCATTATTCGCGAACGCGGCTCGCGAACAATGCGGGCTTAGCAGACACCCTCGTGGTCAGCGACCAAGGACGGATCAGGCGGCGCTGTTGCATCTCGGCGGCGCACCCATCCTGGTGGACGGGTACCCGGTGCGCCCACCACCATGCGTCATCCCGCCGTCCCGGTCCGGGATCTTGCGGACAGGCGGGATTAATCCTTGGTCATGTAAGCCCGGATTCTTCGCGAATCCTTCGTGAATAATCCGGGCTAAAGGGTCCGCCGGAGACGGCGGGAAGAAGGAAACGGGGGGCGCGGCATGATTTCGTGGAGAATCCTGCTGGCGGAAGACGAAGCGCTCATGGCCCAGATGATGGTGGATATGCTGGCCGAGCTGCCGGTCGAGGTCACCGTCGCCCGGAACGGGCGCGAGGCCTTGGAGAAGGTGCAGCAGGCAGTGCCGGATCTCATCCTGCTGGATGCCATGATGCCGGAGCTGGACGGGTTTGAAGTGGCCGCCGCCCTCAAGAGCAACCCGGCCACGCAGGACATCCCCATTATCTTCCTGACCGCCCGTGTCCGCGTGGAAGACAAGGTGCGCGGACTGGAGCTGGGGGCCGAGGACTACCTCATCAAGCCGGTTCGCCGGGAGGAGATCATCGCCCGGGTACGGAATGTCCTGCGCCGCTCGGAGGCGCGACGCGCGGCCGCGCCACCCCACTCCTCCCTGATGCAGGGGCGGTTGGAGGTGATGGGCCTGCCGAATCTGATCCAGGTTCTCGAGACGGAGCGGCGCAGCGGGACCTTGCGACTGACCGCGGGGGGCCGCCGCGGCGAGATCCTCTTCCTGGAGGGCCGCATCGCTTACGCCGTGCAAGGGCCGCGCCAGGGGGAGGCGGCCGTGTACATCATGCTGGCGTGGGAGAAGGGGGATTTCGAGCTGGAGCTGACCACGGGCAAGGGGCCGGAAGGAGCGCAAATCGTCCGGCCCAACCAGTCGCTGCTCATGGAGGGCGTCCGCCGGCTGGACGAGCTGCCCGGCCTGCGCGAGGCCATGGCGATCCTGGACGGCCCCGTCAAGCTCTTTCCGATCTTCCGGGACGGCCTCCTTCGCCGGACCCTGCCCGGCGGGTTCAACCAACTGGTGCACATGTGCGACGGGTCCAGGACGCTGTCCAAGCTGGTGGAGGTCAGCTCGCTGGACGAATGGAGCATTCTCACATTCCTGGACCGCTTCCTGAGGATGAACATGCTCGAGCACGGCGCGGTGGCGAAGCGGACCACGCCCCGGCTGGGGACCCAGGTCGCCCTGGAGTTCCACAGCCTGAAGGCCTTCCGCCAGGCCCGCAGCCTGGATGTCTCGGCCCGGGGCATGTTCCTGCGAACGACTCAGGTGTACCCGGTCGGAGAAGATATTCTGATTCGCTTCAACCTGCCCGGAATCGCCCATCCCTTCAAGGCGATCGGCCGGGTGGTCTGGAGCAGCGCCACCGACACGCCCCAGGGCCTCCCGGCCGGCATGGGGGTCCAGTTCACCGACCTGGAAGCCTCAGAGCAGGTCACCATCGAGGAGTTCGTGGTCGAGCTCTTGCTGGATAAGGTCATGACGGAAGAGACTGAAAAGAAGGAGTAGAGGGGGCAGGAGGCAGAAGGCAGCGGGCAAATGGCAAGTGGCAAATTGAAAATTGCAGATGGGAAAACAGCGGACGCGGGCCAGGTGTAGGGGCGGCCCCATGTGGCCGCCCGGCCGCAGGCAGCTGGGAGGGATTATCGAGAATCCCGAGAAATTGTTGCCCAGTCCCAGTCAGTCGAATACGTCCCCTCGGCCCTTCTAACCCCCTCGTCCTTGCTGCGTCTATCTGTCTGATGTTCTTGCTGCCTTCTGCATTCTGCCTCCTGCATGCCGGTCTGCAATCGTCCCATCCCCTTCCACATTGCAGGTTGCTCCTGTCGAAGTATAATAGGCGGTCCGAGCCACAACTCAACAGGAGCATGCCCGTGTCCAGCGAGCTTATCCATATTCGCGGCGCCCGCGAACACAATTTGAAGTCCATCGACCTCGACATCCCCCGCAACAGGCTGGTGGTCATCACCGGGGTCTCCGGGTCGGGGAAGTCCTCCCTGGCCTTCGACACCATTTACGCGGAGGGCCAGCGCCGGTACGTGGAGTCCCTGTCCGCCTACGCCCGGCAGTTCCTGGAGCAGATGGACAAGCCGGACGTGGACCTGATCGAGGGCCTGTCGCCGGCCATCTCCATCGAGCAGAAGACCACCAGCAAGAACCCGCGCTCCACGGTGGCGACCGTCACCGAGATCTACGATTACCTCCGCCTGCTCTACGCCCGGATCGGCCGCCCCCACTGCTTCCAGTGCGGCAAGCCGATCACGTCGCAGACGGTGAGCCAGATCGTGGATCAGATCCTGGCCCTGCCGCCGGGGACCCGCCTCCAGGTGCTGGCCCCCGTGGTGCGCGGGCGCAAGGGGGAGTATCGCCAGATCTTCCAGCAGATGCGCAAGGAGGGGTTCGTGCGGGCACGGGTGAACGGGAGCCTGCGCGACCTCGACGAGCCCATCGAGCTGGACAAGAACAAGAAGCACACCATCGAGGTGGTGGTGGATCGGCTGGTGGTGAGCGAGGCGGTGGCGCGGCGGCTGGCGGACTCCCTGGAGACGGCGCTGAAGCTGGCCGAGGGGATCGTGGGGATCAATCTCCCCGACGAGAAGCGGGACCTTACCTTCTCCGAACGGACGGCGTGCATCGACTGCGGCGTCAGCTATCCGGAGATCAGCCCACGGATCTTCTCCTTCAATAATCCCCACGGCGCCTGCCCGGCCTGCGACGGGCTGGGGACCAAGGTGGACTTGCGGGGGGCGGGCGCCGATCCGGCCTTGCGGGAGCTGGGCGAGGCCTTCTTCGGCGCCAGCCTCGGCAGCCTGGACCGCCGCTACAAGGAGACCTCCTCCTCCAAGGTGCGGGAGGAGATCGAGAGCTACGTGGAGCGGCTGGCCAGCGTCCGCCCCTGCCCCCAGTGCAACGGGGACCGCCTGCGCAAGGAGTCGCTGGCCATCCGTGTCGGCGGCATCAACATCGCCCAGGCCACCCGGAAATCGGTCAAGGAGGCCATGGCCTTCTTCGCCGCGCTCGCCAACGGGAGTGAGAATGGCGATCCGCTCAGCCTCACCGACAAGGAGCGCGAGATCGCCCGACGGATCCTCAAGGAGATCCGCGAGCGGCTGGGGTTTCTCATCAACGTCGGGCTGGACTACCTCACCCTGGACCGGACCTCGGCGACGCTGGCGGGGGGGGAGGGGCAGCGTATCCGTCTGGCGACCCAGATCGGCAGCTCGCTGGTGGGGGTCCTCTACATCCTGGACGAGCCCAGCATCGGATTGCACCAGCGGGACAACGTCCGGCTGCTCAGCACGCTGAAGCGGCTCCGCGACCTGGGGAATACCGTTCTGGTGGTGGAGCATGACGAGGAGACCATCCGGTCGGCCGACCACGTGATTGACCTGGGCCCGGGCGCCGGGGTGACCGGCGGGCGGGTCGTCGCTACCGGAACTCCGGACGAGATCATGGGGAATCCCGCCTCCCTCACCGGGAAGTACCTGGCCCGAGAGCTCCAGATCCCCATTCCCCGCACCCGCCGCCCGCATACGGGCCAGAGCCTCACCATTGTGGGAGCGCGGGAGCACAATCTCAAGAACATCGAGGTGGAGATTCCTCTCGGCCTCTTCACCTGTGTGACCGGCGTTTCCGGCTCGGGGAAAAGCACACTGGTGACGGACATCCTCCGCAAGGCGCTGGATGTTTCTCTCTACGGCGGGCGGGAGCGGCCCGGCCAGCACGAGAAGATGCTGGGGGTGGAACACATCGACAAGGTGATCGACATCGACCAGTCTCCCATTGGCCGGACGCCGCGAAGCAACCCCGCCACCTACACCGGCCTGTTCAGCTTCATTCGGGAACTGTTTGCCATGGTGCCCGAGGCGCGGATGCGGGGCTACCAGCCTGGCCGCTTCAGCTTCAATGTCAAGGGGGGGCGCTGCGAGGCCTGCCAGGGGGACGGCCTGATTCAGATCGAGATGCACTTCCTCCCCGACGTGTACGTGACCTGCGACGTCTGCAAGGGCCACCGTTATAATCGGGAGACACTGGAAATCACGTACAAGGGCGCCAGCATCGCCGGCGTGCTCGAGATGACGGTTCAAGAGGCTCTGCGCTTTTTCGAGAATGTGCCGCGGATCCGGGAGAAGCTGCAAACCCTCCACGACGTGGGCCTGGGCTACATCAAGCTGGGCCAGTCGGCCACGACCCTGTCCGGCGGCGAGGCCCAGCGGGTGAAGCTGAGCCGGGAGCTGTCGAAGCGGGGCACCGGCTGCACCCTGTACATCCTGGACGAGCCAACCACCGGACTCCACTTTGCGGACATCCAACAACTCCTGGACGTGCTCCACCGGCTGCGGGACGCCGGGAACACGGTCCTGGTGATCGAACACAACCTCGACGTGATCAAGACGGCGGATCACATCATCGACCTCGGGCCGGAGGGCGGCGACGAGGGGGGCCGGATCGTGGCGACCGGCACGCCGGAAGAGGTGGCCAGGGTCAAGGCTTCGTTCACCGGCCAGTTCCTCAAGAGACTCATGCGCAACGGCAAGGGGCGGTAGCCATTTCCGATTTTCAATCTGTCACACTCTTGACACAGGTAAGCGACAGAGTGCCTCATGAGGGATTGTGTTGAGAAGTTCTACAATAGGAGACCGAACCACAAACGTTCGGATTCATCGGAACTTATGAGAAGCCTAGGGACCTCCGGTCGATCGGAAGAGGCCGCAGAACCTGGCATAGCTCTTGCCTCTCTCCCTTGCCGAGTTCTTCGGCCATGCTGACGCCGCGGAGCCGATTCCCCCCCTCCCCGGTTCCGCGACCAGACCCCCGGCCCGAAAGGGCCGGGGGTACTTTTTTCGCTGCAACCCAAACATTGCGGCTGAACCGCAAAGCGCGCCTGTCTGCGTGCGGAACGCACAGGCAGGCAAAGAACGCAAAGAAAAACCCGCGAATTCCAGAGGGTTCCGGAATCAGCCCGCCTGAGCGGGCCGAACCATTTCCACCCTTCGCCCGAGGCTAGGTCCGTAGGTTCTGGCTCTCTTTGCGGCCTGTGCGAGCTCTCTCCGGTGAAAAGTTCGGGTGCAACCGCTCGCCGTACACGCCCACGCTGGGGGCACTCTCGTGTGCGAGCTCTCTCCGGTGAAAAGTTCGGGTGCAACCGAGGTTCCTTTCGTGGGGGGCGATTCCGACACCCCGCACTCCGCAATACTGGTTGGTTGTCATCAGCCTGATCGTCGGCGGGAAGGCTACGGTGCGAACACCTTCAGGCGGAGTTCCCGGATCCCTTTGTAGTGTCTTGCGTTCTTGGTCAGCAGGGGGAGATTGTTCTCCGTGGCTGTCGCCGCAATGATGGCATCGCCGGCGCGCAGCCCGGTGGCCAGACCGTACTCCTCGATGTAGACAACTGCCCGATGGCCGATGCTCTCCGTGAGGGGAAGCAGGGTGAAACCGAAATCGGCGAGGAAGTATTTCGATCGGTGCACGCCATGACAAGCACCGCCATTCCATGGAATCGCCGTAGGCCTGACCACCCCCGATTCCCGCTAAAGGCCCCTGCGCTGGCAACCAGAGCCATGCCCATCGAGCACACTGCCGAAGGGGAGTGTCTGGATCTCAGTCGAGGAGGAGTGGGGCTCCGGCTCGGACGGGACGTGGCCGTCGGGGCGCCGGTTCGACTGACGCTCCGCCTGAAACGGCAGCCCCCTCTGACTGTCCAGGGCAGGATTGCCTGGATCCGTCCGCACCCGGATCTTCCGGGATGGGCGGTGGGCGTTCAATTTCACGAAGAGCTTGACGGCGAGCTGGTTGCGGAGATCGCCAACGGGGAATAGCCGCCGTGGGAACGGAAGGGCGATTGCAGCGCGTAGGGCGGGCTCTGCCCGCCGCTGACCGCCGGCGCCGCCCCTGGTAGTATGCCCTCTTGACCACTTTCTTCGAAAGAAGCGATCCAGAGCGACAATCCCAAGTAGGATCGAAAGGCCAACGCTTGACAGGGCTTCGGATGGGTGTTAAGAGAGGGCTTGGGAAGGAGCGGGGTAGGACATGCCAATTCAAACGGGCGAGCGTCCGCCGGCCGGAAAGATTATCCTCACCTACGACGACTACGCGGCGATTCCAAGCGACCGGAATCGGTACGAGATCTTAGAGGGGGACCTCTTCGTGACGCACGCGCCGACCTCCCAGCATCAGCGCGTGTCCCGCAACCTGCAATTCGCGATTCACCAATTCACCAAACAGCACGCGCTCGGCGAGGTCTTCGCCGCGCCCATTGACCTGATCCTCGAAGCCACCACGGTTGCCCAGCCCGACCTTGTCTTTGTTTCGTGCGCCCGCTGGTCCATCGTGACTCCCCGGGGAATCGAGGGGCAGCCGGATTTGGTCGTGGAGATTTTATCGCCTGCGACCGTGCCGACCGACCGGACGACCAAGGCGCGAGTGTACGCCCGATACCGCATCCCGCACTACTGGATTGCGGACCCCGCGGAGCGCGTTCTGGAGGCCTACGAATTGTCAGGCGATGTCTACCGCCTCGCCGCGCGGGCGATCGGCGCGTCCGACTTTTCCCCGGCCCTGTTCCCCGGTCTCACCATCCCGCTTGCCGACATCTGGGTGTAGCCCCCTGCTTCGAGAGACGGGACGCCCTCGATTTCTCTGAGACTTGTCTTGATTCGCGGCTGCGCAAATCCTTCGGCCGCCTCGGCGAGCAGTTCGGGGGCCAGATCATCCAGCGCAGTGACGACGATGGATACTTGCCGGTCCTCGGGAAGATCGACTTCAACCAAGGGTCTGAAGACGCCGTCTTCAAAAACGGCCTCGATGGCTCGATGCGCTGTCATTCTGGCGGTCCTTTTTCGACAAAGCTTCGGGAGTCGAGGAGACAATCAACTCATAGCCGGATGCCCGAGCAGGGTCAAGACCGAAGAGCGACGGGCCGAAGACCAAATGAGAAAGGGCAGAGGAGGCGCAGCGAGATTCCGCCCAAAGGCGGGACAGAAGGCAGGAGGCGGAGTGCGACCCGTTCGGGCGCTTCTTGCTGCCTACCCCATTCTGCGTACCGCTTATTCGTCGTTCCGGCTGCATACTGCGTTCTGCCTACTGCCTACTAATGCAACAATCTGAAATCTACCATCTGAAATCCCCAAGGGGCAAGGGCGAGTGATGCACCGGGCGGACAGGGCGTGGGCGGCTTGGCGGGGCGGCTGCCGGGTTCTCGATCCGATGCGGATGGCCGCCCTCGGCGCGTTGCTAGCCTTGAGCACCCAGGTCGGGGTTGCGGGGGAGCGGCCTGCCGCCCCGAAAACGGGCTGGCCGCAGCGGCTGACGGTCGCCATCGTGCCGTACCAGGTGCCTCCCCAGAGCTTCGACGTCTGGACCCCGGTGGCGGACTTCCTTCAGGATCCATGACAGGAGCAGCGTCCTGGCCGTGCCAATTGACAACCCGCATAGGACAGGATAAAAAGGCAGCAGTTTGGGATTCTTCCTGACGGCGGGGGTGAGGTTCCATGACGACCCGATTGAAAATTGCAGAGTGCGGATTGAAGAACCATTTGCGATTTGCAAATTGCGATTGGAAGAACCACCGGCGCTTACTTCCCAAATCGCAAATCGGCAATCGAAAATCGCAAATGGGGTGAATCTGAAATCGTCAAAGGGGGAGTCATGCCAGCCGGAAAACGGATTCTCGTGGCGGACGACGATTCTCCCGTCAGGCGTCTCATTGCCGATGCTCTGCGCGACGCGGGCTATCACGTCTCGGAGGCCTCGGACGGCCTGGAGGTCCTGAGGTGCCTTCAGGCAGAGCCGCC
>JACQVN010000023.1 GCA_016209735.1 Candidatus Methylomirabilota bacterium
CCGAGCACGCCAGGGAGCCGCAGGAACTCAACGCTGATGAATCAGGCACTCCAGGCTTCGACCACCAGAGTCTCGGCTGTACTCAAGGTACTCGGCTGAATCCGATGGATACCCCGCGGCTTGCCGCGGGGAGGCTTCATTCGCCTCCGGCGATGGCATCTAGAACGCCTCCGCGCCGCCAAAGGGGCAGGCCCGCTCCCGGACGTGCTGCTCGAACTCCTCCCGGAAGTGCTTCAGGTAGCTCTCGATGGGCATGGCCGCCGCGTCGGAGAGGACGCAGATGGTCTTTCCCTTCATGTTGTCGCACAGGTCCAGGAGCAGGTCGAGATCCTCCTGGCGGCCCTTGCCGTGCTCGATCCGGTGCAGGACCTTGTGGAGCCAGGCCGTTCCCTCGCGGCATTGCGTGCACTGCCCGCAGGATTCGTGGTGGTAAAAGCGCGAGACGATCTCGCCCACATGCACCATGCAGGTCCGGTCATCCATGACGATGACGGCGCCGGAGCCCCCCATGGAGCCGGCGGCGGCCAGGGACTCGAAATCCATGGTCACGTCCAGGTGCTGCTCGGTGAGGACGGGGGAGGAGGAGCCGCCCGGGATGACCGCCTTGAGCCGGCGGTTGCCCCGTATCCCCCCGGCCTGCTCGAAGATCAACTCCCGCAAGGTAATGCTCATGGGGAGCTCGTAGTTCCCCGGCCGATTCACGTGGCCGCTCACGGAGAAGAGGCGGGGCCCCGTGCTCTTGGCCGGCCCGATCGCGGCGTACCATTCCGCCCCGCGCAGGATGATGTGGGGCAGGTTGGAGAGCGTCTCGACGTTGTTGACCACCGTCGGGCACCGGTACAGGCCCGCCACGGCGGGGAACGGGGGCTTGGGGCGCGGCTGTCCGCGCTTGCCTTCCAGCGACTCCAGGAGTCCTGTCTCCTCCCCGCAGATATAGGCGCCGGCCCCGCGGTGCAGGACCACATCCAGATCGAAGTCGCTCCCCAGGATGTTCCGGCCCAGGTACCCTCGCGCGTAGGCGTCGTCAATGGCCCGCTGGGCCCGCTCCGCCCCGCGCCCGAACTCCCCCCGCACGTAGAAGAAGGCGCGGCGGCAGCCGATGGCGTAGCAGGCGAGGATAATCCCCTCCAGGACCTGGTGCGGCTCGTCTTCGATCAGCATCCGGTCCTTGAAGGTCCCCGGCTCGCTCTCGTCCCCGTTGCAGACCAGATAGACCGGCTTCCCCGCGTTCTTGGGGATGAACCCCCACTTCACCCCGCACGGGAACCCCGCACCGCCCCGGCCCCGCAGGCCCGAGCGCTTCACCGCCTCGGTGACCTCGGCCGGCTGCATGCCCTGGAGGGCCTTGGCCAGCGCCTGGTAGCCACCGTGGGCCAGATACGCATCCATCGTCCCCGTGTAACCGGGAATCTCCTGATAGCGGGTGAGGATTCTCTCGTACGCCATGATCCGCCTAGCCCGCCCTATTCGCGAGCGGGGCTCGCGAATAGGGCGGGCTTAACCAAATCCCAGCGGGATTTCATTAAGCGCTTTCGCTCCGCAGCCGCTCCAGCAGGGCATCCGCCCTCTCCGCCGTCATCTGCTCGTGGAAGACGCCGTCCAACTGGAGGACCGGGGCTGCCCCGCACGCCCCGAGACACTCCATGCGCCTGAGCGTGACCTGGCCGTCCGGCGTGGTCTCGCCGCAGCGGATGCCCAGCCGAGCCTCCAGGTGCCGGATCAGCCGCTCGCCTCCTAGGAGCGTGCAGCTCAGATTGTGGCAGACGTAGAGCATGTGCCGGCCGACCGGCTCCAGGTTCAGCATGTCGTAGAAGCTGGCCACGCTCATGACGTCGGCCGCGCTGAGGTCCAGGTAGGCGGCCACCCACGCGATGGCCTCGGGCGAGAGGTATCCCGCCTCGGCCTGCACGGCGTGCAGGATGGGGATGAGGGCCGAGCGCCTCTCCGGGTATTTGGCCACCAGCGCATCGAAGCGCGCCCGCGTCTCGTTCGAGATCATCAGGACCCCGTGACGCTCAACCGCCAAGCCGCCGGGACGAAATGGGGTTCGGCGCGGGACGCCGAGGCGGCCCGCATCAGGCCGCGGGCGGGCAGCGGTGTCGAACGACCCTCCGAAGGGGATCCCCCTCTCCCGGCAAACTTGGCATCCTGGCAGTTCATCTCTTCAGCCCGCGGCCTCACCGGTCGATCTCGCCCAGCACGATGTCCAGGGAGCCGATGACCGCCACCACGTCCGCCACCAGCCGGCCCTCCACCATGCGGGGCAGCGCCTGGAGGTTCACGAAGGACGGGGCCCGGTAATGGACGCGGTACGGCCGGTTCGAGCCGTCGGTCACGAGGTAGACGCCCAGCTCCCCCTTGGGCGACTCGATGGCCTGGTACACCTCGCCCGCGGGCACCTGGAACCCCTCGGAGTACAGCTTGAAATGGTGGATGAGGGCCTCCATGGAACTCTTGAGCAGCCGCTTGGGCGGCGGCACCAATTTGGGGTCGGCCACGTTGATGGGCCCCGGCTCCAGGCGGTGGAGCGCCTGGGTGGCAAGGCGATGGCTCTGTTTCAGCTCCGCCACGCGGACCGTGTACCGGTCGTAGACGTCCCCTACCCTCCCTATTGGCACGTCGAAGTCATAGCGTTCATAGCCGCAGTAGGGCTGGGCCTTGCGCACGTCGTAGGCCACTCCGCAGGCCCTGAGGCTCGGCCCCGAGAGGCCCAGGGCGATGGCATCGGCGGCCTTGATGGCCCCGATCCCCACGGTCCGCTGCCGCCAGAGCGGGTTCTTGGTGAGCAAGGCCTCGTATTCCTCCACCCGGGAGGGGAAGGCCGCCAGGAACTCCTCGACCTGCTGCTCGAATCCGGGCGGCAGGTCCGCCAGCAGCCCGCCGACCCGGAAGTAGCTAGACATCATGCGCTGCCCGCTCACCGCCTCGTACATGTCCAGGATCTGCTCCCGCTCCCGGAAGCAGTACAGGAAGACGGACATGGCGCCGATGTCCAGGGCGTGCGTCCCCAGCCAGACCAGGTGGCCCTTGATCCGGGTAAGCTCGGTCAGGAGGACCCGGATGGTCTGGGCTCGCTCCGGCACCTCGATCCCCAGGGCCTTCTCCACGGCCAGCACGAGGGCCAGATTGTTGGAGAGGGGCGCCAGGTAATCCAGCCGGTCCGTGAGGGGGATCCCCTGCTGGAAGCGCTTGCTCTCCAGCCCCTTCTCGATCCCGGTGTGCAGGTAGCCGATGTGCGGCGTGCAGCGGACCACCACCTCGCCGTCCAGCTCCAGGACCAGGCGGAGCACCCCGTGCGTGGAGGGGTGCTGGGGACCCATATTCAGGGTCATGGTCTTGGACTCGGTCACGCCGGCTCCTCCTCCCACCACTTGGGCGTGGCCTCTACCGGGTAGTCCTTGCGCAGGGGGTGTCCCTCCCAGTCCTCGGGCATCAGAATCCGGCGCAGGTCGGGGTGACCGGTGAAGGGCACGCCGAACATGTCGAAGACCTCGCGCTCGTGCCAGTTGGCGGTCGGCCACACCTCGGTCAGCGACGGCACCGCCTCCCCGTCGTCCACGCGGACCTTGAGCCGGACCCGCCGCTTGGTGTGGAGCGAGTAGAGATGGTAGACGACTTCAAGGCGCGGGGAGTTCTCGGGAAGCTGCTGCCGATCCACCCCCGTCACGGAGGAGAGAAAGTCGAACTGCAGCTCGGGGTCGTCCCGCAGGAAGCGGCAGGCCGCCACCAGCGCCGCGGCCCGGAGCACGATGGTCGTCTCGTTCCGCCAGTGCTTGACCTCCAGGATGGCCTCGGGGAATCGCCCGCGCAGGTGCTGCGCCGTCAGGCTCTCGACAGGCGCCTCCCGCCCCGCTTCCTGCCCTTCGCGCTCGCTCATGCGATCTTCTGGTCCGAGATCCGATAGCGAAATCCGACAGCGAAGGGGGCGCTCTCCCGCAGGCCCTCTCCCCCGATCCCCGTCGCTGTCGCTATCGGCTTTTGCCCCGTCACTCCCACTCTAACCCACCCTTCTTCCAGGCGTAGAAATACCCCACCAGGAGGATTGCCAGGAAGGTCGCCATGCCTATCAGACCGAACCAGCGGAGCTGCTTGAAGGCCACCGCCCAGGGGTACAGGAAGACGATCTCCATGTCGAAGATAATGAAGAGCATGGCCACCAGATAGAACTTGACGGAGAAGCGCTCCCGCGCGCTCCCCACGGGGACGATGCCGCACTCGTAGGGCGACAGCTTCTCCGGATTCGGGTGCCGCGGGCCGAGGATCAGGGACAGGACGATGTTGCTGACCGCGAAGCCTCCCGCCAGCACCACGAGGATCAGGATGGGGAGATAGTCCATAAGCATCGCGAGAATCCCATGGGATCAGACACGCCGGGCGGGCATGTGAACGATGACACATCGGCCCGCCCGAAAAAGGGGTCCCGCATCGGCGGGACCCCTCACCGCATCAACCGCCGAACGGCTTTACGAAGAAGATGATCAGGGAGATGAGGAGCACGTAGATGGCCAGCGACTCGATCAGGGCCAACCCGATGATCATGGCCACCTGGATTCTGGGAGCAGCGCTGGGCTGCCGGGAAATGCCGTCGAGCGCCGCACTGATGGCCCGACCTTGCGCCAGTGCCGCGATGGCCGAGGCGATGGCCATGGCGAAGCCGCCCGTCAGGACGCTCACCGCCCCGACCGACAAGCCGCCGCCCGCTCCGGCTTCCGCGGTCGCTGCGACCCCCGTGGCCTCTGCCGCCCAGGCAGAGCCTGCCATGAGGAGCAGTCCGGCCGTCAAGAAACTCCCCAATCCTCCGCGTCCGCTCATGCAAGCCTCCTTTCGTCACCCCTCCTGCGCTACCGGCCCCTCCGTGCGCGGGGGCGACCGGCCGGGGATGGGTGAATGTCAGTGGTGTTCGTCCCCGTGCCCCTCCTCTACGGCGCCGGCAATATAGACCATGCTGAGCATGATGAAGACGAACGTCTGCACCGCCGCCGTGAAGAGACTCAGGGGCAGCATGACGCCAAGATAGATGAGGTAGGGCATCACCAGCCAGGCCAGGGACAGCAGGATGGAGATGACGCTCTCCTCGCCGAAGATGTTCCCGAAGAGGCGGATGGACAGCGACACCGGTCGCGCGCAGTGACCGATGAACTCGATGGGGAATATCAGGGGTGCGAGAGCGGGAATCGGGCCGCAGAAGTGCTGCAGATACTTCCCCAGTCCGTGCTTCCGGATGCCGAAGTAGTTGTAAGAGAAGAACACGGTCAGGGCCAGCGCTACCGTGGTGTTCCAGTTGGCGGTGGGAGCCTGGAAGCCCGGGATGTTGCCGATCAGGTTGCTCGCGAGAATAAAGAGCCCGGCCGTCCCGATCAGGGGCAGGTACTGCCGTCCCCCTTTGCCAATCATCTGCTCCAGCAGGGAGTGGAAGGCCTCGATCGCCACCTCCACCAGGTTCTGGACAGGGCCCGGAACGGCTTTGAGGGCCCGGGTTCCCAGAATCGCCACGATGAGCAGGATCCCCATCACCACCCAGGTGAAGAAGACGTGGGGGGGGAGCCAGGCCCCCGGGACGCCCAGGAAGGCGAGAAAATTGGGGAGCTGGACGATCGGCGCGTGGTGAAGGGAGACCTGGCCGGAGGAAAAGAACATCCCCAGGACCAGGTTGGCAACCACGAGGATCGCCAGGGCGACCCAGACTCCCTTCCCTCCGGACTGGCTTCCGTTGATGTTGGTGGCCATGGTAGGTTGCCCGTCCTATTTACTGGAGCCTTGTGCCAATTCTCACCAGCGCTTGCGCTGAATGAGGCCCACATCCCGGAACAGATTCAAAAAACCTGCGGCGATGCCGAACAAGGTGAAGAGGAGCGTCAGCCACGGCCGCGTCGACAGCAACCGATCCAGGCCGTACCCGATGGCCAGCCCGATCGCGGTCGCCGCCACCATACTGATCCCGAGCGTGGAGAGCCGCGCCAACTGGCGCCAAACCGAAGCATCGTTGTCAGGCATGACCCCTCGCCTCCCGTGATCCCCGCGTAAAGAGGCGAAGATTCCTTCCTTTTCTAGCCCTCTACGGACCTGGTGTCAAGCACGTTCACAAGCGCACGAGCTGGAATCCGCCAGACTGCGAAGCCTGCCGTCTTGCGACGGCGGAGGCGGGAGACATCTCCCCGTGCGGGCGTCGATAGTGGGGGTCAACTGGGCGTGCCGGACTCCACCCACCCCTGGTCGGCAAGCCGATCCCAGGCCACCCGGACGTGGGCAGCGTTGAACATCTGGCGCTTCCGGGCCTTCCAGGAGGCGACGAGTTGCTCTGCCGAGTTCCGATCCCTAGCGGGCGGGTCCCAATGCTTGGCGACCCAGTGGACGCTCGAAAGAAGCTCCATGCCGTACGGGGTTTCGAAGCCCGAGATGAGTTCGTTGACCTTATCCAGCCGCCCTCGGAGTTCCTGGCGATCTCTGAGAAACGCCTCGGCCGCTGCATGGCTACCCGGCAAGAGTTCAACTTCGACATCGGGCTGCTGGCTGTCCCCGTACCCGCGGATGAAGTGCCCCTCTAGGACCTCCAGGACCTTGTTCAGATTCGGCGCATATGGGCCGTAGATACCCGCCTCGTACCTGAGACGGAGCGGCTCGCCTGCCTCCTGGAGGAAATACGCGAGCTTCTGGATTTCCAGGAGCATCAGCCGATAGGCCAGCTTTGCATATTGAGCCATGAGCTCAATGAGGGATGCGCGGGCCACCGTCATCTTCGGCCGGGCGGTTCCAACCGGCATCGTCTTCGCCTCAGGCGCCCCTACAGGCTCGAAGAGCAGGACCCGAACACCCGGAGTTTCGGTGAACGCCCGCTCAATCATCGGGCGGACGCGACCCCCGTCGAGACCGCCAAGCCCGCAACCAAGAGGAGGCACGGCAATGGAACGGATTCCTCGCGCCTTGACTTCCGACACCAGGGCCTTCAGTCCGGCCTCGATATCCTCGTATCGCGACTTCCCCCGCCAGTGGCGCTTCGTGGGAAAATTGATGATGTGCCGAGGGGCAATCATCGAGCCAGTTTCGAAAACGAACATCTTCCCTGGCTGCTCCAGGCCCGTCCGACAGGGCTTCTGATATTCCACGAAGTTCTCGGGGAAGGCCTTCTTGAACTGGAGAGCAATCCCTCTGCCCATGTACCCGACGCAGTTCACCGTATTGACCAGCGCCTCCGCGTCGGCCCGAAGAAGATTCCCGTGGGCAATCTCAACCATGGCCGGCCCCCTCAGCAATACCATGCAGGGCTTGATCGTCACGGCTCGAGGCAATGATACCTCGAAACGGGCAAGAATGCGCTTAATTCTCAACTCAGTATTGCCGGCCGGAAAGGCGGGATGGAATACACGTTCTTTCCCTCGCCGTAGTAGCAGTCGTGGACGTGGAGGTAGGCCCGCTCGCAGACCTGCTCGTAGACCGCCTTCGAGTAGGCAGGCGGCAGGCGATCCAGCATCTGCTCGATCAATTGTCGGACGGCCGCCCTGGCCTGCTGCTTCTTCCGCCAGTCCAGGACCAGCCGCTCGCTCTTCAGTCGCTCCAGCAGCTCCTTGGCCACCTTCTTGACCTGCCACTCCTCCTTCGCGGTCAGCTTGCCCCCGGCCTTCCGCAGTAGGTCGTAGAGTGCCAACTCCTCCTCGCTGAGCCCCTCCGCGATCCCCCGGCGCTCCTCATCAGTCAGCGTCTTGGCAAATTTCACCAGCTCGCCGAAGAACTCCTCCACGTTCGCGCTGCCGGCGTTGTACTCGTCGATCATCTGCTGGAACTGCTCCAGGTAGTCCATTCGGCTGCGGTTGAGCTGAATCATCTCGTGCAGTTTCGCGGCGATGGAATTCCGCAACTTCTCGACCTCGAACCGCTTCCGTCCCTCCTCGAACCGTCTCCGCAAAGCCTCGAAGTCAATCCGGCTGAGGTCTACCGGCTCCTGCCCTTGGATGGCGTAGCCTTTAGCGTCTATGGACCGATCCAGCAGCCCCTCGACCTCGGCCATGACATCCGAGATGTCCACCGGCCCTGCGATTGATCGGATCTTCTCGGCAATGACGCCGAGGAGGGTGCAGATCGGCTGAAACTCGTTCACCACCGGGTCGGGCTTCACCGCCCTGAAGAGCCTGGCGGCCCGCTCGGCCAACGCGCCATAGCGGCGCTTGGTCTCGTCGTTGACCAGAATCGCTTCGACGGCGTCGTCCAGAAGCCTCACCCGCGTGAACCCCTTGGACTGAAGCAACCTCTCAGGCTGGATGCCCAGGCTTCGGCAGAACGCCACCGCTTCCTCGACCGCCCTTCGCAGCGCCTCCACCAGCTCGGTCTTGTCCCGAACAGGCGTGGCGCCCGCCCCCGCCGCCGGCGCATAGATCGCCAGAGCTTTCTGCAGATTCCGGAACAGCCCGACATAGTCTACGATCAGGCCGTTCACCTTGTCGCGGAACACCCGGTTCGCCCGGGCGATCGTCTGCATCAGGGTGTGGTTCCGCATCGGCTTGTCGAGGTAGATCGTGGAGCAGCAGGGCACGTCGAAGCCCGTCATCCACATGGCGCAGACGAAGACGATCCGGAACGGATCCTCGGGGTCTTTGAACCGCTTGTCGAGGTCCTCGTCTTTCATCCAGCGGCGATGGGGCGCGATGTCCACGCCCTTCTTCTTCAGGTCCTCGACCTCGTTCTGCGACTGGGACACCACGACGCCATGATTGTCGTCTTCATGTACTCGATCCGGTCGTGAAGCCGCCCGCCCTCCGCCTCCTTCGCCGTCCTCAGGCGCTCTTGCAGGTCCTTGAGATACGCCTTCCAGTGCTTCTCGACTTTGTCGTACATCTTCACCGCCGTGGCCTTGTCGATGCAGATGACCATGGCCTTGCCCATGTGCCCGCGCCCCATGTAGTGCTCGACGACGTCCTGGGCGATCCGCTCCAGCCGTTCATCGCGGGTGATGAGCTGATACTCTCGGGCGAATTCCCGTTCCAGCTTCTTTTCCTGTTCCTCGTCGAGTTCCGCCGCCTCCAGCAGGACCTCCATGTCCTCGTTCAGGTTCTTGTTGGTGAGCTGAAGCTCCGGGATTCGGTTCTCGTAGAAGAGGGGAACCGTCGCCTTGTCCTCGACCGACTGCTGGAAATTGTAGATGCTGACGTAATCGCCGAAGACCCGCCGGGTCTTCTCCTCGCCCGCGATGAGGGGCGTTCCCGTGAAGGCTATGAAGGCGGCGTTCGGCAGACCGTTCCGCATGTTCAGGGCGAGCTGGTCGTACTGCGTCCGGTGCGCCTCGTCGGTGATCACGATGATGTCGGATCGCCTGGAGACCACCGGATAGCGCTCGCCCTTTTTGGTGCCGAACTTCTGGATCAGCGTGAAGACGTATCGATGATTCTCGGTGAGTCGCCGCTGGAGATCCTTGCCGCTCTCGGCCTGGGCCTTCTCCTCGGTGATCGCGCCGCAATCCACGAAGTTGCCATAGATCTGATCGTCCAGGTCCGTCCGGTCCGTCACGACCAGGAAGGTGTACGTCCCGGAGAACTTCCGCAGCGCCTTCTGGGCGAAGAAGATCATGGATACACTCTTGCCGCTCCCCTGCGTGTGCCAGAACACGCCCAGCCGCCCCTGATTCTCCTTGATGTGCCGGAGCCCCGCGAGGGTGGCGTTGACCCCGAGGTACTGGTGATTCTTGGCGAGGATCTTCGCCAGACCCTTCTTCGTCTTCATGAAGAGCGTGAAGTTCTCGACGAGGTCCAGCAGCCGCGCCGGATCGCACGTTCCCCGGATCATCGTTTCCAGCGAGACAATCCCCTGCTCGCCCTCGCTGTTGATCCGCTTCCACTCGGCAAAGTGCTCCCATTCGGCCGTGACACTGCCGATCCGGCTCTGGCTGCCGTTCGAGAGGATGATGAATGCGTTGTACCAGAAAAGCTGAGGAATGGTCGTCTTGTAGTCGCGGAGGTTGTCGCGGAAAGCCGACTCGATGGACCTGTGCGCGGCCTTGAGTTCCACAAACAGAAGCGGCAGGCCGTTGACAAACCCCACCAGGTCTGCCCGCCGCGTGTATACGTCGCCCGTCACCCAGAATTGCGAGGCCAGGAAGAAGTCGTTGTTGCCCGGCGTATTCCAGTCAACGACCTTAATCGTCTCGTCTCGCTCTTCCTCCGGCCCCCCGTCCCCCAGTCTCCCCC
>JACQVN010000025.1 GCA_016209735.1 Candidatus Methylomirabilota bacterium
CACCATGACGTGGTGGAGGGTTCCAGGAGCGTCCAGTCGGGCTTGACGAGGCACGGAAATTCCTCCTTAGTCCGGGAGATGGTAGCACAAGTTAACGAAGGCAACAACGTCCCCTATATTTACGTCCCTATATTTATTTCTATCGCCCTTGCCCTATCACCCTCCCACCTCTACCACGATCTTCCCGGTGCTCCGCCGGGATTCCATGAGGGCGTGGGCGTCGGCCATCCGCTCGAAGGGGAAGGCGGAGCCCACCACGGGCCGGATGTGGTGCCGCTTCACGAACCACACCAGTTCGCCCCAGATGCCTGCCAGCCGTTCCCGCTCCGGCAAGAGATATCCGAGATGCGTGGCCAGGACGCCCACCGAGCGCTCCGCCATCTCTCCCACCTTGGCGCGAGGGATGGCGCGCCAGGTCCGCCACCAGGAGAGGGGGTTCCACTTCTGGAGGTTCAGGCTGGCAAATCCAGTGACGACCAGCCGCCCGGTGGGGGCGAGCAGGCGCAGGCTCTTCCGGTACACCTCACCCCCCACCGTCTCCAGGACGACATCCACGCCCTGCCCGTTCGTCAGCCGCCGGACCTCCGTCTCGAAGTCCGTCGTCCGGTAGTTGACGGCCGCGTCGGCTCCCAGGCGCTTCACCAAGCCCAGCTTTCCGTCGGCCCCCGCCGTGCCGTACACGGTGCAGCCGAGAGCCTTGGCCAACTGGACCGCGGCCGTTCCGACTCCGCCGGCCGCCGCATGCACCAAGACGGTGTCCGTCGGGCGGAGGCGGGCCATCTCCATGAGGCTCACCCAGGCGGTGAGGTAGTTGACCGCGAAGGCGGCGTTCTCGTCCAGCGTGAAATCGGGCATGGCCGGGAGGGCTTGATGGGCGGAGACACACACCTGCTGGGCGTAGCAGCCGTGCTGGGCGCCGACGATGACCGCCTCCCCGATCCGGCGCCCCGTGACGCCTGGCCCCAGCCCTTCGATCTCCCCCGCACCTTCCATGCCGAGAATGTAGGGCCGCTTCGGCGCCCAACCGTAGAGCCCCTTGCGCGAGAGCACCTCCGCGAAGTTCACGCCGATCGCCCGCAGGCGGACGCGGACTTCCCCGCTCCCCGGCTCTGGCACAGGGACGTCGGAGGCGCAGAGAACCGAGGGGGGCCCGTGCCTCGTGAGAACGTACGCTTTCATCCCGGACATTACCGTTGAACCGTGCCCGCCCCCCTTCGTGAGCTTCGTGCGCTTTGTGGTAGCCCGGGCGAGACCTTGACTCACCACGAAGAGCACGAAGGAGTGAAGGGCTCAAGGGGATGAAGAAGTCAGGAACTGTCGTGTCCGATTCTGTCCCGTCGCTTCGCCTGGAATTCCGGCCAATGAAGCTCCTGCCCAGAGCATCCCCCTCACCCCAGCCCTCTCCCCCGGCGACCGGGGACGAGGGGGATTTTCATGCGGCGCAGGCGGGCAACTGCCCATGACAACTTGTGCCTCGTGTGCTTCGCGCTGTCGGATTTCGGTCCTCACTCACGGGGAATCGCCTGGATCAGGCCGGAGGCCGTCGCTTCGACCCGCAGCACCGGCCGCCGGAACCGCTCGCCGACCTGGGCCAGCCTCATGTCGTCGAGGAAGACGTCCTCGTCGACCTTGAAGCTCACGCCGGGGATCAGGATGACTTCGCCCAGGCTCTCTCGGCGGCCTTCAAGCGCCCGGACGATGTCTCCGCCTGTCAGGAGACCGGCGCAGGAGACCGACCCGCCAAAGAAGTCGTTCACGACCGGCACCAGGTCCACGCGAAGGCCCGCAATCCCGTTGAGGCGATCCACAGGCCCCCGGAGGACCGGAAGCGCCAGGGTCCCGGTGACCATCGTGACCCGGCAGTCAGGCGAGACCGAGGCGGGAAGCCGCCGCTCCAGCCTCCGGAACTCGTCCAGGAACTTTCGGCTCCCCCCCACGCCGTTGCCGAGCTGTGGGTACCCCTCGTAGCTCCGCCCCGAGGGGAAGGCGCGCTCCGCCAGGAGATAGAACTCGTCCGAGGGGAAGGCAAACCGTGTCCCCAGCGTCCGCAGGAATTGCCGCCGCCGAGGATCGCTCCAGTCGAGGAGAGCGCGAGCGTACTCCGGGTCCGGCGACTTGAGGAGCGGAAGCTTCTCCCGGTACTGGGTGAGCCCCACGGGGACCAGGGCCACAGTCTCGACCCACGGGCGGAACCGGGCGAGGTCCTCCAGCGTCCGCGCCAGGGCCTCGCCGTCGTTGATCCCCGGACAGAGGACCACCTGGGTGTGCATCCGGACGCGACCTGCCGCGAAGAACGCGATCTGCTCCAGGACGTTGGGCGCCGTGGGGTTGCCCAGCAGGCGATTGCGCAGCCCCCAGTCGGTGGCGTGGACCGAGATGTAGATCGGGGAAAGACGCTGCCGGACGATCCGGTCCTGGTCGTCCGGGGTCAGGTTGGTCAGGGTCGCGAAGTTCCCGTTGAGGAAGGAGAAGCGGTAGTCGTCGTCTTTGAAATAGAGGGCGCGCCGCATGCCCTTGGCATTCTGGAGGGCGAAGCAGAAGGCGCACTTGTTGTTGCACGCCTTCATCTTGAGGGGGTCGACCTCCAGCCCTAAGGGGAGATCTTCCGACTTGCGAATCCTGGCACGATGTTCCCGGCCGCCCGGATCGCGCCAGACGAGATCGACCTGGCCTGCCGTCTCGGCGAAACGGAGGTCCAGGGCATCCCGGATGGCACGGCCGTTCAGGTGAAGGAGGCGCGAGCCGGCCACCACGCCGGCCTCTTCCGCCGGGCTGTCGGCTTCCACCTGGAAAATCATCAGTGCGAGATCCATGGCGTCCCACTCCTCGCCCCGTGCGGCAATCGCCCCCTTCCTTCCCGATGGGCATGGATGGGCTACTGATCGCTGAGGAGGCGGGCCCCCCGGTACACGTAATCCACGCCGGAGGCTGCCGTGAGGATCAGCGTGAGGCGCACCAGAGGGGGAACCAACACTCTGAGGGCCGGGAACAGATTATCCAGCATGGCCAGGAGCACGGTGACAATCTGGAACAGCGTCGTGGCTTTCCCCAGGTAGGAAGGGGGAATCGACATCTTGCCGATGAACATGTACATGATGAGCGCCCCGCCGATGAGGAAGACGTCCCGGCTCACCACGATGATGGCAAACCACTTGGGCAGCTCCTTCAGGGCGGTCAGGACGACCACCGCCGACGTGAGCAGCACCTTGTCGGCAATCGGGTCCAGGACCATGCCCAAAGCCGTCGGCCCCCCCCTCCGGCGCGCGAAAAACCCATCCAGCGCATCCGTGATCCCCGCCAGCACGAAGAGGGCGATGGCCGCGCCGGCCTGCTGGTATAGCAAGAGGACGGCGATCACCGGGGCCATCAGGATCCGGAGGATCGTCAGGCGATTGGCCAGCGTGGGCACGCCATCCCCCTCATACCCCCACCGCCTCCAGGGGCTGTACCGTCTCCGTGTCTCGCGCACCGCCCACGGCGGCCAGAATCTCCTGCCGCAGCGTGTCCAGGCCGGCACCCGTCCGGGCCGAGGTCGCCACCCGACCGCTTCCCGACCGCCAGGCAAAGGGCGGGCCGTTCAGGCGATCGATCTTATTGTACACCAGTAGAGTCGGTCGGTCGGCCAGCCCCAGGTCCCCCAGCACCGCCGCCACGGCCACCTGCTGCTGCTCCGCCTGCGGGTGGCTGATGTCGATCACGTGGAGGAGCAGGTCGGCCGCCTGGATCTCTTCCAGGGTCGCCTGGAAGGCGGCCACCAACTGGTGCGGGAGCTTCCGGATGAATCCCACCGTGTCCGACAGCAACACCACCCGACCCCCCGGCAGCACCAGGCGGCGCAGGGTGGGATCCAGCGTGGCGAAGAGCTGGTCGCGCACCGCCACGCCCGCGTGGGTCAGGGCATTCATCAGGGACGACTTGCCCGCGTTGGTGTAGCCGACCAGGGCCACAATGGGGAAGGGGACCTTCTGTCGCGGCCGGCGCAGGACCGCCCGATGCCGGCGGACCCGCTCGAGGTCGCGGCGGATCTTGGCCATGCGGGTCTTGATGCGCCGCCGGTCCGACTCCAATTGTGTCTCGCCCGGGCCGCGGGTGCCAATGCCCCCGCCGAGTCGTTCCAGGTGCGTCCACGCCCCCGCCAGACGGGGCAGCAGGTAATCGAGCTGGGCCAGCTCGACCTGGAGCTTGCCCTCCCGGGTCTGGGCACGTTGGGCGAAGATATCCAGGATGAGGCCCGTCCGGTCCACTACCCGCCGGCCCAAGAGCTTCTCCAGGTTCCGCTGCTGTGAGCCGGACAGTTCTTCGTCCACGATCACCACATCGATCCCCGCGCAGCGGCCCCGGATCTCCTCGGCCTTGCCTTTCCCGATGAGGTAGCGCGGTTCGAGCCGCTCCCGCTCTTGCAGAACGGCCTCCACCACCCGCGCGCCCGCCGAGCGGGCCAGCTCCCCCAGCTCCGTCAGGGAGTCCTCCGCCTCCCAGCGGGGCTCGCGCTGGCGAGCCACCCCCACCAGGAGTGCGGCTTCCCGGCCCGATCGCCTCACGATCTCATGAACGATGGCCGATCTCCTCGCGCCCCCTGCGCAGGCGCAAGAGCTGCCGCGTCAAGGCTTCGCCGTCCCCGGCCCGGATGGCCGCCTCCAGACGGTCCAGGGCCCGTCGATACTCCGCCATGACGTTGAGCAGCGCCTCGCGGTTCATCAGGAAGATATCCCGCCACATCTCCGGATCGCTGCCGGCGATGCGGGTGTAGTCCCGCAGTCCGCCGGCCGCGTACTTGACCCGCTCCCCGTCCCGTTCCAGGCAGAGAACGGCGTCCATGAGCGCGTAGGCGACAACGTGGGGCAGGTGGCTCACCGCAGCGAACACCTGGTCGTGCCAGGGCGCGGCCATGGAGACGACCCGCGCCCCCGCCGCCCGCCACAGGGCGGAGAGCCGCGCCACGGCCTCCGGACGCGTCCGCTCGCCGGGCGTGACGATCCAATTGTGCTCCACGAACAGGTCCGCCCGCGCCGCGGCGGGGCCCGAGTGCTCGCTGCCGGCAATGGGATGGCCGGCGACGAACCGGCCGTCGGGGAACGCGGCATCGCCCGCCGCCAGGATCGGCCCCTTGACGCTGCCCACGTCGGTCACCAGGCAGGCCGGCGTGAGAAGCGGCGCTAGTTGGGGGAGTTGGGCGACGATCGTGTAGACGGGAGTCGCCAGCACCACCAGATCCGCGCCGGACACGGCCGCCGCCAAATCATCCGTGGCCTCGTCCACGATGCCGGCCCGGAGGGCCTCCGCCCGATTGGCCGCGCTTCGGCTGAGGCCGACGACCCGTCCGACCGCTCCCGCCCGCTTGGCCGCCAGGGCCAGGCTCCCACCGATCAGCCCCACACCCAGCACGGCCATCTGGCGAAAGAGAGGGGTCGGGGGTCGGCGGTCGGGGGTCGGGGAGCCGGCCCGAGAGCCGGTGGACTTCGACACGGCGAGTCGAGCCCCTGAGGCGTGATGATTCATCATCAGATCGTGCGCCCCACGGCGGCGGCCACCCGGGCCAGGTCCGCCATCATCTGCCGGAAGCGAGCAGGCAGCAGGGCCTGGGGCCCATCCGACAGGGCCTCGGCGGGCCGCGGATGGACCTCCACCATGATGCCGTCCGCCCCGGCCGCCGCCGCGGCAAGCGCCATGGGGGCCACCAGCTCCCACCGTCCTGTCCCGTGGCTCGGATCCACGATCACCGGCAGATGGGTGAGCTGCTTGAGGACCGGAACGGCGGAGAGGTCCAGGGTATTTCGCGTCGAGTCCTCGAAGGTGCGGATGCCTCGCTCGCAGAGGATCACGTTATAGTTCCCCTCGGACATGACATACTCCGCGGACATCAGGAGCTCCTTGATGGTGGAGCTCATCCCCCGCTTCAGGATGACGGGTCGCTGGTGCATCCCCATCTCCTTCAGCAGGCGGAAATTCTGCATGTTCCGCGCGCCGATCTGCACCACGTCGGCGTACTTCAGGACCAGGGAAGTCTCGCGTGGGTCCATCAGTTCGGTGACGACGGGCAGTCCCGTCTCCCGGCGGGCCTCGGCCAGGTAGCGCAGGGCCTCCTCTCCCAGGCCCTGGAAGGCGTACGGCGAGGTGCGCGGCTTGAAGGCGCCGCCGCGCAGCACATGGGCGCCCGTGCTCTTCAGCTCTCCGGCGATCTCGAAGAGCAGTTCCCTGGTCTCCACGGAGCACGGGCCGGCGATGACGGTGAGGCGACTCCCTCCCACCGCCACCCCGGCCACGTCCACCACGGTGTTCTCCGGATGGAAATCGCGGCTGGCCAGCTTGTAGGGCTTGAGGACCGGGAGGACCTTCTCCACCATGGGCAGGGCCTCGATGGCCTTGTCCAGAAGGATGCGCTCGTCTCCGATGGCCCCGATGATGGTTCGCTCGGTGCCGCGAGAGAGATGGGCAGTCAGCCCCAGGGCCTCGATGCGCCGACAGACCTGGCCGATCTCCTCTTCGCTACTGTGCGGTCGCAAGACAATGATCATGGGCGGTTCCCGGTTAATGGGTTCATGGCTCTTGGCTCATGGCTCAGGGGGGACCCGGCTTGCCATCAGCGATGAGCCATCAGCCCGGGTTCTCTTTCCCCAGCAGCGCCGCCAGGGCGGCCAGGCAGCGCGTGTTCTCCTCGGGCGTTCCGATGGTAATCCGCAGGTGGTTGGGGAATCCGTAGCCGGCCACCGGCCGGACAATCACGCCGCGACGGAGCAAGGCATCCGAGGTCGCCGCCCCGGACCTGCCCACGTCCACCAGGACAAAATTGGCCACGTTGGGGACGACGCGGAGTCCGAGGCGCGCGAGCCCCTCGGTCAGGAGCCGCCGTCCCGCCTCGTTCACGGCCCGGCTTCGGGCCACGTGCTCCGTGTCGGTCAGGGCAGCGATGGCCCCCGCCTGGGCCAGTGCGTTGGTGTTGAACGGGGCCCGCAGCCGGTGCAGGATCGCCGTGAGAGGCGCCGGACCCATGCCGTACCCCAGCCGAAGCCCCGCCAGGCCGTAGATCTTGGAGAAGGTGCGAAGCACCAGGAGCCACCGTCCCTCGCGGACGAAGCGAAGGGCGTCGGGGCGCTCTCCCTCGGGCAGGTACTCGTAGTAGGCTTCGTCCAGGACCACCACCACCTCGGGCGGGACATCCGCCAGGAATGTCTCCAGGGCCTGCGGCGGCACCGCGGTGCCGGTCGGATTGTTGGGGTTGGCCAGGAAAACCAGCTTCGTCTTGGGGGTGATGGCCCGCCGCAACCCGTCCAGGTCGTGGGTGAAATCCTTCAGCGGGACCCGCACCCTGGTGGCCCCGCTCGTCTGCGCCACCATCTCGTAGACGACGAAGGCCTGCTCGGCATACACCACCTCGTCCCCGGGGACGAGGAAGGCGCGGCCCACCAACTCCAAGAGCTCGTTGGAGCCATTCCCCAGTACCAGCATGTCGGCGGCAACGCCCCAGTGGCGCGCCAGCGCCTGGCAGAGGCGAAACCCGGGGCCGTCCGGGTAGCGATGCAGCTCGGGCAGGGCCGCCTGCAGCGCCGCCAGGGCCTTGGGGGAGGGTCCCAGCGGATTCTCGTTGGAGGCCAGCTTGACGGAGCCGGAGATGCCGAGCTCGCGCTCGACCTCCTCGGTGGGCTTCCCGGGAACGTACGGAATGAGACCGGAGAGATAGGGCGAGGTGAGATCCTCCAGGCGTCGGGTCAACGGCTTCCCTCCAGAGCGGCGCGGGGGCCAGGGCGGCCTCAGCCCTCCGCGGCGGGACGTGCCTGGGGATACGACCCCAGGACCTTGAGAAAAACGCACTCTTCGCGCAGTTCCGCCAGCGCCTCGCGCACCCTCGGCTCGGTGGCGTGGCCCTGCAAGTCCACGAAAAAGACATACTCCCACACCTTCTTCTTGACCGGGCGCGACTCGATCTTGGTCAGGTTGATCTGTCGCTCGGCGAACGGCTTGAGCATCCGGTAGAGGGCGCCCACCCGGTCCTTGATGGAGAAGAGCACGGAGGTCTTGTCGGCCAGCGTGGGGGATACGGCCTTCTTGCCGATCACCAGGAAGCGGGTGAAGTTGTTGGGATGGTCTTCGATCCGCCGTCGCAGGACGGTCAGCCCGTAGAGCGTGGCGGACAACTCCGAGGCGATGGCGGCGGCGCCCGGCTCCGAGGCCGCCATCTCGGCGGCGGCGCTCGTGCTGCTCGCCTCCACCGCCGGCACATTCGGGAGATGGGCCTCCAGCCAGTGCCGCGACTCTCCCAGCGCGTGCGGGTGCGAGTAGATCTGCCGCACCTCGGAGAGCTGGCCGACCTTGCTCAGGAGGTGCAGGGCCGCCTCCACCACCACCTCCCCGCAGATGAGCAGGTTCGACTCCACAAACGTGTCCAGGGTCGGGCTCACCGCCCCCTCGGTGGAGTTCTCCACCGGCACCACCCCGAAGTCGGCATTGCCCTTCTCCACCTCGGCGAAGGTATCGGTAATGGACCGCATGGCCAAGAACTCCGCCGACAGCCCGAAGCGCTGCATGGAGGCGAGGTGGCAGAAGGTGCCTCGCGGCCCCAGGTACGCCACCCGCAGGGGATGCTCCAGGGAGAGGCAGGCGGACATGACCTCGCGGAAGACGGGCCAGATCGCCCCCGGCGGAAACGGCCCGGCATTCTCGCGCGTGAGGCGGGTGTAGATCTCCTCCTCCCGCTGCGGGACATGGTAGTCCAGGTTTTGGGCGGCCTTCAGGCGTCCCACCTCCAGGACGACCGTGGCCCGCTCGTTCAGGAGGCGCAGGATGGCGGAGTCGATCTCGTCGATGCGACGCCGCAGCTCGTCAATCTCCATGCCGCTCCTCGTCCGGAAGGGTATGGCCGATATTATCCGGGGCGCCGATGGTGTTCAAGGCCTTTCTCCCCCGCCCGGGCCCGCAGCCAGGCCAGCGCCGCCTCTTCCTCGCGGGTGAGCAGCCGCCACCGGCCGCGGGCCAAGCTGCCCAGGCTGAGCGGCCCGAAGGCCACGCGGATGAGCCGCAGGACGGGATGCCCGACGGCCTCGCACATCCGGCGGATATGGTGGTGCCGCCCTGCCTCGAGCGTGATGGTGACCCAGCAGTTGTGCTCCAGGGAGCGCAGCCGCTCGACCAGCACGGCCCGGAGCCGCTCCCCCTGGCAGACCACCCCGGCGACCAATTGCCGGAGGCTCTCGTCCGTCGGGCGGCCCTTCAGCTTCACCCGGTAGACCTTGCGGACGCCGTGCCGCGGGTGGGTCAGGAGGTTGGCGAGCTCGCCATCATTGCTGAGAAGCAGAAGCCCCTCGCTCTCCCAGTCCAGTCGCCCGACCGGATAGAGGTTCGGCAGACCCTTGGGTGGGAGGAGGCTGCCCACCACGGGCCGACCCTCCGGATCCGACCGGGAGGAGATGAACCCCGCCGGCTTGTGCACCATGAGCGTGACCACCCGCTCGCCGCGAATGCGTTCCCCGTCCACGGAGATCTCGTCCCGCCCCGGCACGACCCGTGCCCCCAGGACGCGCACGATCTGGCCATTGACCCGGACGCGCCCGGCCGCGATCAGCGTCTCCGCCTCCCGCCGCGAGGCGATCCCCGTCCGGGCCAGAACTTTCTGCAATCGCTCGCCCCCCGCAGGCGCCGGGGGCGGCTGAACCCGGGCGGGAGCGCTGGCCTGTCCCGCCGGGCGGCGGACCGAACGCCCGCCGTCAGGCCGCAGGGGGGGTGTCGTGCGCGGAGTCCGTGACATCGCGATCACCGGCCGGTTCCACCGCAGGCGGGCTGACGGCCTCCTCCTCGACGTGATAGAGCCCCCGGGATTGTCCCGGGAGGTCTGCGGTGGAGGGACGCGGACTCCCCTCCTCGGACGGCGGCGGCCCCACGAGCTCGTCGATTTCGCGGAGGCTCGGCAGATCTCCCAACGCCCTGAAGCCGAAGTGCTCCAGGAACTGCTGACTGGTCCCATAGAGGATGGGGCGTCCGGCGTCAGCCTTCCGCCCGAGGATCCGCACCAGCTCCCGCTCCAAGAGCGTGCGCAGGACCCCGTCGATGGCCACGCCGCGAATCTGCTCCACCTCGGCCTTGGTGATGGGCTGGCGGTAGGCAATGATGGCCAGCGTCTCCAGGGCCGCCCGGCTCAAACGCGTCGGCTTGACCTGTTGCAGCCGCTGGATCCACGGGTGGGCCTCCGGCCGTGTGGTCAGACGAAAGCCGCCGGCCACCTCCTGCACCATCAGGCCGAAGCCCATCTGCTCCAGCGCCAAGGCCAGCGCGCTCAGGCTGGCGGACGTTTGGCTCTCCTCGGCATCTCCCAGGACTTCCCGGAGCTTGGCCAGAGGGATCGGCTCGTCGACCACGAACAGGAGCGCCTCCAGGATCCCCCGGCGGTCGAGGCGTTCCGCCGGCGCCCCGGCGGCGGCCGTCTCCGTCCCCACCGGTTCACTCGGCTCGACCTGATTCCCGTCCACTGCCCTCTCCTTGCGCCGCGACCTCCGCGCGGCTCTCCACGCGCTCCACCCCGCGGTACACCATGATGGGCCCCAACGGCTCCCCCTGCCGCGCCGAGGCCAGGCCGCGACGGAGCATCTCCAGCAGGGCCAGGAACGTAACGATGACCTCCGAGCGGGTGGCGCCCTCGGGGAAGAGGCGGCGGAACTCTACGGGGCTCTCGCCCGCCAGCTGGTCCACCAAGGCGACGATGCGCTGCCCGACATTCAGCTCCTCCCGGCTGATCTCCAGCGGGGACACGGGCTTGGCGCGCTGCAGCACGTCCCGGAAGGCCCGCAGCAGCTCGAACACGGAAACCTGCAGGGGCCCCTCCACCGTCAGCTCCATGGCCGGCCCCCCTCTGGCGTGCAGCCGGGCTTGCTCTGCCTCCAGGAGGCCGAGCGTCTGCGCCGCCTCTTTGTACCGCTTGTACTCCAGCAACCGCTGGACCAGCTCCGCCCGCGGGTCCTCCTCCGCGGTGGCCTCCTCGCCCTCCGCCGCCTCCTCCGGCGGCAGGAGCATCTTGGACTTGATGTGGATCAGGGTGGCCGCCATCAGCAAGAACTCGCCCGCCACGTCGAGGTCCAGCTCCTGCATGAGGGCCAGGGTCCGCAGGTACTCCTCGGTGATGGTGGCGATGGGGATGTCCAGGATGTCGAGCTGGTGCTCCCGAATGAGGTGGAGGAGAAGATCGAGAGGCCCCTCGAACATCTCCAGCTTGACCTGGAAGCTCATGGCCTTTCCTCGGTGCGAACCAGCGGCCGGATGCGCGCCAGACGCTTTTCCCCCACGCCCGGCACCCGCAAGAGATCCTCCGGGACCCGGAAGGCCCCGTGCGCCTCCCGGTCGGCCACGATACGCCGCGCGAGAACCGGCCCCAGCCCGGGAAGGCGCTCCAGGGCCGCCACCTCCGCCGCATTGAGGTCCAGCGCCGAAAGCGGGGGAACCGCCTGCCGGGCGGCGGCCGGCGGCGGCGGACTCTCTCGGGTGGGCGTGCTGGATGAGGCCGGGGAATTCTGGGGCACGGGAGGTGCTTTGGCCATGAGGACCGGCCACCACGTCCCGGCGAGCAGGAGAAAGGCCAAACACCCTACGGCCAGGAGCCCCGCGGCGCCCAGCCTCCCCCGGGCGGCCCGCGGGGCGAACGGAACCGTCACGCCTGCTCCTCCGCCACCGCCTGGGCGCCCAGCCCGAAGGTGTCGTGCAGCACCCGCACCGCCAGCTCCATGTACTTGGCCTCGATCACGCAGGACACCTTGATCTCGGAGGTGCTGATCATCTGGATGTTGATCTGCTCCTTGCCCAGCGCGCTGAACATCCTGGCCGCGACCCCGGAATGCGTGCGCATCCCCACCCCCACGATGGAGACCTTGGCGATCCTGTCGTCGCCCATCACCTTGTCCGCCTGGATTTCCCTGGCCACCCTCTGCACGATCTCCAGCGTCTTCCCGTAATCGGCCCTGGCCACGGTGAAGGAGATATCCGTGAAGCCGTCCTGACTGACATTCTGCACGATCATATCCAGTACGATATTGGCCTCGGCGATCCGCCCGAACAGTGCCGCCGCGATCCCGGGCCGGTCCGCCACCCGGGTGACCGTGATCTTGGCCTCGTGCCTGTTGTAGGCGATGCCGGAGACCACCACCTTCTCCATGGACGCATCCTCCTTCACCACCAGGGTGCCCGGCCGGTCGTTGAAACTGGAGCGGACGTGGACAGGAACCCCGTAGTTCTTGGCGTACTCGACCGACCGCGTCTGCAGCACTTTCGCCCCCAGGCTGGCCAGCTCCAGCATCTCGTCGTAGGAGATGCGCGCCAACTTGCGCGCCTCGGAGACGATGTTCGGATCCGCGGTGTAGACCCCGTCCACGTCCGTGAAGATGTCGCAGACATCCGCCTGCAGGGCGGCGGCCATGGCGACCGCGGTGAGGTCCGACCCGCCCCGTCCAAGGGTGGTGATCTCGTCCTCTGTGCTCACCCCCTGGAAGCCGGCCACGATGGCCACCTCGCCCGCCTTGAGGGCCTGCTGGACCCGCTCGGCGTCGATGCTCACGATGCGGGCCTTGGTGTGGACATCGTCGGTCTGGATGCGCACCTGGCCTCCGGTGAAGCTCCGCGCCGCGCATCCCTGCTCCTGCAGGGCCAGTGACAGGAGGCCGATACTCACCTGCTCGCCGGTCGCCAGGATGACGTCCAGTTCCCGCTCGTTGGGCCGGGGGGCCAGCTTCTGCGCCAGGCCGATGAGCCGGTCCGTCTCGCCGGCCATGGCCGAGACCACCACCACCACCTCGTGTCCCGCCGCGCGCGTCTCCGCCACCCGTTGCGCCACGTTTCGGATCCGATCCACATCCCCCACGGATGTCCCGCCGTACTTCTGTACGATCAGCGCCATGCCACTCCCCGCGGTCGAATGGTCAACTCGTCGATTGGTCGATCGGCCAACTGGGCAGGAGCGACCGACCCCCAAACCGGTCCCAGTCACCAAGTGCCGAATTGCCCAACTGCCTAATTGCCCAATTGCCCCCCAGCCTTCTCCCCGATCTTCCCCTCCGTCCCCTGCCAGAGCCGTCGGACATTGTTCTGATGGCGCCACACCACCACGCCGAAGAGCATTGCCCCCAGTGCCACGAACGGCGGCCGGCCGTCCAGCCCCCAGGCCAGGAGCGGCAGCGCGGCAGCGGCGATGAGGGCCGCCAGGGAGGAATAGCGCCACAGGAGGGCCGCCACCAGCCAGACTGCCAGCAGGAGGCCCCCCACCGGCGGCATGGCCCCCAAGACCACCCCCAAGGTGGTGGCGACCCCTTTGCCCCCGCGAAACCCGGCAAAGGGCGGGAAGAGATGGCCGAGGACCGCGGCCAGACCGATGACGGCCACCAGTTCCGGCGATCCTCCGGCCCAGCGCCCCAACCCCACGGCCAGGGTCCCCTTCCCGATGTCGCCCAGCAGGGTGAGGGCCGCCGCCCCCTTCCCGACGGCTCGCAGAACGTTGGTCGCACCGATGTTCCCGCTTCCCACGCGGCGCAGATCGACCCCCCCCTGGAGCCGGGAAACCAGGATCCCGAAGGGGATCCCCCCCAAGAGATATGCGACCACCACCAGGAGCAGTTCGATTCCCACGGCCCGTGCACCCTCCGGCGGCGAGGCGGCGTCACTTGTCCAAATCGATGTTGGACCAGAACTTCCGGAAGTAGATCGTCCCGGAGGCAACGGAGAGCATGGTCGCCACGAGAAGGAACGTCTGGCCAAGCGGAAGCGCGATCGGGGGCCAATTGACGATGAGCAGGGCGATGGCGATGACCTCCATCGTCATGGTGATCTTGCCGAAGTCGCTCGCCTGAATCACGACCGCCTGACTGGCGGCGATGGCCCGCAATCCGGTGACCGCCAAGTCCCGACAGACGATGAGGACCACCATCCAGGCCGGGGCCCGCCCCACCTGGACCAGGGAGATGAGGCTGGCGCAGACCAGAAGCTTGTCGGCCACCGGGTCCAGGAGCTTCCCCAGGGTGGTCACCTGGCGCGTGCTCCGGGCGATGCGCCCGTCCAGCCAGTCCGTCAGGACCGCTGCCAGGAACACGACCACGGCCGTCAGGTTGTACGGCCGCGGAACGGCGACGAGGAACACCACCAGGACCGGAACGAGAAAGATCCGGACCAGGCTCAGCGCGTTGGGGAGATTCACCCTGGCCCTCCGCCTAGCTCACCAGACCCAGATCCCGCACCACGTCCTGCACCAGCGCCGCATCCAGGCGCTCGCGCTTGCGGAGGTATCCTTCCAGCAGCAGATTATCGCAGATGGTGTTCACCAACCGGGGAATTCCGCGGGAATCCTGGGCGATCTGGCGGAGAACATCCTCCGAGAAGATCTCGCGCGCCGCGCCGGCCACCTTGAGACGATGGCGGATGTAGGCCTTGCAGGTCTCCGCACCCAGGGCAGTCAGGCGGCACTTCACCGCCACCCGCTGGACCAGCGGCGCATCCAGGGCCAGGTTCTCCTCCAAGTTGGGGAGGCCGAAGAGGATGAAGGTGATCAGCTTGCTGCCGGGGACCTCCAGGTTCAGGAAGCCCCGCAGCTCCTCCATCAACTCCCGCTGCTGGAGCATGTTGGCCTCATCGATCAGGACGACGGCCTTCCGCCCCGTCTCGTGCAGCTCCATCAGCCGCTGGTAGATCTGGGTGAGAATCGCCACCTTCTCCTCGGCCACCTGTTCCACGCCGATCTGCGAAGCGATCCTCCGCAGCAGCCAATGCGCCGTGATGGAGGAGTGGATGATCACCAGGAGCGCCGACTCGTACTGTTCTTCCTCCAGTTGGTCCAGCATCCGCCGCGCCAAGGTCGTTTTCCCCGTCCCCACGTCCCCCACCACGACCGCCAGCCCCTTCATGGTGTTGACGGCATACATCAGTCGGGCCAGAACCTCAGTGTGGTGGTCCACTTCGAAGAAGAACCGGGCGTCGGGGGTGTTGGAGAATGGCTGCTCCCGGAGCTGGTAGAACTGCTCGTAGCTCATGTGAGGCGGTCCCCTCGCTCCCTATCCTCAGATGAATGAGATCTTCTTCTTGGACTTGGCCCCAGGCGCCCGCGTGGCCTGCGGCGTGGCCTGCGGTCGCTTGACCAGCCGGGCCCGCAGGAGCTGCGCCCGTGCGGCCACGTCGCGAAAGCGCGGGTCCTCTCCCTGGACGACCTCCAATTGCTCCAGCGCCTGCTCCACCTCCCCGTGGGTGTCATAGGCGAGCGACAGGGTGTAGCGGAGGCCATGGTAAGCTTCCCGCGGGCGCCCCACGACCTCCAACCCGGCGCGCAGGTGCCGAATGGCTTCCTCCGGCTGGCCCTTGGCGAGGAAGCACTGGCCCAGCAGTTCGGCGCATTCCACTGCGCGCTCCACCCCGCGGCTGGCCAGGCGGAACTCCTCGATGGCCTCGTCGAACAGCTCCATGTCCTTGTAGGCTACCCCCAGATTGTAATGCGTCTCGAAATCCGCATCCCCGATCTGCTCCCGCACGCCCCGTTGAAATTCCCGCAGCACCCCATCCACCAGGCCAGCTTCCCGCTTGGCCTTGGTCGTCTGTTCCTCCGCCGCCAACTCCTCGGTCAGCTCCGCCCCCAGATCCACGAAGGCCCCACCGGGAAGACCCGATCCGGCGGACGTCCGGCTATCCGTCACCGTGAACTTGGGGATCACGTCCTGCAGCGAGACGGCCGGCGCGGGCCGCGGCGGCGCCGCGGGCGCCGGTGTGAGCGGGGCGGGAGGTCGGCCTCCCTCTGGCCCGGCGGCCTGGCGCGAGGGAGAAGCGCTCGGCGTGAGCTTGCCCCCCAGGTCCGAGACCGCCGGATGTGCCGGGTACTGTGCCTGGAGGCGGCGGTGGACGGCGCACGCTTCGTCCAACATGCCCTGGGCCAGGTAGAACTCCGCCTCCGCCAAATCGTCGGCCAGGAGCTGCTCCTGCTCGGAGCGATTGTCCTCCACCACGAGAATCGGACCCGCTTCCGGACCTTCCAGGAGGGCCTGGAGCTGCACCGGAATCGCTTCCTCCGCCGGAGCTTCCGGCACGGCCAGCACCACCGTCTCGGGAGCACCATCCAGGGCGGGGATAGGCGGCGGCAGCGTTTCGCATTCCTCCTGGGCAAGGGGCATTGCCCGGTCCGCCGCCTCCGCTTCCGCCTCCGCTTCCGCCTCCAGGGACGGAGGCGCCACTGGCGGCACACTGATCGCCACCGTTTGGGTCAGATCGGGCGTGGCCCCCGCCGGCTCCCGTGAGCTCTCGGCAGGTTCGGTCTCCGCCGCCTCGGCCACCACCACCGTCTCCGCCAGATCGACCGTCTCTGTGGGCGAAACCAGCTCCAGGGTTTCCGTGGCCGGCGGCACTTCCTCGACGTCCTCCACGGGCCCGGCCACCTGCAGGAATTCGAGGTCGGGCGATCCCAGGGACGCCTCCAGTTCCAGGACTTCCCTTTCGGCCGCGGGTGCCTGCTCCCCGGTCCCAACCGGGGCCTCCCCGGCCGCCCCGATGGATTCTGCGGGAGCGGCTTGACCCGGCGGGACCAGAACCGAGGCCCCCCCCAGCGACTCCAGGTACCTCCGGAACTCGGGGTGATCGGGCATCAGGGTCAATCCCTGCCGGAGCTCCTCCACGGCTTCCGCCTGCCGGCTGGCGGACAGCAAGAGCTCCACCATCCCAACAATCTGCTGACAGGTTTCGGCAATCTGTCCCCGCTCCTGACAGAGCTCCTTGAGCTTGGCCCGCGGGGACAGCGCCGCAGGAGCCAGACGGATGGCCTCGACGAGCCGCTCCCGCGCCTTGTCCTCTAGCCCGTACTTCAGATACACCTCGGCCTCGGCCATCTGCTCGGCCACCTGCCGGGAGCCATCGTCCTCGGACGTGACGATCTCGATGACGGCGGGGCCTGTCGCCGCGGCCGACTCCGGGGGCTCTTCCGTCTCCGGTTCCTCCAGCAGCCCGGTCCACGGGCTGGCCGGCGACGGCGCCTCGTCCCGGGGGGTCTCCGCCTCGGCCTCGAGGAGCCCCGCCCCGGGAATCTCCGCGGCCAGGTCGACCAGCGCAGTCGGCGCGTCCTCGGGCTGCTCGGGTTGGAATACGATCGGCTCCTCTTCGGATGGAAGCTCGATCACCGGCGGCCCCTCGGATGGCTCCTCCTCCTGCGCCTGGGCTTCCGCGGCGGGCTCGGGTCCCAGCAGGGCCAGGAGGTCCGCCGATGCATCGGCCGTGTCGAGGTTCAACACGCCGTCCTCGCTCGGCTCCTGCAGCAGGGCCGAGAACTCTCCCAACTCCATCGCCGGCCCTGCCTGATCCTCCGGCGCCGACGATTCGAGGACGAGTGCCGGCTCTTCCGTCGGTGGCGCCGCGGGTTCCGCGTCCACGGCGGGCGCCAGGGACTCCAGCGTGAGCGGGCTCTCCTCCTCGGACGGCGCCAATTCGATGGATGGACCGGCTGGTTCTCCGCCGCTCGGGTCCGGCGCGGCCTCGATCTCCAGGGCCCCGAACGATCCACCCGGTTGATGCTCCAACTCCAAGGAGGAAACCAGCTCCCAGGTGGGGGCCGGCGCCTCGTGCTGCTCCCCCAAGAGGGCCGCCAGATCGTCGATGCCCTCGAGCGTGATCTCCGGCTCGGCCGCCACCGGGGCCTGGACCTCCGACGGCCCGGTCGTCGGCGCGGCGTCGTCCCCCACGGACAGGGTCAATCCCTCCGGCTCCGGCGCAGTCCCGCCCCCGGGCCGCACGGCCTCGAGGCGGTCGCGGGCCTCGACGTCCCCGGGATTCCGCTCCACGAGCTGCTGGTAGAGTCGGGCCGCATCCTCCGTGTCCCCGGCCGCCTCGTGCGCCGCCGCCAACTCCAGGGCCTCCGCCCGCGCCTCCTCATCCCGCCCAAGGTTGAGCAAGAGGGTCGTGAGATAGCTCCGCAGCGGAATCACCGCTGCTCCCGGGACAAGGAGGCCGCGGCAGAAATTCACGGCGTCATCGGGCTCGCCGCGGTTCAGCGCATCCTCGGTCACGCGCTCGCAGATCCCCACCGCCTCGCTGCCCTGATCCGCCAGCACCATGGCCGCGGCCAATGGCGTAAGCAGCGCCTCCTCGCCGATCCCCATGGCAATCGCCTGCCGCAACGCCGCCAGTCCATCGGCCCCCTGCCCCGCCCCCACATGGGCTTCGCCCAAGAGCCGCCAGGCGTTGGCGTTGGTGGGCTCGCTGACCGTGAGCCGGTCGAGGCTACCGATCGCCTCCGCGAACTTTCCTGACTGGAGGAGAGCCTCGGCCTCCTCCAGACTCGGCCCGGCCAGGTGGGGCGCCAGCTCGCGGGCCTTGTGCAGAAGCCTCTTGGCCTCGCCAGCCTGCCCGGCGGCCTGCGCCGCCTGCCCGGCCCGTTCGTACTCGACCGCCGCCTCTTCGGTGCGGCCCAGCTTGAGCAAGAGATCGGCCAGCCGGGTACTCAGGGGGACGTTGGCGGGGTCCAACTGGGTCAGCCGCTGGTAGGTCTTGACAAGCTCGGCCGTATCTCCCGCCTTGCCGAACAAATCCGCGGCGGTCCCCAACTGGATCTTGGCCTCGCCCACCAGACCCTGCTCCAGGTACAGATCGGCGCAGGCCAGATAGGCCGCCACGCGCGCGGGGTCCAGCTTGACGATCTTCTTGTAGACGGCGATGGCCTTCACCGCCAGGCCGTCCACCCGGTAAAGCTCGCCCAGTCTCAAGTACTGATCGATGGCGTCCGCGAGCTTCCCCGCGCGGGCAAACAGGTCCCCCAGGTTGTTGCAGACCGTCAGGTCCTTCGGATCGGCCCGCAGGATGGCCTGGTACTCGGCGATGGCCTTGTCCCACTTCCCTTGTTGCGTGAAGGCCAGGGCGTTTTGCAGGGATTTTCGCTTGTCGAAGGCCATAGGATAATAGTCCTGCTGTTCTCGGGAAAAAAACTCACACGTACGCTAGCAGAGCGGTCCAGGGGTGTCAAGAAAGTTTGGCTGGTCTCTTCGGCCTAAGACCGCGCCAACACAGGGGGCGCCACACCTCCCGCGCCTCTTGTCCGGACAATACCACGAACGGACTCTCGGAACCGAATGCGGGCCCAGGCGCTCCCCCGATCCGGATGGCTCGGCCGGCTCACCGCTGCCAGGTCCAGGACGCGGTTGCATACCGGCACTCCATCAGGCGCAGGGCCTCCTGCCGTTCCCCCGGGGTCAGGCGGCCCGGGTGCAACGGGCCCCCCACCTCAGCTTCCCAGGCCCCGCCCATGGCGGCAATCAGCTCCTCGCCTCCGGGGCGCCGTCCGAGGATCTCCCGCAAGCAGGTGACTTCCGCCGCCCCCCCTCTCGGCCAGCCGGGAAAGAGATCCCTGTGCAGGGTCTCATCCAGCTCCACCAGGACCGAGCCATGCTGGAGCAGCCAGGAAGCGGCGCGACGCTGGGCCGAACCGATCAGTTTTCGCCCTGCCACCAGGATGGCGGGCATGCGCCGCGCCAGAAAACAGAGCCCGCTCTGGCCGCCCGCAGCTTCGGCGCTCCCGCAAGACCCGAGCGTCGCGGCCACGCCCAGGCGTCGCAGCATGCCCAAGAGGCCGCCGTTGAGCGCGCGAAAGGACTCCGCCACGGAGAGCTCACCCCAGGGACCGTGAAGCGGCAGCGCGACGCTGTAGGTGAGCTCCTCCCCGTGCAAGACGGCCCGCCCCCCCGTGATCCGCCGGACCACCGGGATGCCGCGCCGCCGACAGGCGCCGCGATCCACGCCGACCGAGCCCCGCTGCAAGAATCCGAGCGAGACCGTGGGGCGCAACCAGCCGTACAGACGGAGCGTGGGGCCGACGGCACCCTCGCCAACGGCGGAGGCGATGGCCTCGTCCACGGCCATGTTCCAGGCCCCCTCCCCCGGCGGATCTCGCAGGAGGCGCCAGCATAGGGCGCCGGCCCCCGCCGCCGTGGGTTCTCCCTCGCCTGGCGCGCCGGGGCGAAGGCGCATCACGGGACACTCACGCGTGGGCCTCGCCGGTTGGGCCGCAAAGGAGCCAGGAGGGGCGTCGGCATGGCGGCGCATCTACTCCGGCTCGCCGAAGCGGCGGGCAACCAGATCCGCCAGGGCCTCCACGGCCGCCTGGCTGTCTTGGCCCGTCGCGCGGAGCCGGAGCGTCGTCCCCTGGCAGGCCGCCAGCATGAGCAGCCCCATGATGCTCTTGGCGTTCACCCATTGCCCGGCCAGCTCGACCGTCACTTCCGCCGGAAACTGTTCCGCGGTGCGCACGAATTGGGCCGAGGCCCGGGCGTGGAGCCCCAGCCGGTTCACGATGCATACCTCCCGCACAACCGGTTCGCCGGAGCGGGAATTCCCCTCGTCGCGCTCGCCACCCGCCATGCGCGCTCCATCCCGGCGCCGAGTTCCGTCGGGTCCGGCCTCCCGCTCAGGCCCCGGCGTCGTTCCGCCGTCCCTGCTTGGCCAGGAATTCGCTGGCCACCAGGATGTTCCGCTGTCCATACTTGGCCAGCTTCTCCGCCAGGGCTCGGAGGTCGGGCTCCTCGCGCAGCGACGGCAGCTTCATCAACATGGGAAGGTTCACGCCGGTGACCACCTCCAGCCGGCTGGCCTCCAGGTAGGAGAGCACCAGATTCGACGGGGTTCCCCCGAAGAGGTCCGTCAGCACCAGAACGCCACTGCCGTCGTTGACTCGCGCCAGCACGGCCTCGATCTTCTTGCGCGCCTGGTCGATCTCTTCCGAGGCCTGAATGGACACGGCCTCCACCCGGAGAAGCGGGCCGACGATCTCCTGGGCCGTCCGCAGGAGCTGCATGCCGAGATCTGCGTGAGTAATGATGACGATGCCGATCATGGGCTCACTCTCGCTCCACGTCCCGGTGGCGCACCGAGACCTGCTGTCCCAGTTCGACGAGCTGCTCGGCCAGCGCCTCGGCGAGGACGACCGACCGGTGTCGCCCGCCCGTGCAGCCGATGGCGATGGTCAGATAGGCCCGACCCTCCTGCGCGTAGAGGGGCAGGGCAAACTGGAGGAAGGCGTGGACCTGCTCCAGGTAACGCCGCCCCTGCGGGAAGCCCAGGACGTAGGACTTCACCGCCGCGTCCCTCCCCGTCAGGGGCCGCAGGGTCGGCACGAAATGGGGGTTCGGCAGGCAGCGGAGGTCGAATACCAGATCCGCGTCCACGGGCAGCCCGTACCGGTACCCGAAGGAGACGAGCGTCAGGACGGTCCGCGACGAGCGGGGCAGCTCCAGGAACGAGGTCGCCAGGAGCTTGCGGAACTCGTGCACGGTGAAGCTGGACGTGTCCACCACCAGGTCCGCCTTGGCGCGCAGCCGTGCCAGGAGCTGCCGCTCTGCCCGGATGCCCTCGGAGGCAGAACCGCCGGGGGCCAAGGGGTGCGGCCGCCGGCTCTCGCTGAAGCGACGCACCAGGGCATCGTCGCCGGCATCCAGAAACACCACGCGGACCTGATGCCCCTCGCGCTGCAAGTCTGCGAGGACGTCCTCCAGAACATCCAGGAAACTCCCCTCGCGCGCATCGATGACCAGGGCGACCCGGTCGATGCGCTTCCCGCTCTGCGCGCACAGCTCGGCCACCTTGGGGATCAGGGCAGCCGGCAGGTTGTCGATGCAGAAATAGCCCTGGTCTTCCAGACAGCGGCTCGCCGCCGTCTTGCCGGCGCCCGACATGCCGGTGAGGATGATGAACTCCATCCCGCCTGTCCGGTCCGCCTGGGCCGGCGGTGCGCCGGGCGATTCCGTGCGCCTCACTCGATATCCTCCCGGCTGAAGCTGGGGGGCTCCCCCTTCCCCCCGCCGCCCACCTTCCCGAGATCCGCCAGAAAACTCCGGGCTGCGTGGACCCCCATCAGCTTGAGGAGATGGTTGCGAGCCGCCACCTCGACCAAGATGGCGATGCTCCGGCCCGCGGACACCGGAACGCAGAGCCGCGGGATGGCCACACCCAGGATGACCTGGGTCTGCTCTTCGATCCCCAGCCGATCGTACTCCGCGTCGGGGCGCCACGGCTCGAGCTGAATGACCAGCTCGATCCGCTTTCGGTAGCGGATGGCGGTGACGCCAAACAGCTCGCGGACGTTGATGATGCCCAGGCCGCGGACCTCCATGTGGTGGCGCGCCTGGGCGGACCCCCGCCCGATGATGATCGCCTCTCCCTGGCGGACCACCTCCACCACGTCGTCGGCGACCAGCCGGTGTCCGCGGCTCACCAGGTCCAGGGCGCACTCGCTCTTGCCGGTCCCACTCTCTCCCAGGAGCAGCACCCCCACCCCGAACACATCCACCAGGACACCGTGCAGCATCGCGCTGGACGCGTTGTCAGGATCCGGCACGCTCACGCTCCAGGCTCGATGAGACCGTAGTTGCCGTCCCGCCGGCGGTAGAGGACGTTCACCTCCTCCGTGCGGGCGTTGCGGAAGACGTAGAAGCTGTGGCCCAGCAAGTCCATCTGCAGGATGGCTTCTTCGATTTCGGTGGGCTTGACGGCGAAGCGCTTGGTCTTCACGACCCGGGCCCCTTCCTCCAGCCGTGGCTCCCCGGCCGCCCCCCGGCTCTCGCGGGCCGCTCCCCGAACCCCATGTCCCACGATGCGCTCCTTGTAGCGCAGAATCTGCCGCTCCAGCTTCTCCGCCACCAGGTCGATGGAGGAGTAGAGATCGCCGGTACTCTCCTCCGCCCGAATCGTCAGCTCCCGCACGCGGAGGGTCACCTCGGCGATCTGGCGGTGCTTTTCCACCGAGAGCACGACGCTCGCGCTGACAATCTGCTCCAGGTACTTGGTCAGGCGCCCGAGCTTCTCCTCCGCATATTGGCGGAGAGCATCCGTGATCTCCAGGTTGCGCCCCTTCACGGAGAGCAGCATGGCGAACCTCCTTGCCCGAAGAGCCGGGACGGCACCTGTCCCCGCAGGGATCAGTATCGCTTCCGCCGGCTCGACGAAGGGATTTTCAGTTGGCTGCGGTACTTGGCCACGGTGCGGCGGGCGATCTCGATGGCATGCTCTTTCCGCAGCCGCTCCACGATCTTCTGATCCGACAGCGGCCGGCCATCATCCTCGCCCGTCAAAAGCTTGTGGATCAGGTCCTTCACCTTGAGCGAGGAGACGGCCTCGCCCCCCGCCCCCGGGACCCCTCGATGGAAGAAATACTTCAATTCCAGGAGCCCCTGGGGGGTGTGGACGTACTTGTTGGTGGTGACGCGGCTCACCGTCGACTCGTGCATGCCGATGTCGTCGGCCACTTCCTTCAAGGTGAGGGGGCGCAACGCCGTGATCCCTCGCTCCAGGAAGCCGCGCTGGAACTTCACCAGGCTCATGGCGACCTTGTACATCGTGCGCTGCCGTTGCTCGATGCTCCGGATGAGCCAGAGCGCCGATCGCATCCGTCCTTCGACGTACTCCCGCACCTCCCGCGCCCCTCCTGTCTTGTCGGCCAGGATGGCCCGGTAGTAGGGGCTGACGCGCAGTCGCGGCAGCCCCTCGTCGTTCAGGAGCACCACAAACTCCTGATCCACCTTCATGATGTAGACGTCGGGGGTGATGTAGCGCGGCTCCTCGGTGCTGAAGGTGAGGCCGGGCTTCGGCTCCAATCGGCTGATATATTCCCTGGCCTCTTGGATCTCCTTCGGGGAGGTCCCCAAACGGTCGGCCAGCTTCTCCCAGTGCCGACCGTCCAGCTCCGGGAGATGGTCGGCGATCAGCTTCTGGACCAGGGGGGGCGCATCCCGGCGGCTCTCCAACTGCAGGGTCAGGCACTCCCGCAGATCGCGAGCGGCCACTCCGGCGGGCTCGAACCCTTGGACATGCCGGAGCGCCTCTTCCAGGCGGGGGAGCGACACGCCGGAGGCAGCAGCCAGCTCTCCGAGCCCCCCCTGCAGGTAGCCCGCCTCATCCAGATCGCCGATGATCAGCGTGCCCAGACGGAGGAGTTCCGGATCGGAGCTGCTCAGGTGGAGCTGAAAGAGCAGGTGGTCCACGAGGGAGCGGGGCTTCGTGAGGTGTAACTCGGGGTCGATCCGCTCGAATTCCTCTCGGGGGATCGGGGGGCGGTAATCGGAGGCATCCTGCAGATAGTTATCCCAGTCGAAGTCCTGGATCCGGTCCGCTTCCGCCGTCCCCGATTCGGCGTCCCCCACTTCGCTGGGCGGGCCCTCTTCCTGGGTCAGGCGGGCCTCTTCCCCATCCTCCTGGACCTCCTCCAGCACCTCCTCCAGCACGGGATTCTGCTCCATCTGCTGGTGGAGCTCCTGGAGGAGTTCGAGACGGGAGAGCTGCAGGAGGCTGATCGCCTGCTGCAGCATCGGCGTCATGATCATCCGCTGCGTCTGCAGCATGCGGAGCTTCGCGTCGTATGCCATGGGTGCTCGTCGCGGGGTTACCCGAGCGAGAACCGCTGCCCGAGGTAGACCTCGCGCGCCCGCTCGTCGGCCGCCAGTTCCCCGGCCGTTCCCGCCAAAAGGATCTTCCCCTCGTGAATGATGTAGGCCCGGTCCACGATCTGCAGGGTCTCCCGCACGTTGTGGTCGGTGATCAGCACGCCGATTCCGCGCTGCTTCAACTGCGCGATGATCTCCTGGATCTCGGCGATGGCGATCGGGTCAATGCCGGCAAAGGGCTCGTCCAGCAGGATGAAGGTCGGCTCCGTCGCCAGGGCCCGACTGATCTCCGCCCGCCGTCGCTCCCCGCCGGAGAGCGTGTAGGCGCGGTGCGTTGCCAGGTGGCCGATGTCCAGCTCCTCCAAGAGTCGCACGGTCCGGCGCCGCCGCTCCGGCGCCGGGACGCCGCGCGCCTCCAGGATCGCCAGAACGTTCTCCTCCACGGTCAGGCGACGAAAGATGGAGGGTTCCTGCGGCAGGAACCCCAGTCCGCGGCGGGCCCGTTCGTGGACCGGCAAGCGGGTGATCTCTGTGCCATTCAGCAGCACGCGCCCGCCGTCGGGGCGGATGAATCCCAGGATCATGTAGAAGGCCGTGGTCTTGCCGGCCCCATTGGGACCCAGGAGCCCCACCACCTCGCTGGCATCCAGGTTCAACGAGAGATCCGACACCACCACGCGGCGGCGGAACGCCTTCACCAACCGGTCGGCAACGAGCCGCTGGGGCTTTCCGCCGCCGTGTGCCGTCGTCACCGGGCGAGCCTCAGCGTCGGGGGGCCTGCGGGGCTCCCGCCTCGCTTCGCTTGGGATAGAGAACCACGTTCACCCGCTCCCCTTGGCAGCCTTCCACTGCGCTTCGCTCCTCGCGCAGGAGCAGACTGATCTTGCAGCCCGTCACCACGTCGCTGTCCTGCCAGATCTTGGGATGTCCCAGCAGTACGACCCGTGCGTCCCGCGGCGTATACTCGGCCCGGTCGGAGGCCCCCCGGCGCTCGCCGTAGGTGATGCGGACGTTGCCGGTCGCAACGGCCCGCTCCAGATCCTCCATGCGCTCGTCGAACAGAAAATCGATCTGATCTGCCAGGATGCTGAGCCCACGCCCCCGATCGACGGCCGATACATTGCCCCGATACACGGCCAATCGGCTTTTGCGGTTCACTTCCAGGTTGTCCGCGGAAATCGTGATGGGGCTCTTCTCCTCGGCCGCCCAGGAGAGGCCCGCCGTCGCCGCCCCACAACAGAGTATTGCCGCCAGCATGTACTCACACGCTCTCATGGGGACGCTCCCCTTCGCCCCGTCCCCGGCGCCGCGCCGCTCGGCTGGAGGTACGAGGTGATATTCTGGAAGATACGCACGCGCTCGAGGCTGGTCTCGGCGTCCATGCCGCGGCCTTGCGTCACGAGGTTCCCCCGGCTGATCGTCACCGGGCGGTCGGTCACCAGGCGGCGGGACGCGGCAAGCCAACGGACCGACTCCGTCTCCAGTTGCGAGCCCTGGTCGGAGCGCGCCACCACCGCACCGTCCAGGCGAACATCCTTCGTCTTCAGGTCCACAGTGGCCCGATCCGCCGTGCACCGGAGTTGCCCCTGGTTGAAGTACAGCACCACCACCACCGGATTGGTGACCCGGGAGAGGATACCGGTGCCCTCCGCCTCCCGCATTTCGACCTGATCCGCCCAGACCTCCCACAGCACGGACTCTCCCCGCATCTCTACGAGATGGATCTGGCGGAGCACCAAGTCCGGCGGGCCTGACCCCATGGCGCCCGCTGTGGCGCCCGCCTGCGCCTCGGGGGCCGCCACAGCAAACCGAAGGAGAAGTCCGAGGAGGATGATTGTCTGGAGGCATCGACGCATTATGCTCATCCTATAACACATTGGCACGCAAAATGTAAAGGCTTGCGTCGTGGAGGGAGCCCCGCCAACTCTGCCCTGCGCAAGACGCCTGGCGAATCCGATCGGCACCGTTTCCTCCGGGCTCTCCCCATTCAGGACCGCGGTCGCTCCTGCCCGCCGGGGGCGGACCCCACGGGCAGTTCTGTGCTCGCACCGCCCGCCGAAGGACTGGGAATCCGTCGCCAGCCGCGACCGGGTCGCAGCGAGACGGATCGCCACTCCGCATATGCTCCCAGCCCCGCCCCACCGCTCTCGCCCTCTCGGTACCAGGGCACGGCCGGGCCGAATCCGCCGGTACCGATCGGCGCATTGACCGTGACCGCCCGCACCGCGGCCCGGTCGATGGCCCGGCACGCCCGATCCAGGCGCTGGGTATACACGGCCAGGCTGACCCCTATCCTGATCCGCTCCGCGATCTCCAGGCCTTCTTCCATCCCGCGCATCGTCAAGAGGACCAGGGTCGGGCCGCAAGCCGGCTCGCGGGCTGCCCGCATGGTCGCACTCCCCTCCGCCAATACGGTTGGAGCATAGAAGAAGCCCTTGCGGTATTCCCCCTCGCGGAGCACCTCGCCCCCGCACAATAGTTTCGCCCCCTCCTTGAGTGCCAGGCGGGTAAAGGCGTGCGTCCCCTTGAGGCGGCCGTCGTTGATGAGGGGGCCGAGATCTACACCGGGCGAGCGGCCGTCCCCTATCTGGAGGGATTGGACGCGCGCGGCGATCCGTTCCGTGAACTCCAGCACGATCTTCTGGTGAACCAGGATTCGCGTGGCGGGCGCGCGTCGCTGGCCGGAGGTAGCCATTCCCCCGCTCACCGCCCCCTCCAGGGCCAAGTCCATGTCGGCGTCATCCAGGACGATGGTGGCGCTTCGGCCTCCGAGGTCCAGCCGGACCGGCTTGTGCTCCGCCGCACAGGCAATGGCCACCTCCCGGCCGACGGCGCTGGAGCCCGAGAACGACACCAGGGCAACATCCGGGTGCCGGACCAACGGCGCTCCCGCTTCTTCCCCTGTGCCGTGCACGACCCCCAAGACCGCCGAGGGAATACCGGCCTCGAGCACGAGATCCGCCAGTCGGGTGGCGACCAGCGGGGAGTCTTCTGCTGGCTTCAAGACCACGGGGCACCCGGCCGCCAAGGCGGGAAGGACCTGATGTACGACGCCACCCAGTGGGTGGCACCACGAGGCGATGACGGCAACGACCCCTACGGGCACCCGCATGCCGAAGGCAAGGCGCTCTCGGGCGTCCCGAGGCGGTCCGCCAGGATCGGGTCGCATGCCCTCCCCGGCGTAGTCGGCAACGGCCTCCAGCGCATCCCGGACCTCGGCCCGGGCCTCCACCTGGACTTTCCCCGTTTCCCTGACGATCAAGTCGACGAAAGCCTCTTGCCGCGTCCGCAACAGGTCTGCTGCCCGCAGCAGGAGGGAGGCGCGCTCCGAGGAAGGCACGTCGCGCCACACCAATTGGGCCGCCCGGGCGACCTCCACCGACCGATCGACGTCCCGATAATCCGAGCGGGGAAAGGCCCCGATAAGCTCTGTCCGGTTGGCGGGATTGATGTCGTGGAATACCCCGCTGCCGACAGCATCCACCTGTTTCCCGTCAATCAGGTTCTTGAAGCGATCCGTCACGGCCACCCTCGACCCACACCAGAGGTTTCAACCCTCGGCGTTTCAACGACTGCGGCGCACCCCTCACGATTGCTTGGCTGTCAGGCAGGATGCCCAGGGTGAACTCTCTATCGACACCAGGCGAAGAGAGGAAAATGCCCACGGCGTGTCCAGGGGCATGATGGGGAAAGATCACGAGGAACGCGGCGAAGCCGGGGAGGAGAATACCACCGACACCAAGCCGTCAGCAAGCCTGAAGTCGAGAACCTGATCCACCGTAATTGAAGCGTAGATATTTTACATTGGCAGTGAATTTATCTATGTAACTATCGAAAAACATTGAGAAAAAAAACTTACAAATACACTCTTGACGAACCCCAGGGAGTATGAATTAATACTCTCTATGAGTGCACGCTGGGGGGTGCCTCCCCCAGCGGTACTGCCGGATATCGCAGCCTACTTCTTCTTCGCCGCCTTCTTGGCGGGCTTCTTCGCGGCTTTCTTCGTCGCCATTCGTCATTCACCTCCTCGCGCAGGGAACAGGGATTCGCTAGGGTCGTCCACCGAATCATCCCCGCTTACTTCTTCTTCTTCGCCGGCTTCTTGGCAGCAGCCTTCTTCGTCGCCATGGATTCACTCACCTCCTTTCCTTCAAGATGCGACAAACTCCTCACCTCCCTGTAGCCCCTACTTCTTCTTCTTCGCCGGCTTCTTGGCAGCAGCCTTCTTCGTCGCCATGGATTCACTCACCTCCTTTCTTAGCCCAGGCTCGCCCGACGTGTCAGAGAAGCACCAACTGGGGGTTTCGAGTCCGGGCGATCTCGAGAATTCGCTCCGTGAAGAGCTGTGCGTCCTTGATAGCCCCCTCGACCTCATAGCGCGAGGTCGGTTGTCCCGGCTCCTCCAAGATCAACTGCCATCGGCGCCGCATGCGGTCAAAGGCGTTCACGAGCGGCCGACCCTCCTCGCCGAGAATCTCCCCGATCAGGCGAACCACCGTTCGCTGCTGATCGCGACCCCTGGGACGCAATCCCTCCGCCACGATGGCCGCCCGAGCCGCACGTAACATGGCCTGGTAGGCAATGGCGTAGGCCCATTCACGGTCGAGGCTGGCCGTGGCCCGCGCCGTTGCCAGATCCTTCTGCGCCCTCCCGAGCAACGCGCCCACCTGGGGGAAATTGGGCTTAATCTCCTCCACCAATCCCTTCTCACGCAACTCCTCATACGCCATCGCCTTGACCGATCAGCAAGGTGGAACGCCCGCCGAGCACTTCGGTAACGAAGGGATCTGCATCTGTCTTCCTGCGCTCAAATTCCCCTTCGTCGAACACGGTGTAATTGATCTCCCGACTCAATTCCCCTTCCAGGCGGGTGATGGTCTCGTTCAGAGCGGCAAGATCTACGCGTCCCACGATGAGGACCGGGATCGCTCCCGTGCCCTCCCTCGGCGCATGGGCGTTCATGCTATACATCCAAGCCTGTCGCAAGCCGGTGAGATTCTTCAACGCCGCGGCCAAGGCCCCTTGCATCCCAACGGTCTTGGTGATGAGGCCCTTCACTTCCGGGTAGATGGCCGAGTCCTTGCTGACGGAGTAATACCGGAGATTTCCGACTTTTTCGCTGACCAAAAGTCCCAGTCGCTCTAGATTGTCGAGCTCACGCTTGATTCCGGAGATATCCCGACCAAGATCCCTGGCAATCTGTCGAACATAGAAGTTGGCGTTCTCTCGGGTAAAAAAGAGTCGCAGGATATCTACCCTCGTCTTGGATGAGAAGAGTCTTTCCAGCATTCGTCCTCTCCTATCGTTGATATATATAGATCGACCGTTCTGCCCTTGTCAACACTTTTTTTAATCCAAATTTCACAATCCATGACGTCTGGCATGTACGGAATGAGTGCCTTGCCTATAGACCCCTGAATTAGTCTGCTATCCTACACCGCATGCACCATCGCCCATGGCCTCGAAGATCGACCTCGCGAGCCTGGTCCGAGCGATGCCGACGATGGCGCCTGGGCGGAAATGGCCTTTCGGGCCGGGATGGAGGCGTGGGTCTTTGAGCAGTCCTGGCGCTGGCGGGAGATCGGCACGGAGGCGAGCCGACTGGCCGTGTCCCGAGATCAGTTCATCGACGGGATGCGACGGGGAAGCGGACGATCGGCCATGGGCGATCGGGGGTTCGCCGGGGCGCACCGTGCCGACGATTCGCGGTGCCTACACTCCTCTGGAGATCGGCGCGCGGAGCATTAACGCCAGCAGGCCCGCGACACCCGGCAAGCCGTTGAGGAACCAGACGCTGGCGGGGAGCCCGGCGAGGTCCGCCAGCATGCCCGACAACCCGACCCCGACCCCGCCCGCCCCGAAGGCCAAGCCCAGCGACAGGCCGGACGCCAATCCGAGGCGCTCCGGGATCAGCTCCTGCGCAAAGACGGTGGTCACGGAGAAGGACGCCAAGAGCGCGGTCCCGGCAAGCGCCCACAGGATCCAACGAAGCGCCCCTGGAACCACCATGGCCGCCGCCATGAGGGGCGGGAAGGCCAGCAGCGAGATGGCCATGACCTGCTGTAATCCAACGCGGTCCGACAGGTGGCCGCCGATGAGCCCCCCCACGGCACCGGAGAAGAGGAACACGAACAGGGCGTAACCGGTCGTTTCCAGGCTTACCCCCTGCTCGCGCAGCAGCAGGGGAATGAAGATCAGAAGGCCGGAATATGCCCAGGAGCGGAGAATAATCGCCGCGCACAGGATGCCGAGCTGGCGCCAGGGGATGGGTGCCGTCTTCTGTCGGGGAGCGGCGGCGGGGCGGGGCGTGGCAACTTCGAATTCCTCCCTGCACGCTTGTAGCGCCAGCGCCATGAGGAGGCTGGGGGCTGCGATCGCCACCGTGCCCGGGAGGCCGAACCGGGTCATCAGCCAGGCGGCGATCACCGGCCCAATGGCGAAGCCCAGATTCCCTCCCGCCGAAAAAAGGGACATGCCGAATCCGCGTTGGCTGCCCGACGCCCGGGCTACGGCGATGGAGGCCACCGGGTGAAAGGCGGCGCTCCCGAAGCCTGTGCAGACAATCACGGCCAGCAACGCCAGAAAGCTGGGCACGAAGCCCAGGGTCCCCAGGAGGGCTCCTGTCCAGGCGATCCCTGCCGGAATGAACCAGCGGGTATGCCAACGGTCCGCGAGATAGCCGAACCCGGGCTGGATCACGGACGAGAAGAGATTCAGGAGGGCGGCTGCGAGTCCAATCTGCGCGTAGTTGAGATGGAACCGGTCCGCCAGGACGGGAAGAATCACGGGCAGGGTGTTTACGGAGCCATCGATTACGGCGTGGGCAAGCACGGCCAGACCGATGGGGCGCCTGCGCATCGTCACCACCCCAGGGCGCGCCGGCCGACAGCGAGCAGGACCACGACGAGCAGGGCCGGCAACAGGTTTGCAACCCGCAGCCGCTTGAGGTCCAGGAGGAGGAGGCCGATCCCCACGATCAACAACCCGCCGGTCGCGGTGAGCTCGTGCAGGATCTCGGGCTCCAACAGGAATCCGAGCCGGTTGCCCAACAGAGTGAGCCCGCCCTGCAGGACCAGCACCGTCACGACGGAGAAGGCCACGCCGATGCCCAAGCTGGCGGAGAAGGCCACCGAGGCCGCGCCGTCCAGCATCGCCTTGGCGTAAAGGAGCTCCGCCTCGCCCCCGATCCCTTCCTGGATGGACCCCAGGATGGTCATGGGGCCGACGCAAAAGACAAGACTGGCCGTCACGTAGCCGGTGACGAAGCTCCCCGAGTCGGTGCGCGCCCAGGCCTTGAGCCGCTCGCCCGCCTTCTCCAGCATCCCCTCCAGGTCGAGCCATTCGCCCAGCACCCCGCCCAGCACCATGCTGGCGATGACGACGAGGACGCTTCGTGCCTTGAGGGCCATCTGGATGCCGATAAGTAACGTCGACAGGCCCAGCCCGGTGACGATGATCCGCTGCAGGCGCTCGGGCAGGCGCGCCCCGGCGGCCAGGCCGATGGCGCTCCCCAGGAGGATCGCCGCCACATTCACCAACGTCCCGCGCACAGGCCCCTCGCTCGGCCCACCGTGTCCCGACGCGACCACGAAAAAAGAACGGGGCCAAGGATGCCTGAGCCTCCTGGCCCCGTCAAGGTCAAAGGCGAAATCGGTCTTAGCTCAACACCGGCTCCTTGTCAGGATGCAGCGTCCTGAACTTGACCAGCAGGGCGTCCTTGTCTTCCTGGCGACCGGGATCCTTCTCGATGCTATCGGTAGGACAAGCGGACATGCACTGCGGCTCGGCGAAATGGCCGACGCACTCGGTGCACAGGTCCGAATTAATCAGATAGTGGTCCTCGCCCTCGCTGATGGCCCCGTTCGGGCACTCGGGCTCACAGGCCCCGCAACTGCTGCACTCGTCGGTGATATGAAGCGCCATGAGTCTCCTCCCCGTGTGACGCGGAATGGCCGCGCGCGTTTTTGGGTAATTTCAACAATGCCTCAATATAGGGAACTTCGCTCCCGGCGGAAAGGAAAAAGCCGCCGCATCCTGCCGATGCGCGGCAAAGGAACGCATGACCGGACAATTCCCCCGCCGCGGCCCCCCGTCTCCGCCTCAGGGTTCCGGCGACACCATCCGAATCTCCCGGATCGGGTAGGGGATGCCGATGGCGCGCTCGCGGAAGCGGTCCAAGATGGCCCGGTACACCTCGTACTGAACGCGCCAAAAGTCTTCGGCGCGGCACCAGGGGCGCAGCGCGAAGCGAACCCCCGAATCCCCCAAGGCCGCGATGCCAATCTCCGGGGACGGGACCTTCAGGACGCGGGGATTGGCGGCCAGGACTTCCTGCATCGTCTGCAGCGCCCGATCCATGTCCTCCTGATAGCCCACCTCCACGGTCATGGGCACGCGGCGCTCGCCGCTGTAATTGTAGACGATCTCTCCCACGATCCTGCGGTTGGGCACGATCACCCTGGCGTCTTCCAGCGTGCGCAAGAGAATACTGGTGAGGTTGATAGCCTCGACCTGTCCGCGCACGCTCCCAATCTCGATGTAATCGCCGATGCGGAAGAGGTGGGAGAACATGATGCTCAGCCCGGCGGCAACGTTCCCCAGCACCCCCTGCAGCGCGAAGCCCCCCGCCACCCCGGCGACGCTGATCCCAGCGACCAGCGCGGTGACCTGGACGCCGAACTTGTCCAGCGCCAGGATGGTGGTGAACAGGAGGATCACGATCTTGGCGGCGCGAACCAGAAGGGTCTGGAGGTGCCGCTCCAGGGTCGTCTTGGTGAGCGACCGCTCCACGAACCCGCCGGCGATGCGAGCCACGATGACCCCGCCCACCAGGATGGCCATGGCGGCGATCACCTGGAAGCTGTAACGCACCAGCAGATCGATCACGATGTCGAAGACGGCGCTAGGATCCATCATGCGCTCTTCCTCCTCCGCCCGGAGCCTGGCACGATACCCTTCTTGCCTATGCTCCACTCCCACCGACACTGGTCATTGGGAATAGCGTCATTCGATCCGGATAACTCACGCGTCCCTCGGTTAATCTGGGTGGCGGCCTTGGCGGGCCCCGGTGGCGCCTTGGCGGTTTCCTCGGGTCAAGGTTAGTACCGGCCCATGCCGGGGAACGGCCAGTTCGACCCCGGCGGCAACTCCTCCGCGATCACGCGACCGAACCCGGGGACCGTCTGCTGCAAGAACCGCTGCACTCCCTCACGGAGAGTGACCACGGCACTGGGTCACCCGTGGCAGGCGCCCACCAGCCGCACGCGGGCGTCGATCCCCTTGACCTCCATCAACTCGATGTCCCCCCCATCCGCCTGCAGCGCCGGCCGAATCTGCGCCAGCGCCGCCGCAACCTGCTGCGTGAACTCCGCGGGATTGATGCTGGACTCTTCCGGCACCTCCGCCATCAAGACACCTCCTTACCGATGATGATTCCGTTTGGCTTGGCGAACAGTGCCAGCCGTCCGCCGCATCCCTCCCCGCCGCTCCGTGCGCGGGACCTTCCCCCGCCCCTCTCGCGCCCCGGCCTGGGCAGGGGCGAGTTCCACGATTCCCAGCGATCCCCAGAGATCGGACACGTCCACCCATGCCCGTCCCAGTCGCTTCTGGCGGGCCAGGTCCCGCTCCAGGCCGCCGAGGAGCGACGCCACGCTCCGCCGCAACGCGGGCAGGGGCGCGGCCTGGCGTGGACTCCGCTCTCCCAGGGCAGGCAGTGGTACGTCGGGCCATGCGGCGAGGGCCCGGCGCAGGAACGATCGCCCGCCACGCTCCGCCCCCGGTGCGCCTGGCCAGGTCGGTGGCGGCGCCACGGTCCCAGGTTCACAGGCCACAGCGCGTACCAGGCCCTGCAGGATTCTCCCCACGAATTCCGCCGCCGCCGCGAGATCTTCCCGGGTCTCGGTCCACACGGTCATCTCGGAGGCGGCGAGCACGAGGCGGGCACGGACGATCCCCCATTGGGGATCGGTCCAGCGGTATCCCTCCCCGCGCTCCCGGGGTGCCTCCGGCAGGATGGCGGACTGGCGCCTCAAGGCGGCGCGGAGTCGCGCCGCATCCTCCACCCGGTAGACCAGGCGTCCCGGAGCATAGCGCAGACCACGTACGGTCTGCCAGGCTTCGGCGCCGGTCCCCCCTCCCTGCGCCAGGAAGAAATGGTGGTACAGGTGGGGGTTCCCGTCGAGGAAATCCTCCAATGAGACATGCCGCGGCGACCGGCTCACCCGGTAGGCCATCCTGACGTACGCCGACAACTCCTCGCGGCTCCCGGCGGGGAGCCGGAGGATCCCCATTCCGGCCCGAGCGACCCGGCTGAAGGGAACCGCCCGGCACACGAGCAGGTCCGATCGAATGGACTGCCGGCCGATGCCGAACGGGCCCAGGACGCGCTCTTCCCCCGTCAAGAGGTCCTTGAGGGGCAAGCCGCGCTCGCTAGGAGACTCCGCCACCTCGTAGACGCGCATGGGAGCGAGCAGCAGGCCCAACAGCAGTTGAGCCTCGAGCCAGGGCAGCTCGCCAACCCGGTCCGCGAAGGCCGCCAGATACGTGCCGCTCCGCCCCTCCGGAGTGTAATCCTGGAGGAACCATTCCAGGAAGCACAACTCGGCGCCGGTCCGTCGGCGGATCGCACCGGGCTCCTCCGTCCCCCAGAACAGACCGGCGGCGGCTTCCGCGGCCCGGCGGATCTCCGGCGCTTCGGCGAACGCCAGCAGCCGGGCCAGCAGCCGTTGGTAGGCTTCCTCCCACGGCAGGCAGCAGGCGGCACGCCCCGCTCCGCTCCCGCAGGGACAATCGCCTTGGCGCAGCACCTTGAGCAGGCTCATCCCCCCTCCGGCGGCGTGGGAGCCGAGACCTCCCGGGCCGAGGCAGCGATGGCTTCCGCCACGCCGAATCCCGCGAGCACCCCTACCACCGCTCCGATGCCCAGGTACAAGGGCACCCCCCAGAGCATCTCCACCGCCAACGCGGAAAGGGCGCGGAGGAACGCCGGCAGGAACTCGCCCCCGGTCGGCCCGGCGGACTGGTCCATGCCCCAGCGGAGCGCCAGGAGGCAAATCGTCACCCCAATCGTGCAGCCGCCGGCCACGCTCCCCGACTTCACCCCCCGCCAGCGGAGGCTGCGCCGAGTCATCGGCCTGCCCGCGAAGCGGACCTGGAAACGGGTCAGGGCGAGGATGAGACAGAGCCCTGCCCCCACCAAGGATCCGAAGGCCATGGCCGTGCGGTCGGCCCCTCGGTACCGCTGGAGGAACACTACCAGGCCAATGGCAACCAGAGTGCAGAGCACCCCCACCAGGGCCCAGAGACTGGGGATCCGGATGGTGGCATCGCCGCGACGCATGCCTCTCCCACGAGCGGTCGGAAGCGAGACGCCATACCCTAGTCGCGCGCTCTTGGCCTGTCAACTGGTTTCCCAGTGTCTGGCCTCCCTGGTTCGATCCTCCGGTCTCCCGACTCATCGCTCGCAGATCGAGGTCGGAGTCCCGCCGCCAGGCGGGATTCGACGGTTCCAGGTTCCAGGTTTCAGGTTCTCGGTCTCAACCGCAGCACCTCGAACCGAAGCCCCGCGACCTGTGAGACCGCAGGACTTTGAACCGGAACCCCGCACCGCAGCACCTCGAACCGAAGCCCCGCAGCTCTGCAGCCCTTGTACACCTCAGCACCTCTGCTCCCCGCGCTATCCCATCGTCCATGGTCCGCGATCCATCGTCCGCCCCCCAGCCCCCCCGCTCCTCAGCCCCCCTGCGCATCCCGCTCACCCTGACCCTGTCGAAGGGCTGCCTTCTGCCCTGCCGCCCACCCTGAGAGTTTGTGAAAAAATCCGACTTTTGCGAAAAGGCTACATGTAACCTATTTATTCTACAGGGTCGAATGATGCGATGGGAGCGCAAAAACCGATTTTTTCACAGGCTCTGAGCCCTGAGCCTGTCGAAGGGTCGAAGGGCTGGCCTCTGTCTTGTTCTTTGCCTTGACTTTGCCTCCCGATGAGAGGAACTCTCGCCGCGTTTCCTGCTCTCCTCTTCAACGCGGCACCACAGAGGGGACACCATGCCAGCGAGTTCGGGGGCGGCGACAACCATGGCCCTGTGGAGGCATCCCACCTCCAGCGGGCCGTTGTGTTTCGTGCCGGATGCATGCCTGCGCATCCGAATTCGCCAAGGTGGTCCAGGTCCCGATTGGCTGCGAGTACGCCTAGAGCGGATCGTCTCCCCGTGGTGTGGGGAGGTCTGTCTGGCGGAATTAAAGCAGGACTTGACATCTATACACATGTTTGGTATATAGTGCAGGTCGTTTGGTCCAGGAAAGACCTTGACTCGGGACGCGTGTTTCGCAAAGGACTTCCCCATGGACCGTGCAGCCACCTCCCCGAGTGCAAGCCACTCTTCCGGGCAGCCCAAACCCCAGCCCTCGGCACCCCTCCGCGATTCGCCACGCCCCCCGGCCAATATTGGAACTCGCCACATCTCGGCTGTCCCCCAGCCGGCAGCGACCAAGGATGCGAGCCTCCCGGCAACCCCTCTCCCCAGTACTGCGATCCGCCCCCAGGCCCCGCCTTGCCCACCCGCACGCCCCCCGAAACTCCTCGACCAGCTTCGTGAGGCCCTGCGCTCCCGCCACTACAGTCGGCGGACCGAGGAAAGCTACTGCCATTGGGCCTGCCTGCCGCGACGCGAGGCCGCGCGGCGCAGGCAGGTCAAGCGCTTCATATTCTTTCACCACGTGCGCCATCCCGCGGAGATGGCCGAGCCGGAGATCAATCCCTTCCTGACCCACCTGGCCATCAAGGAGAATGTCAGCGGCTCCACACAGAATCAAGCGTTGAGCGCACTGCGCTTCCTTTATCGCCATGTTCTTGGCCGTGAGGTGGGCGATTTGGGGCACGTGATGCGCGCCCGGAGACCCCACCACCTCCCTGTGGTCATGACCCGGGAAGAGGTCAAGGCTGTGCTCGGGGGCCTTCGCGCTGACAAGTGGTTGATGGCCTCGTTGATGTACGGGGCGGGCCTCCGCCTGATGGAGTGCCTCCGACTGCCTATCCACGATATCGACCTCGCCCGGAACGACATCCTTGTGCGAGACGGCAAGGGCGCGAAGGATCGGATCACCATGCTGCCGGAATCGCTCAAGACGGCGCTCCAGGACCATCTGCGGGGTGTCAAGGCCATCCATGACCACGACCTGGCCGACGGCGGGGGGCGAGTCCAGTTGCCCCACGCCCTTGACCGGACATACCCGGGCGCCCCCGCCGAGTGGCGCTGGCAATGGGTTTTCCCGCAAGAGAGCCGCTGGAGGAACCCCAGGACCAGGGAGGAGGGCCGGCCTCATATCGACGCGTCCCGCGTGCAACGGGCAGTGAAGGACGCCGTCCGGCGGGCCGGCATCATGAAGCGGGCGACCTGCCATACGTTCCGGCATTCGTTTGCCACCCATGTCTTGGAAGCCGGGTATGACATTCGCACGGTGCAGGACCTCCGCGGACATCAGGACGTCCGAACCCCCATGATCTCCACCCATGTCCTGAATCGCGGCGGGAGAGGCCTCCGCAGCCCCGCGGACACGCCCTGATTGCCGCCTGGGGTCATGTGGGTCTTATCCTGGTCCGCATACGAAGCGGTGATACAGGAATACCACCCACGAGGCAGGCAAGAGAATTCGTGAGTTCCACGGACTTTGCTCCATGTTGGAAAGTGGGTGATAGGCTGACAGGCACTGCAGTGTTGTGTTCTTATCTGGACCCAGATACACAATAGTTCGGCGACAAGAAAGCAGAAGACATGATAAACCGCAGCATGGCAGTGATGACATCCATTATCGGCGGACTAGTTATCGTTTTCCCAGTAGGTTGCGGAGATGAACATAAGGGAGATGTACAACGGAAAGCCCCCCCAAGTCTTTCTGGCACTTGGGATGCCAGTTACGACATGACAATGGATGGCATTCTCTCCAAGGAAGCTGTCTTGCCGATAGATCTCGTTCATCAGGCGGGCGGGCTGAATGGCAAAGCCAATGAGGGGGCCCCGGCAAACGAAAAGTCGAGTCTATTCGAAGGGGGTGTTACGGAAGGCACGCCAGAGAGCATCGTTTTAAGACAGATTAAAGGGGCGTACATTGCCACTATGGTCGGAAAAGTCGAATCGGAGAGAAAGATCGTTGGCACATGGACGGATAACGAGGGACATTCTGGCGATTTTGAAATGACGAAGCGATAGCTTCTCATTCTCTTCGGCCAAATTAATGAGTGCCGAACAACAGCATGCAACGGACGGTGCTGTGCGCCGCCGCTGATGCCGAGCGTTATGCCGCCAGCGAGCGATGAGCAACGAGGATAAGAAGGCAAGCGATGCATGACGCGATCCTCCGGCGCATGCGCGAACTCGTGCGTCGGAGCCGGTATGTGATGACCGCGCACGGCCGCCAGGAGATGCAGGCCGACGATCTGGGCGTGTTCGACGTCGAGCACTGCATCCTCACGGGCCGCATCATCGAACGTCAACGCGATCGTCGCTGGCGCGAATGGAAGTACCTGGTGCGGGGCGAGACCCTGGCCGGCGGTTTCGCCATCACGGTTGCCAAGCTCGGCGCAAAGGACATGTTGGTCATCATCACGGTCTACGCAGATCGACCCAACGAGGTGCAGGATGAAGTGTGATATCTGTGGCAAGAACAGTGCGAGGGTCCGACGCCTTACTCAGACCGTTGGCAAAGGCAGCTCTAGCTTCCTCGTGCGTAACGTGCCCGTAGTCAGCTGCTTGAGCTGCGGCGAGAGCTATCTCACCGCTGAGACGCTCAAGGAGCTCGAGCGGATGCGGCTGCACTGGCGCGAGTTGACCAGGCAAGAGAAAGTGCTGGTCGCGACCTTCGTCGGAGCGGCATAACCCGCCCATGCAGCCACCCGGCCCTGCCGGCGGCTGATGGGCAAGACGTTCGCCAGCTTGGGCAACGGGCGGTGCGCAGCATTTCGCTTCTGCTGGGAGAGGGCATGAAAATCGACATCGATAAGCTGACCGAGGCGGAGCTGATCGATCTGAACAATCGGATCGTGGAGCGCCTGCGATTCCTGAA
>JACQVN010000001.1 GCA_016209735.1 Candidatus Methylomirabilota bacterium
GTTTGACCTGGAGCGCTGGTATCCCCATGTTCTTTCCTGTATGACAGCCCGGCCACGTCAGCGCTGAATCGGCTGGAATACCATGGTGAAAGAGGAAGCCAACTCGATCAGCCTCCACAAATCTGCGAAGGTCGGGCTAGGCGCCACCAGATGCTCCAGGAGTCATAGGATGCTACCCATTATGGACGCTCCCCGCCAAGTCGCTCTCGAAACGCATAATTTCATGGGCGTCCCCCATTTACGAGGGTTTCTTCGCGAATGACGACCTTTCGGCCGGGGACCTTCGTGAACTCCGGGCGTCCGGATCTGCGCTTGAGATCGCCCTCAGAAGGCGGCGACGCAATCGGCGCCGGAGTTCCTTCGCGTGCCAGGTTGTAGGTTGAGGCCGCAACCGAGGTCCGCCTCCGGTCAGGGGCGCGCTACGTAGGGACCACCACCGAGCTCGACCAGCGCTATGCCGACCACCGGTCCGGTCGCGCCTGCGGACCACCCGTCCCGACTCCCCGCAGCCCGGAGGCTCTCCCGGCTCTGGAGGAGGTCGGCGAAGTCCGATGAAAGAATGGCGATAATGGCGCTACCCTTCCTGTCTAAAAACCATGCCGAACTCGAACAGCAGCGTGACGAGGAGATCCTCCGGCACCTCGCGGCGGATACAGCCCACTTCCTGACCCCGGCGGACAACGGTGATATGGGCCTTCCGAGCCTGCTCGAGCCTTTCGCCCAGAAGCCGCCGGACGGTCGGATCCTCGGCCGGATGTAACAGGTGCCGGAATAGGCCCGCGAACCACGACCACGGCTGTGCCGTTCGTCGCGACTCGCTGGAGAGGTGTTGTAGCGCCGACCAGAAGCTGTACGTGTCGATCCGGCTCACGTTGGGCCCACCCGCCGGGGTCGCCCGGTCCCAAGCCCAGCACGGCGGCGAAGAGGTCCGCCTTGTCGTCGAAGTAGCAGCACTACGGGTGCGGTGGCGTCAAGAGGGCCCGGCATTCGGTGGGCTGTGCATTTGGTTCTCGCACGATTCCGTGTCATAATCTCGATTTCAGTTTGGCGGATGCCACGCGACAGAGGATGGTCAGCGGTCGATCTCCGCCAGCGTTCCAGGTGCAGCGAAGGCGCGGTAAGGCGGAGGTCCGCCGGAAAGGTCGAGAATGGCGCGTGAAGTCGAGAGGGGATTGGGCTCGTGCCGCCGCACGGGGCAGTCGGGCCGCCTCCTTCTCGCGGCGACCGTGAGCATGCTGGTCTTCGCGATGCCGGGCCCGGCGTGGGGAGCGGCGGCCGATGCGCACGGCCGATTCGGTCCCGTCCTCTTCGCTCTCGCCGTCCTGGTGGTAGCCGCCAAACTGGGCGGTTTGCTCGCCGGCCGCCTGGGGCAGCCGTCGGTGCTTGGCGAGCTGCTGGTCGGGATCGGATTGGGGAACCTCTTGCCGTTGGCCTTCGGGCAGCGGGGGGTTGCCTTCTTCCAGTCTGAGCCCACGCTGCTGGTCTTGGCCGAGATCGGTGTCCTGATTCTCCTTTTCGATGTGGGCCTGGAGGCCGATCTCCGGGCGCTGATCCGCGTGGGTTGGTCATCGCTTGCCGTGGCGCTCACCGGGATCCTGGCACCGCTGCTCCTGGGGTGGGGCGCGGCCTCCTGGCTGATGCCAAACGCGCCCACGCTCGCCCATGTGTTCGTGGGCGCCACCCTGTCCGCGACCAGCGTCGGGATCACGGCGCGGGTTCTGAAGGACCTGGGGGTCGCGCAGACTCGCGAGGGACAGATTATCCTGGGCGCCGCGGTGATCGATGACATCCTCGGACTGGTGGTGCTGGCGGTCGTGAGCGGCGCGGCGACCGCCGCGCCGGCCGGCGGTTCCGGCCTCTCGATCCTCGGCATCGGCGGCATCGTGGTGCGGGCCGTCCTGTTTCTTGGCATCATTGTCGGCCTGGGCCACAAGCTGTCCGAGCCGATCGTCCGCATGGCGGCCCGCACGGGACAGCATGGCATCCTGTTGGTGTTCGGCCTCGCCCTCTGTTTCAGCCTGGCCTTCGCCGCGGAATTGGTCGGCCTGGCCGACATCATTGGAGCCTTTGCGGCGGGTCTCATGCTGGATCCGTATGGAGAGGGCATCAGATCGCCGAACGAGGAAGCCACCCTGTCGGAACTGATGCACCCCCTTTCCAGCCTGTTCGTCCCGCTCTTCTTCGTCCTCATGGGCATCCAGGTTCATCTGGGCAGCCTGCTCGATCGCGGCGTCCTCGGCCTTGGCGCCGCCCTGATAGTTTGTGCGTTGGCCGGAAAGCTGGCCTGCGCCTTTGTAGTCGGTGGGCGCTGGGTTGACCGGTTGGCCGTGGGGATCGGCATGATTCCCCGAGGCGAGGTCGGACTGATCTTCGCCGGCATCGGAAGTGGACTCACGGTGCAGGCCCAGCCGATCCTGTCGCAGGGGGTGTTCTCTGCCGTTGTTCTCATGGTGCTGGTCACCACGCTGCTGGCGCCCGTCGGCCTCCGGTGGGTGTTCCGGCGAGCCGGCTGAGCGCTCCGCGAGTCGTTTGGGGCAGCTCACCAGATGCGTTGCCGCGCCCATAAGTCCCGCGCTGCGGACCCGGTCACGACCGAGCCCGAGGTTGACAGCGACCACCTCGCAGGACAGAGCAGAATCGAGCAAAGGGGGAGCAGGGGACCCGTTGGTTCTGGATCAACCTGTCACGCGACATACCCAGAAGGGGGAGTCGACTCCACCTGTCGATCGATCAATCGGTCTTGAAGCGGCAGCCCGCTGGTCTCCCCCGCTAGTCTTCGGTCCATGAATGCGCATTCCTGGGTTCAAGGCCCGCTTGAGGAGCCAAAGGGGACTCGCCCAAGATAAGCTGCGACATGCGGGTGCCCTTTTCTGTCCTCCGGGCGTGTGCGTGCTCCCTTCCTCGCGTCGTGCGCGAATCCAGCGGCGTAATGGAATCAACCCGGCAGGGGCTTGACTGTAGTTCTTTATTTTACGAATAGGCGGGTGCCGTGAGCCACACTGAGGTGGTACGGAAACGCCAGTTCGAACGGGACGCGATCCGACACACCTTTGCGGAGGACTGACTATGCCACGCAAGAAGGGGAAGACGACGGACGCCATCGCCATCATTCACCGGCGGTATTACGCCCGGCGGCCGGAGCGCGAGGCCTCCCTCCAAGAAGAGCGGGCCAACGCGGATGTCGCGCGCAAGATTTACGACTTGCGGAAAGCCGCCGGCCTCAGTCAACGGGCCCTCGCCAACATGGTCGGTACCACGGCGTCGGTCATCTGCCGGCTGGAGGATGCGGACTATGAGGGCCATTCGCTGGCTATGCTCGAGCGGATAGCCGCCGCCTTGAATAAGCGCGTCGAGATTCGCTTCGTCCCCCGCCAGGCCTCCCTCCGAACTGCCTGATGTCATCCTGTATGGGTCGTACGCCGATGGCACCTACCGGGAGGGGAGTGACACTGACGTGGTGATCGTCTCCGAGGATTTCGCCGGGAAAGGCTACTGGGAGCGAATCGAGATCCTGGCTGACGCCATTTACGAGCTGTTCGCCCCCATCGAGGCCGTGACCATGACCATGGAGGAGTGGGAGCGCGGCGATTCCCAGATTGCCGCGTTGGCCCCGAAGGGCTAAGTTCGTTAGGTAACCCCCCGGCTCTGCCGGGCGACTCCTAGCGTTTGACATTTCCGGGAGTGTGCTCTTCCTGAGAGAGCTCACAATGTGGCAGGGATGGACCAGACGCAGTAGGGTACCGATGTGGTATTTGCTCGGCCCTCCGCGCGCGACCAGGCCCCTTTGAGGGGCCAGCGCGCGTAA
>JACQVN010000026.1 GCA_016209735.1 Candidatus Methylomirabilota bacterium
ACGAAGCTCACCTTCGGGTTCCGGTAGCCCAGGGCCTTGGTGATCGCCGCGGTCAGGGTGGTCTTCCCGTGGTCGATGTGTCCGATCGTCCCCACGTTCATGTGGTCCTTCGTCCGCTCGAACTTCGCTTTGGCCATGGCCGACGTCCTCCTGCCTGAGCCGAACTCTCTCCGTCACGGAATTGCTGGAGCCCACGACCAGGATTGAACTGGTGACCTCGTCCTTACCAAGGACGCGCTCTGCCAACTGAGCTACGTGGGCCACCCCATCCTTCAGTAGCCACGGACCAGAACTTCTCGCAGCCGTTCCTGAAAGGCCTCCAGCTCCATGCCGTAGGCGGCCCTGAACGCCTCGCGGAACCCCGTCCCGTCTCCCAGACTCCGGAGGAGCCCCTGCACGGCCGTCAGGCCGTGGCGCTCGATCAGGTACTCCATGGCCACGGAGCCGTGCACGTAGGGCGACGCGTCCAGGGATGGAACCGATCCGGCGCGCGCCTGCCGCAGCGCCTCGGCGCGGAATACGTCCGCGCGCCCCCTCTCCATGCGCACCGCCAGCCCTTCGTGCACCCAGCGCGGTGGGCTGTTCCCGCGGGCCAGCGCGTGGATCAGGGCGTGCGTGTACTCGTGATACAAGAGCGACCGGAGGCCCGGCGCCCTCGCATCCAGGCCGCGAAGCGCAACCCGGATCTTGCCATCGATCGGGTGGTAATAGCCGCCGACGCCCGCCGACGCCCCCGTGGCCTCGGCGAAGTCTCGGTCGGCGTAGAATATCGTCTCCACCTCGTAGGGGGGGTAGGCGCCCAGCTCATACCCCACATCGGCGTAGGCCCGCTCCAGGATCGCCAGGAGCTCCCGCCCCACATCCTCCTGCCGTCCCCCTTCGTAGACAATCCGGAAGTGTTGGCTCTCCCGGGAGCGGTATCCGCCCGCCACCCGCGCCTCGCGCCGCACCCCCTCCAGCCGCTCCCTCAGCGGCGCGTTCCCGGCATCCAGCGCCAGCGCCCGCTCCCATTCCGCCACGCTCCCCGCCGCATCGCCCTGCTGGAAGAGCGCTTCGCCGAGCCGGGCATAGCCGGCCGGGCCGCCGGGATCGAGGGCGATGGCCCGCCGGTAACTCTCGACGGCGCCCCGGACATCCCGCAGCCGGAGCTGCACATCCCCCAGCCCCAGGAAGGCCGACGCCTCCTCGGGCGACAGCTCGATGGCCGTCGCGTACGCCTCGCGCGCCTGTTCGACCTGCCCGCCCGCCAGGAAGCGGTGACCCAGGACCGTCTCGAGCCGCGCATAATTCCGGCGGATCACCGGATCCCCCGGACTCAGCCGGAGCGCCTGCCCGAAGGCCGCGGCGGCCTCCCGGTACTGCCCGCGTGCGGTGAGGCGGACCCCCACCTCGTTCAGGGCGTACGCTTCACTCGCCGCTGCCGCGTTCCCCGCGGCGCCCAGGAGGAGGATCAGACAGCAAGCGCCGCGCAGGAACCCGGGGCCGACCCGTGCTGTCCACGCCATGCGTCTGGCACACCTTCTCGCGGGAGTTCCGATCAGGGAACGCGGGACATGGGGTGGAGCGGGAAACGGGATTCGAACCCGCGACCCCGAGCTTGGAAGGCTCGCGCTCTAGCCAGCTGAGCTATTCCCGCCTCTGTCTCGTTCGCTCGCCTCCGGCCGCCAAGCCGAGACGATACACCCGCGGCCAGCAGTCCCTGCCGCGGGCCTCTCTGCTCTTCGTATGTGGTGGGGAGAGGAGGATTCGAACCTCCGAAGGCATAGCCAACAGATTTACAGTCTGCCCCCTTTGGCCGCTTGGGTATCTCCCCGTCTCCCTCGAATGGCGCCGCCGGTCACAGCCCGCGCTGGAGCTGGCGGAGGGAATCGAACCCCCGACCCGCTGATTACAAATCAGCCGCTCTACCCGCTGAGCTACGCCAGCAGACAAAAGATGATTATATTTGCCTCGTCCAGTTTATGCAAACAAAAAGTCGATGGCGCTTGGCCCCCTCAACCAGAGCGGTCCGTTTGGCCAGCCGCCAGTCGCTGTCGGACGATCTCGTAGATGCAGACGGCCGCCGCCGCCGAGGCGTTGAGGGAGCCGACCCGGCCCAGCATGGGAATCCGCACCAGGAAGTCGCACCGGCGTCTGGTCAGCGGACGCAGGCCCCGCCCTTCCCCCCCGATCACCAGGGCCAGCGGACCCGTCAGGTCGGCCGCAAAAAGCTGTCGCTCCCCCTCCGCCGCCGCACCCGCCACCCACACCCCCCTCCGCTTCGCCTCGGTCAGGAAAGCGGCCAGGTTGCCGACCCGACCGATAGCCAGATGCTCGGCGGCGCCCGCCGAGGCCCGGACCGCCGCCGGGGTGATGGCGGCGGCCCTGTCGTGAGGCATCAGGAGGCCGGCCGCGCCCGCGGCCTCCGCCGTGCGGACAACCGCCCCCAGGTTCTGCGGATCCTGGATCTCATCCAGGACCAGCATCCATCCGGGCGGCCTCCCGGTCAGGACCCGGGTGAGGACGGCCGCCGGTTCCGCGTACGGATAGGGCCCCACCTCCGCCACGATCCCCTGGTGGCTCCCGCCGCGGACCAGACGATCCAGCTCGGCGCGGAGGAGCGTCTCCACCCGCAGCCGTCGCGCCTCCGCGGCCGTGAGGATCTCCGCCACCAGCGGGGAGCGTTCCTGGCGGGAAAGCAGCAGCCGGTAGACGGTGCGCCGCCCGGCCCGCAAGGCCTCGCAGACTGCGTGGGGGCCGGCGAGGAGCTCCACCCCCCGGCCGGGGGCCGCCCCGCCGGAGGAAGTCATGATTTGAGCAACGTCACCGCGACGGGAGGAAGCCCGCGCTCCGCGGCGAACTCCGACACCGCATGGGTGGCCGTCCGGCTGTCGTCGAGGCGAATGGTGTGAGCGGCCAGGCTCTGGCGAATGGCGTCGGCCGCCGCCCAGTTCCGGTCGCGCCGTGCCGCCTCGCGCTGCGCCAGGAGTTCGGCCAGCACCGCAGAGAGGCGGGATTGAAAGGCGGCCGGGTCGGCCGGTCGATCCCCGACCAGCCGGGCCAGCTCCGCCTGGACCGCCTCCACCGGCCGGGTCATGGACACCCCGTTCAGCTTCTCTACCAGCGTCAGCCCGCTCCGGAGGTCGAGGGCCAGCACCTGGCCGAGCCGTCGCAGGGCCGAGGCCGTCTCCTGGAGCCGAGGCAGGCACCGGGCGGCCCCGCCGGGCTGGCGGGCCTCCTGCAGCAGCCGATTCCCCTCTCGCACCAGGTCGAACAAGACCCCGCTGGCCCGGGCCGTGTTGAAATCGTCGTCCATGGCGTCGCGGAAGGCGTCCTCCCCCACCGGTGCCGGTTCCCGTGCACGCGGGATGGAGGCAGTCAGCCCGCCGGAGACAACCCCGCAACCGTCGCGATCCCCCGCCCGGGCGGTGGAGGCTGGCCGCCGGCTGCCCGCCTGCCCCGCCCCCCCCGATTCGTCTGCGGCCGCTGTCGCCGGGCTGCCGGTTTCCGCCGCCAGGATTTCCACCCTCCGCATGAACTCCTGCACCCCCGCCAGCGCCCGGGCCTTTTCGGCCACCGCCGCCTCGGTGTAATCCAGGGGGCTGCGATAGTTGGTGGAGAGCAAGAGCAGCTTCACCGCCTCGGCGGAAGAGCGCTGGAGGGCCTGGCGGATGGTCACGAAGTTCCCCAGCGACTTCGACATCTTCTCGCCGTTCACGGTCACGAAGCCGTTGTGCAGCCAATACCGGGCGAAGGGGCGCCCGGTGGCCCCCTCGGACTGGGCGATCTCGTTCTCGTGGTGGGGGAAGATCAGATCTTCGCCGCCGGCGTGGATGTCGAACGACTCCCCCAGATACTTCCCTGCCATGGCCGAGCACTCGATGTGCCAGCCGGGCCGCCCGCGACCCCAGGGGCTGTCCCAGGCCGGCTCGCCGGGCTTGGAAGCTTTCCAGAGCGCGAAGTCCAGGGGGTCCCGCTTCCGCTCGTCCACTTCGATGCGCGCCCCCGCCAGGAGCTCGTCCGGGCTCCGGTGGGAGAGCTTGCCGTAGGACGGGAACCGCCGCACCGCGTAGTAGACGTCCCCATCCACCGCGTAGGCCAGCCCGCGCTCGACCAGCCGCCGGATGAGCGCCACCATCTCGGGAATGTGCTCCGTGGCTTTGGGCTCCACATCGGCCGGGGCCAGCCCGAGCGCCTCGAGGTCCTGGCGGAAGGCGGCCGTGAACTCCTCCGCCACGGCGGACCAGGATCGTCCCTGTTCCGCCGCCCGCTTGATGATCTTGTCATCGAGATCGGTGAAGTTGCGGACGAGCGTTACGCGGTAGCCCGAATAGGCGAGGTAGCGGCGCACGACTTCGAAGGCGAGCGCCATCCGGGCGTGTCCGATGTGGCAGAGGTCGTAGACCGTGACGCCGCAGACGTACATCCGGACCTGGCCCGCCACGAGGGGCTCGAACGGTTCGGCGGCCTGCGTCAACGTGTTGTAGAGGCGTAGCGGCATGGAATGTCGGCCTTCTGTCTTGGGGGCTAGCGGGCCCGACGGGGCGCCCGGCGGGCGGCGGGAGCCCGGCGGACCGAGGCCACGGCCAGCGCCGCGATGCCCTCGCCCGCCCCCAGCGGCCCGAGCCCTTTGGCGGTGGTGGTCTTGACGTTCACCCGCTCGGCCGGCAAGCCCAGGACTCGCGCCAGATTGTCCCGCATGGCGCCGACGTACCCCGCCAGGCGTGGGGCCTCCGCCACGACGGTGGTATCGATGGTGCCGGGCCGGTACCCCCGCCCCGCCACGATCGCCACGGCGCGCTCCAGGAGCGCGAGACTCGAGATCCCCAAAAGCTCCGGCCGCCCGACACCGAACTGGCTCCCGATGTCCCCCAGGCCGGCCGCTCCCACCAGCGCGTCCAGGACGGCGTGGGTCAGGGCGTCCGCGTCGGAATCTCCTTCCAGGCCGCGGTCGAAGGGGATGGTCACCCCGCCGAGGACCAGCGGTCGCCCGGGCACCAGACGATGGATATCAAAGCCGATCCCCACCCGGCATCCGGGCGCCCGCGTCCTGATCACCGTCCGGCCTCCCCCCGCGCCAGCAAGAGCTCCGCCAGGAGGATATCCGACGGCGTCGTGATCTTGAGGTTTTCCCGCGAGCCGGGCACCAGCCGGACGGGGAACCCGAGCCGTTCCACCAGGGCGCTGTCGTCCGTGCTGCGAAACCCTTCCGCGTTCGCCCGCACGTGCGCCTCGCGAAACAGCGCGGCCCGGAACACCTGGGGGGTCTGGGCCGCCCACAAACTCTCTCGCCGCGGCGTCTCCTGCACCCGGAGATCCGATTCGGCCCGCTTGATCGTATCCGTCACGGGCAGGGCCACCACGGCGCCGCCAACCTCCGCCGCGGCGGCGATGGCCAGGCGGATGATCTCCGGCGTCACGAAGGGCCGCGCCCCATCGTGCACCAGGATCAGATCCGTCCCGGCCGGCGCTGCCTGCACACCGGCGAAGACCGAGGCCTGCCGGTCCGCCCCACCCGGCACCAGGCCGTCCACCGCCAGGCCGAACGGCCGGAGGATCTCCTGGCGACAGCGATCCACCTGGTCGGGCGACACCACCAGGACCAGCGCGTCGATGCCCCCGGCGGCCCGCAGGGCCATGAGCGTCCGGGAAAGCAGCGGCACCCCCCTCACCCGGAGGAACTGCTTCGGCAAGGAGCCCGCCATTCGGCTTCCGCTGCCGGCCGCCGGCACCACCGCCGTCACGTGCATGCCATTGACCACGGATCACGCACCCAGTCCCGAGGGCGGAACGATTCGTCGGCCATTGGGATCACAAACACAAAACCCGACTCCCGCCGCAGGCCGGCCGCCGCGGTGGAAATCGGGCGAGCGCCTCGCTGGGTTACGCGGCCTCCGCCTCTTCCTTCAAGCGGGAAAAGATCATGCGTCCGGCGGTGGTCTGGAGAACGGATGTGACGCAGACGTCAACGGTCTGGCCGATATGGCGCCGCCCGCTGTCCACCACCACCATGGTGCCGTCGTCCAGGTATGCGATGCCCTGATTGTACTCCTTCCCCTCCTTCAGCACGTAGACGCGCATGTCCTCGCCGGGCAGCACCACCGGCCGGAGGGCGTTGGTGAGTTCGTTGATGTTCAGGACTCCCACGCCGCGCAACTCCGCCACCTTGTTGAGATTGAAGTCATTGGTGACGATCTTGGCGTTCAGCGCCTTGGCCGTGGCGACGAGCTTGTTGTCCACCTCGCGGATCTCGGGGAAATCCATGTCGCTGATCTCGACCCGGATGTCCACCTTCTTCTGGATCTTCTGGAGGATGTCCAGGCCGCGGCGGCCCCGGTTCCGCTTCAAGGGATCCGACGAGTCCGCGATATGCTGGAGCTCGCGCAGGATGAATTGGGGGATGACCAGCGTCCCCTCCAGAAAGCCGGTTTCCGTGATGTCGGCGATGCGGCCGTCGATAATGACGGAGGTGTCCAGGAGCTTGTAGCTCTCGGCGCGCGGCTGTTCCTTCAGGAGCCGCAGCAGGCTCACCAGACTCCACTCGGCGCCCTTCTCCCAGGTCAGGCGCGTGCCCAGGTAGGCGCCCCCTGCCACGCACAGCGTTTCGATGAGCAGCGCCGCACCCGGGAGCAGGCTCTCGAGCAGGCGGGAGAGGAATATGGAGACGAGATAGCCCCCCAGCAGGCCCGCCAGAAGGCCGCCCAGCGCCTGGAGGATCCTCCGCCCCGGAAGGCGGGCCAGATGGCGTTCCAGCGCGACAATCAAGAGACCGAAGGCCAGACCGCCGCCCACGCCCCCCACCGCGCCCCAGGGAGGCCCCACGTGCCAGGTCAGTCCCAAAAGGCCAAGCGCGGCGCACAGCAAGACGAAGAGGGCGCGGACCATGGACGCCGACACGCGACGTTACCTCCTCCCGGTCGGGTAGCTCTCAGGCTTTGGCGATCGTCCGATCCACCAAGGAGCGGGCATCACCCTCCTCGATGCCGACGGCGTGCGAAATCTCGCTCACCAGGAGTTGGCGGACATTCTCCAGCATCTTCTTCTCGCCGAAGGAGAGGTTGCGCTCGCGCTGGAGCAGCACGAGCTTGCGAAGGACCGTGGCGACCTCGTAGAGGGAGCCGGTCTTGATTCGCTCCATGTTATCTTTGAACCGGCGGTTCCAATTGGGGCTGATCTCGACGTTTTTCTTGCGGAGGATTTCCATCACCTTGGGGACTTCCTTGGCGCCGATGATCTGTCGCAGGCCGACTCGTTCGGCATTCCCGGTCGGCACCATGATGGTCATGTCTGTCCCCAGGATACGCAAGATGTAGAAGGCCTGAAGATTTCCCGAGACTTGCTTTTGCTCGATCGCCTCGATGCGTCCCACACCGTGTGTCGGATAGACGACTTTCTGGCCGATCCGAAACATCCTCATACACCTCTCGAGACAGTATTTTTTTCATTAAACCATACTGCTGCCTATCCGTCAAACCGGAAGTTGCCTCGGTTTTTCCGCTGGCGCGGAAAAACTAACACTGACAGCGTGGTTTTTGCGCGCCCTGCGCGCAAAACCAGGTGGAGCCTCATGAGCGCTTCCGCACAAATCCGTGCTGGACCCGGCCCCTCCATGCCCTCTGCCCTGTGCGCTGCGCCCTATGCGCTGTGCCCCACGAGCGCGGCCAATTCGTCCACGTGCGAGACGCCCACGACCTCCATTCCCGCCGGCCGCTCCGCGCCGCTCCGGGGAGTCACGGCCCGACGGAACCCCAGGCGAGAGAGTTCCGCCAGCCGGCGCTCCGTCTGCGGCACCGCCCGGATTTCTCCCGCCAGCCCGACCTCGCCGAAGAGCGCCCAGTCTCGGGGGACGGGCACATCCCGGACGCTCGAGAGAACCGCCGCCACCACGCCGAGGTCCGCCGCCGGCTCCCGGACCTGAAGGCCCCCGACGATGTTGAGGAAAACGTCCGAGGCGCCCAGCCTGATCGCCAGCCGCTTCTCCACCACGGCCAGGAGCATGGCCACTCGCTGGAAATCCAGCCCATTGGCGACCCGGCGCGGCACCGGCGCGCCCGTGGGCGCCACCAGGGCCTGCAGCTCCAACAGCAGGGGCCGCGTGCCCTCCACCGTGGCCACCACCACCGATCCCGCAACCTGGTCGGGCCGCTCGGCCAGGAAGAGCGCCGACGGATTCTCCACGGGGACGAGGCCGTCCACTCGCATTTCGAAGAGCCCGATCTCGTCGGTGGGGCCGAACCGATTCTTGCTGGCCCGCAGGATCCGGTGGGGCTGGTGGCGGTCTCCCTCGAATGCCACCACGGTATCGACGATGTGCTCCAGTGTCTTGGGCCCTGCCAGGCTCCCCTCTTTGGTCACGTGGCCGATGAGAAAGACCGCAAAGTCTCGGGCCTTGGCCGCCTCCAGCAGGCGCCCCGCCACCTCCCGCACCTGGCTGACGCTCCCCGCCGAGGATTCCAGGGCCGGGCTCCACGTGGTCTGAACGGAATCGAGGATGAGGAGGGCGGGCTTCAGGGCCTCGGCCTGGGCCAGGATGGCCTCCAAGGAGGTCTCGGCCAGGAGGTACAGCCCGGGGCGTGCGGCGCCGAGTCGCCGGGCACGGCTGCCCGCCTGGGCCGGCGATTCCTCTCCCGTGACGTAGAGGACCGGGTGATCCGGCTGGGCCACGGACGCCGCCACCTGCAGGAGCAGGGTGGACTTCCCGACGCCCGGCTCCCCCCCGACGAGGACGACGGCTCCGGGCACCAGCCCGCCGCCCAGGACCCGGTCGAACTCGGAGAGGCCGGTCGGGGTGCGGGACGGCTCTGCTGCCGCCACCTCCGCCAGCGGGATCGGAACAGCCGGCGGCCCGAGATCGGCAGGAGCACGCCGACCTCGCGGCGGGCCCTCCGAACCGACGGGCTGGAGGGCGCGGACCTCGATCAGGCTCCCCCAGCGGCCGCAGTCCGGGCACCGCCCTAGCCAACGGGGGGCCTGGTGGCCGCACTGCTGGCACTCGAAGTGGCTCCGCCGGCTGGCCATGCCGTCGGCTAGAACAAGCCGAAGCCCGAGATGGCGATGCCGATGACGGAGAGGGGACCCTGCTCCCGGAGGCTGTCGGCTCCCTTCCCGACCTTCTTGAGGCTGTCCTTCGCGGAGAAATAGAGCGTATCGTCGTTGACCAGCTTTCCCAGCGTCCCCTCCCCGCGCTCCACCTTCTTGAGGACGGTGTTAAGCGTGCCCACGGCGCTCCGCATCTCCGTGTACAGGGCATCGTCGTGCAGCAGCTTGCCCAGCGTGCCCTTCCCGTCGCCCAGGACCTTGGAGGCCGTGCGCAGGCCGCTCAGGGCGTCCCGCGCTTCGGTCAGGGTCTGGCGCGCCTCCTGATAGAGGGCATCGTCCTTCACCAGCTTGCCGAGGCTCCCCTTTCCCCCCTCGACATCGCGCATCAGCCGGGTCAGGCTGCCGGCGGCAGTCCGGAGGTCTCCGGTCAGGGCGCGCATATCCTTGTAGAGCGAGTCGTCGCTGATCAGCTTGGCCATGGTACCCTGCCCCTTGGCGACCTGCTCGCTCACCTTGTTGAGGTTCGCGGCGAGACCCCGGATCTCCCGGTACAGGGCGTCGTCGGTGATCAGCCGTCCCAGGGTCCCCTCCCCCTTCTCGATCTTCTTGGCGATCTTGTCCATGGTCTGGAAGGCGGCGCTGATGGGCTCGAAACTCTTGCCGACCCCCTCATTGAGCTGCCGGGCCAGCGCCTGGATGTCCCCCGCCGCGTCGTTCAGCCGGGCCATCAGGATGTTGAGGTCCGGCGGCTCGCTGCTGGTGAGGAGGCTGCCCGGGGGGGCGGTCGGGGCCGCCGGGGAGCCGAAGCTGAGGTCCACGAAGTTCGTCCCCAAAAGACTCGTCATCTTGATGGTCGCCACCGAGTCGGTCTTCACGGGCGTGCCGTCCTTCACCCGGAAGGTGATCTCGACCCGGGGCCCCACCACCCGGATGTCCCGGATCGTCCCCACGTCCACCCCGGCCAGGCGCACGGGGTCCCCCACCTTCAGCGAGGGGATGGCCTTGAAGGAGGTCTTGTACTCCACCGTGCGGCCGAAGAAGGTCTCCTTGCCCACGAACTCGAACAGCGCGATCAGGATGAGGAACGCGACGACCAAAAACAGCCCAACTCGCACCTCGCGCGACATGGCTTACACTCCTTCCCTCGGATCCTTCCCCCACCGGCCCCTACCGGGCCACGATCTTCATCTGGGTATGGATGAAGGCCCGGACGATCGGATTGGTTGTGGCGCGGATGGCCTCGGGCGGGCCCGTCTCGATCAGCCGTCCCCCGTGCATCATCCCCAGCCGGTCCCCGACCGCAAAGCCGAGGTTGAGGTCATGCGTCACCACCAGCGCCGTGATCTGAAGCCGCTTGAGGTCGGCAATCACCTGCCCCACCTGCTCCGTGAGCACCGGGTCCAGCCCTGCCGTGGGCTCGTCGTAGAGGATGAGGTGGGGGTTCACCGCCAGGGCCCGCGCGATGGCGACCCGTTTCCGCATGCCCCCCGACAGCTCCGAGGGCCTGGAGCGCTCCGTGCCGGCCATCCCCACCAGCGCCAGCTTCTCCGCCACGATCCGGGCAATCTCCGGGGGGCTGCACATCCGGTGCTCCTTCAGCCACAGGCCGACGTTTCCTCCCACGGTGAGGGAGTTGAAGAGGGCCGAGGACTGGAAGACCATGGCCAGACGGAAGCGCCGGACGGCCTCGCTTCCCACCGGCTCCCCGTCCAGGAGAATCTCGCCCGTGTCGGGGCGGATCAGGCCGCAGAGGTGCTTGAGGAACACCGACTTGCCGCACCCCGAGGGGCCGAAGATGACGAAGGTCTCCCCCGCCTCCACGCGGAGGTCCAGATCCTTGAGGACGTGCTTCTCTCCGAAGTACTTGTTGAGGCGGCGGACCTCCACCTGGACACCCGGGATGGCCCGCTCGTCCAGCAGGATCAGGTCGCCCGCCCCTTCTTCCATTGTGTCCTCGCGCATCCAGGCCATGGCTACATGAGGCTCCGCGTGATGAGATAATTCAGGACGAAGATGAACATGAACGAGAGCACGACCGCCCGGGTCACGGCACGGCCGATCTCTTCGGGCCCCCCCGTCGTCTTCAGACCCACGTAGCAGCAGGTGACGGCGATGGCGACGGCGAAGACCACGGACTTGATGAGGCTGTCCAGGATGTCCGCGCCCCTCACCACCTCCTGGAAATTCAAACGGAAGAGGCGGGCGCTGACGCCAATCTTGGGATTCACGGCGGAGACGAAGGCGCCGCCCACGAGGCCGATGACGTTCACGTACATGCAGAGGGCCGGCACGGCAATGACGCTGGCGACGAGCCTTGGCATCACCAGGTAGCGCACCGGGTCGATGTTCAGGGTCTTCAGGGCGTCGATCTCCTCATACACGTTCATCGCCCCCACCTCGGCGGCGATGGCCGATCCGACCCGGCCGACCACCAGGAGGGCGGTCATGACCGGGCCCAGCTCCTTCACCATGCTGAGGCCGACGATGCCGCCGATGGCCCCTTCCAGGCCGAACTGGGCCAGCCGCGAACCCGTCTGGAGGGCCAGGACTCCCCCGATGAATACGGCCATCAGCGAGGCGATGGGCAGCGTGGCGTTGCCGAACTCCAGCAGGTGGACAATGATCTTGTCCAGATTGCGCGGGACCGCGCGACACCAGGAGACGGCCTGGAGAAACAAGAATAGGCCCTCCCCCAGCCCCCACAAGAACCCCTCGAGTTGTCGCAACGGCCCCTTCACTGGTCTCCTCCACGGTCCATGGCAGCCTGGATCGGCGGCGGCTCCGCCCAGTGGACTCTCAGCCCGAAGAAACGCGCCTCCCGCACCCCATCCTCCTTCCCCAGGCTGAAGAGCCCGCCCAGGAACGAGAAGCGCGACGAGTCCCCCTGCTCGTCGTAGGCCAGGAGCGGCCCCAACACCTCCAGGCGGAGGCCCGTGGCGGTGGTCTCGTGGCGGACCAGGTTCCACAGGAATGAATGCACCTGGTCGCCGGCCACGTTCCGGCGGTAGGTGTACAGCGACCAGAGGGGGGAGTAGTTCCGCTCGATCAGCTCGTTCCCCGGCAGGAAGGCCTCCAGCAGGGCCAGCGCCTGGAAGCTCACCCGGCCCTCCCGGTCGCGAGCGTAGCGGAACAACGGCCAACTGTCTATCCGCCGCCTCTCCCCGTCGCTGCCTGTTTCCCGGATGTCCGAATACAGCCACCACAGGAGGCGAACCCGCTCCGTCCGGCTGCTGGCCGTCTCGTCCACCGTGCGCACGTACAGGGGGAAGAGGACCGCAGTGGTAGACGACACCAATTGCTTGAGGAGAAACTCTTCCCGGAGCACCCGCCGCTCGACGGTGAAGAGCGGCAGGAAGCGGGTCATCTGGCGTCCCTCCCCCCGGGCGATGGCGAAGAGGGGCCAGGGGAATTCCCACTGCTCGAACTGCCGTTTCCGGTCGTGCTGGTAGCTGAAGAAAGGCCAGAGGACCACCGTGAGGTCTCGCTCGGGCGATCGCTGGCTGAAGTAGAAGGGCAGGATGGCCAGGCTCTCCTCGGGATTGTCGCTGTCGAGGCCCGCCCGCTCGTAGAGGAAGAGAGGCCAGAGCAGGTAGCGCCGCTCGTACTTCCCCTTCCGCTCCTCTTGCCCGTACAGCGGCCAGAAGAAGATGCCGGACTGGTCCTCCCCCCGCAGGGTGGAGACGAAGGGCCAGGGGAACCACCGCCGCTCCCCGCCGGAGCGCACGCTGCGGAGGTAGAAGGGGAAAAGGACAATCTCGATCTCGTCCCGGCCCAGCCGATCGTATACCGTCCCCCCGAAGGGGAAGAGCCACCGGTAGGTCTGTCCCGTCTCGCGCCGCCCGCTGAGGTAGAACGGGAAGAAATCGGCCCGCTCCTCCCGTTCCGCCGGGATGGACCCCTCGCTCCGGACGTCCACCAGGAGGAACTGGAACTCCCAATCCTGCTCGGTCTTCGTATACTGGATCAGGGGGTAGAGGACCTGCCACTCGGACCGCTCCAGCGCCTTCTCCTCCCGCCAGGTGAAAAAGGGCCGGAACCCCCCTTCCCGCCAGCCGCCGTCGCGGGCAGCGCTGGAGAACAGCAGGGGTCCGAGGGCACCCTCGGTCTGCGCCTGATCGATCGGGTCCTCTCGCCGATCGTAGATCGGCCACAGGTTCAGGGGCGTCGCACTCGCCTCCGCGAGCGGAGCCGCGGGCTCGGCGGGCGCCGCGGCGGGCGCCACCGCCAGCCAGACGATCAGCGCAAGGCCGGCGAGCGGACCGACGCGCCACCCATCCGCCAAATTGGCTCCTCCTGCGATCGAACCCACCCCGCCTCCTCGGCTCAGGTCTCCCGCTGCGTTTCCAAGTCCTCGAACCGGGTATACTCCCGCAGGAACGCCAGGTGAACGGTGCCCGTGGGGCCGTTTCGCTGCTTCCCGATGATGACCTCCGTGGTGGTGTCCTCGACCTCCCCTTCCTCGGCATCCTGCCGGTTCCGGTAGAAGGCCGGCCGGTAGAGAAAGACCACCACGTCTGCGTCCTGCTCGATGGCCCCCGATTCCCGGAGGTCCGACAGTTGCGGCCGGGGAGGTTGCCGCGACTCCACGGCCCGGGAGAGCTGCGACAGCGCCACCACCGGCACGCCCAGCTCCTTGGCCATGGCCTTGAGGGAGCGGGATATCTCCGAGATCTCCTGCTGTCGGCTCTCGGTGCGGCCCCGTCCGGAGACGAGCTGGAGGTAGTCGATGATGACGAGTCCCAGCCCCTGGTCTGCCTTGAGGCGTCGGGACTTGGCCCGCATCTCCAAGAGCGAGACGCCCGGCGTGTCGTCGATGAAGATGGGGGCCTCGGAGAGCTCTCCGGCGGCCCGGGTGAGCCTCGGCCAGTCCCGATCCTCCAAGAAGCCGGTCCGCAGCCTGTGGGAATCGACCTTGGCGTTGGAGCACAGCATCCGCTGTACGAGCTGCTCCTTGGACATCTCCAGGCTGAAGATCCCCACGGGCGTCCGCTCTCTGAGGGCAACCTGCTCGGCAATATTCAGGCAGAAGCTGGTCTTGCCCATGGACGGCCGGCCCGCCACCACCACCAGATCCGCCGGCTGCAGGCCGGCGGTCATCTCGTCGAACTTCCGGAATCCCGTGGCGACCCCTGTGACATGGCTCTTGTGGTCGTAGAGCCTCTCGATGGCTTGGAAGGTGCCGCGCAGGATGTTCTTGACGGGGATGAAGCCCCGGCCGACCTTATCCTGGGACAGCTCGAAGATCTGCTGCTCGGCCCAGTCGAGCAGTTGGTCGACGTCCTCGGCGTCGGCGAAGGCCCGCGAGACCACCGCCGTGGACTTCTGGATCAGGGCGTTGAGCAACGCCTTGTCTTTCACGATCCGGGCGTGGTGGGCAATATTGGCCGCGGTGGGCACGGCATCCACCAGAAGGCTCAGGTAGGCGGCCCCGCCGACCTCCTCCAGTTGCTTGCGGCGCAGGAGCTCGTTGGCCAGCGTGACCAGGTCCACCGGCTCGCTCCGCTCGAAGAGGGACTTGCAGGCATCGTAGATCTTCCGGTGAGCCTCCTTGTAGAAGTCGGCGGGCTCCAGGATCTCAATAGCCTTCAGCAGTGCTCCGGACTCCTGGAGCACGGCCCCCAGCACGGAGACCTCCGCCTCCAGATTCTGCGGCGGAATACGCTCGGATGTGATCAGCGGATTGGGCATGGGCCCCTGCTGCCGGCGGCGAACCGCTCAGCCTTCCCGCTCCACCACCACGGTGAACTCGGCGGTCACCTCCGCGTGCAGCCGAACGCCGATCTGGTGCCGCCCCAGGGTCTTGATCGGCTCCTCGAGGAGGATCTTCTTCTTGTCGACGGAGATTCCCCTGGCCGCCAGGGCCTCGCTGAGATCCTGGCTCGTCACCGAGCCGAACAGCCTGGCCACCTTCTCGGCGACCGCCGGGGCCGGCGCCTCGGCGCCCGCCGGGGCTTCCGGGACGGCCTCGGCCGGCACCGCGGCCGGCGCCTGGCTCGGGGCGCCCACGGCCTCCTCGCTCGCCCGCCGCTTGAGGGTCAGCTCGATCCCGCGGAGCTGTCCGGCGATGGCCCCGGCCTCTTGCTTGGCCCGATCCTCCCGGTTCTTCGCCTGGGCGGTGAGCTGCGCCAGCGACTTGAGGTGGCCGGCGGAGGCCTCGACCGCGAGCTTGCGGGGAAGGAGGAAATTCCGCGCGTACCCCTCCGCCACGTCCACCTGCTGTCCGGGCTCCCCCAAGCGCTCGACCTTCTGCATCAGAATGACTTTCATGCGTCGCTCCGTCTTCAGGCTCTGCCATCCTCCCGGCGATGGCCCCGTCTCGGGACGCGGCGTCCCACCGCATGCCGGCGTCCCCTAGGAGACTCCCGGGGAATTGGGGAGCGTCGGACGCCGGAACGCACACCAGACATCGAACAGCCCGACCCCGGCGATGAGCAGCATCGCCAGCGGCTGCACCATCAGCACGACCACCGACATCACCACCAGGAATCGGGGAAGCTGGAACCGCTGGATCCAGAACAGGAGAATGGACACCCCCTGCAGGAAGTACAGCCCCACAAGGGCGATGAGGCCGTTGAGGCCCGTTTCCGTCAGGCGGGACAGCCCCGACAGGTACAGGGCGCCCGACCCGATGAAGGTCCACACAAGATGCTCCGGCAACTGGAAGCGCCATGGCTCGGGCACGCGCCCTCCGTAGACGGCCGGGTGTCGCCGCACGAGCCAGCGCAACGCCGCGTCGTAGCCGGCTGCCGCCAGGAGGTTGCCGGCGAAAAAGAGCCCCGGGAAGGCCGTCAGGAGAAAGCCCCGGAGCTGCGCCGCCGACGCCGCCGCTGCCTCCGGCCCGTCGGCGAGGCCGAGCCGCGCCGTCATGCCCTCCACATCGCGAAGCAGGGCGTCCAGATGCTGCCGCACGACCAGGTGGGGCTGGGACCACTGCCGGGCGCCGAGCAAGAGGACGGCCAGCCCCCCCACGCTCAACCACAGGGCGATCCCCAGCGTGAGCCCCTCCGGCCGGCGCCCCCGCCGGAGGCCCTCCGCCAGGATGAGGGCCGGCCCGACGAACTCCAGGGCGAAGGCCGCCGCCTGAAAGCGAGAGCCGAGGACGCCCAGCAGCAGGGGGGCGAGCACCACGCCCGCCAGCAACGCCGCCCGGCCCCGGCGCATGGCCAGCACGACCAGAGGGAGCGGGCTGAGCAGGGTGACCATGGCGCCCAGGAAGGGGAAGAAGAGCCCCGCGCTGAAACACCCCACGGCCAGGAGCGTGGCCAGCACGACCTCGGCCAGGACTGCCGACCACCGCGTCAGCATGTTACGCCCCCCCCGGCGCCGACGGCCGCCCCGGCCGAGGAATCAGGCAACGTCCGCCGCGTACGGCAGGAGCGCGATGCTCCGTGCACACCGGATGGCGGCGGTCAACTGGCGCTGATGGTAGGCACAGTTCCCGGAGATGCGCCGGGGCACAATCTTGCCGCGGTCGCTCACAAAGCCGCGCAGGCGCTTCACGTCCTTGAAATCGACCAGCACGACCTTATCCACGCAGAACTTGCAGACTTTCTGGCGACGAAAGCTGCGTCGTTTCTTTAGCACGGATGACTCTCCCTGGTTTTTGCGCAGAGGACGCGCAAAAACCAAACTGGTGAGGCAAAGAATTTCTTGCCCGGGGGTTCCGACCAATCATGGTTCTTGCGCGCTCAGCGCAAGAACCAGGTTCTCCTCGGCATCCCGCTCGTCCCTGCCCGGTCCGCCTCGGGGGCCGGCCGACCCCACCTCAGAACGGCACCTCATCGTGCTCTGGAGGGCGAGCCGCCTCCGGCTCCTCTTCCGCGGCCCCGCCCGGCGCGGCACCCTTGCGCGGTCCGAGGAACTGCACCCGCTCCGCCACCACCTCGTGCTTCGACCGCTTCTGTCCTTCCGGGGTCTCCCAGGAGCGCTGCTGGAGATGCCCCTCCACCAGGACGGTCCGCCCCTTGGCCAGATACTCGCCGCAGGTCTCGGCCTGCTTGCCCCAGACCACGATGGTAATGTAGCAGACCTCGTCCCGCCGCTCCCCGCCTTGGGTGGTGTAGGAGCGGTTGACCGCCAGGTCGAAGTTGCAGACGGGGGCCCCGCTGGGCGTGTAACGGAGTTCCGGGTCACGCGTCAGGTTCCCCATCAGGATGACTTTGTTGAAGCTGGGCATCCCTAGGCCTCCTGGGTCGCCACCTCGCCGGCTGGCGACACCGCTGGCGCCGCTGCCTTTTTCGCCGCTGGTCGCGGCTCCTCCACCCGATGCACCAGGGAGTTGAGGACCGACTCGGAAATCTTCAGGTGGCGTCCGACCTCGGCCACGGCCTTCGGCGCCGCCTTCATCCGGAAATAGACGTAGTGGCCTTCCCGGCGCTTCTTGATTTCATAGGCCAGGCGCTTCTTGCCCCACTTCTGGATCTCGACGACCTCCCCCCCCTCGCGGGCCAGCACCTCTTTCGCCGCCTGCGCCGCCGCTTCGACACCATCATCGCCCAGCGCAGGATCCAAGATGAAGATCAACTCGTACGTCCGCACCCCTTCACCCCCCTTCTCCAACTCGGTTCTGTCTCGCGGATTCGCCCGCGTCCGCCGCCTCCCCGCCAGGCCGGAGGGGGGCGTTGTACCGGTTCATGGCCGGGACGAGCCCGCCGATGACGATTTGCCGCACGGCCTCCGCGGCCCGCGCCATCGCCGCCGCGATCTCCGGCTGCTCCTCGGGGCGAAACGCCTGCAGCACGAAGTCCGCCGCCTCCACCCCCGCAGGGGGGCGACCGATGCCGATGCGGACCCGCGACACGGCCTCCAGGCCCAGCGCCGACTGGATGGAAATCACTCCCCGGTGCCCGCCGGCCCCGCCGCCCGCCACCACCCTCAGCCGCCCCAGAGCGAGATCCAGATCGTCGTGAAGCACCACCAGCCGGTCCGCTGGCAGCTCCAACCCCGTCAACCAGGCGGCCACGGCCGGCCCGCAGGCATTCATGAACGTTTGGGGCTTGACGACCACGACCAGCGTCCCGCCCAGATCCAGCCTGACCCCCTGCACCCCGTGACGGAGCGGGCGGAAACGGGCGCCGCCGTCCGCCGCCAGCCGGTCCGCCACTCCGAATCCGATGTTGTGCCGCGTCTCCCGGTAGCCCGGCCCCGGATTCCCGAGCCCCGCCACCAGCCACGCGGCTCCGCGGGTGGGCTCCACCTACTTGGACTTCGCCTCCACCTTCCCCTCGGTCTTCCCCTCGGCCTCTGCCGCCTCCTCCTTCTCCTTCTTCCCCACCACCTCGGGCTCGGCCGGAGCTTCGGCTTCAGCCACCGGGGCCTCTTCCACCGCCGGGGAGACCACCGAGGCCACCACGCGATCCCCGTCGTCCAGCACGCGGACGTCCGCGGCCACCGTGAGGTCCCGCACGTGGACGGCATTTCCCACGTCCAGGCCGGACACATCCACGGCAATCCGCTCGGGGATGGCCTGGGGCAGGCACTCCACGGTCACCTGGCGCAGGGAGTACTCCAGGATGCCACCTTTCGCCTTCACCCCCACCGGCTCCCCGGAGAGCACGATGCGGACGTCCACGCGGATCTTCTTCTCCATCGACACCTCGAGGAAATCCGCATGGAGCGGCCCCCCCTTCACCGGGTCGAGCTGCAGCTCCTTCAGGATCACCAGGGAGGTGCGCGCCCCGTCCCCCTTCAGGACCAGGCTGATAAGCACGTTCTCGCTGTCTCCCACGGCCGCCAGGAGGGCCTGCGGATCCACCGTCACCGGGACGGGACCCGCGGCGCTGCCGTACACGATGCCGGGAATGCGGCGGCGGCGGCGGAGCCGCTTGGCTGCCATTTTGCCCGTCGCCGTCCGAACCTCGCCTGCCAATTCCACCGTCGCCATGCCTGCCTCCAGCGCCAAGGGAAAGAGCACTCACCCCCGGCGGAACCGCCACCCCTCGGGGCGAGCGCAATCAGACGAAGAGGGAGCTGACCGAGGTCTCCGTATGGATGCGCTTGATTGCTTCCCCGAGGAGCGGGGCCACCGTCAGCACCGTGATCTTCTTCCGGGCGGGATGGTCCCGCACCGGAATCGTGTTGGTCACGACCACTTCGTCGATGATAGATTTCTCCAGACGGTCCATGGCCGGCCCCGAGAGGACCGGATGCGTACAGGCCGCGATGACCCGCCGCGCGCCCTCCGCTTTGAGCGCCACTGCCGCCTGGACAATGGTCCCCGCCGTGTCGATCATGTCGTCCAGCAAGATGGTGTCCTGGTTCCGCACCTCGCCGATGACGTGCATGATCTGGGCCTCGTTGATGGACGTCCGCCGCTTGTCCATGATGGCCAGGGAGGTCCCCATGCGCTTGGCGAAGGCGCGGGCCCGCTCCACCCCGCCCGCATCGGGGGAGACCACCACCAGGTCTCGCCAGGCCCCCTCCGACATGCGGTCCCGGAAATAGCCCAGGAGGACGGGCGCGGCGAACAGGTGATCCACGGGAATGTTGAAGAATCCTTGGATCTGGCCGGCGTGCAGGTCCATGGTGAGCACCCGGTGGGTGCCGGCCGCGGTGATTAGGTCTGCCACCAGTTTGGCAGAGATGGGGACGCGGGGCTGGACCTTGCGGTCTTGGCGCCCGTATCCGTAGTAGGGCAGCACCGCCGTGATGCGGCACGCCGACGCGCGGCGTAGCGAGTCGATCATGATCAGGAGTTCCATCAGGTTCTGGTTCACGGGCGGGCAGGTGGGCTGCAACACGAACACGTCCGATCCGCGGACGTTCTCGTTCACCTGCACGAAGACCTCCCCGTCGGCGAACTGCGACACCTCCGTCTGAGCCAGAGGGAGCTTCAGGGCGGCGGCGATCTCCTGCGATAACTCCGGATTCGCCCGCCCCGCCATCAATACCAAGTCGCCGCTGCCCATCCTCAGTCTCCCTCGCGTCCCGCGGCCTCACCGCTGCTCCCCGCCCGCCACCCCCACCGCCTCCTCAGGACAAGGCGGACTCCCCCGTCCGGAGGATCGGATTGCTCCTCAGGGTGCGCACGGCTGCGGCGAAGGCCCCCGTAGCGCTGGCGCGCGCGGCCAGCCGGTGAGCTCCTGGTCCGTCGGCGGTCACCGCGAACACCGTGGCCCCGCTCCCGGACATCAGGACTGGCGATCCGCCACCCTCCCGGAGCAGATCCCGCAGGGCGCGGATCGCCGGATGATGCGGCAAGACCGCCTGTTCGAGGCGGTTATAGGCCCAGGTCGGGGGCCATGGCAGGCACCCGCCAGCAATGGAAGCGGTAATGCTAGCCTGATCGGCGCCATCTGTCAATTTCGAACTGATCTCTCGGTAGGCCCAGGCGCTGGAGACCTCCACCCGCGGGTTTGCCAGCACCACCCAGTGCGGTATCCAGCCTTCGAGATCGGTGAGAATTTCCCCCCGGCCCGTGGCCAGGCTGAGGCCGCCGCCAAAGAAGAAGGGCACGTCGCTCCCCAGGCGGGCCCCCAGCGCCCGCAGATCCGCCGCCGAGCGTCCGAGCCGATACAGCCGGTTCAGGCCCGCCATGACCGCGGCGGCATTGCTCGAGCCGCCCCCCAGGCCCCCGCCGACCGGAATACGCTTCTCCAGTTCGATGGCCACCCCCCCGGGACAGCCGAACTCGGCCAAGAGCAGTCCCGCCGCGCGGAAGGCGAGATTCTCCCGTCCCCCCGGAAGGTTCGCCCCCTGGACCGCCAGCCGGATCCCCTGGGGAATCCGCCGGAGTCTCACGGTGTCACATAGCTCCACCAGTTGCATCACGGATTCGATCTCATGGTAGCCGTCCGACCGGCGGGCCCGGACCTCCAGGAAGAGGTTGATTTTTGCGGGGGACGGAACGACCAGGGTGTCCACGCCGGCTCCTATCCCAAGGTATTCATGAACGGTCAATCTCACCACGAAGCACACGAAGAGCACGAAGCGGAAAGGCAAGGAGATCCGCTCCTGACCCTCTCGACCGGGAAGCGGGCGGGCATGAAGCCCGCGCGCCACGCAAGCACAATTGACGCGAACACGATCCTCCGTAGGGGAGGGGTTTATCCCCTCCCGGAGGTGGAGGGGTTTATCCCCTCCCGGAGGTGGTGGGGTTTATCCCCTCCCGGAGGTGGAGGGGTTTATCCCCTCCCGCTCCAGCGCATTC
>JACQVN010000002.1 GCA_016209735.1 Candidatus Methylomirabilota bacterium
CGTCAGCGGCGACCTGTTTCCCTTCAATCGTGAGTATATCCTCGTCCTGGATGATTGGGCCACGGGGACGGGTCGGCCGCTCCCGAGCACGAGCGCTGGGACGGCCGGTGCGCGCGGCAGCATGGGCGGCATGATGGGAGGAATGAGGCGAGGTGGTGGGATGATGGGCGGGGGCATGATGGGCGGCGGCCGCGGACCCGCCTACGACGTGATGACCATCAACGGCAAAGCCTATCCCTCCATCGAACCGCTCCGCGTCCGCAAGGGCGAGCGGGTGCGCCTCCGACTCATCAGCGCCAGCGCCGAGCACACCCACCTGATCCGCCTCGCTGGGCATCGCCTCCAGGTGACCCACACCGATGGCAATCCCCTGGCGCAGCCCGTGGAGGTGGACGCGGTGCCGCTTGCCCCGAGCGAGCGGTATGACGTCCAGGTAGTGGCAGAGCATCCCGGCGCCTGGTTCCTGGAGTGCGCCGAGCCGGGCCACGCCCAGGCCGGCGAGCGGGTGGGCTTTGTGTACGAGGGGCATGAGGGAGACAGGCCTGAGGCACCCATCGAGGAGGTGTCCGACCTAAGCATCTGGCGGTATGGGCTGGGGCGGGGCCGCGATGTGCTGCCTCGTTCCTCGAGGGGCGAGCGGTTCTTCGACCTGACGCTGAGCGGCGGGATGATGGGCGCCGACGTGTGGACCATCAACGGGAAACAATACCCCAGCACGGACTCCTTGCGTCTCCGACGGGGGGACCGCGTCCGCGTCCGCCTCAACAACATGAGCATGGAGGCGCATCCCATGCACCTGCACGGGCAATCGTTCAAGGTCCTTGCCGTGAATGACAGGCGCCTGAGAGAGCCCATCGTCAAGGACAGTGTGGACGTGGAGGCGCACATGGGCTCCGTGGACATCGAGTTCACCGCCCACAACCCCGGCGATTGGTTCTTCCACTGCCACAAACCCATGCACATGGAAGGCGGAATGATCACGCTGGCAAGGATTGCGTGATCTCCCGTCGTCGGCGAATTGAGAGAGGAGGATACATGGGAATCAACCAGCCAACAGAAAGGGGTCTTCACACCATGACCCAGATGACCAAGCGGACGCCTGGACGCTGGCGCCGGGGTCTATCTATCGCCGCGCTGGCGGCGGTGATTGCGCTAACGCTGGTTACGCTGGGGGAGACGGCGGGGATGGCCCACGACATCGGCCACCTCCACGCGCTTCTGGTGAGTCCGACGGATGCCGGCCTGTGGATCGGGACGCACAATGGCCTGTACCGGAGCAGTGATGAGGGGAAGACCTGGCAACCGCTGAACATCCCGAGTGACCTGGCGGCCATGGACTTCATGAGCTTCGTCCAGGATCCGACCAATCCCAAAGTCCTGTATGTGGGTACCCACAACCGGGGCGTCGTGCGGACTACAGACGGCGGCCAGACCTGGGCTGCTTTCAGCACCGGCCTCGGCGGACCCGATGTCCACGCGATGGCCGTGGACGGATACAACCCGGCACAGCCGAGGCGGCTCTACGCCTTTGTGATGGATAAGGGCCTTTACCGGATCCTCGGGGACCTGACGGAGTGGAAGCGGGTGGATGACGGGCCGAGCAACCCGGACGTCCGGGCGCTGCAGGCCGTGAACATCCCCACGGGCATGGGGGGCATCTTCCTCTACGCCGCAACCAGCGAGGGGATCTTCCGCGGCCCCGATTGTTTCTGAGGCTGGAAATCGGTGGGCGGTCTGCCCGCCAATAAGACCGTGTACTCCTTCGCCGCCAGTGCGACGGACCCCAAGATCATGTTCGCGGGCCTCCGGGAAGGGGCCTTCAAGAGCACGGATGCCGGAGGAAGCTGGAAAAAGCTGGCCACGGCGCCAAAGGACGTGGCGGCGATCGCCATCGACCCCACCGAGCCCGATGCCGTGTTCCTCGGGACGGCCAACGGGAAGATCTTTAAGAGCACGGATGGCGGCCAGACCTGGCGCCGTCAGAACTGAGGCAGACAACTGAATGAAGAGAGGAAACCATCATGGCTGAGATCACTCAAGATGCGGATGATGTGAAGAAGACCGTTTCACGACCTCTCGCGGCGGGAAGGGGAAACGGGCTCGGCGAAACGTATTGTCCCATCTGCGGACGGGACGCCACCGATCCAAGCTTGAAACGCTTTGGGGAATTCTTCTGCTCCGAGGCCCATGTGGCGGCGTATGCGCGAGAGATCCGGTTGAAGCAGGCCACGGAGGCCGCCGCTCTCGCGACCGTGGCTGGGGCCGCAACCACCACGCCCCCGGCGACCGGGACCCCCGACGTGGCGCAGACGCCGCAGAAACAGGGAGGGATCAGCGGCTTCCTGAAGATGGCCGCCTGTTGCGGTGGGATGCTCCTGCTGCTCCCCGCCCTCGGGCTGGTGAGCGTCGGTGGCCTGGCTGCGGTTGCTGGCTCAGCCCTTTCGGTCGTTGCTGTCCTGGCCTGTCCCATTGGGATGTACCTCATGATGCGTATGATGATGAAACAGGAGAAGCACCCGGGACAGGGGCGCGATGCCGATGCCGACCCGAAGCAACTTCCCCCGAAAGGGTCAGAACCATTGGGATAGCCGATCACTAACGAGCGGGAAGGCAGAGGATCCATGGGCCACCCGACGAAGACAGAAAAGTATCGGGTGAGGCAGGAGCAGGCTCGACGGCGCCGCCGGCTGCGACTGCTGGTGGTCGCCGCCCTGATCCTTCCGGCCTTAGCCGGAGGAGTCTACGCGCTGCTGGCATGGTCGGTCCCGATCGGCAAACCGGTGCCCGCGTTCACCCTGGAAAACCAGGATGGCCAAAGGATGACTTTGAGCGACTTTCGCGGGAAGCAACCCGTGGCCCTGATCTTCTACATGGTAGCCACCTGAGATAGTTGCCGCACGCAGCTCGGGAAGCTGCAACAACGGGTGAAGGAGATCGAAGCCACCGGCGCTGCTGTCCTCGCAGTGAGCATTGACCGCCCTGAGGACGCCCAGGCCCTACGGCGGGACCTGGGGCTGACCTTCCCAATCCTGTCCGATCCGGACATGCGGATGATCCGGGCCTTTGGCATGCAGGGCGAGATGAGGAACATGGGCGATATGGGGTACGTGATCATTGACAAGGCGGGTAGGATCCGCGACCGCCGGATCGAGCGAAAATTCGGCGAGAACCTCGCCCCGGTCCTCTCGACATTGCAGAGTCTCCACGCAGGCAGTTGAGCGGTCCGCCGAGCGATTGCAGCAGGAGGTGTGGGCCACGATTCCGAGCCTCGAGGAGAGAAGCCATGGGGTCAGGAACAGGATGGCGGAGAGCATTCACGGCGTTAGTTTTCCCCGCAGCGGCGTGGGCGCAGGGCCCACCTCTGCGGGCACCCATGGGGCCGTTCAGCGGTCAAGGACCATGGGGAGCCAGCGGCAGCCCGGACTGGCTCGGCTGGCTCCCCACGATCCTCGTCGCGGGCTCAGTGTACGTCGCCATCGTCCTCCTGGTCATGGTCCTGCGGATCGCCGGACGTCACAATCCGGCCCTCTTTTCCTCCGGCGGCAATAGGGCACTCGATGTCCTCCAAGAGCGTTACGCCTGGGGGGAGATCGACCGAACGGAGTTCGAGGAGAAGAGGCGCGACTTGGCGTGACCTGCACGCGAGGAGTGCCGCGGGGGGATCCGGTCGGGACGCCGGAAGGGGGATGCCAGCATGACACCTGAGATGTTCGCTTTGATGAACCAGATGATGGGTGCGTGGGCCGGGGGCGCGTCCTGGTGGGTCTCCGGCCTGCTCTCCTTGATCCTCCTCGGGGCGCTGGTGGTCGGGGTCGTGTGGGCCATCGACCGGCTGCGATCCCAGCGAGGGCAGGAGGTGGGGTCGGCGCGGTTCGAGTCTGCGCTGGACATCCTGAAGAAACGATACGCCCGCGGCGAGATCGGTAAGGAGGAATTCGACACCAAGCGCCGGGACCTGTCTTAAGACGCCATGCGGGCCCCTGATCCCTTCTTGACATCGATGAACGTCATGGGCGCTCTCAGGCAGGTGCGGGCCGCAAGCTGAACCATGAGTCAAAGGAGGCGAGGCCGTGAGAAGCGATACCGATCGAGAACGCGGAAGGATTCTAAGGTTCGGAAATTGCTGAGACTCCTCGCCATCGCGGTCGCGGTCCTCATTACCTCAGGCGTAGCAGGGGTGGCGGCCGATCCCCTGCCCGGGGCCATCCGACCAGATTCTTGATCGGTCGGGACGGGCGAATCGTCGGACGCATTCCGGGGGAGCGGGACTGGGGCGGGGATGCGGCCAGGGACCTCGCCCGCTGGCTACTGGCTACGAAAGAATGACTACCGCATACACAGGAGGGCAGATGACGCATTCCATACCCGGCGGTCCACTCCGCAGCCAGCGCACGATAACGCTGGGCTACGGGCGAGACCCTGACTCAATTGAGACGGCGTGAATGGGAGCAGGGGAAGGATGGAAGCGCACGAAGGGCTGCCAGGTGGGGCCGCCGCCCGGGGGCCCGTGTCGAGGCGGGGCCTCATCGGGGTCCTCAAGGATGCCGCCCGAGGCGAGCACGTCCTCACGATTTTCGGCGAGCCACCCGAGGTGATCCGGTATTGAGGCCAGAACCCACTCAAGGCCTCGAAGATGTCCTGCGGTGAGCGGTGAGCGTCCCACCAACGCCAGTCCCACCATCGGATCAGCGTGGCCATTTCATCGTGGGGCATAGGGCAGATCAGCCAGGCAGGACATCCCCCGGTCCCGCGGATGCCAGAACATCGGCCACCGGCACAACGGGGATGGCTCCATCATGGAACGCCATCCAGGCGACCAAATTCCGTTGGACACCCGCGCTGCGCCCTGAAAGGTCCCCCCGTGGGGGAGGCGGCCAGGGAGATTATCCGATGGATGCAAATAGCAAAACGCTGACGAGAGACGCCGGTGAGAAGAGGCGAGCGCTGGTTCGGTCGCTCCTGATCTTCGGTGGGATCGCCGCGGTCATCGGCCTCCTCGCATACGGCTTCACCACGGATCCGCGGGAGATCAGGTCGCCGCTGGTGGGCAGCCAGGCTTCGGATTTCGAGCTTCGCCTCCTGGACGGACCGGTGGTGCGACTCTCAGATTACCGCGGCCGCGTCGTGTTCCTGAACTTTTGGGCCTCCTGGTGTCCGCCATGTCGCGCGGAGGCACGCCTCCTGGAAGAGGCGTGGCGCCAAGTCAAAGATCGGGGGATCGTCTTCCTGGGGGTGAATATCCAAGATACGGACGAGGGTGCCCATGGCTTCATCGGGGAATTCGGGATCACTTACCCGAACGGTCGGGACCCTCAGAGCCGTATCGCCATCGACTACGGCGTCTACGGCATTCCCGAGACGTTCTTCATCGACAAAGAGGGCAGGATCACCTACAAGCACACCGGCGCCTTGGGTGCTGAGATCCTCGGTCGAAAACTGGTCGAGGCGTCAAGGGGAATCGTGACAGTCGAAGGCCGCGGTGGGGGCTACCAGTCCGTCCGGTAACCCGCACGAATGGTCCTTCGGATCGCCTTCCTCGAGCGTCGGGAGCACCACAGAAGCCGGAGGCTCAGGTTACGCCGGCACTGGGTATACCGGCCCGCGGATTACTTCGTCGCCGAGCTTCCGGGCCAGCGCGAGCCCCGCCCACGAAAGCTGGCAGGGGTCCACACTTGAATGGCCTCGGGCGACCTGGTCCAGGATCGCACGAGCAACCTGGTGGCCGCAGCCTATTGAAGACAGGGCGCCGGCCACGAGTTCGAATTCACGTTCCCGTAGGAGAACGCCGGCGTGGGAGACTCCCTCTGGCGGCGAGGGCGCCCGTATCGGCTCGCCATTCTCGTCGGCCCTGAGTCTCAGTTCACAGGCGGAGCCGAGGGCACCTGGATGAACGATCAGGTCCTGATCCGCATCGGCGAGCCCTCCGCGGCCTCGACCTATTATCCGCCGCTGCCTGTGGGGCCCGGGGGAAAAGCGCATTGATGCCTGGGAGGTTGGCGGAGGACGCATGCAGGGGCCGTGGAGGCGATAAAGAAGGCGCGGCTGATCCCGGTCATAGTCACGGGCGACAACCAGGGGACGGCGCGGAGGGTGGCCGAGCAGGTCGGGATCGATGAGGTCTATGCCGGTGTGCTCCCCGGTGGGAAGGCCGAGATTGTCCGCCGGCTCCAGAGGCAGGGTCGCGTCGCCATGGTTGCCGACGGGATCAACGATGCCCCGGCGCTGATGCAGGCGGATGTCGGTGTGGCAATGGGCGCAGGAACGGACATCGCCATCGAATCGGCCGACATCATCGTCTCTCGGAAATCGCCTCGGGTCGATCCTCACCGCTCGGGGCATCAGCCGGCGAAGCTACCGGAGGACGAAACAGAACGTCGTGCTGACCTTCCTCTTCAACGGCATCGGTATCCCGGTCGCCACCACCGGCCTAGTCTATCCGGTCTGGGCGATGGTGGCGATGGCGGTCAGCGTGACCAGCATCTTCCTCAACCCGCTGGGCGACCGGCCGTCGCTGTTCTTGAATGCCGTCCTCAGCGTCGGGCGAGGCGTACCGCGAGGGCCGATCGCCCAATCCGAGGGGGCGGCGTCGTGAGGTCTCGGGATTCCTGGGAGGGGTTGGATAGCCATCTCCGGAGATGCGCTACCGCTGGGCGCGTAATCGAGGCGAGAAGCCGCCGGCACGGAGGAGTGAATGGTAGACCAAGTGATTGTGTATACCCATGAATTCGGCGCCTACGCGCTGGTGAAGGTCGAATAATGGCCAAGCTGCGCGCGCTGCTGGGAGGGATTATCAGCCCAGGGGGAGCGGTGGTGTCCTGAGGCGCCTGACCGGTCCTGGTCAAACGGGTCCTGGAGGGGCTCAAGGGAGTGCGGAATGCCGACGTGAGCTTCGAACGGGGCGAGGCCGTTGTCACGTACGAGAAGGGCGCCGTCTCGATTGAGCAGATGCAGGAGGCTGTAGCCCGCCATGGCTTCACGGCGACGTTGAAGTCGCCGCGCGCCAAGTAGCTGACGGGGCCCAGGATTTCGCAATCCTTCGGCGAATTTCGTCATGCACGCGTGATAGATTCGGGAAGGACCTCCAAGGATATTGTTGGCCTCCGCCGGACGGGCCAGACGCCCTGCGTCGATGGCCAAGCTCTGCTCGATCGGAAGATCGCCGATCTGGATCAGAGGCTCAAGGACTTGATCGTCCCGAGGAGGAAGCTGAAGGCCCTCCAGGCGCAGGCGAAGGAGCGAACCAGCTCCCGCCCGATCAAGGGGATAGTTTGCCCGCACATCGAAGCGGCCTCGCTTGCCCCCAATCCGCGGCCGCAAAATATGGTTCCGGCTTACGGCCGCAGAATCTACGGGATACTGCACTTCGGGGAATGGGAGGTTGACAAATGGCACAAATGGCAGGGGCTCCCCTGTTGAAGCTCGGCATCGTTGGAACCATCCTGGCCTGTGTGGCCTGCTTCACGCCGGCCGCAGTGGTGCTGCTGGGCTTGCTCGGCCTCGCCGGGTGGGCGGGCTACCTGGATTACGTGCTCTTCCCGCTCCTGGGGCTTTTCCTAATCCTTCTC
>JACQVN010000027.1 GCA_016209735.1 Candidatus Methylomirabilota bacterium
GGCCAGGGCCTCCCGTCGACGCCTGGCGCCTGCACCCTTCCCGTCGGGCGCGTACCCGATGCCGGCTCGCCCTTACACCGCACCCCGCCAATGCGGGGTACCCGCCGCCACAGAACGGCGCCCCGACCCGTTGCAAGGATATGGCGCAACGGGTGCCCCGCCAGCGACGGGCGAGCCGGGTACCCGTCCGGAGGATGGGTGTGGCGCGGCGCTCCGGGAGGCCCTGGCCGCCCCTCGAATGTGGCCTAAACGCGTACGAAACTCTCACCCCGGAGACCCCCGGCACACCTTCTTTCCGCTATGGGAAGGCGACGGCGATGGGTCGCACTGGCGAGCCGGTGGCGCCCACCAACTTGAGCGGCAGGCAGACGAACAGAAACTGATAGACGCGGGCGGCGGCTAGCTCTTCCAGGTTGATGTTCTCCACGATGTGGATGCCGTGCTTGACCAGCAAGATCGGGTGCACCGGTTCGTGGGCCGGGCCGATTCCCGGTACCATATGCTCGTAGGCCATGCTGTCGTGGGCGGTGACCTTCACCCCCAGTTCCCCCAGCCACTCGGCGGCGGAGACGTCGGGCCCCGGGACCCCCGAGGCGCGTCCCAGGTAAGCCTCCGGGTTGCCCCAGAGACGGGCCCAACCCGACCGGACGAGCACAGCCCCCTTCTGGGGAACCGCCACCCCCTCGGCAGCCGCCACGGCACGGAGGTCGTCGGCGGTGATCGGTACAGGGGGGAGCGTCTCCACGCCCCGATGCCCGGCCACATCCAGCAGCACCCCAGGGCACAGCATCGGTACGACCGTGTCGATCCCCAGCGTCTTGAAGCGGCCTCCGACCTGCGCCTCGTGGGCATCCACCCCGCCGTGCAGCTTCCCGTGGAGGGAAATGTGGGCCAGGGCATCCAGGTGGGTCCCCGTGTGTCCGCCGAGCACGATCAGTTCGTTGGCGGCCGAGGTGGCCTCGTCCCGGAACATGTCACCGTGCCGCCTCACCAGGGCCATCCGGTAGCCCGGGTGGGCTGGCGTGACGGGCATGCCGACCTCGAGCGGATGCTCCAGGTCGAAAACACGTGCCGCCGAGGCAAAACGCGCCCACTCCGCGCTGGACGAGGGGTATGCAACGGCCATCTCGACTCCTGAGCCCGCAGTATTCGCGAAAACAGCTCGCGAATACTGCGGGCTTAACAGAAACCCTTGCGATCAATGACCACGGATGGATCAGGCGTCGCTGTTGCATCCCGACGACACACCCATCCCGCTGCACGGGGGACGGGTACCCGTTGCGCCACAACCATGCATCATGCCGCCGTCCCGGTCCGGGATCTTGCGGACAGGCGGGATTGGCCAGTGGTCGGGTAAGCCCGGATTATTCACGGCTTCATCGTGAAGAATCCGGGCTGGGCTGGAGTATCCGGCGAACCGGCGGCGGCTGTCAAGGGGATTTGGTTTTTGCGCGCCAGCGCAAAAACCAGGTCCCATCCCCTCATAGCGTGCGCCGGAGGCGGGCGGCACGGCGCTTCCAGGGGCGGTCGTCAGGGCGGCGGTACCAGGGGGCGGTCCGGTAGGAGGTGAGGGCCTCCTGCAGGGCGGCCCGCGCCTCCTCGGTGTGGCCCAGCTCTCCCAGGCTCCGCCCCAGCTTGTACCAGGCCTCCACGCTGGAGGAGTAAATCGCCGTGGCCTGACGGTACCGCTCGGCCGCCTGCGCCCATTCCCGCCGGTCGGCCCGGAAATCCCCCAGTCGCAGGTATGGCTCGCCGTACGCGAACCGCGGGCTGAGCTCCAGGGCCCGCTCGACGAGGGCGCGTCCCCTCTCATACTCGCCGTCGCGGAGCAGGCAGAGCCCAAGGCAGTAGTTGGCGTCCGGCAGGTCCTCGACCCTGGCAAAGACCGGCTCGACCTCCGCCCGCGCCTCGCGGTACTTCCCTTGCCGGACCAGGATAGCCGCCAGGTCTACGCGGGCCTTGGCGTCGTGTGGGTTGATCTCCAACGCGCGACGGAGGCGGCCGGCCTCGCCCAAGGCGCGGACGCGCCGACTCAGCCGGAGGGCGACGCGGGAGCCGGCCAGCCAGCCGGGGAGGGCCAGGGCAATCACGATCAGGAGCGCCAGAAGCGGATTGCCGGTCAGCCAGGCGAGCAACGTGAAGAGGAAGAAACGGCCCATGGCGATCCAGGGGTCAGGGGTCAGGGATCAGAAAAAGCTCCGAAACGGTTCGAGGGTAGGACAGCAGGACGGGCGGGTCAAATGCAAACCTTGCAAACCTGGACCGCTTGGCCAAGAGTCGTTCACGGTCTACGAGCTGCCGATCGCCTTCGTGGGGCCCGCGGCCTTCCCGTTGCGGGTCGTGGCGATGGAGCTGGACTGATCCGGAACGGTGCGGCTGAACCGGCAAGACACCACGCCTAGGCCGCCGACCATGGGGGTTTCTGGTAAGCCCGCATTGTTCGCGAGCCGCGTTCGCGAATAATGCGGGCTAGGCCTTGCCCATCTGCTGCAGGATATCCTTGTAGACCCGGTAGGTCTGCGCGTGCTCGGCCAGCGCCTGTTTCAGATCCGCCGTGAAGTGCACGAGATCGCCGGGCTGAATCAATAGCTCCACGCTCCGCGAGTAGGCGTAAGCCGGATCGTTCGTCTTGACGTCGGGGCTGATGACAGCCGACAGCATGTTTCGCCGGGTCATCATCCCCATCTGGGAGACATACTTCGCCACGGGATTGGCCTCCCCGCCGAAGCCGTCCCGGAGCACGGCCAGGGCAAAAGGCGTGAAGCGGAGCTTTTCCAGCGCCTGCTCCGCCTCCTCCATCACCTGGGCGGCAAACCCCAGTTCTTTGAGGGCGGCCAAAACCTGCGTCCGCTCCGGCCCGGCCGGGACGCACACCAGGGCCTGGGGCAGCCGACGCTCCTCGGCGCTCTGCGTCACCTCGACCGGCGGGGCCGGACGCTGCGCGGGCGGCGGCGTGGCCTCTGGCTGTGCCGCCGCCGGGGGTTCCGGTGGGGCGGCGGGCGGAGAAGGCGGGGCCGGAGGAGGGGGCGCCGGGGCCGGGGGGGCAGGGGCGGTGCCCGTGGTGTCGATGGTGATCGGGCC
>JACQVN010000028.1 GCA_016209735.1 Candidatus Methylomirabilota bacterium
GGCGCCCACATGGGGGCGGGACCGACGGGCGCCCACATGGGGGTGGGACGGACGGGCGCCCACATGGGGGTGGGACGGACGGGCGCCCACATGGGGGCGCCCCTACGGATGGATGACCGATGGGGGTGGGGTTGTTCGATGTGGAAAATCCACGCGACTATCGGTGAGGTGGTCGCCGGCAAGAAACCGGGCCGGACGTCGCTCGGCGAGCGCATCCTCTGCGTTCCCATCGGGACGGGTGCGATGGACATCGCCGTGGCGGCGGTGGCGTACGAGCGCGCTGCGGCGAAAGGCTTGGGCGGCGAGTACGCCCTGGTCTGGTTGGGACTCTTTTCCCTTGTCGGATGCCGGTTAATCTGGCAAATAATTATCAGGAGGCCCACCTCTCTCCGGGATTCCTGATCTGAGAAAGTTGCGACTTCGGCGGGACAGGGTGGAACCAGACGGCAACCTGGGCGGTTATCAGTATTGTTGACAATCGGTGGGCCTTGTTTCCATAGGGGCTGTTGCTGCACCCTCCAGGTAGCCAGTCCGCCTCGGGTCGTCTCTGCGGATGATCCGGTGACCGGCATGTTTCGCGAAGGAGTGGCGCAGGCACTGGTCAAGTAAATCATTCTCGGGTCAGGATCCGTCCGGCCGTGGGCGCTGAGAGCCGCTCGGCCGGGTGAGCCCGAGCGGGGCGCGAATCCCTTTCCACTTGGGGCGACCACATTGGAAGGTTTCGGGGAAGACAAGACCGGCTCCGCCGTTGCGCATCATCCCCGCATTCTTTCGAGCCTGCGATTTCGCCTGCTCATCGTCATCCTCCTTGCCATCCTCCCGCCACTTGGATCGATGTTGTACACGGCAGCGGCCTGGCGGCGCCATGTGGGCAACGACGCACACAGCGAGGCCCTCCGGCTGGCCAGCCAGGCGGTCGCCATTCAAGCCCGCTTGATGGCGGAGGGCCGCGAATTTGTCGCCCGCCTGGCCCGACTCCCGGCAGTCCAGAGGGGTGACCAGGCCAAGTGCGAAGAGATACTCGGTGCGTATAGGCTGGAATTCCCGCGATACCGCGACGTGGGAGTGATCGGGCCGGACGGGCGGGTCCTCTGTAGCATCCAGTCACACCCGGATTCGATCAGCTATTCCGATCGGCCGTCTTTCCAGCACGCCGTCACCCGCCGCGAGTTTGCCGCCGGCAACTACGAGCTGGATCGTCGCTTCGGGACAGTGGCGGCTCATCTCATTTACCCCGTCCTCGGTTCGGACAACCGCGTGCAGGCGGCCGTCTTCGCCACGCTCGACCTAACCTGGGTCCGCACCTTCGCCGCCGAGGCCCATCTACCGCCGGGCACTGCGGTCACGCTGTTCGACCAAGACGGCACGGTCCTGAGCCGGCAGCCGACCCCCCAAGCATTCGTCGGGCAGTCCGTCCTCGACTCGCCGATCTACCAGGCCATCCGCACGCGACAGGAAGGGACGATCGAGACGGTAGATCTCGACGGAACCCGGACGTTCTTCGGGTTCCGGCCGCTGCTCGCTTCCTCGGGGACCGGATATTCCGGAAAAATCTATATTGCCATCGGTATCCCCACGGCCGCCGCCTTTGCCCCCGCGAACGACATCCTGCTCCGCAACCTGGGCATGCTGGGGCTGGCTGCCGCCCTGGCCGTCGTCGCGGCCTGGGTCGGCAGCGATGTCCTTGTCCTGCATCGGGTGAGAGCCCTGGCTCGTGCCACGAAGCGCCTGAGCGGGGGTGACCTGAGCGCCCGCTCCCAGATCCCGTACGGGGGGGGAGAGATGGGGGACCTTGCCAGTGCCTTCGACGAGATGGCGGCAAGGCTGGAGTCCAAACAGGAAGAGATCCTCCGGCAGAACCAAGCGCTGGTCGACATGGAGAGACGTTTTCGTGGGCTCATCGAGAATAGCTCCGACGGGATCGCCGTGTTCGGCGCCAATAAAAGGTTGCTCTATGCCAGTCCTGGTATCACCCGGATTCTGGGCTACGGCGTGGACGAGATGGCCAGTCGGAATATCTTCGACCTGGTTGCGCGCGAAGATCGAGACGCCCTGGTCACCTATTTCAGGCGGGTGCTGCAGCAGCCGGCCGAGGTTCTCACGGCCCAGCTTCGCGTGCGGCACAAGAGCGGGGGGCTGCGCTGGGTCGAGGTCGCGGTGAGCAATCGGCTGGCCGACCCCGGCGTCCAAGGACTCGTCGCCAACTACCGCGATATCACCGACCGGAAAGGGGCGGAGGAAGAGCTGCGCCGAGCCAACGAGGAGCTGGAGATCCGCGTGCGGGAACGGACGGCAGACCTGGCCAGGGCCAACGAGGCATTGCGCAATGAGTTGTGCCAGCGCGAACGCACGCAGGAGACGCTGAAGAAGCTTTCCCGGGCCATCGAGCAGACGACGGATAGCGTGTCCATCACAAACAGGAACGGCCTCATCGAGTACGTCAACCCGGCCTTCGAGGTCTTGACCGGCTATACGCGGGAGGAGGCGGTCGGCCAGACGCGGCGGATCCTCAGATCGGGCGACCACGAGTCGGAGTTCTACGGGACCCTCTGGAAGAAGATCCTGGCGGGAGAGGTGTTCCAGGCCGTGTTCAACAACCGGAGGAAGAACGGCGAGCTTTACTGTGAAGAGGAGGCCATCACCCCCCTCCGGGACGAGGGGGGCGCCGTCACGCATTTCGTGTCCACCGGGCGGGACATCACCTTACACCGGCGCACCGCAGAGGCGCTGCGCCGCCTCAACGATCGGTTTGAGAAGGAGGCCGCGCGGGTCGCGCAACTCCTCCATGACGAGGCGGGGCAGTTCCTCGCCTCCGCCCATATCACCGTGACGATGCTGGCGCGCGAGCTTCCGCCTGCCGCAGCGATGCGCCTTCAGGAAGTTCAGCATGCTCTGGAGCGGGTCGAGGAGCAACTGCGACGCCTTTCGCATGAGCTTCACCCGCAGATCCTCGACGAGCTGGGACTCTTCGGGACACTCGAGTTTCTGGCGGAAGGAGTCACGAAACGAACGGGGATCCAGGTCACCGTGCGGGCCGAGTCGGACGAAGCGCTCCCCGCGATGACAAGAACCGTCCTGTACCGGTTTGCCCAGGAAGCCTTGACCAATGTCACCAAGCATGCGCAAGCGAACCGGGTGACCGTTCTGCTGGAGCGTGCGGACGGCAACATCCGCTGCTCGATTCAGGATGATGGACTCGGTTTCGACGTTCCCGCTACCCTCGCCCGGCGGGGCGAGACGCACCTGGGATTGACCGGAATCCGGGACCGTGTCGAAGCCCTCGGCGGGATGCTGCATGTCTCCTCGGGCCCTTCCCGCGGAACCGAACTTGTCGTAGTCATCCCTCTGGAGAGTACCGATGCGACTCCGAGTCCTCATGGCTGACGACCATGCCATGGTCCGTCAAGGTTTGAAAGCGCTCCTGGAGCAGGAAGGCTTTGAGGTCGTCGCCGAGGCCGAGGATGGCCGCGAGGCCGTCCGGCTGGCCCAGGATCTTGCGCTCGACATCGCCATCCTCGACATCTCCATGCCGTCGCTGAACGGCCTCGATGCCGCCAAGGAGATCCTGCGGGCCTCTCCCCGGGTGGGCGTGATCCTTCTCACCGTGCATGCGGCGGATCATCAGGTTGTGAGCGCCCTCCGGGCCGGGATCAAGGGCTACGTGCTCAAGACCCACGCCGCGGAAGAGCTGGTCCGCGCCATCCACGAGGTCTCGCGCGGGGGGACCTACCTGAGCCCTCGCGTGTCGCGCGTTGTCATCGATGCATATCTGTCCAAGAGCGAGCTTCCTCCCGACCCCCTGTCTCCCCGAGAGCGGCAGGTCCTTCAGCTCGTGGCGGAGGGGAAGACCACGAAGGAGATCGCGGCTCAGCTCGATCTCACCACCAAGACCGCCGAGTCCTACCGGGCCAAGATCATGGAAAAGCTGGACATCCACGACACGGCCGGCCTCGTCCGCTACGCCATCCGCCAGGGCCTCATCCAGCCCTGAGACGGCGCCCCCGGGATTTCCCCTTTCCGGGTGTCGAGGATTTCCCCCGTCCCATCCCGGGATTCCCTGACTTCTCGCTTCGACCCTACCCGCTTACCCTTCTGCGCGTACCGAGAGCAGTCGTAACAGCCGTTAATCATCCATACGGGGATCGCGGCGGCCGGCAGGGTTTCGAGAGGACAAGACGCTGCGCAGTGAGCGGAAGGGGGGTCCGTCCGCCTGCGAGCGTTCAGACTGTCGGGCCATGTGGCGGCAGCCGCCGGAAAGGAGACACCATGAGACTCAAGAGGGCGGTTTTCGTCATGGCGGCTTTATTCGTACTGCTCGCCGGCAGCCTGCCGGCGTCCCATGCCGCGCTCCAGCGGGTCGGCCCCATCGATCCGGCGAACGGCTACCCACTGTGGTACCAGGACACCACGGGCCTGACGCTGGATAATTGCATGATTCTGAATCAGGCCGAAGCAGACGGCGGCTGGTGCCTGCTCCTGCCC
>JACQVN010000036.1 GCA_016209735.1 Candidatus Methylomirabilota bacterium
CCCAGACAGCTCGCCCAACCGGGTCCGCAAATCCTCCTTGCTGGCGATCTTGCGAGGCACGCCGCCACACTACAGGCCGCCCGCTCTTGTGTCCGGCTTTTTCTTGCTGCCTGGCGCCGAGCCCGCTGGTCTCGCCCGCGGGCCTACTCCGAATCTCAGCTCGACCCGCCTGATCTCTCGTTCGCTCGATCAGCCGGTTGATCTGCCAAACGGATTGCGTAACCGTGGAACGTAATGGGGGGACCCGGGGATGGCTGGACGGCGGTACACGAGAAAGGCAGCGGGCAGCGGGCAGGGAGCTGGAGAGCAGGGGGGCGGAGGGCTCGAAGGACAGTGCGGTGGTACGGCGGTACGAGAGTACGGAGGTTCGGGGGGACGGAGGTTCGGCAGTACGAAGGTACGACAGTACACGAGGAGACAGCGGGCAGCGGGCAGGCGGCGGCGGGCAGGGGAGCTGGGGAGAAGGTTCGAGGGTACGGCGGTACGGCGGTACGAGAGTACGGTGGTCGAGGGGTCGAGAGTGCGGCGGAACGGCCGTGCGGACGTTCACCGTTCACCGCTAACCGTTCAACGCGCCCCGGGTGAAAGTCGCCGCCTACAACCCCTCCGGCAGGAGGGCGGTCTTGGCGGGCTGGGTGGGGACCTTGGCCAGCAGGTCCTCCAGGATCTGATCGGGGTCGACCCCTTCCGCCTCGCCCTCGAAGGAGAGGATCAGGCGGTGCCGGAGGGAGGGGAGGGCGACCGCCCGGACGTCGTCGAAGCTGACGTTGAAGCGGCTGTCGATCAAGGCGCAGACCTTGGCGCCCAGGACCAGCGCCTGCGCGCCGCGGGGCGAGCTCCCGTAGCGGACGAAGCGTTTGACCATCTCCGAAGGCGTGGGCCCGTCGGGGCGGGTCGCCAGCACCAACTGGCTCACGTACTCCTTCACGGGCTGGGGCAGGGGCACCTCGCGGACCAGGGCCTTCAGGGTTTCCACCTCGGGGCCGGTGGCCACCTTGTGGACCGACTCCGCCTGCGGCTTGGTCGTCCGCTCGATGATCTCCGCCAGGTCCCCCGCGCTCGGATAGAGCACCTTCAGCTTGAAGAGGAAGCGGTCGAGCTGGGCCTCCGGCAGCGGATAGGTGCCCTCCATCTCGATGGGGTTCTGGGTCGCCAGGACGAAGAAGGGACGCTCCAGCACGTGATGCTTCCCGCTCACGGTGACCGAGAGCTCCTGCATAGCCTCCAGGAGGGCCGACTGGGTCTTCGGGGTGGCGCGGTTCACCTCGTCCGCCAGGACGATCTGGCCGAAGATGGGACCCCGCTGGAAGCCGAAGTGCCGCCCCCCGGGGGATTCCACCACGATGTTCGTACCGATGATGTCGGCGGGCATCAGGTCCGGGGTGAACTGGATGCGGGAGAAATGGAGGTCCAGCCCCCCCGACAGCGTCTTGACGAGGAGGGTCTTCCCGAGTCCCGGGACACCCTCCAAGAGGACGTGACCGCCGCAGAAGAGGCAGGTCAAGACCCCCCGGACGATCTCCGTGTGCCCCACGACGGTTTTCGAGATCTCCCGCATGAGGGCGGAAAAGACGCTGCGGAACTGCTCAGCGCGCTCTTCGGCAAGCATCGGTATCCATCCTTGTGGTGAGTCGTGATTATTCAGGAGGTCTTGGCCGGTTTCCTGCATTCTTTCTACCCGGATGCTTTCGTTCACCGTCTCGCAGGCGCGGGGACGGAGATTGAATCACCGTTCGCCCCTCGGCACGGCTCAGGGCATGCCCTGCGCGTGTCGAAGAGCAAGCCGGCGTTCGTGGTTCGACGGGCTCACCACGAACGGGGAGAATACCCCATCTACCACCAACGCGAGACTCGTGAACCGCCAAGATCACCCGCCGGAAGCGGCGGGTACCCGGGTCGCCATAGCATGGGGCCCTCGAATTCTGGGGGCCGGCGCTTGTATATCCCTTGCGGGTCATGGCGTCCTTGGCGCCTTGGCGGTAGAATGATCCGCGGCCCTCGGCTCTCCCCTCTCGGCTCTCGGCTCTCAGCGCGATTTCTCCCGCCTCAGCTTCGCCAGGTGCTTCTTGGCGATGTCCACCCACTCTTTCTCCGAGGCGAGCGTGGAGGCGAGCTCGATGTAACGCTCCCAGGCCACGATGGCCTTGTTCCTGTCCACCTCTTCGTACGCCATGGCCAACCCGTAGGTGGCGCCGGGGTGGCGGGCATCCAGCGAGAGAACGTAATCGTACCGCGCGATCGCCTCCTGGTAGAGCCCCTTTTCCCCGTACAGGTCGGCCAGGCTCAGATGGGCCTCCAGGAGTCCGGGGTCCAGCGCGATGGCCCGCTGGTACTCGGCCACGGCCTCGTGGTAGAGCTGCTTCTCGTTGTAGTAGATCTTCCCCATGCCGTAATGCACTCGGGCGTTGTTCGGCTCCAGCGCCAGCGCTTTCTGGTAGTTCAGCACGGCCTCGTCGAACCGGCCCTTGGCCTGGTAGGCGTCCCCCAGGCCCACCCAGACCTCCGCCCAGTCCGGCGCAAGCTCTGCGGTCTTGAGGTAGGCCTGGATAGTCAGATCGTAGGGCCGCCGGGGGCTCGACGCCAGCATCTCGGCCAGCATCCGATGGGATTCGGCCAGGTTGGGGTTGATCTGGAGCGCCTTGCGGACCTCCTGGGATCCCTTCCAGCGATTGTTGGTCGCCAGGAGCGACGCCCCGAGCGCCACCCGGGCCAACGGGAAGTTCTCGTCGGCTTCCGTGGCTCGGGTGAGCAACCGGACGGCCTCCTCCTGTCCCTCCTTGCTGCCCAGCTCCAGGTGCCACGCGCCCCGACCGTACAGGATATATGCCTCCAGCGACCCCGTGGGCTCGCCCAAGACGGCCTGGATCCGGCGGTCGTCGTACTCGGTCGGACGGACCGCCAGGCGCGACAGCACCTCCCGCAGGACCCGCGCCTGGAGCGCCACGAACCCCGCCAGGGTTCCCGCCGTCTCCTCGGCCCGCACGACCCTCCCCGGCCCGCCCAGATCCGCCAGGCGCGCCTGAACCTTCAGGCTCCCCCCCTCCGCGGTGTAGGTCCCCGTCACCAAGCCTCGGAGGCGAAGGTCGCGGCCAAGGCGGAGAAGCTCGTCGTCGGAAAGGCTGCTCCCCAGGGAGAGGGAGAGGCGGCCGGCCGACTCCATGAGGGCGCCGGATTTCACCGACTCGAGGCCCCGCACCTGGCGCATTCCGTCCCGAAGCACCTGTCCCAGGGCGTCTCCAAGCCCGGCCGGGCCCCCCATCCCGGCGAAGCTCAGGACGGCGACCCGCAGCCGGCTCGACCGGGGTGCCGCCTGACCCGCTTCTCCCGCGGAAGCTCCCAGCAAGATGGCGAGCGGCAGCGCCAGCAGGCCCGCCACCCGTAGCCGCCGCGCCCAGCGGCCGCCGCTCCCCAGGCGTGGCCTTCTCGGCCCCGCCCACCCATCCCGGCTGCACCGCAGAGGCGCGGAGCCCGCAGAGGAATACACGCATCGCTCTGGACCGAGCGGATCGCGAGGCCGCACGCGATTCGGCACTCTTCCGGCCGCCGCGCCCAGAATGGATTCACTCCCTGTTCTGCACACCCTCTGCGACCTCTGCGTCTCAGCGGTGAAACCCTCGGGTTCTGTTCTCATCGCCGGACCCCCCGCGCTCCAAAATGCCCCACCACCGGCGTCGCCGCCCCGCCGCCCTGGCCTCCCGCCCCCCCGGCGGAGACGCCGGCGCCCCGCCGCCAGAATCCGTGCGGCCAGAAGCGGCGCAGTGCCACATCGGGGAGAAACAAGAGCAGCGCCAGCCCCAGCAGATAGGGCCAGCCTTCCACCCAGACCCGCGCTGGCCGTCTCTCCCGCGTGAAGGTCTCGGCCGCCGTGGCGGGGAACGCCCCGCCGGTCAGATTCGCGACCTCCCGGAGGAGCGGTTCGTTGACCGCCAGGACCCGGTGCTCCGGCGAGTAGGGAACCACCAGGGAGGCCACCTCCGAGCCGGCCGCCTTCTTTTCCCGCCGCTGGGAGACACCCACCAGGTATGCGCCCTCCTCGACAGCCGGGAAGAGGGCGCGATACCGCCCGGGGCCCACCTGGTCTAACGGCAGGACGTGCTGGGTCTTGTCGGGGAACACCACGCCGGCGTTGGCGTCGAGGAAGTTGATGAACTCCCCTCGCTCGTCGATGGCCTCCAGGAGGACTTCGCCCTCGCCGCCCCGCTCGGAGACGGTGGCGGTGACCTCCTGGCGCTGGGCGGTGCGCAGCGTCCAGCGCACCATCTGGCCGAAGAGCCTGCCGAACTCGTCCCACTTCAGCCAGAGGATGCCCCACTTGCCCTTGGCGTCCGAGGTGAAGGCCACCGAGCGCCCCAGGCCGTAGCGCCAGGCGGCCAGAACGGGATCCCGCTGATGCGAGGTGAGCAGGAGATCCGCCGCCTGCTTGGGGGTGGTGGAGACATATCCCCCCAGGGGGGGCACCTGTTCCCAGTTGATCTCCTGGACGATCTCGTGATCCGCCCGGACCAGGCGCGGACGGAAGGCCTGCTCCACGATGGAGGCCTTGCTGGCCAGTTGCGTCTCCAGGGTGAGGATGCGCGGGATGCTGTAGATGTCCTCCGTGTAGTAGAAGCGCCCGCGCCCCCAGCGGGAGATGTCGGTCATGAATCGGACATCCGAGTCCTTGCCCACGGCCACCGAGGAGACGGTGATCTTGTCCTTCTGCATCCGGCGTACCAGGCCGGGGAAGTCCGCGGCCGTGACCTCGCCGTCGGAGAGGACCAGGACGTGGCGCAGGAGGGCCTGCCGGTCGTAGATAGTTTGGTATGCCTCCTTCAGCGGCGGGAACAGGTCGGTGCCGCCGCCGGCCTTGATGCTGGCGATCTCCTTGATGATCCGGTCCTTGTCCTTGGCCGGCCCCATCGGAACCACCCAGCTCCAGGCCGTGTCGAAGGCGATGACCCCCACTTCGTTCCGCTCGTCCAGAAGCTCCACCACCAACTGGGCGGCCTCCTTGGCTAGGTCGAGCTTCGAGAAGCGGGAATCCACGCTGGTCTCCATGCTCCCGGAGCGGTCGAGCACCAGGACCACCGCCAGGGAGGGGATCTCGATCTTCTGCCGCGCCTCCATGGTCACGGGGAGGGCTTCCTCGATGGGGGTGTGGTAAAAGCCGCCGACCCCGAAGCTCTCCTCTCCTCCCAGCATCAAGAGGCCGCCGCCCTGGTCGCGGACGTAGTTCCGGATCAGCTCCATCTGGGCCTTGCTCATGCGTAGCGCCGAGATGTTGCTCAGGATCACCGAATCGTACTTGGTGAGCGCCGCCATGGTGGTGGGCAGGGAGTCCGGGCCGACCATCTCCGCCTGGATGTTCTGGGCGCGCAAGGCGTTCAACAGGTTCACGCCCTGATCCCGGTCCTTCTCCACGTACAGCACCCTGGGCCGGCCGCGAGCCGCCACCAGCCCCACGCCACGGTTGTTCTCCTGGATGACGTCGTCCGGCGCCTCCAGCCGCGCCTGGAAGATGTGAAACCCCGGCTGCTCCAGGGACTGCTGGTAGGCGAACACGTTCTTGCCGGGCCGGAGCTTCACGGGCTGTGCCCCCACGAACCCCCCATCCCGGTAGAGGGAGAGGCGTCCGCTGGCCTCCTCCGCGCTCCAGGCCACCACCCGGACCAGGAACGACTCGCCCAGTTTCACCTCGGAGGGGACGACCAGCCGCTCCACCAGGACCTCCCCGGTGTGCGCCGTCCGCAGGGGGACCACAAAGATGTCCGCCCCCTCCGCCTTGGCCCGGCGGGCCGCTTCCCGGGCGCTGCCCCGGTTCTCGTTCCCGTCGGAGAGGAGGACGATGCGCCTGGCCCCCTCGCGGGGGAAGGCGGCCAGTGCCAGCCGGATGGCCGCCCCGATATCCGTCCCCCGGCTGTCGGCGGTGGCGGGCGGCTTTTCGGGCAGCGGCCCGCTGCCGGCCGCCACCTCCAGGCCGGGGGTCCCGCCGAAGGTGACCACGCCGAACCGGTCGCGCTTCCCCGCCGCCTTCACCGCGTCGGCCGTGTATTGCCGCTCCATGACCCGATTGTCCAGGGAGACGCTGTCCGAGGCGTCCAGCAGGAAGAAGACCGTGAGCTGGTCGGTGGTGCGGAAGAGGCCGACGCCCAGGAGTCCCGCGACGGCCAGGGAGAGGACCGCCAGGCGCACCAGGGCCGGGGGGAGCGGCCAACGACCGCCCGCCTCGCGGAAGTACAGGGCGCCTTCCAGGCAAAGCAGGAGGAGCCCGAGAACGGCGAAAATCCGCCATAGCTCCTGGCGCGTGGGAAACGCGGTGGGGGGTGGACCCGCCGTCCCTTCGGCGGCGGGCGGGATGGCGCGGGGCTTGAGGTTGGACTCGCCCTCCTGCAGGAGATTCAGGGCGAAGGACTGCTCCCAGTTGCCGGCCCGGATGGAGTACTGGCCCGCCCGGGTGGTGTCCGCGAAATCCACCCGGCCGTTCGCGTCCACCGGCAGGGCCTGGGCGCGCCCACCCGGGACGGTGAGGATGGCCTCCCTGGCGGGGACGGGGATCCGCGCCGAGATCGGCTCGCCGGTTCGCCGGGTCAGCCCGGCATCCTCGAGCCGGGTCGGGCTCAGCCAGCGCACGGCATGGCTGACGAAGAGGGGAAAGGCAACCCGGAGCGGCAGATCCGTCCGGTAGAGGTCGAATCCCACGAAGATGCCGCGCACCCCCCGCTCGTCGAAGGCGTAGACCAGGGGCGTCAGGTTGGACTCCACCAGGGCCCGGCCGCTTCCCGTCGAACGCACGCGCATGGCCTCCTGAACGCTGACCCTGGACAGGTCGAGGTAGCGCATGACCGGGTGGCCCCGATCCCAGTCGACGATGGGCGGCTCCGCCACCCGTCCCTGCGCCTGCAGGGGGAGCCCGGACGGGAGCGTGTTCACCAGGAGATAGCGGCCCGGCGGCAACGACTTCGCCTGCACCCCATCCAGGATGACCACGTCGTGCTGGGAGGGCTTCTCCAGCGCCTCCACCGTTCCCCGCTCGAGCCGGATCTGCCCATCGGCCGCCAGGGCCTTCTCCAGGAAGGGGTTCCCCCGGCTGATCAAAAGGACCCGGATGGGGGCGGGGGCCGGGATCACGGCCACGGCGTAGTTGTCGACGGAAAGGTCATCGTCGGTAACGATGTCGGCGCGCAGGATGCCCCCCTCGCTCAGGTTGAAGGGGAAGACGAAGGCGCGCTTGACCTCCGGAGCGAGCGTCAACCGCTCGACCTTCAGCAGCCGGCCGAACAGGGACAGCCGGAGGTCGAACCGCGCCTCCTGGCTGTCGAAGTTCGCCAGCGAGAGGAAGGCCTGGTGCTCGTTGCTCCCGAAGTGGCTCCTCCGTACCTCGAAGGCCGTGATGCCGACGTTCCGGCTCCCTGCGCCGAAGCGGTGCCAGCGGACGGTCGCACCGCCGAGGTCTGGGAGCCTGGGGGACTCGAAGGCGCCGTCGGTGAAGATCTCGACGGCCGCGGGGCCGCCTCCTTGCAGATTTGCCTGGGCCAGACCGAGGGCCTCGACGAGGCGGCCCGGGGTGTCCTCGGCCGTCAGATTCGCCAGGGCATTCCGCAGGGCCCCGATCTCCTCCGTGAGCGGCACGACAACCCGCGCCTCGTGCCCCGCCACGATGAGCATGCCCCGCTGGCCTGGCTTTAACTGTGCCACGGCCTCCAGGGCGGCCGCCCGCGCCGCGGCAAATCGGGACCCGGTTGCATCCCGTGCCTGCATGCTGGCCGAGGTGTCCAGGATGAAGACGCTTCTGGCGTAGCCCTCGGCCAAGGTCGTCCGCACCGGGCGGGCCAGGGCCAGGGCCAGGGCCAGAATGATCAGGAGTTGCAGGAGCAGGAGGAGGTTTGGCTTGAGCCGCCGGAACGGGGCCGTCGCCTGCTGGTCCCGGAGGCTGTCGGCCCAGAACAGAGTGCTGCTCACCGCTTGGTGCCGGCGGCGGATCTTCAGCAGGTGGAAGAGGACCACTACCGGGATGCCGAGGAGCATCCCCAGTGCCGCAGGATTCAGGAAGCTCATTTGAGGAACCCACCGCGTCGCATGTGCCGCAAGATCAGGTCGTCAAAGGGGACCGCCGTGCTCGTCCGCAGGTAATCGATCCGGTGGCGCGCGCAGTAGGCCTCCAGCGCCCCGAAGTGGCGCCGGAGTCGCTCCCGGTAGGCGTCCAGCGCCGCCCGATCGACGGTCACCTCGCGGGTGGGCCCGCTCTCGGCGTCCACCAGCGTGAGGTCGCCGCGGAAGTCCGGGTTGAGTTCGTCCTCGCTCACCACATGCAAGAGCGCCACCTCGAACCGCCTCGCCAGGAGCGCCCGGAGCCCTTCCGCGTACCCGCCAGGATCCAGGAAGTCGCTCAGGATGACGGCCACACCCGGCGTTCGGCTGCGGAAGACGTAGTCCGACAGGCAGCCATTCAGGTGCGTGCGCCCCGCGGCCCTGAGGGCGCCGAGGAATTCGAGCAGGGGGAGAATCTGGCCGCGGCCGCGGCGCGGTCGGACATGACGCCGGAGGTTGTCCGCAAACAGGCCCACGGCGACCCGCTCCAGATTGCCCAGGCCGATGTAGGCGAGGGCGGCCGCCACGCGGGCCGCATAATCCAGTTTTGCGGGCCGCCCGAATCCCATGGAAGCGCTGCCGTCAATCAGGAGGTGCAGGCAGAGGTCTTCCTCCACGACGAACAGCTTGAGGAGCAGCCGGTCCAACCGGCTGTAGATGTTCCAGTCCACATAGCGGAGGTCGTCCCCCACCGCGTAGCCGCGATGGTCCACGAACTCCAGGCCGGGGCCCTTGCGCGGCGTGCGCCGTTCTCCCTTGCTGCGGCCCGTCACCACCTTGCGCGAGACGATGGACAGTTCCTCCAGCCGGCGCAGGAATCCCGCCTCCAGAAGGGGCAGGCGGCCGCTCGAGGCGGCCGAGGCCGACGGCGCGCTGCGCGGGATGGTGAGCGGCGGGGGCGGGCTCATCGGGCCTCCAGGGACTGGAAGTACTCCTTGACCTGCTCCCGGTAGTTCCGGGGGATGGGCTCCTTGGCCAGGGCTTCCTCCATCATCTTCCGGTAGCGGGAGAGGAGCTCCAGGTACTGGAGGCGCGAGGCGTTCTGGGCGCCGGGGCCGGACAGGTTCGTGTCGTAGGACTCCGTCAGCCCCTCGCGGGCATCCCCCTCCAGTTGCGCGTCCTGCTTCTCGCCCTCGATGCGCTGCGTCGGATCGCCCGCGGTCTCGGGCGAGACGCCCGTGCCCGGCAGGGAGCCGCCCGGCGCCCCCTCGTCCTGGCCCCGGCCCGCGCCCGCCTCGCCGGCCGGCGCCTCGCGGAGGTTCCGCCCCTTGCCGCGGGAAGACTCCTCCCGATTCCGCAGGCGGGTGAGGGCCCGAGACAGGGCCGAGAGCATCCTGTCGGGGGATCCGGCGGCCTCGTCCTGGAGCTCCTCGCGCAGATCGTCGGCATAATCGCCGGATCCCTGCCGCTCCTGGCTCTGCCCCAGTTCGGACAGGAGGCGCTCGATCTGCTCCCAGGTGAGTCCCTGCAGCCGTCCGGCCTTGAGCTGTTCCTGCATGCGGCGGATCATGACCTGGTACGGGCTCTGGGTGTAGTCCCGCGAAAGGTCGGGAAGGCTCTCCGGCCGTGCCAGGAGCTTCAGCCGGTCGTCCGCCTGCTTGATGAAGCTCCCGAAGTCCGGACGGCGATCGCCCAGCTTGGTGTCGCGGAAGCTTGCCGACAGATCGCCCTGCTGGTCCCGTGCGGAGAGCGGACCGCGCTGGATCTGCTGCTCGGTCCCCTTGGGGAAGAGATCTTTCGGCAAGGCAGGGGTGGCGAGCTTCTGCTCCAGGGGGTTCTCCGGCTGGGACTCGGCCGGGCTCGCGGTCTCCTCGCGCGCCTCCTCGGCCTCGCGGCCCGGGAAACGGAGAGGAACGGGGGGGAGGAGGGCCAGGATCACCACCAGAGCGCCCGCCGGCAGGAGGAGGCGGGAGTCCGGCGGAAGCCGAAGCGGGAAGGCTTGCGCTGGCCGAACCTGGCGGGCATGGGCTGCGGCGTCCACGAGCTGAGCCCGCACCAGGTCGTCGGGCTTCGCATCGTGGAGATGCTCCACCGCCCCGGTCAGACGCTCCTTGAGCCTCAGCCGGCAGTCGGCCAGGCGAGCCACCCGATCGAGCGGCGCTGGGGCGAAAAGACCATATAGCGCACCCAGGAGGAAAGATCCAGAGACGCTGGCGACCGCCAGCGCCACGGTGGAGGGAAACAGCCCCTTCAGCAAGAGCAATGCGGCGGCCAGCCCCAGTCCTGCCAGGGAGAAGCGGAGGCAGGCCACCACCGCCCGAACCCCCCGCAGGCGAAGCCTGAGCCGCCGAATGACTTGTTGGATAACCTCATGCTCGCGCCCCACACCGGCCTCCCAGCCTTGATCGTGAATTCCTGGCCCCATCTCTCTGTTCTGTACCGGGCGCTCGGTATCTTGTAACATTCTAACCATGGACATACAAGAGCAAAGGGGTAGCATAACGAATTATTTGGAGAACTTCGCGTAGCCGACCCGCTTTTTCCGCATGCCTAGTGAGCCTTTCGAGAGGTAATCGTTCCCCCGGCGAGGACGAGGTCGGGATCCTCCGCATCGTAGAGCACCGCCGCCTGGCCGGGCGCCACCGCGCGCTGCGGTGCCCTGAACGCCAGCCGGGCTCTGCCCTGGTGGGGAGGCCAGAGGGTTGCCGGCACCGCCGGCCCCGTGGAGCGAACCTTGGCCAGGACCGACCGGGCGTCGGGGAGGTCCGGCAGGGCGATGAGGTTCAGCGCCTCGAGTTCAACCTCGGAGACATCCAGGTCCTCCGCCCCGCCCACGATGACCTCGTTCCGGGCGGTGTCGAGTCTCACCACGTAGTAGGGGCGCGGACTCCCGAGACCCAGGCCGTGCCGCTGGCCCACGGTATACAGGGCCAGCCCGCCATGCCGGCCCAGGGGCGTGCCGTCCACGTCCCGGATCACCCCGGGTGCGAAGAGGCCGGCGGCACGCTGCCGCAGGTACGCCCGGTAGTCCCCGGCGGCGAAGCAGACCTGCTGGCTCTCCGGCTTTTCCGCCACCGGCAGCCCGAGTTCCGCCGCGATACGTCGGGTGTCCGCCTTTTCAAGGTCGCCGAGAGGGAAGAGCGCGGCGGCCAGTTGTGTCTGGTCGAGCGAGGAGAGGAAGTAGCTCTGATCCTTGTGGAGATCCCGCGCGCGGCGGAGCAGGTGCCGCCCGGTGGCGGAATCGCGATCGCGGCGGGCGTAGTGGCCGGTGGCGAGTCGCATTGCCCCCCAGGCCCGCGCCTGGCGGAGGAGGGCGCCGAACTTCAGCCGGGCATTGCACGGCAGGCAGGGGTTGGGCGTGCGGCCCTGGAGGTAGGCCCGGCTGAATGGATCGGCGACCTCTCGCTCGAATTCGGCGCCGGCCTCCAAGACGTGGTGGGGGATGCCCAACCGGGCGGCCACCTCGCGGGCGTCCACGATGGCGTGGCAGGCGCGGCAGGTGTTGGCGACCCGATCATCCTCCGCGTCGGCGCCCGACCACATCTGGAGGGTGACCCCGATGACCGGGTGGCCCTGCCGGGCCAAGAGGGCGGCGGCCACGCTGGAGTCCACGCCCCCACTCATGGCCACGACGATCGTCTCTGCCGGAGGGGTCCCCGAAGAGATGGGTGCTGCGTGCGACATGGAAAACCACCCGCAGGCGACGGCGTCGCCTGCTGCTTACCGATAGCCCTGGGCCGCGGCCGGCGGCCCGGCGCGGGGCGACCCACGCGAAGGGGGTGCGGCGTGCGGAGATTCGGGGAAAGAGGCCGGTCCAACCTGGGTCCCGGAGGACAACTGGGGTAGGTGGGTCCCGCTGGGTGACAGGTGGCCGTTAGAGCCGCTCCGCGGCCTGCAGATCCTCCGCCTTCGGCGCCGGCGGCATACCCTCTCCCGGCTCTCCCGGGAGCCCGCCCATCTCGCAATGGCCGTTGAAGACCGCCCCCTCGGCCACGACCAGACAGGGGGTGCGGATTGTCCCCGTCACGCGGCTCGGCCCGAGGAGCTCCACCCGCTGCTTGGCCTGGATGGTCCCCTGGACCTGCCCGCTGACGATCAGGGCGCCGACCTCGATCTCGGCTTTGACCCGCCCCGGCTCGCCGATGACGAGCATCTCGTCGCCGACGATCTCCCCCTCCATCTGCCCGTCGATGCGAACCGCGCCGGCGAAGCTCAACACTCCTTTGAACTGCGTTCCCTCTCCGAGGAAGGCGCGAATGTCGCCGAAGTCGGCGGGCGTCCGCTCCTTTTCCCGTTTCAGCAAGGCGGCCTCCGATGCCAAGACGGCCCGGCCTCCATAGGCATGGAGGCCGAGGGAAATGGTAAAAAGACGACGAGCGGCACGCACGCTATCAGAGGATTCCGCCCCTGTCAATTCTAATCTGGTCGGCGCAATGGTCGCCTAATACCCGCCAGACGATCGGTGTCCGCGGCCGGAGTGTCCTGCGGGTGAATCGCCGATGCGTCAGTTATTAGCGCACGCAGCTCCGACTCATGGGATTGTGACCAAATCCTCGTCCAGTCCGTGGCGGATAAGGCGAACCTGTCCAGATTGTCGCAGGTGGTGTGGGGTAAGTGCTGAAGGGGTAAACGGGAAAAGTGCGGGCGAGCTGAGGATCTCCGCGAGCGGTGCCATGGTGCGCCGGGCGCCCATCAGGAGTGCTCGCAATAGCCAGACGCCTAGATCCATCCGTGGAAGCGGACGAGGCTCTGGCGCGGTGTAGACCCCCCTCTTGCACGTAGCCTCGAGGAAACCCCGATCTCGGACAGTCTGGATCACATGCCGGGCGGAGCGGGCACGCGCTCGCGTTCGCCCCATTGTTCGCAGGCCCGCCGCGTGGCCTCTTGAAGGCTCACGTCTTGCTGGAGGCGAAGGAGGCGACCCCGGCTCTCCATGGTCGAAAGGAAGAACGGGCAGGTGGCGATTGCCAGGCCGGTATGCAGCCAGACGGCGTGTTTTCGGGGCAGCTCGCGATGAAACTGAACTGCGTCGTGGCGCAGTTGGTCCACAGCACTTCCGTCGTCACACCACAGACGACAAAGGACCGTGATGGTCTTGGAGCGTGCGCCACGGGTCCCATTCTCCGCGAGCACGCCTTCTAAAGTGTGTCGCGAGCACGCGACGAATCTCGGCAGCCGACAGGCAAGGCCTCGAGGTGGCTCCGGTCGATAGCATCCACGACAGGGGCGCTGAGGTTGGGGAACAGATCCACCAAGCTGAATTCCAGCTTCCGGCTGGCCTGATGGAGGTCGAAGGGAGACTGTCGAGGTTGCGACGGGGCGCACGCAAGACAACAACCAGGTCCGTGTCTTCACCCCGATCCCAGCGCTCTCGGTACTTGGATTCATAAGCGTAGCGGAACGCAACCGGATCCTCGAAGGCGATCAGATCGAAGCCTCGCGCGTGAATGCCGGCCAGCACGCCTTCTTCCAGCAGCAACCCATCCGGATCGGCCGCCAGCGTCAGGCGGGCGAGTCGCGGCTGAAACTCCCGCAGGATGTGATCGCGCCCCGTGGAAGAAGGGTGCGACGTGCGGGGTGCGGGGTGCGGGGTGCGCACCAAAAGGTTTTGGGTGCGAGGAGTCTGGAGTGCGGGGTGCGTTATCCGTCATTGTGCGTCTGCCTTGCTGAGGGATGAGCGAAGCGCGCCCAGAAGTTGGCTTACTTCGATGCAGCGGTCCCGGAGATCCTCGAACTCGGCCTCGGTGATGTAGTCAAGACCGCTGCCAAACGATCAGGTCATGGGCGAATAGGGGGAGGATACGATGCTCGGTCCAGTCGGCGGCGCGGCCCGTCACCCGAAAAAGAGCAAACCAGCCGAAAATCTCGGGAGAGATGTCTGCCAGTCGTAGGTGTGGGATCGGCTGCCCGGGGACGAATCGGGGCAGGCAGGTAGTGAGTTCCCGAATCCGAGGCTCTTCCAGGGTAACCAGTCGAACCCCGGGAAGGTTTGCGTCGCGCCGGTGGAAAGCCACCCGGTGCCATTCCGTGCCTTCCGGCCAGGTCAAGTCGTAGAGGGGACCGTCTTGCAGGAGCCGGTCACCGTGCACCCGCAGGTAGGCTGTAGTCATGCGCTCCACCCAGACCGGGAATCCTTCGATCTTGCGGAACTCGGAGTCCCTGCTTCGGCGAGCCATCTCAAAGTGGCAGGCCAACAGTCTAGGGGACGTTGGTGCAGAGAGTACTTGCTTCATGGCCGCCATATATCCTGGCTTACTTACCGCTGCTCTGCCCTGTGCCCTGTCGCCTCAACATTTCGATCCCCAGCCGCGTGATTCGGTAGCGCTGTTTCGAGCTACGCGGCTTGTCGGGGATGGTCGCTTCCAGTAGCTCGGAGTCAAGCAAGGGCCTCAGGTACTGCTTGCGGAAGTGTTCCCTGTCTTTCACTCGCGCGGCGGACTGCAACTCTTCCCGGGTCTTCTCGCTAGTCGAAGCAGCGCTGAGGATCGCCAGCACTTGCGGGGTACTTGCGGGCCGACTTCCCCGGTACTTCCCCAATCCTTGCGCGGTACTTGGGGGGTGACTTCACCTGCAACTTCACCTGTGACTTGCCCTGTGACTTGCGCGGTACTTGGGGGGGTACCTGGGGGGTGACTTGCTCGGTCGACTGGGCTCCCGACTGAGCCGCGCTCAGGGCCCGCACCTCTGGATTCGGTCGGAAGATGGCGGTGCAGAAGCCGTTCACCTCGAACTCGGGCTCGGGACACCCCTGCTCGCGGACCTCGTCGCGGATCCGCTTGATCCCGGATCCGGCCTTCCCGATGAAGGCGATGCGGTGGAGGAGGTCGGCGATAAGGGCGTTGCGCCGCACGCTCTTGCGTCCGAGGTCGGCCAGGGGCATGCCCCTGGGCAGACCCCCGGAACTGACGACTTCGATGCGGTCGGTGTAGATCTCGACGAAGACGTTGACCCCCTCGACGAACCAGTCGCGGCGCATGACGGCGTTGGTGATGGCCTCGCGCAGGGCCCGCATCGGATATTCGGCGATGTCCTCGCGCCGGAGTCCCTCGATCCGGTAAGCGGTGCGGGTGTTGCGCTCGATGAAGCGCATGGCGTCCTCGATGTCCGCCACGATGCCGCCATCGAAGTCCTTGCGATCCAGGATGTGGACCTTGTCGGCGCCCTTCGCCAGCAGGCAGGTGATGTAGGCCTGGTTGAAGAAATGCCTTACGTTCCGGGTGAAGAAGAGCACGCCCGCGTTCCAGAAGAGGAGCTTGCCGCCGGAGCGCTCGGCGGCCTCGATGTTGACCAGCACATCCTCTGTGCGGGGACGCCCCGGGATGCCCGACAGCTTGAGCCAGGTGGCGTACTTCTCCCGGTCGAAGTCCTGCGGATACCGGAAGCGCGGGCAGGGGGAGAGGTCGAAGCGAATCTGCCCCTCGCTGCGGAAGAAGTCCCGGATCTCTTCTCTACGCAGCCTCTGCGTCGTCGATCCCTGCCGCCAGAAGAAGCCGTCGCTGCCCTGCACCGGCTTCGAATCGCTCTCGCGGACGTGGACCACGACCACCTTGCCCACCGGCTCGATGCGGACTTCGACCGGCGGATCGCAGTTGCGGGCGATGTCCTGGATCCGGGCCCGAAGCGCGTTGCTGTCGGCAAGACCGATCGCGGTCCCGTCATCCCGGACCCCCAGGAGGATCTTGCCTCCCACGGTGTTGGCAAAGGCGCTGATCTCCCGCGCCATGGACGCGGACAGGGCTTCCTTGTACTCCAGCATGGAGCCTTCGCCCTCGTGAAGGAGGATGTAAAGATCGGCCGGTTTCACCGCCTATCCTCTAAGGAGTGGTATGAGCAGTTACAGGTCAGCCCTTCTTTGACGGAGTAGAGCGTGAAGCTGTCGGTAGACCCCATGTCTCTTGCGGCCGAATGCCACATGGTCACTCCACTCCACAACGATCCGGACCTTGCCGGGCTCTTTGCCTTTGGTGCGGTCGGTCAGGAGCTCCTCGAAGCGCTTCTTCATCTCCACGGTGGTGGCTGGAGAGCCCCCGGCCAACAGGGCCGCCCGGAGTTCGTCCGAGGTGATGACGACCCTGATCAGACCGGAGAGCGCCTCCTGCAGGGCTTGGAGGAGGTCCTGACTCGGCTCGTCCGGGAGCGCCTTCTTCTTCAGGATGCCATCCACGAGTTTGCGGGCCTTGGGCGAGGGCAGCTTGAGGTTCTCCTGGGTCGTCGGGTCTTGGAGATTGCTGAGGAGCGTTTGCGTCCAGCCGGAGAGGAGGGTGTCCAGGTCTGCGTCGACACTCTCAAGCCGGGTCTTTGCCGGGGGAACTATGATCTTCAGGTCCGGCGGCCGGAATGAACAGTGTGGGCACGCCGGATCTGCATCAAGCTCCTGTGGGGTCAGCGCGAAACAGCTCTCGAGTTTCGCCAGCCGCTCCTGAAGGTCCACGAGTTGCTGACGAGGCATCAGATCGATCATGGCAAGCCGCTGGAGGGTCTACAGCCGCACATCGCTAAGGAGCTTAGCCTTTCGCTTGTCTTCGTTCGCGCCGAGACGGGCGCGGAGATGGAGCGCCATGTAGGTCTCAATATAGGCGCGCTTGAGATCCGCGAGCCGCTGACGCACTTGGGCGCGCAAGGCGGCATCGGACGCAGCGTCCGCCTTGATCCGGCCGCCCACCTCGGTCTGGGCAGCCTGCACCGTCTTTGCCCACTCGTGCTCGAGTGGCAGCAGTGTCTCGGCCTTGGACAGATAGGCGGCCAGGGGGCCCAGGTCGGCAATCAACTCTGCCAGAGCCTCGATCTCGACCAGCGACTGCAGCCCGGGCAGATGGCCCTTCACCTCATCCGACCCGTACCGGAAGTTCTTCAGCTTCCCCTGAGAGTTGTAGACCTGCAAGGAGTCGAGGAAGGTTTTGGTCTGCTCCAGGAGGGTCCGCCGGCTCTTGATGGCCTCCTCAGAGGGGGTGGGCCGGCCCCAGAACGGGAGCCCTCCTTGCAGGCCGGGCTGCGCCCGTACGATCCGATCCACCAGGCCGGAGATCGTAGACTGAACTTTCGTGACGATCTCGTCGGCGCTCTGCCCGCCGAGAGTCAAGGCCTGTGCCATGCCGGGAGCGAGAGGCCGATCCGGTGACGCAAACGGAGCCAGGAGATCGAGCAGAGCGGTCAATCCGGGTAGGTTCCGCTCCTTGGGGCACTCGATGTGTTTGAAGTGTTTTAGCTCGTCGACACCGGTGTCTGCGAGCGCCGAGAGATTCGTGGCGTCGAGCTTCTTGCCGGGGACGCTCACCACAAAATGTTTGGCATACGGCGAGCCGGAGGGGTCGAGCCGCTCACCATCCAAGAGTTCGAGCGCATCCAAAACCGCCGTCGCCTGCTTGGTCCGGAGCTGGCCGGCGATGGCGCGGACGGCATCCTCGGCGGCCTGGAGTCGGTTCTCCCTGGTGATGAGAATTGAGAACGTCGGACAATTCGGGGCTTGGTCCTGGAAACGCGGGGCCAGGCAGATCGAGGCTACGCCATTCACGGTATCCCGGACATTGGCGCGACCGCCCGCTGCCGCGGCCGACTTGCCTTTTGCCCATTCCAGGAGCTTCTTCCGCTTGCCTTGACTCGTCACCTCGTAGGCGGTGGGCAAGCCCGGATTTCCACGGAGGGGAATTCACCTAAGTATGGGACGCTTCAGGCGGGCCGAAGTACGTCGTCAGCCGCAAGGGGACGCCATTCCACCAGGGGATGGGCACGGGCTGGTCCAGGAGCCCCGAGGCGAGGACGA
>JACQVN010000029.1 GCA_016209735.1 Candidatus Methylomirabilota bacterium
CGGCAGACGGACCTGCATTCAGTTCCACAGACCTGCCGGCGTTCGTTTCCGGAGGGCGGCCGCTCCTCGGGCCCTCCCTGTAGTTCCTTGGATGCGGGTCACAGGCTGGCGGATTCGCGCGCGGGCACGATCTCCTCGGCTTGCTCCACTCCGCTGTCTGGTCGAGAGGTCGACAGCTGGGGGGGTCGGCACCGGGAGCATGGGTTGTTCCCGTCACTCCGTCACTATTGATGCCCAGACCCCGCATGTGCCGATGACCGGCCCAGCTAACCCCTGAAGTCTGCAGTACGCACACGCCAGCGCCGGCCCCACGTCGCCACCTTCCCGAGCTAGGATGCTCGCGGGTGGGAAGCGTGCCGAGGCGCCCGAACTAGCTCACCGCGATCGTGTCCAAGTCTCGCAGGGAATACAGGGCAACGCAGGCCGCCAGCATCGGCCAGCCGGCAAAGTACAGGAGGTTACTGAATGGGGCGAGGAAGAACTTCGCGGTGGACAGCGTGGAGACCAAGTGGAACAGCAGGACGGCCCCGTACGTGATGCGCTTCTGGTACCCGATCAGGAAGCCGACCAGGATCACTAGTTCGGTGACCCCCACCATGGAGAGCAGTGTCTGGCTCACTCCAGAGAGGAAGTAGAACTGCTCCATGACCCGCGCCGCATGGGTCGGATTCAGAAACTTATCGAGCGTCCACAGCAGCATCACAAGGAAGACGCTGAGGCGGTTGAGGAAGAGGACGAGAGAAATCCGGCGATCCGTCTGCATGCTGATCCTCCGTTCCCCATATCCTTAATGGAACACCGAGTCCCCGCAGCCATGGTGCGCTGTCATCGGGTGGAGCGTGCATGACTCCAGTAACCACCACGAAGAAGATCCGGCCCCTCCCCGCCTACTCCTCGAAGGAGGGCGCACCGGTCGCGCTGCACGCGTTGCGGTCGGATCCAATTCGACGCCGCTCTCCGAAGAACACGGGTGCCTGCGCCTGCGCGAAGGCCACCGGGCCACGGCCTGCGCCCCACGTGCGGTCGAAGCGGGCCAGATCCTCCGGGTTCCCATCGCGCCAGTAATAGGCGAGCATCTGCATCGCCTTCGGCTTCAACGCAGGGAGCGTATTGTAGTCTGCGCCGGGTGGCCCGTCGCGCTGACGCGGCCACCGGCGCTCCCCGAGGAAGCCCTGAAAGCTGTAAAACGCATCCTCCGGCCGAAGGAACGCCAGGACGGGCGCGACCTCGATATGATTGTCGGTCAGATCGTCGGCTGCGAGAACCGGACGCCTTTCTCCTGACATGAGGTAGCGCATTGTAGCCGGATCGGGCATGGGGACTGCGCGGTGTTTCATGCGCCCGTCGGCGTGCGGATACAACTCGTTGGACCGGATCGCCACTTCAAGAAGGATCCGACAGTCGGCCGGCAGGGGGATGTCGGCGCCGAGGAGGAAGGTGTGCATGTGGTTATGCTGCTGAAGCGTCACGGCGACCGGCGAGAGCCAGGCATCCAGCGCGATCGTGGCCGAGATGTAATGGTCCAGCTGGTGCCAGTCCTCGGGGGAAGCGAAGAGGCGCACCAACGCGTCCTTCCACGGTGCGAGGCCAGCCGGCAAACCCGAGACGGCGAAGACGAGATTATAGGTGAGGAACGTGAAGGATTCCGCTGCTGGTCCCGCCTCGGTCGGGACGGTCACCGTTTCCTTGTCGATCCGCCCATAGGCCCTGGGTTGCGTCGGTCCGCGCTGCGGGCGGTAGGTGAAGACGGCCCCGGGGTTGCTCTTGAACGCGTTGAGGATCTCTCGAGTGACCTGCTGGCTCACCAGGCGGCCCGCTTCGTCTCGGAGTTCGCCGTGGGCGATGTAATCGGCGTAGAAATCCACCGGGCCGGGCTGCCCGGAGGCCAGGAAATAGCGGGGAAGGTACCGCCGGAGCAGCGTCTGCTCTCCCGGTGTCGGCAGGTTGGCGGCTCGCGGATGCGCGGCGAAGTACGCTGCGAATCCGGGATACTGCGAGAAGTTCGCCTGGGACATCTCGCAGGCGCAGAGGACCACTGCGATACCGGCCACGATGGACCAGCGCGCGAGAGAATGCACGCGGGACCTCCGCTGGACGGAAAGAGATTCTCGCATGGTCGTCGCAGTATATGGTGGCAGGGATGCAGCAGCAATGCCCGTGAAGCCCCAGGAGGGTTCCTCCAGGAGAGGATGCGGGATAGGATATGGTGGGGAGGGTTTCGCCAAGCCGCCTGCACTGGGGGATGACCATCTCGCTGCGGGGCGGGTGAAGCAGGGAAGGGACGGGGCCGTCACTCCTCGCGATGTCTGGGTGCACCGGGATGGCTTGATCCTGTCCAGCAAGCTCACCGCGTACTCTTCGCACCGTCCAGAAGCGAGGCGGCAAGCTGGGCGGGGATGCCGAAGCTACCCCCGGCGAATTGCCGGAGCACGGCGTAGTTGATGGCAACGACCTTTCCGTCAGTGCTCAGCACCGGACCCCCGCTGCCCCCGCCGGTCGTCAACGCGTCGTAGGTCACTTGATGGCGCTGCACGTCCGCCAGGTACCCCCGTGTGGTCGCGGGTCGGATCAAGCCCAGGGCCGCCAGGCGATCCGCGAGAGCGTACTCGTCTGGTATGTCGGCGGCCATCAGTCGTTGCACCGTGGCGGGATCTGCCCTGGCGATCAAGGCCTCCAGTCCCGTCGGATACCCCAGAAGCATGACCGGCCGCCCGGGGACGAGGCCACGACCGGCGCGGTCCAGGGTCAGGACCGGGGGGCGAGCGCGGCCCAGGTCTCCGCGAACCAGCGCGAGATCGGCCTCGTCCGAGACCGCCACCACCGTCAGGGGGACGGCAGCCCGTATCCCCGGCAAGAAGGCGCGGAGACGTGTGACCTGGGGCGTGTACCCGGCGGCCAGCGCCCCCGCCAGAGATTCATCGTCCTGCCACGGCCATATGACGTGCCGGTTCGTGAGGAACAATCCATCCCGCCTCACGAGAAAGGCCGTGCCACTGAACGGTACCGTTGCCGCGGGTCCCTCCCCGCTGGGAGACATGAGCGGCCTCCCGGCGGGATCACGCAGGGGGTGGCCGTTTGCGTCCAATCCCTGGTAGCGGATCGGTCGTCCCTGCGGATCCAGCAGCGAGAGCGCCCCCTGCACCAGGGCCACCCCGCCGGCCCACTGGGCGATGAGCCGTTCCCCCGCTCGCCCCTCCGCTTCGAGGAGCCGCATCCGACGCTCGGTCTGCCGCAATGCTCCCCGGAGCCGATCCCGCTCGGCCTGGAGACCCGCCACCGTCTTCTGCTGGCGGCCGATGCGCTCCCGTTCCGCCTCCAGCCGCGCAGCCAGTCCCTCCCGCGAGATTCGCTCTTCCGCGAGTCCCACGCTGAGTGCGCTCACAGCCCTGCGCGTCTCATCGCCCGCGCGATAGCCGGTGTAGAGCGCGACGGGGATACTGACCGCCAGGGCCACGGAGAGCAGCAGGACAGCGGCGACGGTCAGGCGGGCGCCCCTGGAGGCGTTGCGGATCAGATCCCGCACCAGGAACTTCACGAAGAGGCTCGCGCTGACGAGCGGTGGCGCCTGCTCGGCTCGGGCGATCGCGCGGGAATCGGCCACGATAATCCGAAGGGTCTTGCACTCTTCAAGATCCCGGCAGGTGCGGAAGCGGAATTGTGGTCCGCCACTTCCGAACTGCAAGGAGTCGCCCGGTGCCAGGAAGGCGTCCGAGACCTTGCGTCCGTTGACCCACAGACCCGCGCCTCCGACGTCGATGAGGCGGAATCCGTCTCCTTCGGGCCGGATCTCAGCTCCGGAAGGAGTGACAGTCGGATAGAGCCCCGGGTCGACCACGAAATCGTTCGCCGGGTCGGTCCCGATGCGGATCGTCCCCGAGCCAAACACTTCGACGCGGCCGCGATTCGGCCCGGAAAGGTACATCAGCGCGACTGGCATTGTCCCTCCATAGACCTCGGTCTCCTCTAGGTCAGGGGGCGATCGGCTGTCGCCCAAAGGCAACCTCCCCGCCATTCTTCGCTTGGTTCTCTGGCGCTATGCCGCCTATCACCGGGTTAGATGCAGCGGAGGGGGCCTGCGATCCGCGGCCAAGTTCGTGCAGTGGATTGAATCGCGCACAGGCCACGGAGCATCTCAGTGAAGAACGAAGGCGTCCGCACGGCGCCAGCCACTGGCCCTGCAGATGGAACCGAAGTCGCCTGCAGGTCGTGGCCAGTCGAAGGGAGAGATGAGCGACAGCGTCCAGTACCGCGCTGGCCGCCTCGTCATGGTCGGTCATTTCTGGACCAGACGTCTGCCTCGGGGTGGGAGCCCAGAATCCGGCGACTGACTGCCAGGTTGAGCCCGGGAGAAAGGAGCGAAGGCGAGTCGGTGAGGGAACCCGATTGCGTCTCGGGAGGTTCCCGAGGTCCCTGTGCGAATGCGGCAGGAACCCATGAACGGTCGAGGATTCGGGCTGCCGAAGAGCCGCTGCGCGTTGGTCTCGTTCTCGGTGAAGAGCAGCTCCGGCGCCCCCTCGCAGAACAGTCGGTCGGTCTGGGGAAACCCGGGATGTTCGGCGACGACCGCGGTCTCACTCCTCGCCTGGTTCTCGCGCCAGAGCCGGGGGCGCTCGGCGCCCGGCTCCCAGCTCCAGGTGTTCCGAAACCAGAGCGGGGGCAGGAGGTGGAGATGCGCCGAGTCGGGCCCGCGATTGACCGCCGTGACGCGAATCAGGATGTCCTCCGGCCCGGCCTTGGCGTACTCGACGGAGACATCGAAGTAGCGATCCTCGCCGAAGAGGCCCGTGTCCAGAAGTTCGAATTCCGACTCGTGCCGGCTGCGCCGGGCGTTCTCCTCCACGAGGCGGGCGTAGGGAAACTCGGTCTGGGGGTATTTGTAGAGGGCGCGCCTGTAGGAATGCGTCGGCGTGGAGTCCAGGTAGAAGTAGTACTCCTTGACATCCTCTCCGTGATTGCCCTGGGGACCGCCGAGGCCGAAGAGGCGCTCCTTCAGGATGGGATCCCGCCCGTTCCAGAGCGCCAGGGCGAAACAGAGCCGCTGATGATTGTCCGAAATCCCGAGGAGCCCGTCCTCCCCCCAGCGGTAGGTCCGCGACCGGGCATGGTCGTGGGGAAAGGCCGCCCACGCTTCCCCGTCGGGGGAATAGTCCTCCCGGACGGTTCCCCATTGACGCTCGGCCAGATACGGCCCCCAGCGCCGCCAATGGGCCAGTCGCGCTCGGGTCTCTTCCAAGCGTCTGCGCTCTGCGCTCATGGTTGGATCCTCCGGGTCGCACCTACCAATTCCGATTCTCTCGTCCGTGCCGTGTTCCAATATCGAACGGCGGACGAAATACGCACTCATGAGATGCGCATCCTCCTCCCCGAGGTTCTCCCTTGGGGCGAAATGTTTCAAGGAGTGTTCAACCGTGCCGCCGAATTTCTCGGAACGACACGGACGTACAGTACCCCGTCTCAGTCCCGATCGCGCTGTGTCGGAATGGGGCATACGAAGCAGTCGGCCCCACCTCGGTCCCACCACGTGAGCGTTTTGGCGAATCCTGCAGGAGTCGCGGAGCATCCAACTTCGCAACCGGCGGGGCGGGGCACTCCTGTTGATGCTGGCCGCCCGGGAAAGGAGCGCATGGCTTCTGGGAGGCCTGGCGGTCCACAACCGCTGGCTTTCGGCGCAACCCACGCGGGCCGCGGACCCACAGCGTCTCAGGACGCCCCGCATCGCAACGAACGCTGCAGCCCCGGTCGGTCGCTCGGTTTCCCGCCTCGACCCGCGTTTGGCGCGCGCGAAGGGATACTCGTCGATGCGCATTACTCCGATCTCTCGCTTCTTCTGGTTTTCACCCATCTGCATCCTGATGGCGGCGTGTGCGGCCGGCCATCTCCACGAGGGTACGTACGTCGATACGACGAAAGGTCTTGTCGTCCCGCTTCCGAAGGTGGGGTGGGACATCGAGACGGGCAAGGAGCCCGATCTGGTGTTGCGGCATCGGAGTCGGCGGGCGGGCATCCTGGTGGACGCCACCTGTGGCGACATTCCATCGCGCCGCCCGCTGCACATTGCCATGCGGCACCTCATATTCGGTATTCGGGGGAAAGCGATCTTGCTCCAGGAGCGGCTGGCGGTCACTTCGGGGGACGGGATCGAGATGGTTCTGCGGGGCCAGATGGAAGGTCAGGAGCTTCTGTTGCATGCGTATACCTTACGGAGATCCGAGTGCCTCTACCACCTGCTCCTCTTCTCAGCCCCTGAGAGCTATCGGGCGGTGAACGGGGAATTCGAGTCCATGGTCCGCCACGTCGCAGGGGCAGGGGAGGTCCGATGAGGACCTTCTTCGACTACCTCGGTGGGAGCGCCTTCCTGGCCTGGCAGGCGTTCCGGGAGGCGCTGCTCCCACCGTACTTCCTCGGCCTGTTCGTGGTTCAGCTCCATACAATCGGGGTCCTCTCCCTGGTCCTGACCGTGATCGCCGGTTTCTTTGCCGGCATGGTCGTGGCCCTCCAGGGCGCGCATGAGCTGGAGCGGTTTGGGGCGCTCCTCTACATCGGCCCCACGGTGGCGCGATCCATGGTGCGCGAGGCGGGTCCGGTCATGACGGCACTCCTCGTCGGCGGCAAGGTCGGCGCCGGAATCACGGCCGAACTGGGGGCCATGCGGGTCACGGAGCAGGTCGACGCCCTTCGGGTCATCGGGGCAAACTCTGTGAAGTATCTGGTGGTTCCGCGACTCTTGGCGGGCGTCGTCGCGTTCCCGCTCCTCACCATCATCGCAAATGCCGTCGGCGTTGTCGGCGGTCTCTTGGTGGCGCTCTTCCAGTACCGCCTTGATGCTACGCTCTACTGGAACACGGTCTTCGACTTTACCACCTTCCAGGACTACTTCAGCGGGTTCGCGAAATCGATCGTGTTCGGTTTCCTTGTGGCGTTGGCGGGATGCTACCAGGGTCTCAGCTTCACGGGCGGGAGCGTCGAATTGGGGCGCGCGACCACGGCGACCGTGGTGGTCATCGGGATTGCGGTCCTGGTGGCGGATTTTCTCCTGACCCAATGCTTCTTTCTCTTGTAGGAGACATCATGGGTGCGCAACGGATGGACTGCGCCGAACTCCTGCGTCTGCAGGGGGTGCACAAGGCCTTCAACGGTCGCGACGTGTTGGGCGGGGTTGACCTCGGGCTTCAGGCGTGCGAAACCGTGAGTCTGCTCGGGGAGAGTGGCTCCGGGAAGAGCACGCTCCTCCGGGTGATCGCCGGACTCGAGAAGCCGGATCGCGGGCGGGTTGTCCTCTTCGGGGAGGACATCTGCCCCTTGCGCGAGCGGGACCTGCTCCCCTTCCGGAAGCGGATGGGCATGGTCTTCCAAGGCGCAGCCCTCTTCGACTCGCTCACGGTCTTCGAGAACATCGCCTTCCCCCTCCGACTCCACACCACGGCACGGGAGGGCGAGATCCGGGCGCGGGTCGCCGAACTCCTGGAGCACATGGGGCTGTCCGGGATCGAGCTGCGCTATCCGGCAGAGCTGAGCGGTGGGATGAAGCGCCGGGTAGGCATCGCCCGGGCGCTGGCCCTGAAGCCAGAACTGGTCCTCTTTGACGAGCCCACGGTGGGGTTGGACCCAAACAACGCCCGGATGGTCTGCGAGCTGATCGCGGAAATGCGTGTGGATCTGTGCGAGACGGCCATCGTGGCGACCCACGATCTGCAATGCGCGCTCGCACGATCGAACTGGATCGCCTTTCTCCACCAGGGACAGATTCTCGAGGTTGCCTCGCCTGCAGATTTCCGGAATTCGTCCAAGCCGGAGGTCCAGCGGTTCTTGGCGGGCGCACTTGACCAGTTCACCCCGATGGGTCCGACGGAGAGGAGGGCGCCATGATACCGCGGACCGGCTTGAAGATCGCTGTCGGAGTGTTTGTCTTGGCCGGATTGCTCCTTTTTGCCGTGTCTCTCTTCTTCCTCGGCCAGCGGGGACGGTACTTTTCCACCCAGCATTCGCTCAAGGCATTCTTCACGAGCGCGGCCGGCTTGCGCGAGGGAGCGACGGTTCGCTTGGCGGGGGTCGCGGTGGGCCGGGTCGCCCGGCTTCAGTTGCCGCGCGCACCCGAACAGAAAGTCCTCGTGGAGCTGAGTGTCGCGGGGGACGCCATCGAGAACATTCGCCGGGACTCGGTTGCCCGGATCGAGACGCTGGGGTTCCTGGGGGATAAATTCGTCGACATCAGCGTGGGGAGTCCCCAGGAAGGCCCGCTTCCCAGTGGCGCCACGCTTCGGGTCGAGGAGCCCGTGGACTTCGGTGCTCTCGTCAGCCAGGGGCAACGCGTCCTCGGACACTCCGAGCGGATTGCCGTCTCCCTCGAGAAGATGCTCTCCACCTTGGCACACGCCAAGACGGTCGAGGCGGTGGCTGGGGCGACGCGGGCCGCGGAGGGACTGGCCACCTCGCTCACGCGCGGAAACGGGGTGCTTCCGTGGCTTGCAAACGACCCGGAGAGCAAGCGACTCTTGATCGAGACGCTCGGATCGGTCCGGGCGGTGACCGCCGCGCTGGAACGGGGAGATGGTGCCATCCCGTGGCTGATTCGGGATCCAGCCAGCCGGCGATTTGTGCAGGACCTTGGTCGCGCCGCCGAGGTCGTGGCGGCGTTGTCCACCGAGGTAAAGGAAGGTCGGGGCTTGGCCCACGCCTTGATCTATGACCCAGGCGGCGCCAAGGTGCTCGAGGAGGCATCCCAGACCCTCGAGGGGGTGCGGTCGCTCCTTCAAGCCATCCGGAGCGGCGAGGGAGCGATCCCAACGCTCTTATTCGACCCGAAAACACGAGCACTGGTGGAGAACTTCACGGAGGTGTCTCGGCACCTGAGAACGATCAGCGAAAAGGTGGCCCAGGGCGAGGGGACTCTGGGAGGCTTCTTGGTGGATCCCACCGTCTATGAGGATTTGACGGCGCTCCTGGAAGGAGCCCAGCGAAGCTGGATGCTCCGTTCCGTCATCCGGAGCACGCTGGAATCCGGCCGGGAACTCCAGAAGAAGTAGGCCGATGGATCAGCCGCTGAGAAGTCACTCGAGATGATGGGGCAGCCAGGACGATCCCAACTCGGGATGGCGGTTCGGCGGATCGCGTGGCGGATGCCCGGATGCATTCCTCCAGTCTTCGACACTCCGGCGATGCTCTGCGGTGGTGAGTGGTCCTTCTTCGGAGGGACCGCGGGGCAAGGCGGGCATGCGCCTGTCAAATGCGGATGCCTTCCAGGGAAGCGGCGCGCACCCGGCCCTCTGATGCGAGCGCCCTTCCGGTTGATTCGATCGACGATAGCCACACCGGAACCGGCTGTATGGCGGCCGGGGGCTGGGCAACCACCCGAGATCCCCCCCGAACGGCGTTGCGCTCCGGGGGCGGAGTGCGGGAATCTCCCTGCGGGGAGGATGCATCCAATAGATCAAACGGGGTCGGCCGGGGACTTGATTCGGTGATCCTCCGCTTGACAATGTTTCCAGGAAGGGCCTAAACTTCCCCCCCATTGGTGTGGGCGGCCGAGCAAGTCGACCACGATGTCGAGCGGGGGGTCCCGTTGAACGATTCCGCCGATCTGGAACTTGTCCAGCGATTACAGGCTGGGGACGTCTCGGCCCTCGACGTCTTGATGCACAGACACTCCGATCGGGCCTACCGGATCGCTTTCGGTATCACCCGGAACAGTGCCGATGCGGAGGAGGTGGTTCAGGACGTCTTCCTGGCCCTCTACCAGAAGAGCGCGTCCTTCGAGGGGCGGGCGGCGCTCAGCACCTGGCTGTACCGGGTTGCCACTAACGCGGCCCTCATGAAGCGGCGGGGGCGACGACAGGAGGTCGAAGTCTCCCTGGAGGCCAGGCTACCCACCTTCCGCGAAGACGGCCACCGGGCGGGGGACATGAGCTTCCTGACGGCGGACTGGTCGCAGAACCCCGAGGCGGATCTGCTCTCGCAGGAGACGCGATCCATCCTGACGCGGGCCATCGAGGGTCTCCCGGATGCGTACCGGGCGGTCCTCTTGATGCGGGACGTGGAAGGGCTCTCGAACGAGGAGGTCGCCGAGGCGATGGGCGAGTCGGTGGCGGCGATCAAGTCCCGGCTGCACCGGGCGAGGATGGTCCTGCGGGAGGAGTTGACGCACCGCCTGGGGCCGCACGAGCGGAGCAGTTGGTTCCGAGAATGGGGAAAGAGGCTCGGCCTATGGAAGCGCTGAAGTGCAAAGACGTCATCGTGGAATTCCTGGCGGACTATCTGGATCGAACGCTCCCTCCAGAACTCACCGAAGAGGTCGAGCGGCACCTCCGTGGCTGCGCCGCCTGCATGGCGTACCTCAACACCTACCGCAGGACCCGGGATCTGGTGGGCCGCCACGCAGCCCAGGGCGGAATGCCCGACGAGATGAAGGGCCTCCTGCGCCGGTTCATGGTGGAGCGGATGGCGAGGCAGGCGCCCTAGGCTATTCTGCAAGTTTCCGTCCTCCGCCCAAATGGCCCACCCTGAGAATACCCGAAGAATGCCCGAATCCCAATTGACCGAGCCTGCATCTAATGGCGCAGGCTGCCTTCGGACTGGCTGATAGCAGGGAGGTGTGCCATGGCTATCGACACCGTGGAGTGTGTGCCCTCCTTCGCCGTCGCTGGATGAAACGAGCGCTTCGAGGTCCAGGACCGGTTCACGCTGCCGGAGGCAGACGCAGCCACCCTCCGCCTCGAAGTGTGGTGTCCGATCATTTCGGATACTCCCTGCCAGCGCGTGCTCGACCTGGCGGTGGACGCACCCGTGCCCTGGACGATCGAGCGCGAACGCGAGCACGGAAACCTCATGCTTGCTGCTTCTTCCGGGGAAGAATCCGCGAATCGCCTCACCCCTTCCCCGCATCATACGCTACTAGATCGATCCGGGCTCCTCCGGACTCCCAAATCTCCCCTAACTAGTCGATTCGAGAAGGAGGGAGACGATGGCGAGAGCGGGCAATGTCATCCTGGACAGCGGAGATCCCTTTCCGGTTGTGCGCCTGGACACCGTGGCGCACGGGACACTGACCTTGCCGGAGGCCTTCCGTGGCGGCTGGGGGGTGTTCCTGGTCTACCGGGCCCACTGGTGACCGTACTGCATGCAGCAGTTGGCTGCATTCGAGCACGCGCGGGATCGCTTCCGCGACGAGGGGATTATCGTCGTGGCAGCCTCCACCGACCCCCGGGAGCGGGCTGCCGAGACGGTGGAGAAGCACGGGCTGACGCTGCCGGTGGGATACGGCCTGCCGGTCATCGAGACCGCGCGGAAGCTAGGGGCGTTCTACGAGGAGCGCCGCGGGATCCTCCAGGCGACGGGCTTCGTGATCAGGCCGGATCAGCGGATCGCGGTCGCCCAGTACAGCTCCGGCCCCATCGGCCGGCTGGTGTGGCAGGACGTCCTGGGTCTGGTCCAGTATACGAAAAAACAGGCGGGGTAAATGAGCGAGTGTGCGCTCTCTTCCCCGGTGGGGGGACTCCATGGCGCAGATAGTGTGGAGGAGCCTGCTGACGCTGGTCCTGGCGAGCGCGGCTCCGGGGGCAGCGACGCGATCGGCCGCGGCCGGCGAATTGATCCAGGGCTCTCCCATCCTCACGGTGCTGCCGCAGGACGCCATCCCGGCCATCGATGCGCCGACGTTCGTATCGGCGACGGAGGCCGACCCGTTCCTGCGGCCGGACGAGCTTGTGCTCAGTCTGCCAGACGGTGGCACTGCCCGGGCATACTCCGCCTGGCAACTCAACCACCATGAGATCGTGAACGACACGGTGGAAGGTCGCCCCGTGGTCGTCACGTGGTGACCGCTCTGCTACACGGGCATCGTGTATGCCCGACCCACGGCGGACGGGAAGGTCTTGAGTTTCGGCGTCAGCGGCAAGCTCTGGAAGGACGGGCTGGTCATGTATGACCGGGAGACGCATAGCCTGTGGAGCCACGTGACCGGCAAAGCCATCGCCGGGAAGCTTGCCGGAATGCAGCTTCGCTTCCTTCCCTCGCTCCAGATGACGTGGACCGAGTGGAAGCAGTTGTACCCCGGGGGCCGCGTCCTGTCCAAACGCGCCTCCCTGGGTGGCGATGGGAGCCGGAACGTCTACGAAAGCTACTTCGCCAACCCGGCCCAGCTCGGCATCTTCGGGACGAAGAATCCGGACGAGGCGCTGCCCGGCAAGGAGTTCGTTGTCGGCGTCTCCGTGGAGACGACGGCCATCGCCTACCCATTCCGGCACTTGAGTCGCCAGCCCCTGGTCAACGACGTCGTGGCCGGTCAGCCGATCGTGGTGACCTTTTCATCCGCGGGGGCCACCGGTGCCGTGTTCTCTCGGACCGTGGGGAGACGACCGCTCACCTTCTCCAACCTGCGGCGCGAGCGGGGCGAACTCCTCATGGACGACCGAGACAGCCGGACCACGTGGCGGGCGCTGAGCGGGCACGCGGTCCGGGGACCGCTCGTGCCGACAGGCCTCGTCCAGCTCCCCTCCACCCTGGCCTTCTGGTTTGCCTGGAAGGGTTTCTATCCCGAAACGCATCTCTGGAGGCCGAGTGGGCCTGCGCCGGGGCCATCACGGCCCTGACATCCGGGCGAGGGGATGGAACGAACGAATCGCCTGCGGGTCTCGGCGCATCTAAGCAGGCACGGAAATGGCCCGGCCTGCGTGACGGGCGGGGCGGCCCCTGATTTCACCGGAACCGCCGAGGAGAAGCACATGGACTGGATGTGGGGGATCCTGCTCCTGTACGGCATCGCCATGCTCTTGGTGGCGCCCCAGGCCAGGGACGCCGGGGGATTCTACTGGGGCCGCGACCGGTCGGGGCGCGAGGCCGGCACGTGGCTCCTCACCACCAGCATCGTCATGACGTGGATCTTCGCCAAGTCGGTCACGAACGCCGCGAACCTCGGCGCCGCGTTTGGTCTGGTGGGCGGCCTGGCCTATGCCGCCTACTACCTGTCGATTCCCGTGGCCGGCCTCACCATCGCGGCCATTCGGACGCGGCACGGCGTCCGGAGTCTGGCCGAGTTCCTGGCGACCACGTACGGCCGGGGCGCCACGCTGGCCTTTCTCCTCGTGGTGTTCATCCGCCTCTACAACGAGATCTGGAGCAACACGGCCGTGGTCGCCTCCTATGTCGGCGAGAAGGGCTCGATCTCCTACTACGTCGGCGCCTTCGTCTTCACGGCCTTCACCGTGCTCTACTGCCTGAAGGGGGGGCTGCGCAGCTCGCTGGTTACGGACGCCATCCAGTTCCTGCTCTTCGGTTTCTTCCTGTTCCTCGTCTTGGGCTTCGTCGTCCCCCGGACCGGAGTGCGCCCGCTGCTCGCCGCGGGCGAATTCACGATGCGGGGCGGAGTGGATCTCCTGCTGGTGGCCCTCTTGCAGTGCCTGAGCTATCCGTTCCACGACCCGGTCCTCACCGATCGGGGATTCGTCACGAACCGGACGGTCATGGTGCGGGCGTTTCTCCTGGCGGGGGCCGTGGGGGTCGGGTTTATCCTGCTGTTCAGCGCGACCGGCATCTACGCCCACCTCAAGCACCTCCCCGTGGCGGACGATGCGCCGCGCGCGGTGGCCTCGGCCTTCGGGATGGCGTGCCTCGTCACCATGAACGTCATCATGCTCTCCTCGGCGGGCTCGACCCTGGATTCGGCGCTGACCTCGTTCTCCAAGTGGGGCGCGCTCGATCTGCCGGCGGCCTTCGGGCGGGCGGGCGGTCACGTTCCCCTCAGCAAGGTCGTCATGATCGCCATGGCGATCCTGGGGAACCTCCCGCTCTTCGCCGGACCGTCGATCCTGAAAGCCACAACCATCTCGGGCACCATGGTCATGGGGTTGGCACCCATCTTCCTGCTGCATTTCCTGAAGGATGTCCCCCGCGCCTCATTCCATTTTGCATTCTGGCCGGGCATTCTGATTGGAACGTATGCCGCCTTCTGGCCGATCCCGGCGCTCTTCGTCATCGGTGACGGGAAGTACGCCGGCCTCTTGGGGGCAAACCTGTACGGCCTCTTGATCTGCACGGTGCTTTTCCTCCTGCCGGTGGCGGTGCGGGGGTTGGTAGGGCAGGAACAGCGCCCGGTTCCGGTGTCGGAGGTCGGAAAGTGACCACGCCGGCTGCCCCGTTCGCGCAACTCTCTGCCTTGTGGATCCAGGTCACCGGGACCTGGTGCAATCTCAAGTGTACTCACTGCTTCAACGCCAGCGGGCCGACGGATCCCTGGCTGAAGAGCCTGGACACCGGGACGGTCCTCCACTCCCTGGAAGAGGCCGAGTCGCTGGGGGTGAAGGAGATTTACTTCACGGGAGGCGAGCCGTTTCTCCACAAAGACATACTCCCCCTGGTGGAGGCCGCGCTGCGGGTGGCCCCCACCACCGTCCTCACCAACGGCACCCGCATCACGGATCGGGTGGCCGATGCCCTGGCGGCCCTGGCGGCCGCTTCTCCGTACTCCCTGGAGGTTCGGATCAGCGTGGACGACGTGGACCGGGAGCGGAACGACCGTGTCCGGGGCCGGGGGGCCTTCGACAAGGCAGTGCGTGCCCTGAAGCTCCTTTCCGGCCGGGGCCTGCTTCCCATCCTGACCGCTACCGAGATCCTGCAGGCGGAGTTGTCGGAGGGGACCGGCATGTATGACCGGTTCCGGGACTTCCTGCTCTCCATCGGAATTGCCAAGCCGCGCGTCAAGATCATCCCGGTGTTCCGGATGGGGCGGCTCGGCGAGAGCGGGGAGGATCTCTTGACCGAGGAGATGCTGCGGGGGTTCGACTTTTCGCTGCTCCAGTGCACGGAGACGCGGGTCGTGGCCGACGGCGGTGTCTACGCCTGTCCGATCCTGGCCGGCCTCAAGGAGGCGCGTCTGTCGGAGGGCAGCCTCGAAGCATCCTTCCGCCCCTGTCAACTCTACCATCGCTCCTGCGTCACCTGCTACCAGACCGGCATGACATGCAGGAATGCGTGAACAGGTCACGCTGCACGAGACTGGAGTCTGTGGATGGACGACAGCGGGGAATACCGTCGCATTGCGGTCTTCGGCGGGGTGTACAGCAACTACTTGGCGCTCGAGGCCACCCTGGCGGATGCCGGAGGGCGCGGCGCCGAGGCGGTGTTCTGCCTGGGGGATATGGGCGCCTTCGGCCCTCATCCGGACCGGGTATTCCCCTTGCTCAAGGCCGGCAAGGTCCTCGCCATCCAGGGCAATTACGATGAATCCCTGGCCATGGGCAAGGAGGACTGCGGGTGCGGTTACACGGATCCCCGCGACAACCACTTCGCCCGGCTCAGCTATGCGTACACCGTTCGGAACACCGCCCCGGAGAACACGGCCTGGCTGGGAAGGCTTCCAAGGCAGCGCCGGATGCGCCTCGGCCGCTACCGGACCCTCCTGTGCCACGGCTCGCCGCGGCGGATCAACGAGTTCTTGTGGGAGTCCGCCACGCCGAACGGCCTGATCGAGAAGTTCCTGCGGGAGTACCGCGCGGACGCGATCCTCTGCACCCATACCGGGATCAAGTGGCATCGGATCCTTGCCGACGACCACCATCTGGTCAACATCGGGGCCATCGGCCGGCCCGAGAACGACGGCACGACCGTGGTCTGGTACGCGCTCCTCACGGCGGAAGACGATCTCCGGGTAGAGTTTATCCCCGTCGCCTACGATCACGAAGCCCTGGCTTGCGAAATGGAGCATGAGGGGTTACCGTATGAATTCGCGGAGACGATCCGTACCGGCTGGTGGACGACCTGTCTGGAGATCCTCCCCGCCAAGGAACGGGCGCGGGGAAAGTATTGAGACCCCGTGCCGGGAGAATGGAAGCGGTGAAGAATGCCCTGCTGGTGCAGCTCTTCAAGCGGCTTCCGTGGCTACGAACCGCCTGGGCTCGCCGCCACCGGTTCGTGGAGGCGGACGGGATCCCCTGGACCCCCCTGGGCAAGCCCGTGGCGGAGTCGGTCGTCGCCCTCCTCACCACCGCGGGGGTCCACCTGAAGAGCCAGCCCCCTTTCGACATGGAAGATCCCGACGGCGATCCGAGCTTCCGGGTGATCCCCGTGGAGGCGCCTCGGGCGGAATGGACCGTCACCCACAAGTACTACGATCACTCGGCGGCAGATCGGGACATCAACGTCGTCCTCCCGGTGGATCGGTTGTGGGAACTCTGCCGAGAGGGGCTGGTGGGTGGCCTGGCGCCGCGCGCCTACGGGCTCATGGGTCACATCGACGGGAGGCACCTGCCGACGCTCATGGAGCGGACGGCCCCTGAAGTCGCGCGACGCCTGCAGGCAGACGGAGCGGAGGCGGTGGTCCTGACGCCGGCCTGAGGGCTGTGCCATCAAGCCGTGGGCTTGACCCAGCGAGCCATAGAGGCGGCGGGGATTCCCACCGTCGGCATCAGTCTCCTGCGGGAGGTCGCGGAAAAGGTCCGGCCGCCGCGCACCGTCTTCCTGCGATACCCCTTCGGGCATCCGCTGGGAGAGGCCTGCAACACGGCTCAACAACGGACGATCTTGCTGGACGCCCTGCGGGCGCTCGAAACCATCACGGCCCCCGGGACGATCCTGGAGCCGGGGTACCGGTGGCGTCGACAGCGTTTTGGCGGGGCGACCGGCACCCGACGGGAGGGAACCACGCATGTCCCACTACTATGACCCTGCCCACCTGGCGAAGTTCGGGACCATCGCCGAAGGGAGCCACACGCTGGCGGACAAGTTCTTCGACTGGTACGGGGCCGTCTTCAGCGAGGGGGCCCTCAGCGAACGCGAGAAGGCCCTCATCGCCCTGGCGGTGGCCCACGCCGTGCAGTGCCCGTATTGTATCGACGCCTACTCGAAGACGTGTCTGGAGAAGGGGGCCGATCTGGAGCAGATGACCGAGGCGGTGCACGTGGCGGCGGCGATTCGCGGCGGGGCCAGCCTGGTGCATGGCGTGCAGATGCTGGAGCACGTGAAGCAGACGGGGATGTGAGATGGCAGACAGTTCGCTTTCCCTCCTCGCCGCGCCACCTGATCCCGGCGTGCCCGCCGCCGAGGTGGCGGGTCTCCGGAGCCTCGCCGCCCGCCGTTCCCCCCTGGCGCGGCCGGCCGAGCAGCTCCGAGTCCTCCACAGCGTCCCCTTGGCCCATGGGGACTTCGAGGCCGCCCTGGGTCGAGCCGGCTGGGACAGCCTCCGTCCGGCTGCCCTCGACATCTTCCAGATCAACCTGGGAAAACTCTGCAACATGACCTGCCGGCACTGCCATGTGGATGCCGGTCCGGATCGCGTGGCCGAGAACATGACCCGGGAGACGGTGGACCTCTGCTTGGCCGCCCTGGACCGAACCGGCGCGCACACCGTGGATCTCACCGGCGGGGCGCCGGAGCTCAACCCCAACTTCCGCTACCTGGTCGGGCAGTGCCGGACCCGGGGAAAGCACGTCATGGATCGGTGCAACCTCACCATCCTGCTGGTGCCGCGGTTCGCCGATCTCCCCGCCTGGCTGGCGGAGCGCGGGGTCGAAGTCGTTTGCTCCCTCCCCCATTTTCGCAAGATCGGCACGGACGCCCAGCGGGGCGAGGGGACCTTCGAGAAGTCCATCGAGGCGCTGCGGCGCCTCAACGCCGTAGGCTATGGCCAGGGAGACCCGCGGCGCCGGCTCACCCTGATCAGCAACCCGGTCGGGGCGTACCTCCCCGCTTCCCAGGCCGCCATGGAAAAGGACTGGAAAGAGCATCTGGCGCGGAAGCACGGCGTCGCTTTCGACCGGTTGTTTGTGCTGAACAATATGCCGATCAGCCGGTTCCTGGAATGGCTGCTGGAGACCGGCAATCTCCAGACCTACCTGGAAAAGCTGACGGCCAGCTTCAATCCCGCCACCCTCTGCGGCCTGATGTGCCGGAATACGCTCTCCATTGGCTGGGACGGCACCCTCTACGATTGCGACTTCAACCAGATGCTCGAGATCCCGGTCGCGTTGCCGGGCGGCGGGCGACCGCACGTCCGGGACCTGGCGCTCCCGGAACTCCTTTCCCGGCGCATCCGCACGGGGCGCCACTGCTTCGGCTGCACCGCGGGTTCTGGCAGCACCTGAATGGGCTCCACGGCGTGAGTTCACGCCGCCGCGCCGGCGAGCCCCGCTTCGGATTCGCTGGGCATGCCCGGGCGGTTCCGCGAATCGCCCGGCGGCGCGCCCGCATCTCAAATTTAGCGCCAGGATTGGGGCGTGGCATCCAGGGGAGGCCGATTCGCCGTGAATGATGTGCGTGCGAGAATTCCAACCGCGGGCAGAGCATCCTGGTCGCGGGTCATCCTCTGGGGGGTGGCGATCGCCGTGCTCCTCGCTCTGGGGAAGCTCGTCGATGCTCCCGCCATCTTCCGGAGCGCCCTGGAGTGGATCCAGGGACTCGGGCCCTGGGGGCCGGCGATCTTCATGGCACTCTACGTGGCCGCCACGGTGCTGCTCCTGCCGGCCTTCGTCCTGACGCTGGGGGCAGGGGCCGTGTACGGGGTCATCCTGGGATCCGTCCTGGTGTCCATCGGGGCCACGGTGGGGGCCACCGCCGCCTTCTTCATCGGCCGGTACCTCGCCCGGGAGTGGGTGGCGCGGAAGATCGAAGGAAACCCCGCTTTCAAGGCGCTGGACGAAGCCGTGGGGCGCGAGGGATGGAAAATCGTGGGGCTGACCCGCCTCTCCCCGGCACTCCCCTTCGTCCTACAGAACTACGCCTACGGCTTGACCAGAGTCGTGGCGCGCGACTACATCCTGGCGTCCTGGATCGGCATGACGCCGGGGATCCTCATGTACGCCTACCTGGGATCTCTGGCCGGCGGTTTGGCAACCCTGGGGGCCTCGGGGAGCGCGCGCACCCCGGCGGAGTGGGCCCTGTACATTCTCGGGCTGGCGGCCACGGTAGCGGTCACCGTATACGTCACCCGGTTGGCTCGCGCCGCCTTACAGCAGCGCATTGCCGGCTGAGGAAAGCGAGGAGGCGTCATGGCGGAGAGTCCGGATCGCGCCGCGGAAGCCGGTCGGATCGCTCCCTGGGACGAGCACAACCAGGCATTGGTACGGAATGTTCACCCCCCGGATTGGGTGAATCCTGCGCCGGCTGCCTGCTACAATCTGGTCGTCATCGGTGCGGGGACCGCGGGGCTGGTGACCGCCATCGGGGCCGCGGGGCTGGGGGCGAAGGTGGCCCTCGTCGAGCGGGAGCTGTTGGGGGGGGACTGCCTCAACATCGGCTGTGTTCCCTCCAAGGCGCTGATTCGCGCCGCCCGTGCCTGGGCGGACGTCCGGGATGCCGGGGAGTACGGGGCGGAGGTCCCGCCGGGCGGTGCGGTGAACTTTCCCGCCGTCATGGAGCGGATGCGGCGGCTCCGGGCCCGCATCAGCGCAAACGACTCGGTCTGGCGGTGCCGCGACGGGGGCGTGGACGTCTTCCTTGGCGAGGGCCGATTCTCGGGCCCGGATGCGGTCGAGGTCGCCGGGAAGACCCTGCGATTCAAGAAAGCCGTCATCGCCACGGGGGCCCGGGCCGCCGCCCCGCCGATCCCCGGGTTGGCCGACGCGGGGTATCTCACCAACGAGACCGTCTTCAGCCTGACGGCGTTACCGCACCGCTTGGCCGTGATCGGCGCCGGGCCCCTCGGGTGCGAGCTGGCGCAAGTATTCGCGCGCTGCGGTAGCCAGGTGTACCTGGTCGAGGCGCTGCACGGCATCCTCCCCAACGAGGATCGCGATGCCGGGGAGATCGTCCTCCGGTCGCTTCTCCGCGACGGCGTCACCCTCCTCTGTTGTGGCAGCGACCTGAAGGTCAGCAGGGAGGAGGGGGGGAAGCGCCTCACGGTCGATTCCCACGGGCAGCACCATGACCTCCCGGTGGACGAAATCCTCGTCGGGGTGGGGCGGCGGCCGAACGTCGAGCGTCTTGGTCTGGACACGGTCGGTGTCGCCGTGGGAAAGACCGGGGTCACGGTGAATGACCGGATGCAGACGACCAACCCGCGGATCTACGCCGCTGGGGACGTCTGCTCCCCGTTTAAGTTCACGCACGCCGCGGACTTCCAGGCGCGCATCGTGATCCAGAACGCCCTCTTCCTCGGGCGTGCCAAGGTGTCCGCCCTCACCATTCCGTGGTGCACGTACACCGATCCGGAGGTCGCACACGTCGGCTTGCACGAGCGGGACGCGAACGACAGGGGCATTCGCACCCGGACGTTCGTCCAGGAGCTCGATGACGTGGACCGCGCGATTCTCGACGGAGAGAGCAAGGGCTTCGTCAAGGTCCACGTGCGGGAGGGAACGGACAAGATCCTGGGAGCCACCATCGTGGCGCGGCACGCCGGCGAGATGCTGCCGGAATTGACGATGGCGATGACCCACGGGATCGGTCTCGGTCGGATCGCCCAGGTGATCCACACCTATCCGACGCAGGCCGAGGCGATCCGCAAGCTGGGCGACCAGTACCATAGGACCCGGCTGACCCCCTTCGTCAAGGGGCTCTTCCGGCGGTGGCTGGCATGGAGCCGGTGAGCCCGCCGGCCCGGGCCGGCGGGCCATGGGGGTGGCGGGGGAAGGTGCGGCTCGTCTGGCCGGGCGCTCTGGCGTGCCTGGTCGGGCTGACGCCGGTTGGGGAGGCCATCGAGCAGGTTGTGGTCCGAGTTTTCCCGCTACCTTCCTCTGGGGTCGGCATATGCGGCTGAGCGTTGTTGTTCCTGTGCTCAACGACGCGCACAATCTCGGGCGAGTGCTGGGGCACCTGGCGGCGGAGTGTCCGGAGGCCGACGTGATCGTGGTGGATGGGGGCAGTGCGGACGGAAGCGCCGCCGTGCCGATGAAGTATCTCGGGATCCGACTGGTCACGAGCGACCGGGGGCGCGCCCGCCAGATGAATGCGGGGGCGTCTGCCGCATCGGGCGATGTCCTCCTGTTCCTGCACGCCGACAGCCGATTGCCTGCGGGGGCCTCCGCCGCTATCGAGAAGGCCCTGCAGGACCCGCGGGTGGTGGGGGGTCGGTTCGACGTCCGACTGGATTCCGCGTGCCCCATGCTGCGCGTGGTGGAGGGCATGATGAACCTGCGGTCACGGCTCACCGGCATCTCCACCGGAGACCAGGCGATCTTCGCCCGGCGGACCGTCTTCAACGCCATGGGGGGCTACGCGGAAATCCCGCTCATGGAGGATGTGGAGTTCACGCGCCGCCTGAAGAGGCAGGGCCGGCTGGCGGCCTTGGGGCTATGCGTGACCACGTCGGCCCGGAAGTGGGAGACGGAGGGGATCCTGCGGACGATCCTGCTGATGTGGGCGCTGCGTATCCTCTATTTTGCCGGGATGTCCCCCGCCCGGCTGCACCGCTGGTACTACCCCAGGCTCCTGCCGCCCGAGCCGCCGGCCCGGGACGTATCTTCGCACCCGTGAGGCGCGAACGGCACGCGCCAGGCTTGCCCCGCATCGCTTCCTGGGTTTGTCTCATCTTCGTGGGCTTCGTGGTTGACCCCGGGTCCGGCACGATTCACCACGCAGGGCACGAGGGCCACGAAGAGGATCCTGGTGGAGGAACGGCAATGCTGGGGCTTCCCGGGGCTATTGGCCCAGGGTGAGTCGTTGCAGAAACGCCGCCGTGTGCGGCGCGGTGCTCGCGCGGTCCATCCGCAATTCCGCCTGCAGTCTGGCCAAGTCGGGCGGGGTGTCCACGTCGTACCACGTCGGGAGAAGGGTAGTCCGCAGGCCGAGGCGCCCTGCGCGTTCTCGGGTTTCGGCCAAGACCGTCGGCGTGCCCCAGGAGATGCCGACGAAGAGCTCCGACAGGGGGCGACGCAGGCCGATGAGGTAGTAGCCGCCGTCCTCCGAGGGGCCGAGGACCAGTTCCGCGCGGCCGCCGGCCAAGCCGACGACAGCGCCGGCCAGGATGCTGGCGGGAAGGGTGGGGGTGTCGGTTCCGAGAATGATCACCGCGGGATGGCCGGCGCCAAGCAGGCGGCGGGACAGCCGGTCCATGCGCTCGCCGAGGTCATGGCCTTGCTGCGGAATCCGGAAAATGGCGTTGTCTGCGAGGCCCCGGAACGCGTCCTGCGCCCCGGCGGGGGAATAGGCGAGGTACGTGCTGGTGCCGGCCGTGCCTCGGGCCTTGGCCAGGCTGTCGAGCAAGAAACAGCGTGCGAGAGATGCCGCCTGCTCTGGCACGAGCGGAGGGCACAGACGGGTCTTCACCCCGCCGGGAAGGGGGGCCTTGGCCATGATGGCCAGGGCGCAATGACCAACATCACTCTTCAGCCCAAACTCCGGAGGTCGAGGGTCTGCCGAGCCAATGCCACCGGCGCCTCAACCGTTGATTCGCGTGGGTGGATACCCCACAGCCTGCCGCGCACCCCTCGCCCTGCTCCTGTCCCCGCCGGGCACCCGCCCCAGGCCGGTGGGGGAAAGGCGGAGAGGAGAAGGATCGATGGAGACTCCCCGGATTTCCCGGGGGAGGAATCTCTGGGACACCCTACGTCGGGGGAAGGGGGGTGTCAAGCGCGACTCTTTGGTTTTTGCGTGCAGCCCAAAAACCAGCGGGGAACTTTTTTCCCGTCCAAGGGTCGAATTCCCCAAGGGTTCCGGGAGGGGACCTCATGTGCTTTCCCTTGACGGGATTGCCGTCGGTTGATATAAACTGACCATGGGATTGCGCGGATGAATGCCATCAATCTGGTCATGCAGGCCGGCATTGTCGCCAAAGCCGTCCTCGGCATCCTCCTGGTTTTTTCCCTGGCCTGCTGGACCATCATCTTCCTGAAAGTGTCGGCGTTTCGCCGGGCGGATCGCCAGGATGAGCGGTTTCTGCGCGTATTCCGGGAGGGCAAGAACCTTGCCAACACCTATGAGGAATGCCGCCGGTACTCGCACAGCCCCCTCGCCATTCTCTTCCGGGAGGGCTATCGGGAGTTGGTGGCGGGCCTCAAGGGGGGGAACCCCGGCCCGGCGACTCCGGCAGGGCAACCCGAGACCGCAGGGCGGGGGCCGGAGATTCCCATCGAAGCTTTCCTGGCCCGGCTTTCGCGGATGCTGCGGCACGCCTCGCTGCGAGAGGTCTCGACGCTGGAGCGTTCGCTCATGTTCCTGGCGACCACCGGAAACGTCGCGCCGTTCGTGGGGCTCTTCGGGACCGTGTGGGGGATCATGGATGCCTTCCACAGCATTGGCATGACCGGGTCGGCGAATCTTGGCGCCGTGGCGCCGGGAATCGCGGAGGCGTTGATCGCCACGGCGGCGGGGATCGCCGTGGCCATCCCGGGTGTCATGGGGTACAACTACTTCCTCAACCGGATCAAAGGGGTGGCCACCCGGATGGATCTCTTTACCCTGGAATTCCTCGGCATTGCCGAGCGACTGGCCCTGCGTGTGGGACGGGGGTAACGGCCCGGGGCTGAGGGCCGGCGCAGACGGGGGCGCGAATCATGGCATACAAGCCGATGGATATCGGTTCGGAAAATCGCCTGGGGCCGGCGCTCTCGGACATCAATGTCACGCCGTTCGTGGACGTGGTCCTGGTTTTGCTGGTGATCTTCCTCATCACGGCCCCCATGATGTTGGGGGGGATCGACGTGCGGGTGCCGCGCACGGAGACGCGCAACATAAAGCCCGAAGAGCGGCTCATCCTCACCGTCACCAAGGATCGCGGCCTCTTCCTGGAGAATCAGCCCATCACGCTGGACCGGCTCTCCAAGGTCCTGAGCGGCATGGTCCAGCGGAACCCCAAGTCGGCAGTCTTCCTGAAGGCGGACGAGGCCGTGGCCTACGGGACCGTGATGCGGGTCATGGACGTGATCAAGAAGGCCGGCATCGACCGGGTGGGCATGGTCACCGAGCCGGTGGGGCCCGGGCGGAGTTGACCCATGGTTGCGGTCAGCCGCCTCGCTGCGCCGGGACCGCCCCTCAAGGAGGTATGGGGCACTTTCGGCCTCTCGGTGCTGCTGCACCTGGTCCTCATCGCCATTGCCATTGTCGTTCCCCGATTTCAGGTCGGCAGGTACATCACGATCCCGGTCACGTATACGGTGAACCTCGTCAGTACCGCGCCGGGAGGGCGGACCGCGGCTCCTGCCAGGGCCGCCGCTCCGGCTCCGCGGCCCCCCGCGAAGGCCCCCGCCCCGGCCCCGCCGGCGAAGGCGAGTCCCGCCCCGGCCGCGCCTTCCCCCCGGACTGCTCCGCCCCCCCCTCCCCCTGCGCCCCGGCCGACGGAGGAATTGGCCCTGCCCGGGCGGCGCCCGGCCAAGCCGGCGCCCAGCAAGGAAGAGCCCACACTGCGTCCTCCCGCCCTCACAGAGCGGCAGACGCCGCGACAGCCTGTCCGGCCGGCCCCGGCACCGCCGGTTCCGGTGGCGCCCGCCCCCATTCCGCCGGCGCCGCTCCCGGCCGCGGTACCAGCGCCGGCGCCGACTGCTCCGGCCGCGGTACCAGCGCCGGCGCCGACGGCCCCGGCCAAGCCGGTGCCGCTGGCCAGCGTGACGCCGGCTCCGGCCAGCAGTGCGCCGGCCAAGGCGAGCGGGGTGGAGGTCGCCAGTCCCGGAACGGGTGCGGGGGGCGGGACGGCGCTGGCCCAGTACCTCACCCTGGTGGATTGGAAAATTCAGGGAAACTGGGTTCCGGTGGCCTCGGCGAAAGAACCGGAGGCCGTTGTCATCATTCGCTTCCGCGTGCTCCGCTCCGGCCAGGTGAAGGAATTGGCCCTGGAGCAGAGCTCCGGCGACGCCAGCATGGACAACGCGGCGATGCGGGCGATCCGGCAGAGCCAGCCGCTTCCCCCCTTTCCCAATCTGCTGACCGAGCCGCTCTTGGATCTGCGGTATCGATTCGTGATGGAGCGTGGATGAGATGAGATTTCCAGTGGCTTGCCTCGGCCGGCTGGTGGCCATTGCCGTGCTGGGATGTGGGCTGGCGGAGATCGCCTCGGCCCAGGTCATCGAGCGGGAGCTTCGGGAACGTATGGCCCCCAAGATCACCATCGCCATCGCCGGCTTCGCGCCCTCCATCATCGACCGAGAAGATGTCGGCAAGCTGGGGGGATCCATCCTGGCCGCCGACCTGAAGTTCTCGACCATCTTCGACGTCATGGATACGGGGATGCTCCCCTTCGATCCCGCCTCGGCGCAGGCCGACCAGGAGCGCGTCCTCTTGCCCGGCCTGAACGCGCTGAAGATCCAGTACTTGGCCGTCGGCTACATTTCCAGCCGTGGCCGGGAAGCCGTGGTCGAGGGGCGACTCTTCGACGTGGCCACGGGGAACATGGTCCTGGGGAAGCGGTACGTCGGCGACGCGAAGATCGTCCGACGGATCATGCACCGGTTCGCGGACGACATCGTTTTTCAGCTCACCGGCGAGAAAGGGGTGTCCCAGACTCGCATCGTCTATGTCTCGGCGGTGAGCCGCACGGTCAAAGAGCTGTTCATCATGGACTACGACGGGGCCGGACCGGTGGCCGTCACCGGGAACCAGTCGATCAATATTTCGCCGCGCTGGTCTCCCGACGGGCGCCTGATCGCCTACACCTCGTACCGCAACGACAACCCCGACCTCTTCCTCCTCAACATGGATAGCGGGCGCCGCGACGTGGTGTCGGCGGCCCGCGGCCTGAATGCCACACCGGGTTGGTCGCCGGACGGCCAGTGGCTGGCCCTGGCCATGAGCTCCAGCGGGGGGACCAATCTGCATCTCATTCCGCGCGGAGGCGGGACCCCGCGGCCGATCACCACCGGTCCGGCGGTCTCCGTCTCCCCCTCCTTTTCGCCCAACGGCCGGCAGATCGTCTTCAACTCCGACCGCGGCGGCACCCCGCAGTTGTACATCGTCAGCGTGGACGGGAGCGACCTCCGCCGCCTCACCTTCCAGAACCACTACAATGCGTCCCCGCGCTGGTCGCCGCGGGGGGACAGGATCGCCTACATGTGCCGGCTGGCCGGGAACCAGATCTGCCTGATCAATCCGGACGGCTCGGGCCTCCAGCAGCTCACCAGCCTGGGGAGCAACGAGGACCCAACCTGGTCCCCGAACGGGCGGCACATCGCCTTTACCTCCACCCGGATGGGGAACCGGGACATTTTCGTGATGCACGCCGACGGCTCCGAGCAGCGGCGTCTCACCAACAACGGTCGGGACAACTATCTGCCGGACTGGTCCCCCTAATCGACGTCCGCAGAGAGGAGTGGGTGTACCTATGGATGGGAGAGGATACGGGTGGTGGACGCTGGCGGCGCTGTCGCTGGCGACGCTTCTGGGCGGCTGCGTCGGCAATGAGGAGACGGAGGCCCTGCGCCGCGACGTGGCCAACATGCGCCGCGAGATGGCGGAGCTTAACAAGACCAGCGAGGGGAACCGCAGCTTCACCGAAGAGCGATTGGGCCGCCTGGAGCGGGAAATCAAAGGCAGCGTGGGAAACGTGGCGCAGTCCGTGGCGCAGACGCTGAAGGAGGGCGAGGGCTCTCGGGTGGCACTGAATCAGCGGCTGGAGGAGCTGGCGACGGACACCCGTTTCGTGCAGGGGAAGCTGGAAGAGAACGCCTCCGTGCTCCGCAGCCTGCAGGGCGGAGTTGACGAGGCGAGCCTTCAGGCCCGCCAGGCGAGCGCAAGGGTGGGCGGGCTGGACCAGCAGGTGAAGCAGTTGGACCAGCAGATGAAGCAGTTGGACCAGCAGGTGAAGCAGTTGGACCAGCAGGTGAAGCATACGGATCTGCAGGCGCGGCAGACGGACCAGCAGGTAAAGCAGTTGGACCAGCAGGTGAAACAGACGGATCAGCAGGTGCGGCAGATGGAGCAGCAGGTGCAGACGCTGGCGCAACAGGTCCAAGCCATCATGCCCCTGGTGGGGCAGGCCCTCGGAACGGTGGCGCCCGGTTCGACGCCGACCCCGCCGGCGCCGGCGGCTGTCGCCGCCCCCGTCGCGCTCCCGCCCCCCGGCCAGCCGGCTCCCGCCTCGGCTCCGCCATCCGCGGTCGCCCCGGCCGGGCCGCCCCCGGTGGTCGCCGCCCCGCCGCCGGCACCGAGTGAGCCCGCTCCGCCAACGGTGGCCACGGCCCCCGTCCCTCGACCCCAGCCGGTGCTTCCGCCCGAGGAGCTGTACAAGACGGCCCTCAGCGACTACACCAAGGGAGACTACGATCTGGCCATCGAGGGGTTTCGAACCTACATTCGGGCCTATCCCAGGACGAGCATGGTTCCCAACGCCCAGTACTGGCTGGGGGAGTCGTACTACAGCCAGAAGAATTACGCCCAGGCCATCGAGGAGTTCAACATGGTAATCCGGGACTATCCGGATAACCCCAAGGTGCCCAGTGCCCTCTTCAAGCAGGGGGATGCCTACAAGGAGATGGGGGACAAGAAACAGGAGGCCGCGGTGCTCTGCGAATTGATGGCGAAGTACCCGCGGACCCGCGAGGCCCGCCTGGCCAAGGAGCGGAACATCCGCTGCCGATAGCGCCGATGAGACGGAATGAAAAAGTAAGAATTCCAAATGCAAAACCGGTCAATGGATTCACTCATTGACCGGTTTTTACTTTTTCATTTTCAATTTTGCATTGCCTTGCCTACGGGGCGAGGCGGTTGCTCAGATCCTGCACCTGTTTCCGGAAATCCTCCTCGCCGGCGATCTTCCGCCTCACCTTCTCGCAGGCGTGGATCACCGTGGTGTGGTCCTTCCCGCCGAACCCGTTGCCGATATCGGGGAGGGAGGCCTTCACGATTTCGCGGCACAGGTACATGGCGACCTGGCGCGGCAGGACGATGGACTTGTTCCGGCCGCGGGACCTGAGGTCGTCCACCCGGACGCTGTAGAACTCCGCCACCGTCTTCTGGATGGCCGAGATGGTTGGGACGCGCTGCTGCTCGTGGATCAGCTCGCGGAGGACCTCCTGGGACATTTCCAGCGTGATCTCCCGGTGGGTGAAGGAGGCCTGGGCCATCAGACGCACCAGAGACCCCTCGAGTTCCCGGATGTTCGACTTCACGTGCTTGGCGATGAACAACGAGACCTCGTCTGGCAGGCGCACCCCCTGCGCCTGCGCCTTCTTGCGCAGGATGGCGGCCTTGGTCTCCAGATCCGGGGGCTGGATGTCCGCGATGAGACCCCATTCGAACCGGGAGCGGAGCCGCTCCTCCAGCGTCGGGATCTCGCGGGGGAGGCTGTCGGAGCTGATCACGATCTGCTTGGAGGAATCGTACAGGTCATTGAAGGTGTGGAAGAATTCCTCCTGGGTCCGCTCCTTGCCGGCGATGAACTGAATGTCGTCGATCAGCAGGAGGTCCAGGCTGCGATAGCGGTTGCGGAACTCCACCGTCGTGTCGAAGCGGATGGCGTTGATGAGATCGTTGGTGAACTTCTCCGACGAAACGTACGACACCCTGATCTTCCCATCCCGCTGCCGGGCCAGGTGCCCGATGGCGTGGAGGAGGTGGGTCTTTCCCAGCCCCACGCCCCCGTAGATGAAGAGGGGGTTGTAGGCCTTGGACAACTGCTCGCCGACCGCCATGGAGGCGGCGTGGGCGAACTGGTTGCTGGAGCCCACCACGTAGGTTTCGAAGGTATAGCGCGGGTTAAGCTGCGCTACTCCTTCTCGCGGTCTTCGCGGCTGGCGGCGTTCGGCCTGTTCTTCCCGTGAGGCGCTGCCTGCCGAGGCGCCGTTTTCCGGCAGGACCAAGTTCAGCTCGAGCTTGGTGAACATCAATTCTTCCAGGGCGCCGCGCAGCATCTCCAGGTAGTGATCCTCGAACCACTCCTTGAAGAACCGGTTGGGGAGAAGCACCTGGATCCGGTGTCCATCCGCAGAGCCCAGGGTGAGCGGGCGAAACCAGGCCTCGTAACTCTGCCGGCTCACCCGACTGCGAATCGCCGAGAGCGCCTCTTCCCAAATGTCTTGGACGCTAGTGGAAGCGGTTCCGGTCATCTTCTCCAGCCCTCCAAACTGTTTATCCACAACCATGGTGACAACATAACTAGTCGATTTCACGGAGAAAAATCTATTCCTATAGCAAAAAAACCGCTTCGAAAGAGGCTCTCAAGTTATCCACAGCTTTCTCCACAAGTGTGGATAACTGAAAGCCATTGAAAATGGAAGCCCTGGGGACTTTGTCCCCAAATCCGGCGGAATCCTGGTCAGGGAAAATGATTGGAACATATTGAAAATAAATAAGTTTTTCCATGTATGGGCCCAAGAGGGACCCCTTTTAGCGCAGGCGAATCCCGCTGTCAAGCCCCATTTTTTCTATTTCGCGTCCCTCCTCTTCCACTCGGATAAGCTCCAGCAGACCTGTGAGAAGAAGGCAGACGCTGCTGGCGGGATTTTCGGCAAGATAGACAATCTCCCCGGGCCGAAAATGCTTGACGTGCCCGCGAGTCGTGAGAGCTCTCCCAGCGCTCTGATATTCAACTCGTGAGAAAAGTCGAAGGCATTGAGGTACCAGCGCGCCGAGACCTGCCGATCGTCTCTGTCCACCGTTCTTCTCCATGGGTGAGGACGGGATTGCCCGAATATGTCGGCGCACTATATCCAAGAGCGAGGGGCTTGGTCAAGGCGGTTCATGGGCTCTGGCAAGGGCGCGGGTCGCCGCGCGGCCGGCAGCGTCCGCCAGGCGAGCGCCTAGGTCTCGGCGTGGGCCAAATGTCACCTAGGAGATTGCGCCCTTGGGGGCGAGCTTGAATGCCTCCGCCCGGTGTCCATTCGCCACTTGCAGGTATTCCTTGACAGGAGCCGGGGGTTGATGACAAATTCCACCCCGGCGCTGAGATCCGCCATGTGATCTCTACGACCGGTTGGGACGATGTAGTCTGAGCCGCATCACCAAATGGATCGCGCCTATTGGCGATTGTCGCCCTCGTCGAGCGCGTCCGTTGCCTTGGATGACGCGCCGATCCGCGGAACCGAGCATGCGGCCGAGCATCCGCGTCCAAGTCATCATTGCCTGCCTCGCCGTCATCCTTCCCCTGGCGGCTGCCGAGGTTTACTTCCTTCTGGACCTCTACCGGGCGGCGCGGCGAGACGCTGTCGCCCGCGCCCGTGAGACCGCGGAGGGTCTCGCCGCCGCGACCTCGGCCATCCTGACGGAGCTACGGACCGGCGCCTTGGCCGCTGCAGGAGAGGCAACGCTCACCGGCGGCGACCCGCGCCTCGTTCAGCGCCTGCTCGAACGCCTGGGCCGGGCGACGAATTCCCGAGCATACATCGCCTTCTTCCTTCCAGATGGCCGAGCCGGAGCGTCGGTCCCGCGAGACGTCGTCGCCTCCGATCTGAACGTGGCCGACCGCCCATACTTTCAGCGACTCCGGGACGGAGGAGAGTGGGAGCTGGTCAATTTCAGCCGATGCCGCGTCCGGGGAGTCGCCGTATGGGGAATGGCTGCGGCGGTCTGGGCGGGCGGCAGGTTCCTGGGGGCTGTGGTGCTGACCGTGCCGTCCACGGACTTCGGCCGGCTCATTCCCTCGAGGCTGCCGCCCGGATCCTGGTCCATCGTGGATGGCCAGGGGCAACTCGTGCACCTGAACGGCGTGGCCGAGATCCCGGGGGAAAAACGAGACCGATCCGGAGCAGAGCTGGTTCGCCGAGCCATGGCAGGCGAAGCGGCCTCCAGCGAGGAGTTCGCCGGGCCGGATGGCGTCCCCCGGCTGGGTGCGAGCGTCCCGGTTCATCCCTTCGGCTGGGCAGTAGAAGTCAGCCATCCGGTCGATAGCGCTCTGGCCGAGGCCAGAAGGCAGAGTCTGTTCGAGATCGCGAAGTATGCGCCTGCCTTGGCCATGGCCCTCCTGATTGCCCTCGTGCTGGCGCATCGAGCCGGGCCCCCGCTCCAGCGACTGGCCGCCGGGGCCAATCGCATTGCTCAAGGGGACTACACGGCTGCGGTAGAACTCATTGGGTCGCCGGAGGTGCGTCAGATCGGGAGTGCCTTCAACGACATGGCGGCCCATCTTCGCTGGCGGCAGAGGTGGGACGAAGCGCTCAAGACCATCGGTCAGGTCGCTACCTCTGGAATGTCCCTCGACGAAATCCAGCAGACATCCCTCCAAGCGCTCATCCAGGCATCCGGCGCCACGCTTGGCCTGATTCGGCTGGTCGATTCCCAAACCAAGGACCTGGTCGTGGCAGCCCAGCGAGGGGTCTCGGCGCAGTTTCTGGAGCTGGGCAGCCGGATTCCATGGGGGGTGGGGGTTGCCGGCTCCGTTGCGGCCACCGGCCAGCCCCGGATCATGGCTCGGCCCGAGGATCGTCCGGAGGTTCCGCACGTGAGCCTCCTGAGCGGTTGGGCGCAATCGGTCGTCTGTGTTCCCCTGAAAGTCCGGGGTCGGACCATCGGAACGCTTGCCTTAGGCCATCATCAGGCCGATTTTTTCAAGGCGGAGGATCTTCCCTTCCTACTGAGTGGGGCCTCCATGCTGGCGGGGGCGATCCTGGGCGAGCAGCTCAGGGAGGCAACGGCAAAAGAAGCCGAGGAAGAGACCCTGCTCTTCCGAGAATTGGACCATCGAGTCCGGAACAACCTGGCTGCCTTGATCAGTCTCCTCCATCTGGGGGCCGACAGAGCGGAGGGACGTTCGGCCGAGAGCTTCCGTGAGATGGCCGAACGTGTGGAGCGGCTGGCGGATGTTCATAACCTGCTGGCGGGTCGTGAGGGACGGGCCATCGACCTTCGGGAAATGGCCGAAGTGGTGGCGAGAAATGTTCTCTGGGCATTCTCCCGCGACACGGATCTTCAATGGAAGGTTGTGGGGGATCACGTCTGCATCATGCCATCCCAGATCACAGCCACCGCTCTTATTCTCAATGAGTTGCTGATGAACTGCGCTACCCACGCGTTCCCCGGGCGGGCTGCCGGCAGGATCGCTATCCGGATTGCCTGCCAAGGGGAGCAGGTCACGTTGGAGGTGCGCGATGACGGGGTCGGCCTCCGAGGACGCGGGCAACGTCCGGGCCTGGGCCTGACGATTGTCGAGACACTTGCCACCCAGAACTTGCGGGGCTTGGTGCGGTATGCGGACGAGGAAGGAACCGCGGTCTCCATTCGATTCCCGCGACCCGACCAGCGACCCAATGGAGCGACGGTGTGAAGATCCTCATAGCGGAGGATGACGGCCTGGAGGCCCAGGAGTTGGCGCGGAATGTCCAGGCCCTCGGCCACCGCGTGGTGGGCATAGCCAAGGCAGGCCGTCGGACGGTGGAGATGGCGCACAGCCTCGAACCCGATCTGATTCTGCTGGACATCGCCATGCCAGATCTGGACGGCATCTGCGCGGCCCGCGAGATCCTGGCCGTCCGGCCGGTTCCCATTGTCATTGTGACCGGGCATGCCGACCCGGAGCTGGTCGAGCGGGCCGCCGCCACAGGAGTCTTCACCTATCTCCTGAAGCCGATCGGGCCGCGGGTCTTGGACGCAGCCATTCAGACGGCCCAGGCCCGCTTCGCGGAGCTCCAGGCCCTGCGCCGGCAGGTCTCGGACCTGCAAGAGGCTCTGGAAGTCCGCCGGATGGTGGAGCAGGCCAAGGGGATCCTGATGAAGCGCCTCCAGATCTCCGAGGCCGAAGCCTTCCGCCGATTGCAGCGACGAGCCAGCGCCCAGCGCAGGCCGATGAAAGAAATCGCGGAGGCGGTGCGGGAAACCGATCGGTTCTACGAGGAATTCGACTGCGGAGGGAAAGAGTGACCGGCCAGCCTCTGGGCCCTCGGACCTGAGCGGCTCCCACCCGCTTTTTGCCTTGACAAGGCGGCGAGGCGGGAGGGATACTTCAACCCCACCCACCCAAACTTTGCGAGAAAGACGGGGAAAGCCCCGAGCGCGGCATGGCGCCGCGCCCGGGGCGGGCGATGAACGCCCTGGTTACCCACCACGCCGGTGGAGCCAGGGCGTTTGTGTTTTTCGGGGCAGTGCTGGCGCGACGAGCGGGGGGCTGGGTCCAGGCAGAGGCGGAGCCCGGCGAGACCTCGGGGGAGCACGATCTGGCGGATCCTTTGAGCGGAGCTGGCTGAGGTGGCATGGTGGATGTGTGCCGGGGAGGATCCCATGAAGAACGACAAAGGCCGCGTGTGCGAACTGACGAAATCCTCGCGGGAGATCCTCTCGCCCTGCCCCTTCCTGCATCCGGTGGATGCGGACTGGCTCTATCCGGTGACGGGGTACTGCGCGTCCACCCAGGTGCGCGGCACGCTCATGATCCCCAGTCTTGAAGAGTACCGGACGTTCTGCGTCACGCCGCAGTTCGCGGTGTGTCCTCGGTTCGGGGGCACGTCCGGCAGCTCGCAGGATCCGGAGCGCGCTCGGGAGGAGGAGGGCCATGGGTAGCATCCGGGGATTTCGCTGTGCGCAGTGCCGGGCCGAAATCCTGGCACCCGTTCGGCCCGGGCGTGTCGCCAGCGAGGCGGCATGGACTCCTCCGGTGCTCTGCTGCGGATCTCCCCTGCGCCTGGTGGACTCGGGAGAGGGATCGTTGGCAAGCCTTCCGCAGAGGCGATTCGGGCGCTGTCCACGATGCGGATACGAGTTTCGCGTTGTCCTGCATTCCGCAGGGGCGTTCGTCTGCACGCTGTGTCAGACGGACTTTGTCATTAGCAACCCGCAGCGGGAGGGGCAGGCAACGACTGCGATGCGCACGCCCACCGACGGCTAGCGGCGCGGTCAAACAGGGCGGGGGGGGATGCGCCCGCTCGAGCGCGAGCGGTGGGGCAACTCAGCAAGCAAACGAGAAAGGAGGGCACACATGTCCAGCATGGGGGTCGCCCCAGCGTCCGAGGTTTCGGTGAATGTGACAGCGCCCACAACGGAAGAGGACATCGCTCAGCCCGATCCTGTAAAGGCAGCACCGACGCCCACAGTCTGCCATGACGCCATCGCGACGAGAGCGTACGAGCTGTTCCTGGCGCGGGGTGCAGAGCACGGGTGTGATTGGGAGGACTGGTTCCGGGCGGAGTCGGAGCTGCTGGGCGAAGCCCGGCGGGCGGATTAGCCCATTGTGCGGCAGGATTCGGTGCCGGGGGGGGAGACGGTCGGGGCTGCGAATCCACGAGGTCACCGAGAAGGTGGAGGTAGGCTGAGGGGTCCGGCGGCGAGCACCGAAGGAGGGGCGACGATGCGATGGATTACGTTTTCCAGGACGCTGGGCGCCAAAGGCACAGACGTGGCCCGGGGGGTTGCGGTGGAGCGGGATTATCCGCTCTACGACGCCGCAGCCATCAGCCAGATGGCAGAGCAACTTGGCTTTCCGGAAAGCGTGAGGGAAGCCGACGAGAAGACCCCCTCCATGTGACTGGCACGGTGAACACGATAGGCGGGAAAGCCGAAGCGGAAGCCGTCTTGCCATCGGTTCAGGGTGTTCCGTCGGTCGAGAACGAGGTCCAGGTTCTGCAGCCCTCCCGCGGCGCCGTTGAGTCTTGTCGAAGGACGGTGGGTTATGGCGTCTGTCCTGATTGTGGAAAACGATGGCTTGGTGGCCTCCCAGATGGCGCGGACGTTACGCGAGGCTGGACACCTTCCGATTCGCGCCCCCGATGGTCGCGCCGGCTTGCAAGAGGCTCTCAGCCTCCCGGATCTCATCCTGCTCGACTTGGGGTTACCCGATCTCCCGGGGGAGGAAGTGCTACGGCGTTTGAGAAATCAGCCCAGGACCGCCACCATTCCCATCCTGGTCGTCACCGGAAAGACAGAGGCTGCAGCCCGACTCCAGCGAGTAGGAGAAATCGGCACCGCCAGGATCCTGCTCAAGCCCGTGTCGGGCGCAATACTCTGTCAAGCGGTTGAGGGGATTTTGGAGCAGAAGCCGGAGCAAGCCGCGGAATGTCTTCCTTGGATTCAGGGCCGGCGGGCAGCCATAATCCAGCGTCTGATCGCCGAGGGTTCCGACGGGCTGGCCATCCACCTGTATCGTCGGCTCACGGCCGACCGGATGCAGGGCAAGGGCCGCCCGCCGGCCAATACGCTGACCTGGACGGAAATCGCCGATAAGGCGAAACGAGAAGGTCTGCTGGACCCGGACCAAGCCCGGCTGCTGCGCTCCACCCTCCGGCCGCGGGACCCCACGGACTCGGACCAGGCCCGGCCCGACGCGGGCATTCCCGGCTGAGTGGTGGGAGGCTGTCAGGAAAGAAGCAATCTTCACCAGCTCTGATCTCAAGAGGCGTGTCGGTATCCGTTGGTGTCCGCCCATGGCGGCCATGAGACGCCGGGGGAGGGTTCCCATGGCACGGTCCCGGTCGCAGGCTGCGCCGAAATCGATCCGAAAGGCCGGTTTGCCTTCCGGGGGCTCATCCTCGCGGGTACGGGCGCCTGGACTCGGTAAGGTCGCCAGGCGCCTCGAGGCGGCCATGCAACGGGTGGCACGGGCAATGCGGCCCGACGGGCACGGGGGAAGGGGCCGCTCGCCGGAGTTGACGGAGTCTGCTCAGGAAGAGGTGCTGGCGTTTCGCGATACCCTGCTGGCCGCGCGGGCCCACGCTCAGGCCCAGGCGGCCCTGGAAGCAGCAGACCGGATCGCCCGGGGGACCTATGGCATTTGCCAGGCGTGCGGGAAACCGATCCCGGCCAGGAGGCTCCTCGCGGTTCCCCTCGCGTCGCGGTGCGTTGGCTGCCAGGAACTCCGGGAAACACAGGATCGGGCCGCGTAGGCAAAGGAGACCTCCAGGCAGATTTCGCCTGCCAACTTTTCCCGTGCCCTCTTCACGAAGTGTCCAAGCGATCTGGTGCTGTCAATTGCCGGTGGGGTGAGCTGGTGCGACTGGGGGGGATTCCGGCCGGCTACTTCGTAGCCTCACTCGGTTCGACCGGCGGCCAAGCTGGCTGCCGGCCTACGCCTCGGCCCGGGCGGCGCCCAGGCTATGGGACAACGGCGCTGCTCTGGGTTGCCGCTGGGTGCACGGTATTCGCTTGACACGTTGTTTTCGCCTGGCTTAAAGTCAAATCCTATTTGACACTGGACAGGCCTCGCGGCTCCCCCCGATGTGGTCTGGGAAGCATGAAAGGATGCGGGCAGATGCTGAGGATGAGAGGAAAAGCCTTGGCCGTGGTCGGGGCCGTCCTCTTGTTGGCCGCGGGTCTGCTGGTGTTCTGGCTGGCGCAGCGGCGGGTGGAGCGATCCATCCGGATCGGCGAGATCAATACGTACAGCGGGATCGCCGCCGGCTTCACGCTGCCGTATCGCCAGGCCATCGAGATGGCCCTCGACGAGGTGAACGCCGCGGGCGGTCTCCTGGGTCGCAAGGTCGAGGTGCTGTTCCGGGACGACAACGGCAATCCGGCGGATGCCATCCGGCACGCGCAGGATCTCGTCGCCAACGAGCGGGTGGACCTTTTGGCCGGCACCTTCTTGAGCAATGTCGGTCTGGCGGTTTCCGATTTCGCGAGACAGCAGAAGGTGCTGTTCGTCGCCTCGGAGCCCCTCACCGAGGCTATCACCTGGTCGAAGGGGAATCAATATACCTTCCGGGTGCGCCCCAACACGCATAGCCAGGGACGCATGCTGGCGGAGCGGGCGGCGAGGCTCCCCCAGAAGAAGTGGGCGGTCATCGGGCCGAATTACGAGTACGGTCGTCGCGCCTGGGAGACGTTCTGGGAACGGCTGAAGGCGCTGAAGCCCGAGGTCCAGGTGGTGGGGGAGCACTGGCCGACCCTGTCGAAGATCGAGCCGGCCGGGTACGTCACCGCCTTACTCGCCCAGCAGCCGGAGGCCATCTATGTGGCCCTGTTCGGATCCGACTGGATTACCTTTGCGCGGGAAGCCAGCAAGCGGGGCCTCTTCCAGCGGGCGGCCCTGGTGGGCATCCTCCTCGGCGAGCCGGAATACATGGACCCCCTCAAGCTGGAGGCGCCGGAGGGGATGCTGGTCACGGGCTATCCCTGGTACGACATTTCCACCCCGGCCCACGAGGCCTTCGTCGCGAACTTCCAGAAGCGGACCGGGAAGCCCCCCGTGAACGGGAGCCTCGTCGGCTACGTCACCTCCCTCTCCATTTTCGAGGCGCTGCGCAAGGCCAAGAGCACGAACACCGACCGGCTGATCGCCGCCCTGGAGGGGCTCACGGTGCAGACGCCCATCGGCCCCATCACCTTCCGGCCGTTCGACCACCAGTCCACCATGGGCGCCTGGGTGGGTAGCACCAAGCGGGACGCCGCGCGCGGCGTGGGCATCATGGTGAACTGGGAGTATGTCCCCGGCGAGAAGGTCCTGCCCGACGAGGCCGAGGTGAACAAGCTTCGCCAGGCGGGACGGTGATCCCGCCCGCGGGCCGCCGTCCTCCACGATGACGCTGCTCCTGCTCCAGTTCCTCACCGGCCTCACCAATGCCATGTTCCTCTTCCTGGTGGCCTCGGGCCTCTCCCTGATCTTCGGGGTTACGCGGATCATCAACTTCGCCCACGGCTCGTTCTTCATGCTGGGCGCGTACATGGCGGCGAGTCTGGCCGCGGTGCTGCCAGGGGGGGCGGGGGGCTATTACCTCGGCCTCCTCCTGGCCTCGCTGGCGGTGGCCCTCTTGGGCGGCCTCGTGGAGCTTCTCCTCTTGCGACGCATCTACCGGAGCGCGCCGCTCTATCAGCTCCTCCTCACCTTTGCCCTCGTCCTCGTCATGGCAGACGCCGTCCGCCTCTTCTGGGGGCCCGAGAATCGCCTGGGGCCCCCCCCGCCCGGCCTCTCAGGCTCGCTGCCGATCCTCGACCAGCAGTTCCCTACCTATGACCTCGCCATTCTCCTTTTGGGTCCCTCGGTGGCGGCGGGGCTCTGGTGGCTCCTGTACCGGACGCGCTGGGGGATCCTGATTCGGGCGGCCACGGCCGATCGGGAGATGGTGGGGGCTCTCGGGGTCAAAGAGTCCTGGCTCTTCACCGGTGTCTTTGTCCTGGGATCCTGGCTGGCGGGCCTGGCCGGGGCGCTGCAGATGCCGCGTCAGGCCCTCACCACGGTCCTGGACAGCACCGTCATCGCCGAAGCCTTCGTGGTCGTGGTGGTCGGCGGCATGGGCTCCCCCTTCGGGGCGCTCCTGGGGGCGGTCCTCATCGGCCTTCTCCAGGCCTTCGGCATTCTCTGGCTGCCCAGGGAATTCCATATGGTCATCGTCTTCCTCCTCATGGCCATCGTCCTGATCTTCCGCCCCTGGGGACTCCTGGGCCGGCCGCTCCAAAGCGACCGGGGGGAAGGGGGGTGGGTGCCAGAAACTTCCCGGTGGGCGGGAAATCCTGGCTGGGCGGCAGGCGGCATAGCTCTGCTGCTGCTCTTGCTTCCGCCGCTTCTGCCGACCTTCTTTGTCTGGCTCCTGGTAGAGATCCTGGCATTCGCCCTCTTCGCGGCGAGCCTTCAACTCCTGATCGGGAGCGGGGGAATGATCTCCTTCGGCCATGCCGCCTACTTCGGACTGGGGGCGTACGGCGCGGCCCTCTGGATGCAGCAGGGGGGGCTGCCGATGCCGGTCGCCTTCCTGCTGGGACCGCTGGCGGCCCTGGGGGCCGCGCTGATTTTCGGGCTGTTCTGCGTGCGGCTCTCCGGGGTCTACTTCGCCATGCTGACCCTCGCCTTTGCCCAGATTGCCTACGCCGTCGTTCACCAGTGGTATGACCTTACCGGCGGGGACAACGGCCTCCTGGGGGTGTGGCCGGCGTCCGCCTTGGCCACGCCGCTCAGGTACTACTACCTGGCCCTCTTGGCCGGCGGGATCGGGCTGGCGTTCCTGGGCCGAGTGACGGACTCGCCGTTCGGGGTGACGCTCCGCGCGACCCGGGATCATGCCCGCCGCTGCGAGGCGCTGGGGGTGAACGTGCGAGCGCACCAGCTCCTGGCGTTTTCCGTGGCGGGACTGTGCGCCGGACTGGGCGGGACGATCTTCGTGTTCCTCAAGGGCGGCGCCTTCCCCGACTATCTCGGCATTCCCGTCTCCGTGGAGTCGTTGGCGATGGTCTTGCTCGGCGGGATGCAGTCGCTGTGGGGGGCGCCGGTGGGGGCGGCGCTCTATCTTTTCCTGGACACCGTCATCACCAGGTCCACCGGGTACTGGCAAGCGGCCCTGGGCGGCATTCTGATTCTCCTCGTGCTGTCCTTCCCTCGGGGAGTGGGCGGCTGGCTGGCGGGGAAGACCTCGCGCGAAGGGAGCCCCGATGGCTGACGAGCTCCTGTTGGAGGCGCGCGGCCTGTGCAAGGCCTTCGGCGGGGTGCGGGCCGTGGACGGCCTGTGCCTCCACCTGGCCCGCGGCGAGGTCCGGGCCCTCATCGGCCCCAATGGCGCCGGAAAGACGACCCTCTTCAACCTCCTCACGGGCCAACTGGTCTGTGACAACGGCCTGATCCTGTTCCAGGGGGAGCGAATCAGCGGTCTCCCGCCTCACCGCATCTGGCGAAAAGGAATCAGCCGAACCTTCCAGATCACGGCCGCGTTCCAGAGCTTGTCGGTGCTCGAGAATGTCCAGGTGGCGCTTCTTTCGCGAGACAGGGCGACTCATCGAATGCTGGCGACGGCCCGGCGGCTGGGCCAGGAGGAGGCGGTGCGCCAGTTGGCCCGGGTGGGCCTGGCGGATCAGGCCGAGAGGCCGTGCTTTGTGCTGTCCTACGGCGACCTAAAGCGGTTGGAGCTGGCCGTGGCGTTAGCCAACCGGCCGGTGCTCCTCTTGCTGGACGAGCCGACGGCGGGCATGGCCCCCCAGGAGCGATCGGCGCTCATGGCCCTGGTGTCCCGGATCGTGGCGGAGGAGGGGCTGACGGTGCTCTTCACCGAGCACGACATGGATGTGGTGTTTGCCGCGGCACATCGAATTACGGTCATTCACCAGGGGCGAACCCTGGCCGAGGGGACACCGGAGGCCATCCGGGGCAACGCCAGGGTTCAAGAGATCTACCTGGGCGGGGGAGGCGGATGATTTCACCGCTCCAGAATCTTGCGGCCTCGCGAAGGCCACGATTCGCTTCCCTATTTCCGCCCTCGCCCTCCGCCGGAGGGAGAGGGATGGCCTGCCTGCCGCGCACGGCGCAGGCAGGGGTGAGGGTGGGACCGCTGGGATCGCCTCCCTCACCCTCGCCCTCCCCCCCAGGGGAAAGGGGAAATCGAAGTCGCGGGGCTTGCCTCTCCTCGGATTAGGGGAGATCTGAAACCACCTGCTTTTCATTAGTCGCGGTGACCCCGAAAGGGTCCTGGCGACTGCGGCGGAGGTGGAATGGCTGGATTGACGGCGGGTGGCAGCCTGCTGGAAGCCCGGGGGCTTTACGCCCGCTACGGCTTGAGTCGCGTACTCTTCGATGTGAATCTACACGTCCGTCCGGGAGAGGCGGTGGGGCTCCTGGGCCGAAATGGGGCGGGGAAGTCCACGACCCTCAAGGCCATCACGGGACTCGTGTCCCCCGCGGCCGGCGAGGTGATCTTCGCGGGCGGGGCTATCCACGGCCGGCCGCCTCACGAGATCGCCCGCAAGGGCATCGGCTATGTTCCCCAGGAGCGGCGCATCTTCCCGGAGCTCTCCGTGTGGGAGAATCTGGAGGTCGGCCGCCGCCCGTGTCCGCCCGGCAGGGTGGCGTGGGACGTGAGACGGATCGTGGCGCTCTTCCCCGCCCTGGAGTCCCTCCTGCACCGGACGGGGGGGAGTCTCAGCGGGGGAGAGCAGCAGATGCTCGCCATTGCCCGGACCCTTTTCGGCAATCCTCGCTTGCTCCTCTTGGATGAACCCTCCGAGGGGCTGGCCCCCGTCGTGGTGCGCGCTCTGGCCGAGCAGATCCTCCGGCTCAAACGGGACGGCATGACCCTCCTGCTCTCGGAGCAGAATCTCCATTTCACAACGCAGGTCTGCGACCGGGTTTACATCCTGGAACGGGGCCACATCCAGTACGAGGGCGGCATGGCCGATCTCTTGGCCGGCTCGGCGGTCCGCCGCCGCTACCTGATGGTGTGACCTGGTTTTTGCGCTCCGCCCGCAAAAACCAGCGGTATGGCTACGACTCACGGAGGGAAATGAGTATGGTGTCCCCGGAATTCCCCCGCACGCGGTGAACGGTGAACGTGAAACGTTGAACGTGCTTCACGGCTGCCCGACTCTTGCTAATCGCTGAGTGCTGACCACTGACTTCTGACCACTCAAACCGCTTCCGCACCGCCGAGCTGCCTCCTCCTGAGCCTTTCCGCTCACCCTGAGCCCGTCGAATGGTCGAAGGGCTGCCCCCCGCCACCTGACCCCTGCGCCTTCGTCCTGTACCGCCGTACCACGCACGTTAAACGTTAAACGTTGAACGAGGAACTTCCGAACCCTCGAACCTCCGAACGGTTCCCCGCCTGACTTCCCCTCCCCTCAGAGGTACTCTCGCGGCGTTTCCTGCTCTCCTCTTCAGCGCGGCACCAGAGAGGGGACACCATGCCGGCGATCTCGGGCGCGGCGACAACAACGGCCCTGAGGACTTCCCCATGGACCGTGCAGCCACCTCCCCGACTGAGAGCCACTCTTCCGGAACCCCCAAGCCCCAGCCCTCGGCCTTCGTCCGCGATCCGACACGCACCCCGCTCGATGCTGCGACGTGCAACATCTCGCCTGTTCCGCCGAAGCCGGAGTCGACACAGGCGCCAAGACCCTTACGCCCAGCCGTCCCCCAGCCTGAGCTCAGCCCACCGGCCCCGCCTTCACCATCCGCACGACCACCGAAGCTCCTCGACCAGCTTCGTGAGGCGCTGCGCTCTCGCCATTACAGCCGCCGAACCGAAGAGAGCTACTGTCATTTGGGTGAGGTCATCCGGGCCCGCAAACCGCACCGCTTGCCGGTGGTCCTCACCCGGCAAGAGGTCCGAGCCGTCCTGGGCCGCTTGGCGGGGGACAAGTGGCTGATGGCCAGCCTTTGGGCATAAAGATGTCAAGACCACCATGATCTATACGCATGTCCTGAACCGCGGCGGGAGCGGCGTTCGCAGCCCGGTCGACCCCCTCGGCGCTCCCCCCGCTCCGGGGGCCTATGCGGAAACGGCATAACACCCCAGTGAGATTGGAAAATGGGGCATAACCAGTGGATATTACACGTGTTGACGGAGATTTACCTGACGGGGTCTTATCTGGCATCGTGCCGGAGATAAGCATTTCGTCCGGAAACCATATATCCGTAGTTAGCCGTCGTAGGAACTGACATGGCTGACCCAAAGCCGTTTTCAGCCGAATCCGCCGCAACCCTCGACGCACTGGAGGACTACATTACGGAGTTGCACGAGGAGTGGAAGATCCTTTTGGAGCTCTTTGCGGCAGGTGACGAGACATCGAAGCTCCTGAACGATACTGCCGGCGCTCTCTTCGAAACCCTCTACCGCGTGCTGATTCGAGACATCCTGCTCGGCGTCGCCAGACTCACGGATCCGTTGAAGACTGCCGGGAAGGATAATCTGGTACTGGAGCGGGTTACACTGCTGCCAGAAGTGGTTGCTGACACTGCCCTTAGCAGAGCGGCGGCTGAGATCTTGGACGAGATCAAGGCACTGGCCACGCCATTTCGAGACTACCGTAATAAGTACCTTGCGCACTTGGATCTACCGACGTCCTTGTCGCCTTCCGGCGACGTTCTGCCAGGAATCAAACGGCAAGATGTCGATGCTGTGGTGACCGCGTTCGCGAAGCTGTTCAATCGCGTGGATGGCCCGCTCCGTGACCGGCACGTGGTCTTTAAGGACGTGACGATCTTCGGTGGCCCGAACAGTCTGCTCAGGGCATGCGACGATGCGAGGACTTGGCGCTCTGTCCCGGCATCGGAACGCCGGAAGATCGTGGAGCGGGGCGATCGTGGAGGCGACGGCTAACACGGCTTGCAGCCGACGGCGGCTGGTGCGATCCTGAGCCGCCGCGGCTGAAGCCTGACGTTCGGCGGCATCACGCGCATGAATAGTCCAAAGGACAAAGAGTCAGACTGGTATTTTCCACCGGACCTGGCGGCGGTGCTTGCGCCAATGTTAGCGGGCGTCATTTTTCTGTATCTGTTCTGTGGTATTTCTTGGGCTAGGAGTTTCGGCGACACTTCGCTTCTTCGTCTCGCGCTCATTCTGGGTGGGGTTGGAGTTGTTTTGCTTTTTTTCGCGCGCCTTCCTCTGTATCGGCAGCGGCGTCTTTTTACGCTCGGGCCGCGTGCGTTGAGCGGAGTGCATCGCAAGCTTTACTACGCAGCCTATGTCTTCATCATTCCGAGCGTGCTGCTGCTCGGCATCTTAGTTTTATTCGTCAGATGAGACACACGCCGCCGAACAAATCGCTGCAGGCGACGCCGGTTGACGCTCTCGTTGCATTCCCGAGTCGTAGGCCCGGCGTGCCTGAGCTCTATCGTTCGATAGACTCTGACGGCACGAGAAGGGAGCGCCGCGACCCATGAGCGACCAGGGCAAGGCCGTGTCACCGTGGTGGCGAACGGCGGCCATCGCGCTCGCTCTGGCGCTGGTCGTGTCGTGGGGCTACCACGGCTACCGCCTACTCGACATGGGCATCTCCCTCACCTATTGCCGTGCAGAGCAGGAGCATTCTCAGTACGACATCGAGTTTCTCGTCCGGACCGGCGTTGATCGACTCTCCAGTTCCGACTTCTTGGCGACGCAGGCCAGGCTGGAGCCCGCACTTCCTCAACGGCTTGAGGAGGGCAACACAATCCTACTGCGCACGGTCACCCTTCGGCTCGGCGCTGACTCACTCCTCAAGGGCACCGTGCCCAGGTAGGCTCACGGGAACGTGGCGCCCCGGAAGGAGCTGTCGAACGAGCGGATGCCGCTGACGAAGCGCGGGCATCATCTTGTAGGTGGGGCCGCTTCGCGGCCCGGCGTCATTGAGTCGCGCTTCGCAGCTGATCCGCGGTGTTCGGGTTCAAGAGAGAGGGGATTGCGGAAACGATCTGCGGGGTGTATGGTTGCTCCGGACTGGCAAACCATGAATCGGAGGCAAATGTTATGGGACTGACTCTGCGGCTTGACAAGATGACGGTCCGCGACAAGCTCCAGGTGCTGGAGGAGATTTGGGATGACCTGTGCCGTTCCGCAAAGGCAATTCCGTCGCCCTCATGGCACGCGGACGTCTTACGTGCGCGAGAGAAGCGGATTCAACAGGGTTCATCCCGGTTCACGGACTGGGCTGAAGCCAAACGGAAGATCAAACGCCGGGCCAGATGAAAGTCGAGATTCTGGATGAGGCCCAAGAGGATCTCCTCGATGGCTTTCGGTTCTACGAATGCCAGAGCGAAGGACTGGGCGACTACTTCCTTGACTCCCTGTTCTCGGACATCGACTCTCTACAGATCTACGCCGGCATTCACTCAGTGCATTTCGCCTATCACCGACTTCTCTCCAAACGATTCCCTTTCGCCATTTACTATCGCGTGGCCCGCAAGACCGTTCGAGTTCATGCCGTTCTTGATTGCCGACGGGACCCGGGATGGATTCGGGATCGACTATCATAGACCTCGAACCAGCGCATCGAACGCTACGCCGGTTCCGCTGCGCTCCACCGGCGACGCTCATGCGCCCCGTTAGGCCCGATGAGAGCTGGCAGAGATTTCTCCCATGAGAGACATACTTGTACGCATCAAACGGGCGGTCCTGGCCGGACGGTATGCCTTCAGTGAGAAGGCGCGGACCGAAATGGAGGCAGACGGCCTGGCGGAGTCCGACGTGGCGGAGTCCATCATCAATGCCGTGGCGATCTACAAGCGGATTCGCTCACGCAGTTCGCTCCGCTCCCGCCGGACGGAGTACCTGTACGTCATTCAGGCCACGAATTTCGACGGTGTGATGGTATACTCCAAGGGGAAACTGATCACCGAGGGTGGCGAGGACAGGTTCTACTTCCTCGTGTCCTCGAAGAGGGCTTTGTGATGGCACCACTGAAGGGAACATTTCACATTTCCGCTTGTCCTGCCTGCGGAAGCACACGCATTCGCGCGGTGCAGGAGGACTGGTCCGACAGCTACGCGGGGAAACGGTACGTGGTCAGAAATCTGCGGTACTTCCACTGCGCGCAGTGCGGCGAGAAGGTCTATGATCCGAGCGCCATGCGCCGAATTCAGGCGGCATCGCCAGCCTTTGCGAAGCTGCCGCAGACGCGGAAGACTGCGTAGCGAAGCGGTGGCGGGCCTAACTCCGCGCTGCAGCGGGTCGGCTGAGCCGACCGCTGAGCGCAAACGTTAGTGCGCCAAGCGAAGCTTGGCGCTTCTTGCAGGGTGAGAGTCCCTGCCGGGTAAGGCCCAACCAGCCACCCGTACCGAGTGTTGCAGTTGGAGAGGAGGGGTGTGAACC
>JACQVN010000033.1 GCA_016209735.1 Candidatus Methylomirabilota bacterium
GAATCCCCGCAGCAACCGGGCGGTGGCGGCCCTCTGCGCGGCCCTCACCGCCACCGAGACGTGCTTCCCGGGGACGAAGCTCCGGCTGGTGTATGAGCCCCCGGTGTTGCAATCATGATTGCGCATATCCGGAGCTCTGAACTTGGGCCAGCAATTTATCGTGGACAACCGGGGCGGCGGCAGCACCATCATCGGCACCGAGTTCTTGGCCAAGTCCAAGCCCGATGGCTACACCATCATGTTCATGAACTCGGCCCATGTCACCACCCCGCTCTTGATGACGACTCCCTACGACGCCCTCAAGGACTTCGCTCCGATCACCGCCATCGCCCAGGCACAGTACTTGATGGCGCTCCATCCCTCCGTACCAGCGAATAATTTGCAGGAGTTCATTGCCCTGGCCAAGACCAAGCCGGGACAAATCAGTTTCGCGTCGTCGGGAATGGGAGGACCGGCCCATCTGACGGCGGAGCTGTTCATGATCGCGGCTGGAGTCAAGATGCGGCATATCCCGTACAAAGGAGGAGGGCCGGCCCTGACCGATCTCCTCGGCGGCCAGGTCCAGGTGGGCTTCAATGTTCCCATAAACTACGCTCCCCACATCCAAAGCGGCAAGCTCAAGGGCATGGCCATCACCGGCAAGACCCGTTTGCCCAACTTGCGTCAGATGCCCACCTTCGCCGAGGCCGGTCTTCCGAATTACGACTCGAACGTCTCGTTTGGTGTTCTTGCGCCGGCCGGCACCCCGAAGGACATCATCGACAAACTGTCGGCCGAGATCGCCAAGATCATGGGCGCGCCCGACTTGAGGAAAGCGCTGGTCAAGCAGGGAATGGGCACCTTTACCTCCACCCCTGACGAGTTCGGCGCGCTGTTGAAAGCGGACTCGGACAAGTTTACCTACGTTATCAGGACCGCCAACATCAAGCTCGAGAAATGATCGAAGGAGAAGCTGCGCACGCCGTGGACCCGCGGGACATTCCTCGCTATGACTGGACGGGCAGCCTGAACAGGTTGAGGGCCGTGCGGCTCAGGCAGTCTTCCAGTTGGGCGTCGGTCAGTCCGATGGTCCGGAAGGAGGCCAACTGCGCCGCGGCGTTGATGGGCGCGTCGGAGGCGAACAGCACCCGCTGCGAGCCGATCTTCGTGACCATCTCCTTCATGCGGACGGTCCCGCACCAGGTGGGCTCGAGGAAGATGTTCTCGCACAGCTCCGCGGCCATGACGGCCTCGTCGCTGAAGATGTTCGCGCCCGCGTGCGCCAGAATGATGGGCACCTCGGGGAACTGCCTGGCGCGCTGGATCTGCAGCGCCGGCAGCGAGAAGGGGATGCCCGGCCCGGTGTGCACGATGACCGGCACCTTGAAGTGCCTGGCGACCTCGTACACCTTGGTGGCGAACCGCGCCACCGGGTTCACAGGCTGGAGATAGGTGTGCAGCTTGACCGCCACGAAGCCCAGCTTGGTGAAGCAGCGCTCGGCTTCCTGCCAGTACCGCTCGTCCTCCAGGGCCGGGCTCTCGTCCATGACCCCGAAGACCTTGCCGGGGTACTGCTGCATGAGCCGGGAGATCCGGTCGTGGGCAGCCTTCTGGTCGGGCACCGTGTGGGGAATCGGGAGCACCAGGGAGACGTCCACACCCTCCGTCTCGTGCGGGGCCAGGATCTGAGCCTCCGTGAACGCCAGCTCGGTGACCCGGGATTCGCCGAGGTGAACGTGCGTGTTGATCACCAGCATCGTCTCTCCTCTCATTCGCGTGCGAAGACCGCCATGATTCGTCGTCCCCCGTCGTCTCAACCGGCCGCGAGCCCTGGTGCCGGAAAGAGGCCCAGCACTGCCTGGCACCAGCGGGCCACGGAGACCAGCCGGCCGTCAGCCGCATGGCCTCCCACCAACTGCACGGCAAGCGGCAGGCCGGCCCCGTTCAGCCCGCTGGGCAGGGTGGCCGAAGGCAGCCCCAGCATGGTGAACCCGGCCAGCATCGCGTAGCTCCCGGTGGAAGCCAGCTTCGGGGCCGCGCCCTGCGCGGTCGGGAGCAGCAGGGCGTCAAAGCGCCGGAAGAGCCCTGCCAAAAGGTATTCGTCCTCTCCGATCTCAGGTCCGAATCTCACTGGATCCTCCCGCGCGCTCCGAGCCCCCAGTTGGCTCGCTCCCCTGCCCCGGGACCTTGGGGGACCCCCGCGATCCGATCGCGGCGGAGTATCCGGCGCATCGGCGGCGGCTGTCAAGGGGAAACAAAAGACGCGGAGGTCACGCGTCTCTTGGAGATCTGCATCGAGGTCCACCGATGCGTGACGCCCGGCGAGAGCACGGATCCCTTCGAAGCGTTTCCGCTTGACACGCACGTCCGGGGCGGGGCATATTCGCCCCGGCGTGGGGGCCGCCGGCCGGGACCGAGGTCGGGCGGGCTGCCGCCGCCCCGGCGGGGTCGCGGCGAGGCCCGCGGCCGGATCGGCGCGGGCGCCCGAAGAGGAGACCCCCCTCTTCCCGCTTGTCAACCCGCAGGAAGGCACGTTCCCGTCGACGGTGCTGCCGAGAGGAGTGCTCGATGGAATACGTTCGCAAGGTGGATTTCGCGGCCTTCGCGCAGAGCGGGGCCGACGAGCGCGTGACCCAGAAGCTGCTGGATCACGCCTCGGGCGCGAAAACCTGCACGATCCATTGCATCAAGACGCCCGCCGCCGGCGGCTCTCCGGCCGGCATGCACGTCCACGACGTCGATCAGATCTTCTACATTCTGAGCGGCACGATGAGCATCGAGATCGAGGGCAAGCAGTACGACTGCTCTGCCGGCTCGCTCATTATCTTCCCTGCCGGCGTGCGGCACCGCAACTGGAACGCCGGCAACGAGCCCACCGTTCACCTGGCCTTCAATACGCCCCTGCCTGATCCCCAGGTCCCCTTCGCCAGGTCGGTCTAACCTGGCGGACGGGCGGCCTGCGGAACGGCTCTGCACGAGGGATTTGGCGTGGGGAAATGGTGGCAGCCCGAGACGCTCACGTATGCTCCCCCGGCGGCATTCTGTCCCCGATTCAATCGATGATCCCACAGGAGAGATGAAAATGATCAAGAGAAACAGTCACTGGGTGTCGCTGGGGCTCTTCCTTCTCCCGTTGTTGCTTGCACCACAGCAGGCCGTGAGCGCGCAGGACGGCTATCCCAATAAACCCATCCGCCTGATCCTGGGCGTGGCTCCCGGTGGTGCCATGGAAACGGCCGCCCGGCAATGGATGCCATATCTGGAAAAGGACTTGGGTGTGCCGATCAGACTGGACTCGATCCCCGGCGCCGAAGGGATCATCGCCAACAGGACGGCTGCGGCCGCAGAGCCTGACGGGTACACATTCGTGCAAATGCCCCTCAGCTTTCTCCCCGCTCAAACCCTCATTTTCAAGGCCCCCTATGATTTCAATGCGTTCGAGATCATCTCGAACTACATCACGGACCCCATGGTGATAATGGTCCATAAGGACTCGCAATGGAAGACCCTCAAAGAGCTGATCGCGTATGCGAAGTCCAAGCCGGAGGGAACGCTGAACTTCGGGCAGTCCTCCCTGACGGCCCCCGCAGCCTTGGTATTACATGCGCTGGAGGAGGCCGTGGGCATAAAGCTCAACATCGTTTCCTTCAACGGCGGCGGCCCATCCCGGCTGGCCTTGGCAGGGAGACATACCGACGCCTCCCTCACCGGGTTATTCGCCAGCGCGAGTATTTCGGAATTCGTCCGGGTGCTCGGGGTGGCGCAAGAGAAGAATCTCTGGGAGAAAGAGAGCAAGAATGCTCCCACCCTCAATAAAGAGCTGGGGATAACTATCCCCCAGGCCGCCGACACCATTTCGCTGTTTGCGCCTGCAGGCTTCTCCAAGCGATACCCGGAGCGGGCAAAGAAATTCAGCACGGCTTTCTTTCGCGTATTCGAGAATCCCAGCTACAGAGCGGCCATACAGAAACTTGGAGACGCAGGAAGAGTCTTGCCCCGCACTGCCGAGGAATCCCAGCGACTCCTTCTGGCTGACTACGAGCTTTACAAGCAGTATGCGCATTTGTTCAAGGACTACAAGCTCCAAAAGAAGTGACTGGTCACGCCAGCAACGACCAGCCTCAACCCGCCCCACGAGCCTCTCGGGGAGCGCCCTGCTGAAGACCTCGGCGTCGAGCCCTGCGGGATCCTGAACCGCCGACCGCCGCACCGAGGCGCCAGGCGCCCGAGTTCGAGGCCGCGCTGCGGAGGTCGGCGGGGCGCGGCAGAGCGAACAGGGTGGCGGTCCGCCGGAGCCTCTGTGGCCGGAAAGAAGAGGGGAAGAGAGTGGCCAGAGAAGTCCTCAACTACTTGAAACAGAACGGGTTCTGCATCTTGGCGTTGCTCTTCCTGGTTGCATACTGGCAATCCGCAAAGGACCTGCCGCTCCGGTCCACGTATTTCCCGCGCCTCATAATGACCTATGTGTTTATTCCTATCCTCCTGTGGAATATCGTCGGGAGCATTGTTGACCTGAGGAAGCGGCCCGGGAAGGAGGCTCTACCGGAGGGGGCCGAGACGAGCGGATTCGACAGCCATGATATGAAGAAGGTCATCGGGATCGTGCTGACATTCCTCTATATTCTCCTCATCTCCCGCCTGGGGTTTTACGTGAGCAGCACGCTGTATTTTCTGTCGTTCATCTTCCTCCTGAACATCCGTAATCATCTCAAGACCGTTCTGTATATCCTCTTGATGAATGGTTTCATGTACATGGCGTTCGAACGATGGCTGGGCATACAGATTCCCCGCGGGCTCTTGTTTTAGCCCTCGCGACCCTGCGCAGCGATGACCGCCATGCTCGGCAGAATCCCGCGACCGCATGAGACGTGATCCCCGCAAGCACTCTTGCGCACGGGAGGAGATTCTGGGGTGCCCAGTACGTTCGATTTCATAAGGATGGGCGCAGGCGTCTTGTTTTCCCTCGAGCCATTTACCATGTTATTGGTGGGGATGCTCGTCGGGCTCGTATTCGGCGCCCTTCCGGGTTTCAGCTCGGGCAACACGTCAGCGTTGATGCTTCCCCTGACCCTGGGGATGAGTAATGCGGGCGCAATCATTTTCATCTGCGGGATTTATTGCGGCGCCCAGTACGGCGGCGGAATCCCGTCCATATTGATCGGTGTGCCGGGAACAACCGGAGCCATCGCCACCGTCTTCGACGGATATCCCATGGCTCAGCAGGGGAAATCCGATCAGGCGCTCGGACTGTCTTTGCAGTCGTCCACCTTCGGGGGGATCGTCGCTTCGGTGATTGCCATTTTTCTGATTCGTCCGATCGCAGGCATCGCCCTGGCATTCGGTCCCGCCGAAATGGCCCTGCTGGCGGTGGTCGGTCTTGCGATCATTGCCTCCATCGTCGGGGAGAACATCAGAAAGGGCCTGCTGGCCACCGTGGTGGGGTTGTTGATGGGGACGATGTCTGCGGATCCGGCCCTCGGGCTCTCGCGGCTGAATTTCGGCTTTCTGGAATTATATGACAGCCTGCCATTGACCCCGATCATCATGGGATTGTTTGCCTTCCCGACTGTGATCGAGTTGATCAACGGGGGCTCCTTTGGCAACAAGAAGGCCCGCGAGGTCGGGACAAAAGTCATGGAGGGTGTGTGGGCCGGGTGTCGGAGGCCCCTGGCCAATTTGCGTGCGGCCTTGATCGGCCTCTTTGTCGGCATCGTGCCGGGCGCCGGCATCGATATCGGCTCCTTCATGGCGTATAGCCTGGAGAAATCGTTGAGCAAGTCCCCCGAAACCTTCGGGAAAGGGAATCCGGACGGCGTGGTTGCGTCCGAGGGGGCAAATAACGGCGTGACCGCCGGAGCGCTGGTCCCGGCGATCTCGCTGGGCGTGCCGGGGGGCACGACCACGGCGGTGATGCTCACTGCGATGACGCTGCACGGCGTGCAGACGGGCCCGCAGGTGCTCAGGAATTTTCCCGGTGACGCGTATGCGGTGATGCTGGCGTGTCTGGTCTGCTCGATCTTAACCTTCCCCATGGGATACCTGTTCAATAAGGTGTCGGTGAAGGTCCTCATGGTGAAGGTGGGCTACCTCATTCCGGGCGTATTCGGTCTGTGCATCATTGGTTCCTATGCCATCCGCGGGTTCGGAATCGACATGTACCTGTGCTTGATCGCCGGGCTCATTGGAATCGCCATGAAGCTGGGCGATTACCCACTGCCGCCGCTGATTCTCGGGTTTATCCTCGCGCCAATTGCGGAGCAGAATTTCGTCCGGGCGATCCTGCTGTCCAAGGGGAATCTGGGGATCTTTGTCGCGAGTCCGATTTCCAAGGTCATGTGGGCTGTTATTCTCGTCACCTTCCTGTTGCCCATAGTCATACACCTGGTCCGAAGCATCCAGGGTCGTCGCGCGGCGGGTGCATAGGGGGAAGGGGAATACGGAGGCGGCGCGGATGGGAATGACGATGGCGGAAAAGGTTCTGGAAAGGGCGGGCGGGAAAGCACCCGTGAGGGCAGGGCAGTATATTACGGCGAAGCCTGACCTGGTCTTCATGGGCGATGGACTGGCGGATGTCTATACGATTCTGCAAGAGGCGAATGTGGGTTCGATCTGGGATGCGTCGAAGGTCGTCAGTTTGATGGATCATGCCGTACCCTCCCCGACAATCGGTCTGGCCGAGAAGTACAAGACCATACGGACGGCGGTCCGCGAATTGGGGATTGCCACCGCCTACGGGGAAAGGGTCGGTATCTGCCATCAGGCGCTCCCGGAAAAGGGGCATGTAATCCCGGGTGAATTCATCCTGGGCCTGGATTCCCACAGCACGACGCATGGGGCCTTCGGGGCAGCGAGCACTGCGATCGGCTATACCGAGATGGCCTACGTCCTCAAGACGGGCGCTCTCTGGGTGCGCGTTCCGGAAACGATAAAGTTCAATATCCTCGGAGAGCTTTCCCCCCGCGTCATGTCCAAGGATGTCCTGCTTCACATCGCCGGACGGTATTCGGTTGAGGTCGCCCAATACAAGGCGATCGAGTTTACGGGGCCCACCGCCCGGGGGATGAGCGTGGCGGGCAGGATGACCATGAGCAACATGGGTGTCGAGCTTGGCGCCAAGTTCGCGTTCTTCGAAGCGGATGAAAAGACGCTGGCGTTTCTTCGCCAGAGGACGCAGAGGCCGGTGGGACTGTTCGGGGCCGATGCGGACGCACGCTATGAGAGCGTCCACGAGGTGGATGTCAGCGCGCTGGAGCCCCAGGTATCGCTCCCGCACAGAGTGGACAATGTGGCCCCGATCAGCGCGATCGGGAATATCAAGATCGACCAGGCGTTTCTCGGCTCCTGTACGAATGCGCGGACAGAGGACCTGGAAGTGGCAGCCGGTATCCTGGAGGGCAGACACATTCATCGGGACGTCAGAATGCTTGTCATACCGGCATCATGGGAAGTCTATACGGAGGCGATGAGAAAGGGCTTGATGGAGATCTTCATCAGGGCGGGAGCCCTGATCGGAACCCCGGGGTGCGGTCCGTGCTGCGGCACGCATCAGGGGATTCTGGCGGGGGGGGAGCGGTGTATCGGGAGTCACAACCGGAACTTCAAGGGGCGGATGGGGAGCAACGATGCCGAAGTCTATCTCGCGTCTCCGGCCACCGTGGCCGCATCTGCCATAGAGGGGTGCATCGCGGACCCGCGTACGTACTGATGCGAAGCGTCTCGGGAGGAGGCAAGCCAGATGGGTCTTGTCATGGACGGGAGGGTATGGGTTTTCGGAGATCATATCAATACCGACCTCATGTGCCCGGGCGCCTATCAATGGGGAACCTGGGAAGAGATTCGCCCTCACGTTCTGGAGGCCTGCAACCCCAGATTCCCCAAGGAAGTCGGGCCGGGAGACGTAATAATTGCGGGAAGAAATTTCGGGTGCGGATCCAGCCGAGAAAAGGCCCCAAAGAATTTGAAGCATCTCGGGATCCGTTGTGTCGTGGCCGAGTCCTTTGGGAGGCTATTCTTTCGCAATTGCATCGCGATCGGCCTCCCGATCTTACCGTGCGGAAACGTCGCGTCGCGATTTGAAACGGGGGATCGGGCACGCATCGATGTGGAGCAGGCCGTCGTGGAAAACTGCACGAGGGGTCTGAGGCTCACTGCGGAACCCCTCTCGCGCGAAATGATAGATACCTTGCGGGAGGGTGGGATCATTGCGTTGCTGAGAAAATAACAGGCGGGCGACGACGGATCGCGGTCGGCACACCTGGGATCAGGCCGCAGGAGCACTTTTGGCGACGAGGATGTATGCGCTTCAGGGCTGAGGCGGTGTTAGTCACGAAAGGGAAGGAGTGACAGAGATGCGGAGGGTTCCGGAAGGAGTATGCCCCATCCTGGCGACGCCCTTTACGGAGAAGGGTGAAATAGACTTTGACAGTCTGGGAAGGTTGACCAGGTGGATCAGTACCACGGGGGCAGTTGCGGTCACGATGTTTGGGATAGGCAGTGAGTATTACAAGCTGTCGGATCAGGAACGAAACAGCATGATTGAGTGTGTTCTTGCGGAAGCCAAGGGGAAGATCCCGGTCATTGTCTCCGTCACGAAACACGCTACGGAACTGGCGGTAGAAGACGCCCTCTATGCCCAGAAGATGGGGGCGGATATGCTGATGCTGTTGCCCCCGTTCCTGCTCTCGCCCGGCCCGGAGGCGACGACCCACCACATCGAGAGTGTGTGCCAGGCGGTGGACATCCCGGTGATTGTCCAGTACGCACCCGAGATGACCGGCGTGAAGATTGGGGCCGAGGTGTTCATAGGCTTGGCCAGGAAATATCCGCAGATCGCCTATAAGATAGAATGCAAGCCGCCCGGAAAGGTGATAACGGCTATTCGTGAAGGCTCCGGCGGTTCGGTCAAGATTTACGTCGGGAATGCGGGTTTTCAACTGATTGAGGGGCTCGCGAGAGGCGCCGTTGGCGTGATGCCGGGATGCTCGATGATAGAAGTCTATGGCAAGATCTATGCCCTGTATGCGCAAGGCAGAATCGATGAGGCCGTGGCGGTTCACAATGAGTTGCTGCCGCTCCTGAATTGCATGCGACAGTCCGTGGAGGAGCTCATCAAGGGCGAGAAGATGATTCTGAAGCGGAGAGGGGTGATTGCGTCTGACTATTGCCGGAAACCGACATTTGTGTTCGATGAGGCGTTAGAGAAGGACCTGGATCGGTATTACCGGCAAGTCGAGAAATACCTCTGAGATGCGGGCGGGTCCTTCGCCGCCGGGGTGGCACGCATGGTGCGGGTGGACGTGGTGGGTCGGGTCGAGCGCGCCCTGCGGAAATCGGGGGTGCAGCCGGGGGCGCGGCTTCTGGCGGCCACCTCGGGGGGGGTGGACTCCATGGTGCTCCTGGATGTCCTGGCCCGCCTGCGGGATGACCTGGGATTCCGCCTGACCGCGGTCCACGTGCACCACGGGCTGCGGGGGAAAGCGTCCGAGCGAGACGCGGCGCTGGTCGAGGCCGAGGCGGCGCGGCGCGGCGTGCCGTCTCGCGTCATCCGCCTGGACCCGGCGACGCGCCCGCCGGGGGTCTCGGTCCAGGTCTGGGCCCGCGAGGCGCGCTACCGGGCGCTGGAAGAGACACGGAGGCGGCTTCGCGCCGCTTTCGTGCTCACCGCGCACCAGCAAAACGACCAGGCCGAGACGATCCTGTTGAACCTCTTGCGGGGAACGGGCCCGCGGGGACTGGCCGGCATCCCGCCGCAGCGCGGGCGGCTCCTCCGGCCGCTCCTCAGGGTGGACCGGGCCGCCATCGCCGCCTATGCCACCCGCCAGTGCGTCCCCTTTCGGGAGGATGCCTCCAACCGGTCGGAGGCCTATCGGAGGAACCGCATCCGGCGGCGTCTCCTGCCGCTTCTGGCCGCGGAATACAATCCCCGCATCGTCGAGTCGCTGGCGGATCTGGCGGAGCGCGTGCGGGAGGACGACGCCGCACTGACTGCGGAGGCCGGCCGGCGACTTCGGCGCCTGGTGCGCTGGGACGGGGCGGACCTCAGCCTCCCGGCGGCGGCCCTCCTGGGCATGCGGCCGGCACTCTCCCGACGCCTGCTCCAGCTCCTCTTCCAGCAACTGGCCGGTCCGGAGCGCGGACTGACCCGCCGGCACCTGGCGGCGCTCCTCGGATTGGGGAGCGCGCCCGGCCGCGTTCCGCTTCCCGGAGGCCTGGTGGCCCGGCGGTCCGGCGATTCGATCCTCCTGGGCCCGGCCTCGGCGGCGGTCGAGCACGCGGGGGGCGTGCGGGGCCGGGGGGACGAGCTTGTCGCGCTGCCCGTGGGGCGATGGATCAGGTGGCCGCTCCTGCCGTGGCGCGTGCGAATCCGGCGTGTCGCGTCGGGCGCCGCGCGCTTGCCGGGCGGCGCAGAGTGGTCGGCCCTGCTGGATGGGAGGATTCTCCGGCTGCCGCTCGGCCTCCGCCCCTGGCGGCCGGGCGATCGGTTTCACCCCCTGGGGGCTCCGGGGCGGAAGAAGCTCCAGGATTTCTTCGTGGATGCCAAGGTTCCGCGGGAGGTGCGCGGCCGGCTTCCCCTCCTCCTCGGCGGTGGGCAGATCGCCTGTGTCGTCGGGCAGCGGGTGGCCGAGGAGTTCCGCTGGTCCGGTGCGACCGCGGCCGGCCTCATCGAGGTGCGAGGCGTGGAGGAGTGAGATGCCCCATCGCCTGGGATCCGTCTTGATTCCCGTCCCCAAGATCCGGGACCGGGTCGAGGAGTTGGCCGCCGCAGTCTCCCGGGACTACGCCGGCAAGGATCTCCTCTTGATCTGCGTCCTGAAGGGGGCGGCGATCTTCTGGGCCGACCTCTCTCGGGCATTGACCATCCCGTGCCAGAGCGATTTCGTGGCCATGGAGAGCTATAGCGGCGCCACGCTGCCCCTGGCCGAGCCTCGCTTCACCAAGGCTGCCGGGGTCTCCCTGGAGGGGCGAGACGTGCTCCTCATCGAGGACATCGTCGACACGGGTCACACCGTCACCCACCTGAAAAAGAGCCTCCAGGCCCAGGCGCCGCGGAGCCTCGCCCTCTGCGGCCTCCTGGACAAGGCCGAGCGGCGCCAGGTCGAGGTCCCCATCGAGTATTGCGGGTTCGTGATCCCCAACGTCTTCGTGGTGGGCTACGGACTGGACTACGCGCAGCAGTATCGCCATCTCCCTTACATCGCGCGGGTCGAAGAGGTCGGTTGATTCCCCCCTCGCGCCGTGGATGCCGGGGACGCCGGGGTCCGACCCGGGGCGCCGCGCAAGGGAGGATGCCCGGCAGCCGCTCCGGGGGGGAGTTCCAACATTCCGGCGTTGCCTATTGTCTTTACCCCGGTGTCGTGATACAAAACGTCAGAAATCCATACAATAGGATATTTGCGGGCGTAAGGAGTTTGCGTGTGAATCCCCACCTCAAGAATCTCGCTCTCTGGCTAGTGATCGGGCTCATCGTGGTGCTGGTGTTCAATATCTTCAACCAGAGCCAGCCGATGCAGCGCGAGCTGATTTTCAGCGAATTCATGAGCAAGGTCGAGCGGAACGAGGTGACCGAGGTCACCCTGAAGGGGAACGAGATCTACGGCCGGCTCTCCGACGGCACCGGGTTCCGCAGCTACTCCCCGGAAGACCGCGACATGCTCCCCCTGCTCCGCAAGCAGGGGGTCAAGATCACCGCCAAACCGGCGGACGGTCAGCCGTGGTACATGACTTTTCTGATCTCGTGGCTGCCCATGCTGGTCTTCCTGGGGATCTGGATCTTCTTCATGCGGCAGATGCAGGGGGGCGGCGCCAAGGCGCTGTCCTTCGGCAAGAGCCGCGCCCGCCTGTTGTCTGACAAACAGAACAAGGTCACCTTTGCCGACGTGGCGGGGGTGGACGAGGCCAAGGATGAGCTGCAGGAGATCATCGAGTTCCTCAAGGACCCCCAGAAGTTCCAGAAACTGGGCGGCCGCATCCCCAAGGGGGTCCTGCTCATGGGGCCGCCCGGGACGGGGAAGACGCTCCTGGCCCGGGCCATCGCCGGCGAGGCCAACGTCCCCTTCTTCTCCATCTCCGGATCGGACTTCGTGGAGATGTTCGTCGGGGTGGGGGCCTCCCGCGTCCGCGACCTGTTCGAACAGGGGAAGAAGCATGCCCCCTGCATCATCTTCATGGATGAGATCGATGCCGTGGGGCGGCACCGGGGGGCGGGTCTGGGCGGCGGGCACGACGAGCGGGAGCAGACGCTGAACCAGCTCCTGGTGGAGATGGACGGCTTCGAGTCCAACGACGGCGTCATCCTGATCGCGGCCACCAACCGGCCGGACGTGCTGGATCCGGCGCTGCTCCGGCCGGGGCGCTTCGACCGCCAGGTCGTGGTGGCGCGGCCCGACGTGAAAGGCCGCGAGGGCATCCTCAAGGTGCACACCCGGAAGATCCCGCTGGGGCCCGACGTGAACCTCCAGGTCATGGCGCGCGGCACGCCCGGCTTCTCCGGGGCGGACCTCTCGAACCTGGTGAACGAGGCGGCGCTCCTGGCGGCCCGGCAGAACAAGAAGTTCGTGGAGATGCCGGATTTCGAGAGTGCCAAGGACAAGGTGCTGATGGGGGCGGAGCGAAAGAGCCTGGTGGTCAGCGCCAAGGAGCGGCGCGTCACCGCCTTCCACGAGGCCGGCCACGCCCTGGTGGCGAAGCTCTTGCCCGGCACGGACCCGATCCACAAGGTCACCATCATCCCCCGCGGACGGGCCCTGGGCGTGACCCAGCAACTGCCCACGGAGGACAAGCACAACTACTCCAAGGAGTTCTTGCTCAACGACATCGCCATCCTGTACGGGGGGCGCGTGGCCGAGGAGGTGGTCTTCGGCCTGCCGGAGGTGACCACCGGCGCCATGAACGACATCGACCGCGCCACCGAGCTGGCCCGCAAGATGGTCTGCGAGTGGGGCATGAGCGAGCAGATGGGCCCGCTCCAGTTCGGGAAGCGGGAGGAGATGGTCTTCCTGGGGCGGGAGATCGCGCAGCACCAGGACTACAGCGAGCACACCGCGATGGAGATCGACCGCGAGGTCCGTTGCATCATCATGCAGAACTACGAGCGGGCCAAGGAGCTGGTCTCCGGGCGCCTCCAGACGCTCCACATCCTGGCCGAGGCCCTGCTCGAGCGGGAAGTCTTGGATGGGTCCGAAATCGAGTCCCTCGTCAGCGGCCTGGGAACCCCCGAGCCGGCGACGGTCTAGGCCGGACTCTGCGCAAAGCCATCGCGAACAGTCGCGGGAATGACCGAACCCCAGGTGGCCGATGGATCCGGGCAATTCTCGGTCGGCGAGGGGAGGAGCGGATCTCCGCGCTCCCGGCCTCCGGGAAGCGCACCGACGTGAGCTCGCCATGCGCTGGAGGGTCGCACACACTGGGCTGCATTCCGGCTGCTGCCCGCGCCACCTCACCGGGCGGACCGCCTTCCGAGCCTGCGGGCGCGCCGTGCCGCCGTCTCGGGCGGGGCGGACGCCGCTGCCCGGGGCTCTCGTCGGGACGAGCGACCGGGCCGCGGCTCCGACCGGCTGCCGGGAGATGTAGCCGATGGTCAGCCTCCTGCAGCAATTCCGCTGGATCGACGCCCTCGACATCCTCATCGTCGCCTTCGCCATTTACCAGATCATCCTGGCACTACGCGGCACGCGCGCCTTCCAGATGATCCTGGGCCTGGCCCTCCTGTACCTGGCCTCCTGGGTCTCGCTGCGCGTCGGCCTCATCACCGTGAACTGGGCCCTCTCCAACCTGCTGGCGGTCTGGCTCCTGCTGCTCATCATCCTCTTCCAGCCGGAGCTGCGCAGGGCCCTGGCCAGCATGGGGCGGCGGGGGAGCCTCGTGCGAGCCTTTTTCCGCTATCAGGAGGCGCACATGATCGACGAGGTCGTGCGCGCGACGGGCAACCTGGCGGCGAAGAAGATCGGGGCCATCATCGTCCTCGAGCGCAACTCCCGGCTCACCGACACGGTGGACGCGGGGACGACGGTGGACGCCGTGATCTCCCGCCGGCTGCTGGAATCGATCTTCTACCCGTATTCTCCGCTGCACGACGGGGCCGTGATCGTGGGTGGGGACCGGATCGCGGCGGCGGGCTGCTTCCTGCCCCTCAGCATCAATCCCGACCTGCCCCGGGACCTGGGGACGCGCCACCGGGCGGCGGTGGGGATCACCGAGGAGAGCGACGCCCTGGCCATCGTGGTGTCGGAGGAGACGGGGGCGATCTCGCTGGTCGCGGGCGGAGAGATCCGCAGCAATCTGACCACGGGCGAACTCCGGACGCAGTTGAGCATCCTCCTGGGGCCGCGGCTCAAGAAGGCGCCGGGGGGTGCCGCGGCTTCGAACTCCCGCGTGGTGCCCGGTCGCCCGGACTGACCCACGGGGGGGGACAGGACCCAGCCATGCGGCGGTGGGCGCTGAACAATCTGGAGCTGAAGCTCCTCTCGGTATTCCTGGCGGTCCTGCTCTGGGCGGTGGTCCTGGGGGAGCAGAAGATCGAGGTGTCCGTCGGCTTGCCCTTGGAGCTGAAGATTCCGGCCGATCTGGTCCCGGTCAGCAGCGTGCCGGAGTCATTGGAGGTGACCCTGCGCGGGCCGCGCACCCTGGTCAGGTCGGCCGTGCCCCACGAGGTCGCCTTGCTGGAGCTTCTCCCCGCCTTGCGGGAGGGGGAGAACCTCCTCCCCGTCAATCCCGAAATCGTGCGGGTCCCGCGGGGGATCGTGGTGGTGAATGTCGTGCCGTCGCGGCTGCGCGTCGTCCTGGAGCGGCTGGTGGAACAGGAGATCGACGTGACGCCGCGGATCGAGGGTGCGCCCCTCCAGGGGTACCTGGTGCGGCAGGTGACCCCGGTTCCGCCGCGGGTCACCCTCGTGGGTCCTGCCAGCGAGTTCAAGAAATTGCGCCGGCTCCACACGCTGCCCGTGAATGTGCAGGGCCGCAGCGATTCCTTCACGGCCCGGGTGCAGGTGGAGCCCCCCGGCGGCCAGATCCGGCTCCGGGAGGGCTCCGTGGACGTGCGAGTAGACATCGGTCCGGCGAAGTCCTGACCGCCGGCCCGGAGCGTCCCGTCGCGACACGCGGGGCGGTGCGACGAGGGCGGCCGGCGGCAGGCAACGGGGAGAACATGGGCCGTCTGTTCGGAACGGATGGGGTCCGGGGGGTGGCCAACCAGGAGCCGATGACCCCCGAGACGGTGGTCAGACTCGGGCGAGCGCTGGCCTACCTGGTCCGCACCCCCGGCGAGCGGCGCAGCATCCTCATCGGCAAGGATACCCGCATCACGGGGTACATGCTGGAGACGGCGCTGACGGCGGGGATCACCTCCATGGGAGTGGATGTCCTCCTGGCCGGCCCCCTGCCCACGCCGGGGATCGCCTTCCTCACCCGGAGCCTGCGGGCGGATGCGGGCGTGGTGATCTCCGCCTCGCACAATCCCTCCGAGGACAACGGCATCAAGTTCTTCTCCGGCGCCGGCCTCAAGCTGCCGGATTCCAGCGAGGCGCAGATCGAGGAGATGCTCTACTCCGGGGCTATCGACCAGGTGCGTCCGGGGGCGAACGAGATCGGCAAGGCGTTTCGCGTCGAGGGGGCGACCGGCCGCTACGTGGAGTTCGTGAAGGCCTCCTTTCCGCGCGGCCTCGGCCTGCGCGGCCTGAAGGTGGTGGTGGACTGCGCCCACGGCGCCACGTACAAGGTGAGCCCGGTGGTGCTGCGCGAGCTGGGAGCCGATGTCCTGGCCATGAACGTGGCCCCCGACGGCCTCAACATCAACGACGGCTGCGGCTCGCTCCACCCCGAGGAGTTGCAGCGGACGGTGGTGGCCGAGGGGGCGCATGTCGGCTTCGCGCACGACGGGGACGGCGATCGCGTGATTTTCGTGGACGAACAGGGCGCGCTGGTGGACGGGGACCAGGTCCTGTGCATGTGCGCCGCCGACATGCAGGGAAGCGGCCGGCTGGCCCGAAGCACAGTGGTGGCCACGGTCATGAGCAATATCGGCTTGGAGCAGGCGCTCAAGGAGCGCGGCATCGCCCTCGTCCGCACGCCGGTGGGGGATCGCTACGTTCTGGAGGCGATGCTCGCGGGAGGCTTCACGCTGGGCGGCGAGCAGTCCGGGCACATCATTTTCTCCGAGCACAATTCCACGGGCGACGGGGCGGTCACCGCCCTGCAGGTTCTGGCGGTCATGCAGCGCTCCCGCCGGCGACTCTCGGAGCTGGCGGCGGGCATGCGCCGCTACCCCCAGGTCCTGCAGAACGTGCGGGTGCAACGCCGGGAGGAGCTTCAGGGCCTGCCCGCGGTGCAGGAGGCGATTCGCGCGGTCGAGGCGCGCCTGGCGGGCACGGGGCGGGTGCTGGTCCGCTTCTCCGGGACAGAGCCGCTCGTGCGGGTCATGCTGGAGGGCCCCGACGAGGGCACGATCCGGGCCGGGGCGGCACAGATCGCGGATGCGGTCCGGGCCAGCCTGGCGGAATGAACGTTGAACGTTTAACGTTGAACGTGCAAACCCCCGAACGCTCGAACGTTCGAACCCCCGAAGTCTCGAACCGCCGGGAGGCACACATGCCGCGGCTCTTTACAGAGTTGGACCATCTGGGCCTCCTGCGTCAGGCGGGAGGCGGGCGAGATCCCGACCCTGCCCATGTCGCCATCCTGGCGGAGCTGGCCGGCGCGGGGGGGATCAGCGTGCCCTGCACCCGCGGCGGCTCCGGCGTGCAGGAGCGGGACCTCCGCGTCATGCGGGAAGTCGTCCACACCGTCTTCGCCCTCTGCATTCCCCCCCAGGACGACCTGGTCAAGCTGGCCCTGACCCTGCGTCCGGATCTGGTGACCCTCATCCCCGAGCCGCGGGAGCCCTATGAGCCCGAGCGCGGCCTGGACATAGAGGATCGCCGATCCGAGCTGGCGGGCTGCATCGACGCCCTGAAGGGGGGGAAGATCCCGGTGGTCCTGCTGGTGGATCCCTCGCCGCTGCAGATCAAGGCGGCGCAGCGTACGGGCGCCGGGGGCGTCCGGCTGCACACCGGCCGCTTCTGCTGGGCGGCGGACCAGGGGGCGCGGGCCGCGGAGTACGAGGCGCTGCTGAACGCCGCCAAGGTCGCCCTGCGCCTGGGGCTCCCCGTGCACGCGGGCGGCGGGATCGGCTACCAGACCGTCGGCGCCATCGCCCAGATTCCGGAGATCGATACCGTCGTCGTGGGACATAGCTTCTTGGCTCGCGCCATGCTCGTGGGGGTCGCAGAAGCGGTGGGCGAGCTCCTGCGATTGATGCGGGAAGGGGCGGCCCGATGATTCTGGGGCTGGGGACGGATCTCGTGGCCATTTCCCGCCTGGAAGCCATCCTGACGAGGCATCGGGATCGCTTCCTGGAACGGGTTTTCACGCTCGCAGAGCGGGAGGACTGCCTCGACCGCGCGCGACCGGCTTCTCATCTGGCTGCCCGCCTGGCGGCCAAGGAGGCCGCCATGAAGGCGCTGGGGACGGGGTGGGGGCAGGGAGTCCGCTGGCAGGACATCGAGGTGCGTTCGACGGGCCGGCGGCCACCCTCGCTCCGGCTGTCCGGCGCCGCCCGGCAGGAGGCCGAGCGCCAGGGGGTCCGCCAGGCACTGGTGAGCCTGTCGCACGACGGCGACTACGCCATGGCGGTGGTCGTGGCCACGGACTGACGACTGCATTGGTCATTTCTTGGGGGGCGATTCCTGTGGTTCCCGTCGTCAGCGCATCGCAGATGCAGTGCCTGGACCGACGGGCGGTGGCGGAGTGCGGCATTCCTTCGCTCCTCCTCATGGAGAATGCCGGGGCGGAGACGACCCGCGAGCTGTTGGCGGCCTTCCCGGCGCTGCCTGCGCCGCGTGTGGTCATCCTCTCCGGCCGCGGGAACAACGGGGGCGACGGCTTCGTGGTGGCCCGCCGGCTGCTGGCACGGGGCAGCTCGCTCCAGACCTTCCTGCTGGCCCGCAGGGAAGACGTGCAGGGGGACGCCCGGGTCAACCTGGAGATCCTGGAGCGGATGGGAGCAGCCCCCCTCGCGGTGTCGGCGGCGGAGCTGCCGCTGGTGCGGGACGCCATCGGTTCGGCGGATATCGTCGTGGACGCCCTGCTGGGGACGGGAGCGCGCGGACCCGCCCGCGATCTCGCCGCCGAGGCCATCGGCCTGGTGAATCGGGCCGGCCGTCCCGTGGTGGCGGTGGACATCCCCTCCGGTCTGGAGGCGGACTCGCCGGAACTGCCGGGCCCGGCAGTCCGGGCCGACCTCACGGTTACCTTTGCCCTGCCGAAACCGTGCCTCCTGGTCTATCCGGCCGCGGCCATGGCGGGCCGAGTGAGGGTGGCGGATATCGGCATCCCCCGATCGCTCCTGGCGGGGGCCGGCATCCGGCTTCATCTCCTGGAGGCGGCGGATGTCCGTCCGGCCTTCCCTCCCCGCGATCCGTGGGCGCACAAGGGGACGTTCGGCCACGTGCTGGTGCTGGCCGGCTCTCTCGGCAAGACGGGCGCCGCGGCGCTGTGCGGACAGGCGGCCCAGCGCTCCGGCGCCGGGCTCGTCACCGTGGGGGCGCCGGCGAGCCTCAACGACATCCTGGAGGTGAAGCTCACGGAGGTCATGACAGAGCCACTCCCCGAGACCGAGGCCCGGACCCTGGCCCTGGAGGGCATGGATCGCATCCTGCGGTTGGCCGAGGGGAAGGCCGCCGTGGCCATCGGACCCGGCGTGGGCACCCATCCCTCCACGCAGGAGCTGGTGCGCCGGCTGGTGGCGAGCCTGCCGCTTCCTCTCGTCCTGGATGCGGATGGCCTCACCGCCTTCGCCGGACAGCCCGACCTCTTGTCGCGGGCCGCCGGGCCCGTCATCCTCACCCCGCATCCCGGAGAGCTGTCCCGGTTGCTGTCGGTCAAACGCGAGGAGATCATCCGGAGGCGGCTCACCCTGGTGCCGGAAGTGGCCGGCCGCCTCCAGGCCACACTGCTCCTCAAGACGGCCCGCAGTCTCGTCGCCGACCCGGACGGCCAGGCGTTCCTGGTGCCCACGGGAAATCCCGGCCTGGCCTGCGGTGGGACGGGGGATGTCCTCACCGGCCTGATCGCCGGGCTGGCGGCCCAGGGCTGCCCCCCGGGCTTGGCCGCCCGCGCGGGCGCGGTCGTGCACGGGCTGGCGGGCGATCTGGCCGCGGGGCAACTGGGTGCGGAGGCGATGATCGCCTCGGACGTATTGACGGCCCTGTCCGAGGCCATCCGGCAGGTGAAGGAAGCGGAGAGCGGAGAGTCGGGAGTCAAGAGGGGGGTGTGATTGACAGTGCTGTGGTTCGAGGTGCGGACGTGAAACGTTGAACGCTGAACGTTATACGTTAAACGTCATCCAGGTACCGTCGTACTGCCGTACCGCCGCACAGCCGTACGGTATTTGTACTCCCGAACCCTCGAACCTGAAAACTGGGATTCATTCCATGACCGTCCTGAACCTTGCCGACTGCGCCTTTTTGTGGGAGTCCTCCTGCCCCGAGGAAACGGTGCGGATGGGGGAAGAGCTGGGCCGCCTGCTGTGCCCGGGCGACGTCGTGGCGCTCTGCGGGGATCTGGGGAGCGGGAAGACCGTTTTGACCCGCGGAATCGCCCAGGGGCTGGGCTGCCCGGGGCAGGAGGTGCATAGCCCCAGCTTTACCTTGGTCAACGAGTACCAAGGCGGACGGGACGGGCAACGGCCGCTGCGGCTCGCCCACGTGGACCTCTACCGGATCCAGTCCGAGACCGAGGTGCCGGGCCTGGGGTGGGACGAGTACGTGTCCGACCCCTACGTGACGGTGGTGGAATGGGCCGAGCGGGCGCCCAGCTTTCTGCCGCGGGACGTCCTCCGCATCACGTTGACGGCGCCGGATGCCGCGCGCCGGCTCCTGTCTGTCCAGTCCACGGGACCGCGTTCGGAGCGACTCGCGCGCGAGTGGCTGGGACGGGCCGGCCGCCCTGCCACCCTGGGCTGACGGCCCGGGAGGCCGCGTCCGCGGTTTCGCTTGCTGGCCGGGATGGGATTGGGTATCTTTGCGGCAGGATGGGCGTGGCGGCTTTCATCGGTGGACGGTAACGGGCAGACGAGGTGAAGATCATGACTATCGTGGCGATATCCCGGGAGATGGGGAGCGGCGGCTACGAGATCGCCGCCGCGGTGGCGAAGGCTCTCAACTTCGAGTACGTGGACCGGGAGATCCTCATGCATGCGGCCCGGGTCCACGAGGTCCCGGAGGAAAAGATCGTGGACGTGGCCGATCGGCACCTCTCCTTGTGGGAGCGGTTCGACGAGGAGAAGCGCCGGTACCTTATCTTCATCGAGGCGGCCTACTATGCCTTTGCGGAGAAGGGCAACGTGGTGACGGCCGGCCGCGGGGGACCCTTCTTCCTGCGGGGGGTCTCCCATGCCCTGCGCGTGCGCATCACCGCCCCTGTGGATATTCGGGTGCGGCGGGTCATGGAGCGGGAGAAGCTGGATCAGCGGACGGCCACGGCCAAGGTGCGAGGCTACGACAAGGAGATGGCCGCACGCATCGACTACCTCTTCGGCCTGAATTGGCGCAACCCCGACCATTTCGATCTGGTCCTCAACACCGGCGGGGATATGTGGGACTTCTATACCGATCTCATCGTCGCCGCGGTGCGCCATCCCCGCTTCCAGGTCACGCCCGAGTCGCTCCAGCGGGTGAAGGGCCTGAGCCTGGCAGCCCAGGTGCGCGCCGCCATCGCGCGGGATCCGGTGACCAAGAACATCAACGTCGAGGTGTCGGTGGAAGGCGGACACGTTGCCCTGAAGGGGGTGGTGTTCAGTCCGTCCATGATGGACTCCGCCGCGGCGGTCGCCAAGAAAGTCCCTGGCGTGAGCGACGTCTCCTGCGAGGCCGTGGAGATCCCCCGCGTCTATCCCGGACCGATCATGTAAGCAAAGGCAGTTCGCGGGTACGGGAGTTCGAAGGTTCGAGGGTTCAGAGGCTCGACGGAACTGTGATGCTGCAACCCGGCGGGTCGGCGAAACGGTTGACCCTCCGTCTACTTGGAATTCATGCCTCGCCGGACTCACTCGCCACTGTTCTTTCGAACCATCAAACTCGCGATCCCCTGAACTCTCGAGCGCGCGATCTTTCGAACCCTCGACCCGACCTCTCCGTCACCCGGGAGGCTTGCCTGACCAGCACCCGCATTCTCGCCGCCTATTACTTCTGGTATTTCGCAGCCGTGGGTGTCCTGGAGCCCTTTCTCGCCCCCTGGTGGCGGCAGGTCGGCTTCACCTCGGCGGAGATCGGCGCGCTCAATGCCATCATGCCGGGCGTGGCCTGCGTCGCGCCATTTCTCTGGACGGCTTACGCCGACGCCACCCGGCAGGGGGACCGGATCTTCCGCCTCAACTCCTGGCTCTGTGCCCTGACGGCCCTTCTCCTGCCCCTTCTCACCTGGATGCCTGCCGTGGCCGCCGCCATGGTCGTCTTCGCCGCGGTCCGAGCCCCCTTGATCCCGCTGGCCAATGCCATGGCCTTTCAGGCGCTTGGCGGGCATCGGCAGGGCTATGCGCGAATCCGCCTGTGGGGGACGGCCGGCTACATCCTGACCGCCGTTCTGGCGGGGAGCCTGGTGGACCGGACGGGCCTGCGGCTCGCCCTGGCCGGCGCCGGTCTGACCCTGGCCGTCTGCGGATTGCTCGCCTGGTGCGGGCGGTCCGAGGAGCGCCTGACCCTTCCGCCCGTGAGCCTCCACGACGTTCTGGAGAGCCTCAAGAATCGGCAGCTCCTCCTGGTGGTCGTGGCAGCCGGCCTGGCCTGGCTGAGCTACGGGCCGTATGCCACGTTCTACACCATCCACCTGGACCGGCTGGGTTTCTCCCGGAGCTTCGCCGGGCTGGCCTGGGCCGCCGCCGCCTCGAGCGAGCTGGCCGTGATGCTCCTGTGGCCGAGACTCGCCCCGTGGCTCTCGCCGCAGAATCGCCTGCTCATCGGGCTGGCGGCCAGCCCGGTGCGTTGGCTCCTCGCGGCCATGGCCACGGAGGCGCCGCTCCTCCTCGCCACGCAGGGCATCCACGCGCTCAGCTTCGGCGCGTTCTACCTGGCCGCGGTCGAGCGGGTGGATGCCCTGGCGCAGCCCGGCCTCCGCGCCACGGCGCAGGGGGTCTTCGCTGCGGTGACCTTCGGCCTCGGGGGGCTCCTGGGAAACCTGGCCGGAGGCCTCACCTACGAGCGGCTCGGCATGCGGCGGATCTACCTCCTGATGGCCGGCATCTCGGCGCTGGCCACGGCCCTGTACTGGGCGGGCACTGGTTTTTGCGCTGGGCACGCAAAAACCAAAATTGACAGGACTGATCGAAAGCACCGCGAATAGAATTCCTTTCACCACCGCGGGCGTAAGTCGGACGTCGGTGCGAGATTAGGTGTCCGTGCGCGGACACCTGGGGGGACGCGCGATGAAGACGCCGCGGGCGATCCTGCTCTTCCTGCTGGGCATCAATCTGCTGAACTACATCGACCGGCAGGTCATCTTCGCCGTCTTCCCGCCCATCAAGGCGGAGTTTTCCCTGTCGGACATCCGGCTGGGTCTATTGGCCTCGGCCTTCATGTGGGTCTATCTCAGCACCGCCCCGATCTTTGGACTCCTGGCGGATCGCTGGTCGCGGCCCCGGCTCATGGCGGTCGGGGTGGCCCTCTGGAGCCTCGCCACCGCGCTCTCGGGGGTCGTCCGGGGCTATTCCGGGCTGCTTTTCGCCCGCGCCGTGGTGGGTGTGGGGGAGGCGAGCTACGGGTCGGTGGCGCCGGCCCTGCTGAGCGATGCCTTTCCGCCGGCCAGGCGCGGCTTCGCGCTGGCCATGTTTTCGATGGCCATTCCGGTGGGGAGCGCCCTGGGGTATCTCCTGGGCGGTCTCCTGGAGGGGGCCTTCGGCTGGCGGACCGCCTTCTTCCTGGTGGGAGTCCCCGGCCTCCTCCTGGCCTCGTGGCTGGGGCGAATGCCGGATCTGCCCCGCGGGGGGATTGATGCCGCCGCTGCCTCCGGAAGAGACGCACGCCCCCCCCGGGTCGGCGACTATTTCCGCCTCCTCAGGACGCCCAGCTTTCTCCTCAACTGTCTGGCCATGACCGCCATGACCTTTGCCGTAGGGGGGCTGGCCGCCTGGGTGCCGACCTACCTCACCCGGGTTCGCGGCATGGCCCTGGATCAGGCCAATCTGCTCTTCGGGCTCCTCACGCTGGTCAGCGGGGTCGGCGGGACGGTCCTCGGAGGCTGGATGGGGGATCGGCTGCTCCCCCGGCTGCCGACCGCCTATTTCCTCGTGTCCGGCATCGGCCTCCTCTTCAGCGTCCCTGCCGCCGCGGCGGTGATTCTCCTGCCGGATCTTCGGTGGGTCCTCTTCGCGATCTTTGTGGCCGAGTTCTGCATCTTCTTGAACACCGGCCCGCTCAACGCCATCATCGCCAACGTGAGCCGCCCGGAGGTCCGCTCCGGCGCCTACGCCGCCAACATCTTCGTCATCCACGCCCTGGGCGATGCCATCTCGCCCGCCATCATCGGCGCCGTCTCGGATCGGGCGGGACTGGCGACGGCGTTCTGGATCGCGCCCGGCGCGCTGGGATTGGCGGCCGCCTTCTGCCTCTGGGGGATGTGGCACCTCACGCGGGACGCCGCGGCGGCACAGTGAACGTTGAACGTTGAACGTTAAACGTGGAACGTTGCCCCCGTACTGCCGTACCGCCGTACTGCCGTGCCGATTCTTCCTACGGCGTGAGCACCACCTTCCCGAAGACGGCCCGCTCCTCCAGCAGGCGATGGCCGGCAGCACACTCCGCGAGGGGGAGGACGCGGTCCACCACGGCGTGCAAGGCGCCCCGCGCCACGTGGCCGACGACCTCCAGCATCTCCGCCTTGGTCCCCAAGTGAGCGCCCAGGATGGCGATGTTCCGCGAGAAGAGGTAGCGGATGTCCACGGACGTCTCGTAGCCCGCGGTGGCCCCGCAGGTGACCAGCCGTCCGCCCGGTGCGATGTTCGGCAGCAGCGCCCCCCAGGTCGTCCCGCCCACGTGCTCGAAGACCACGTCCACGCCCCGCCGCTCCGTAAGGCGCCGGACCTCCTGCGCCAGCCCCTGGGCGGTGTGGTCGATGCCGGCTTCCGCCCCCAGGTCGCGGGCCCGCGCCAGCTTCTCCTGCGAGCCCGCCACGGCGATCACCCGCGCGCCGACCAGACGGCCGATCTGGATCGCCGCCGTCCCCACGCCGCTCCCTGCGCCCATCACCAGGAGTCGCTCGCCCGCCTGGAGGCGTCCCAGGCGGATCAGCATGTGCCAAGCGGTGAGGAAAGTCACGGGAATGGCCGCGGCCTCCGCGAAGTCCATTTCCGGCGGCAGGACGATGCAGTTGACCTCGGGGACGGCCAGGAACTCCGCGCAGCCCCCGTCCAGAGTGTAGCCGCCGACCATCTGGAAGTCGCGGCAGAGGTTGTCGTCGCCCCTGAGGCAGGCGGCGCACTGCCCGCAGGAGATTCCGGGGGAAACCAGGACGCGCTGCCCGGCCCGGATGCGGGCGCAGCGCGAACCCACGGCCGCGACCAGGCCGGCGACGTCGCAGCCGCCGATCTTGGGCAGGGACACCTTCATTCCCGGCAGCCCCTTCCGCAGCCAGACGTCCAGGTGGTTGAGGGCGACGGCCCTGACCTGCAGAAGCACCTCCGCATCCCCCGGGGCCGGATCCGGCGCCTCCTCGTAGCGGAGGACCTCGGGGCCGCCGTGCTGGTGGAAACGAACCGCCATCATGGGGCCTCCCTGGGTCGTCCCCCGGCCGCCGCGACGGTCTGCCGCGGCTCGCGGGCGACGAGGCAATGCTACCCGGCGAGACCCGGGCCTATCAAGCGCAAATCGCAGCGGGCCGCCACGCGGCCGGATCGAATCTTGAGGCGAGCCTCGGCTTGCGCCGCCCTTGTGCACGGGCTATACTGCCGCGACCGGAGGGGCTGCGTGCTGGTCCTGGGAATCGAGACGTCCACAACCCACGGAGGGGTGGCCCTGGTGAGCGGGGCCGGGCTGATCTCCGAGTACACCCTGAATGTGGAGGTGACCCACTCGGAGCGCGTGCTGCCGGCCATCGAGCGGATGCTGCTGGATGCCGGGGTCACGCTGGCGGCCCTGGACGGGCTGGCGGTGAGTATCGGGCCGGGCTCGTTCACCGGGCTGCGCATCGGGCTGAGCACGGCCAAGGGGCTGGCCTACGCCACCGGATTGCCCGTGGCGGCGGTCCCCACGCTGGAGGCCATGGCCTGGGTCTTGCCGGGGGCGCGGCTGCCGCTCTGCCCGGTCCTGGACGCCCGGAAGCAGGAGGTCTACGCGGCGATCTTCCGGCACGGCCCCGACGGGCTTGTCCGCCTGATGGAGGACGCCGCGCTCGCTCCCGAAGCGCTCGCGGCCCGCATCCAGACGGCGACCCTCTTCCTGGGCGATGCCCTGGAGACCTACGGCGAACTCTTCCGCCGGCTGCTCGGCGACCGGTTCCAGCTTCCCCCGCTGGCCCAGCGCGGGGCCCGCGCCGCCTGCGTGGCCGAGCTGGGCCGGCAGCGGCTCCTCCGCGGCGAGCGGGAGTCCATCGCCGACCTCGTGCCGCGCTATCTCCGGGCCTCGGAAGCGGAGCTGCGCCGGCAGGGGGCCAGCCCGCCGCGCCGGGGACGCGCCTCGGCGAGCCCCGAGGGCCCTGGAGGAGGAGCGTGACAGCCGCTTCCGGGGCGGCGGGGGAACCCGCCATCGGGCCCATCCGCCCCGAGGAGATCGCGGCGGTGGCGGCCATCGAGGCGCTCTCGTTCTCCCTCCCCTGGACCGAGGAGATGTTCGCGCAGGAGCTGGCCAGGCCCGAGGTATCCACGGTCCTGGTGGCGCGGGTGGAGGACCGGGGCGGAGAAGCCCTCATCGTCGGCTACATCTGCGTCTGGGTGGTGGAGGACGAGCTGCACATCAACAACCTGGCGGTGGATCCCCGTTGGCGCCGCCGCCGCGTCGCCCACTCGCTTCTGGCGGCGGCGCTGGAACACGGACGCCGGCGCGGGGCGGAGCGGGCGGTTCTGGAGGTGCGGGCGTCGAATGTGCCTGCCCTGCGCCTGTATGGGCGGTGCGGATTCGAGCCGGTCGGCCTCCGTCGGCGGTACTACTCGCACCCGGTGGAAGACGCGGTGATCATGGCGTTGGAGGGGATCTGACGCCGTGCCGTCTCTGACCGGGGAGGGAGGACTCTCATGATCGACAAAGAGTTGCTGGAGATTCTGGCGTGCCCGAAGTGCAAGACGGCGGTCCGGCTGGACGAGGCCGCCGAGCGGATCATCTGCACCTCGCCCACCTGCGGTCTCAGGTATCCGATCCGCGACGGCATCCCCGTGATGCTGATCGACGAGGCGGACCCCCCGTCGAAAAGCGGGTAGCGTCCACCGAAGAGACTCGCGTCCGGTTACTTTCTCGCAAAGATCGCCAAGGACGCAAAGAGAAGCGCGGCAGTATTTTTTTGCACGGCGTCGACCAGTCCCATCAGGTGAACGCGCCATGCGGGGTTTGACACTCGAGATTCAGGTCTCCTGCGGTCGCACGTAAGCATCGGGGTCACCTCGTTTCGGGGTTGGTCATTGTCTACTCCCGATCAATCCCATAGGGGTTCCCCGAAGCCTTTCAGGTTTGGTTTTTGCGCGCCCAGCGCAAAAACCAGGAGGGAGACTCAATGCCGATGCCGCACCGCGCCCTCATCACGGCGGGTGGGCGGGGCACGCGGTTACGCCCGCTCACCCATACGAACAACAAGCACCTCATCCCCATCGCCAACAAGCCCATGATCCACTTCGCCCTGGAGGCCGTGGCGGCCGCCGGCATCCGGGAGGCGGGCATCGTCATCAATCCCGACACCGGCGAAGAGATTCGCCGGGCCCTGGGGGACGGCGCGGCCTGGGGGCTTCAGCTCACCTACGTCATGCAAGAGGCCCCCCTGGGGCTGGCCCACGTCGTCCGCTGCGCGGAGAGTTTCCTGAAGCAGGAGCCCTTTGTCTTCTACCTGGGCGACAATGTGGTGGTGGGGGGGATCCGGCAGTTTCTGGAACGCTTCCAGGCTCGCGGGGACCAGTGCCACCTGGTCCTGGCACGGGTCAAGGATCCGCAGCGCTTCGGCGTGGCGGAGATCGCCGGCGATCGGGTCGCCTCTGTGGTGGAGAAGCCGAAGATGCCCAAGAGCCAGTTCGCGGTCACCGGCATCTACGTCTACGATAGTCCGATCTTCGAGGCGGTCCACGCCATCGTGCCCAGCGCCCGGGGCGAGCTGGAGATCTCCGACGCCCATCAGTACCTCCTCGATCGCGGCTACCGGGTCGGCTTCTCGGAAATCACCGGCTGGTGGAAGGACACCGGGAAGCCCGAGGATCTCCTGGAGGCGAACCGGGTGGCCTTGGAGCAGCTCCTGGACGGGACCGGCCCCGTCGTGCAGGGCAGCGTGGATGAGGAGAGCGACGTGGCCGGGAAGGTGCTGGTGGAGGCGGGGGCGCGCATCCTGGCCAGTCAGGTACGGGGGCCGGCCATCATCGGCGCCGACGCGGTGATCGAGCGGAGCTACGTCGGGCCGTTCACCGCCATTGGGGCCCGCTGCCATCTCCGAGACAGCGAGCTGGAGTACAGCATCCTGTTCGAGGACACCGCCATCCTGGAGGCGGACGTGCGCATCGAGCGGAGCCTGCTGGGCCGCGAGGTGATCATCCGCCGCTGCAGCGGCCGCCCGAAGACCCAGAAGTTCATCCTGGGAGACCAGAGCATCGTCGAGCTGTGCTGAAATCGGGGAACAAAGACGCTGAACCGCCAAGGAGCCCGGGGTCCGTTCAACCGCCAAGACGCCAAGGGGAACGGAGGCGCCACCTAGAGGCTGAGGTTACAGAGGGAGAACAAGATCCACAGTCAGATTCGAGCCCCAGTCTCTCCGGGCCCGTGAATAGGTTTTTGGCACCATTGGTGGACCCGCTTCTCGGTGGCGACTTGGCGGTTAGACGGAGCCCGGCCGTCCTGACGGTAGAGGGTTGCAGGAGCGACGTATGCGCGTGGTGGTCACGGGGGCGAAGGGGCAGCTCGGCCACGACCTGGTGCCGGCCTGCCGGCGGCTGGGCGAGGTGGTAGGCCTGGATCTGCCGGAGTGGGACCTCACCCGGCCGGAGGGGGCGGACCGGTTGGCGGCGCTCCGGCCGGATTGGGTGATCCACGCCGCCGCGGCCACGGACGTGGATCGCTGCGAGCGGGAGCCGGCCTGGGCCATGGCCATCAATGCCGAAGGAACGTCGCGCGTGGCCGGGGTCTGCCGGCGGACCGGCGCCGGGCTCCTCTACATCAGCACGGACTACGTCTTCGACGGGACCAGGGGGACTCCGTACCTGGAAGACGATTCTCCGTCCGCCCGGTCGGCGTACGGCCGCTCCAAGCTGGAAGGGGAGCGATTCGTTCAAGGAACGGCGCCGCGCTGGGCGATCGCCCGCAGCGCCTGGCTCTACGGCACACACGGGAAGAACTTCGTCAAGACCATCCTCCACAAGGCCCGCGGCGGCGAGCGGCTCAGGGTGGTGGACGATCAGGTCGGCTCGCCGACCTACGCGGCGGACCTGGCCGGGGCGCTGGTCAGGCTGCTGGAGCGGCGCCTCACCGGCGTCTTCCACCTGACGAACAGCGGCGCCTGCTCCTGGTTCGAGTTCACCCGGGAGATCCTGCGCCAGGGCGGGATGGCCGGGGTGAGCCTCGAACCCATCACCAGCGGGCAGTTGAACCGGCCGGCGCCGCGACCGGCCTACTCGGTCCTGGCCAACCGGGCCTGGCAGGCTGCGGGCGAATCGCCCCTCCGGTTCTGGACCGAGGCGCTGGGGGATATGCTGCGCTCCCTGGAAGCGGCCGCATGAGGCGGGCGTTCGTCACCGGCATCGCCGGGTTCGCCGGCTCCCATCTGGCGGAGCGCCTGCTGGCCGGGGGGGCGGAAGTCTGGGGCCTCGTGGTGAAAGCCGGGGAAACCGCCAACCTGGCGACCTGCAGGTCGGGTCCCGCGGCTGCCCGGATCCATCTCGTGCCGGGGGATCTGTGCGACGGCCCGGCCCTGGCCGGGATCCTGCGGGAGGCCTGCCCGGATGAGATCTACCATCTGGCCGCGGCCTCCTCGGTCCGGCAGTCGCTGGAGCGGCCCGCCGAGACCTTCCGGGTGAATGTGCTGGGGACCCGGGCGCTCCTGGAGGCGGTCCGGGAGACGGGCGGCCATCCCCGGATTCTCTTCGTCGGCTCGGCGGAAGCCTACGGGGAATCGGCCGCTGCACCCAGCCCCCTCCGGGAGGAGGATCCCCTCCTGCCGGTCTCCCCGTACGGGAGCAGCAAGGCGGCGGGCGAGATCCTCGCCGGCCGATACGTGCGGGAGTTCGGCCTGGACATCGTGCGGGTCCGCCCCTTTCCCCACACCGGCCCCCGGCATGCGCCCGTCTTCGTCTACCCGGATCTGGCTCGCCAACTGGTGGAGATCGAGACGGGGCGGCGTCCGGCCAGGCTGGAGGTGGGCAATCTCGGCATCCGGCGCGATCTCAGCGACGTGAGGGAGATGATGGAGGGGTACGTGCTGGCCCTGGCCCGGGGGGAGACAGGCGCCGTCTACAACCTCTGCTCGGGTCGCGTCGTCTCCCTGCGGGACGTGCTGGACATCATGATGGCGCTCGTGGGAATTCGCGTGGAGATCGCCTCGACTCCCGATCGGCTGCGCCCCCACGATCTCCCGGTTCTGGCCGGGTCGAATCGGGCCTTTCATCAGCGCACCGGCTGGCAGCCCACGCGCCCCCTGGAATCCACGCTGCGGGATCTCCTCGACTCCTGCCGGGCGCGCCGTGAAGAGAACACGGCGCGCCAAGGAAAAGCCGACAAGAGAAGACCAATCCGCCTTTGGCGGAATCAATGAGGCCGTTGACCGGTTTCAATTGTCGGTCTTGCCTTCTCTACAGCCCGGATATTTGGGCAGTTGGTCGTTCGTCTTGTATCGAATCCCCGGTGACGTCTCGCCTTGGCGTGCATGGCGGATCCGCTGTTCGGTGGCGTCTTGGCGGTTCAAGCGGCCCCGATCGAAAAAACCCGACGGCCGCCAGGGGCGACTGTCGGGTTCGAGAGCCGAAGGACCAATCGGCGACTACAGGCCGATGGCCTTCTCCGTCTGGGGGTCGAAAGCGTGCAGCTTCTCGATCGTGGCGGCCAGCTTGATCTTCTGTCCGACCTTCACGGGGGTGTCCGGGCTCACGCGGGCCACGATCTCGTTCCCATCGATGAGCACGTTCAGGTAGATCTCGTGCCCGATCGGCTCCACCACCTCGACCCTGGCCTCGAAGAGGCTCGGCGAGGCGTCCTGCGAGGTAGCCTCGTGCATGTCCTCGGGGCGGAGGCCCATGGTGAGCGTCTTGTCCTTGTACTCGGCCAGGGCCTTCGCCTTGGCGGACGGCACGGGCAGCGAAAGGCCGGGGGAAGTGAAGAAGAGTTTCCCCTCCTTGGCGACGACGGTGCAGCCGAGGAAGTTCATGGCCGGCGAGCCGATGAACCCCGCCACGAACTGATTCTGCGGAGAGGCGTACACCTCCAGGGGGGGGCCCACCTGCTGGATCCAGCCGTCCTTCATGATCACGATGCGGTCGCCCATGGTCATGGCCTCGACCTGGTCGTGGGTCACGTAGATGACCGTGGACTGCAGGCGGTCGTGCAGCTTCTTCAACTCCGCCCGCATGGCGACGCGCAGCTTGGCGTCCAGGTTGGAGAGGGGCTCGTCGAAGAGGAAGACTTGCGGCTTGCGGACGATGGCGCGGCCCACGGCCACGCGCTGCCGCTGGCCGCCCGAGAGGGCTCGGGGCTTGCGGGCCAAGAGCTCCTGGATGCCCAGGATCTCCGCCGCCTCCTTGACGCGCTGCTGGATCTCGGGCTTGGGGAACTTGCGCAGCTTCAGGCCGAAGGCCATGTTGTCATAGACGGACATGTGGGGGTAGAGGGCGTAGTTCTGGAACACCATGGCGATGTCCCGGTCCTTGGGCGGGACGTCGTTGACCACGCGATCCGCGATCTTGATGGTGCCGCCGGTGATCTCCTCCAGTCCGGCCACCATGCGAAGGGTGGTGGACTTGCCGCAGCCCGACGGGCCGACGAGGACGACGAACTCCTTGTCCTGGACCGTCAGGTTGACGTCCCGGACCGCAACGACCGTGTCGAACCGCTTGGTGACGCTCTCCAGGGTAACTTGTGCCATGATGCCTCCATGGAGTGCGGTCCGCACACGGCGGGCCGCACGATGGGACGCCTCGCGATCCCACCCGGGCCAACGTTCGTTCGAAACGCTTTGGAGCGCGGGGCGCACAAAACGGGGCCCGAGAATTACCGGGCGCATTCTATGTAAGGTCGGCTTCGGAAGGCAAGGGAAATCTCACAGCACCGGAGGAAGGGTGGTGCTCCCGGTTCGAGGTGCGGGGATCAGGGACCAGGGACCAGGGACCAGGGGTCGAGGGTTTAGGAGCACGAGTACAGCACGGCTGTACGGCGGCACGGCGGTTCGCCAGTTCGGCGGTGCAGGAACGGGTTCGGGAGTTCGAAGGTTCGGCGGTACGGCAGTACGATGGCACGACCGTATCTGGGTGACGTTGAACGTTTAACGTTTCACGTTCGCCGCCCCCGGCCCCTGCCCCCTGATCCCTGACCCCTGCCGCCCCCATTCCGCAATCCGCATTTCGCAATCGGCCGCACCGCGTGCGACCGAAATCCCTTGCGCCACCTCGGCGAGTGCGCCACAATACGGTCCCTCGCGCGCTCCGACGCCGGGCCCCGGCGTCCGGACGCGACCAAATCAGGCGAGCCAGTAGGAGTCGTGGCATGCATGCGCCGCTTCCCGGCAGCGTCCGGGTTCGTTTTGCTCCGAGCCCGACCGGCTACCTCCATGTGGGCGGGGTTCGGACCGCCCTCTACAACTGGCTGTACGCCCGCGCGCAAGGCGGGGTCTTCATCCTGCGGATCGAGGACACGGATGTGGAGCGCTCCACGGCGGCGGCCGTGCGGGCGATCCTGGACGGCCTGCGGTGGCTGGACCTGGGCTGGGACGAGGGGCCGGAGGCCGGGGGCCCCGCCGGGCCATACCGGCAGCTCGAGCGCGAGGCCCACTATCGCGAGCACACGGCGCGGCTGGTGCGGGACGGGAAAGCCTACCCCTGCACCTGCACGGCTGAGGAGCTGGCGGCCCGCCGGGAGGCCGCCCGGGCGGCCAAGCGGTCCGTCCGCCATCTCTGCCCTTGCCGCGAGACGGGACCTGTGGCCGGCCGGCGGGCGGCCATCCGCTTCCAGGTCTCGGACGCGGGGGCGGTGGCCTGGGACGACCTGATCCAGGGCCGCATCGAGGTGGTCCGGGCGGAGATCGACGACTTCATCATCGTCCGCTCCGACGAACGCGAGACGCCGGTTTACAACTTCGCGGCGGTCGTGGACGACGCCATGATGGGGATCACCCACGTGATCCGCGGGGCGGACCATATCCCCAACACCCCGCGCCAGATCCTCTTGTACGAGGCCCTGGGCTATCGGCTTCCGGCCTTCGGTCACATTCCGCTGGTCCTGGGGACGGATCGGGAGAAGCTCAGCAAGCGCCACGGGGATGTGGCGCTGCATGAGTACCAGGCCAAGGGGTATCTGCCCGAGGCCTTGGTGAACTACCTGGTCCGCCTGGGCTGGGCGCACGGGGATCAGGAGCTGTTCAGCCGCGAGGAGCTGGTGCGGGTATTCCGCCTGGAGAAGGTCGGCGCCGCCCCCGGGGTGTTCGACCACGCGAAACTGGATTGGCTGAACGGCGTCTACATCCGGCAGGCGCCCCCGGGGCGGCTGGCCGAGCTCCTGACGCCCTTCTGGGAGCCGGCGGGGATCGGCCGTGAGCTGGTCGAACGGCGGGGCCAGGCCTGGCTGCTCCAGGCCATCCCTCTGTTCGTGGAGCGGAGCAAGACGCTCCGCGAGATGGCCGGCGCCATGCGCTTCCTCTTCCAGGCGCCGGCGGCGTGGGAGCCGAAGGCGGCGGCCAAGTACCTCACGCCGGCCCACCGGGGGCACCTGCGGGCCGCCCGCCAGGCGCTGGCCGGCGCGGTCGAGTTCTCGGCGGAGGCGCTGGAGGCGCTGGTGCGGGCCCTGGTGGAGGGGCGGGGCCACAAGCTGGTGGAGTATGCCCAGCCGATCCGGGTGGCCATGACGGGCAGCGCGGCGAGCCCGCCGCTCTTCCCGATCCTGAGCCTGCTGGGCCGGGACGAGGTGCTGCGACGGATCGATCGCCTGCTGGAGGAGGGGAATTAGTCCCAATACTGTTCACATAGGGTCGGACACTGGCGGTCCGCCTCCCGCGGATTCGAGCAAATCCCCCCGTCCCCCCCCCTTTGCCAAAGGGGGGCGAGGCCTGCCTGCGCCAAACGAAGCGCGGCAGGCAGGGGGGATTTCATCCGGCTGACGTGTCAAGTAAACAGCATTGGAATTAGCCCGGGCTTTTGACGATTTGCTCGTGAGCTGGCTGGGTTCGATCTTCGGCGTTTCGGGTCCCAGCAGAAGACTTCTGGCGCGCTTGGCGGTCTACGCGTTTCGGTGGCGTCTTGGCGGAGAAAACGAACTCCCCTGTGCCTTGTCGGTGAGTTCATTGCCGGGCTCGTGATCGCCATGGTCCATCGTCCATGGTCCGTGGTCAGCAGTCCTGTGCAGGAGGTTGCAGTGGCAACGGAGCGATTGGTTGAGCGGTTGAAGGAGCGGCTGGCGGAGTTCGAGCGGGAGTTCCGCGTGGACATCCCGGAGCGCATCCGCCAGGCACGAGAATTGGGGGATCTCAGGGAGAGCGGCGAGTACGAGACGGCCAAGGACCGACAGGGGTTTCTGAACGCCCAGATCGGTCACCTGCAGCGCCGGATCGCGGAGCTGTCCAGCATCGATCTCTTCCGTGTGCCAAAGGATCGGGTCGCCTTCGGTGCCACGGTCCACCTGGAAGACGAGGAGACCGGGGAGGAGAAGGTCTACCGCCTGGTCGCCTCCGAGGAGGTCGACGCGGCCAAGGGGTGGATCTCCACCGCCTCGCCGGTGGGCCAGGCCCTGCTGAGCAAGCGGGACGGGGACAGCGTCGTCATCCGGACGCCGGGGGGCACCCGCCGCTATATCATCAGCAAGCTGGTCACCTTGCACGATGTCCTGGAACACGAGACGGAGGGCTTGAATGGATAGGGCGGCTGCCTGGGAGCTTCTGACAGAATACACGAAGAACGAGAGCTTGCTCAAGCACGCCTTGGCGCTGGAAGCGGCCATGCGGGCCTACGCCCCCAAGTACGGCGGCGACCCGGAGGAGTGGGGCGTCGTCGGGCTGATCCACGACTTCGACTACGAGCAGTGCCCCAGCGCCGAGGCCGGCCACCCCTTCAAGGGGGCCGAGGTGCTTCGCCAGAAGGGCTATCCCGAGTACCTGGTGAAGGCGGTGCTCTCGCACGCCGACTATTCCGGGGTGCCGCGCGAGTCGCCCATGGAGAAAGTGCTCTTCGCCTGCGACGAGCTGTGCGGCTTCATCACGGCGGCCGCCCTGGTCCGGCCGACCAAGAGCGTGCTGGACCTGGAGGCCACCTCCGTGCGCAAGCGGATGAAGGACAAGGCCTTCGCCCGGCAGGTGAAGCGCGAGGATATCCTGAAGGGGGCGCAGGAGCTGGGGGTGGAGCTGAACGAGCACATTGCCTTCGTCATCCAGGCCATGCGGGGCGTGGCGGACGCCCTGGGACTCCGCGGCACGCTTTGAGGACGGCAGAGGCGCAGAGCATAGACGATGGACCATGGACCCTGGACCCTGGACCATGGACTACCGACGCCTGCAGAGGAGCGAGGGAGCCGAGGAGCACAGGAGCAGAGGAGAGGGAGAGCCGGGGAGGAGGGGGGGGACAGGCCAGAGGGCACAGGGCACAGGGGGCAGGGGGCAGGGGCGCAGAGCATAGACGATGGACGTGGAACGTCGAACGTTAAACGTTCCTTCCGTCCCCTCGAACCGTCTTTGCCCTTGACTTTTTCGGGCGATTCGCCGATACTTTGTCGGTCCAAAGGCGGCCCCTTTGGACATTCCCATTTGTGCCCGAAACGCCCCTACCGCGACGGGTGCAACACGCACTGCGGGGTCGTCTAACGGTAGGACAGCAGACTCTGGATCTGCCTATTGGGGTTCGAATCCCTGCCCCGCAGCCAACAAGAGAATACGGCTTGGCCCTATCGTCTAGCCCGGCCTAGGACGCGGCCCTCTCAAGGCTGAAACCCGGGTTCGAATCCCGGTAGGGCCACCAAGCAAAAACGCGAGGTTACCTCAACCTCGCGTTTTTGTTTCAAGAACACGATTGCACGATTGAAATTTGTGGCGATGGGGGGCCCTCGTTTCAGACGGCCGGGGGCCACTCTCCTCATAAGGCTGCCAGGAACTCCGCCACGGTTTGTATGATGATGGAACAGGCCATATCGGGCCGGTTCATGAGCGGCCCAAAGTGTTGCAGATCGCCGGTGAGGAAGTGGGTGGCGCAGCAGCTCACCGCGACCTGGAAGACGACGGCATCCTTGGCTGCGAGGCCATCGGAGAACGGGCTGGAAAGGTCCGCTGTGTCTGGAGTGATCCGGTCGAGCAGGCCCGTAAGGAGCGGGAGGGAGTCGGGATACTTGGCGGCGAGATTCCGCTCGGCTTCCTCGCAGGCGGCATCGCTGGTGAAGAGCGAAAAATGGCCCGCCGCGCCCAGCTCGATGACGAACGCCGCCTTTCCCCGAGGGTTGTGGGCGGCGGTGAAGAGTACATTGGTGTCGAGAAAGACGCGCATCACTCCAGTCCAGTTGCCCTGCCGGGAGGTTTGTGATAAAAGCGAATCACCAAGAAGGGTGCCCTCGATCGCTGGAGATTGTTATTGTGCTGATCCAGAGGGAACCGTATCTCTCAAGAGCGCCGATTCTCGCCTGAGGATCGGCGTTTTTTTCGACATGCAGACCGAAGGGAAGGCGGTGTCTGAGGCCGTGTCGTTCGAGCCCGACCAGATCCTGATCGGCCGCCTCTTCAGCGAACCCATGCGGATCGAGACGATCCGCCAGGCCGGCACCGACACCTGGGTCTTCGGTCTTGTGGGCCTCCGGACCGAGCAGTTCCGGCGAGTCACCCTCACCTCCGCTGACATCGCCACCCTCCAGGTGCAGACCACGGTCGCCACTTTCACCGGCGACGGCGCCTTGCTGCACCTGGGTCTCCAGGCGTACGCCCTCGGCATCGCCTACGAATTCGATCCCTACTTCGGCCTCTCCATCTCGCGGGTGGACCCGCTCCCACACCAGCTCGAAGCCGTCTACGACTACCTCTTGAAGCTCGCCCGGGTCCGGTTTCTGCTTGCCGATGACGCCGGGGCCGGCAAGACCATCATGGCGGGGCTCCTCCTCCGGGAGCTGGAACTCCGCGGCCTGGCCGAGCGCATCCTGATCGTCTGCCCGGCCAACCTTTCCTTCCAGTGGCAGCGCGAGCTGAAGGAGAAGTTTGGCGCCCTGTTCCTCGTCCTCAAGGGGCAAGACATCAAGGAGCAGTTCGGGGTCAACCAGTGGCTGGAGCAGAGGCGGGTCATCACCTCCCTCGACCTCGCCAAGCGCCAGGACATCCTCCCCGGCCTCCGGCAGGTGCACTGGGACCTCGTGATCGTGGACGAGGCCCACCGCATGTCGGCCGCCGACGAGTCGCACAAGAGCCTCCGCTACCGCCTGGGGGAGCTGCTCCGGGA
>JACQVN010000031.1 GCA_016209735.1 Candidatus Methylomirabilota bacterium
CACCGGCGGAGTCAGCGGGCGCGGAGGCACTGGCAGAAGTGCACCGCGCTCCTCCGTCGTTATCCCCTCCCGCGGCCTGGGCTGCGTGCGGTGCCCTCCCCCGTCCTGCACGGCGTGCTGTTCTGCAGAGCCCGGTGCGGGCAATCCGCACGCCGGGTTCTGGGAGGGGGCGGCGGGGTAACCCGCCGCTCTACTCGACGCTATAAGTTCTATAACTCGACCGAGGCAGTCTCCGCAGGCTCCACCCGCTGCTCAGCAGATCCCCCCCTCACTCCAGTCCGCCCCCCACTGGGTATCTGCCTCAGGCGGGTGGGGGGTGAGGGGAGGTTTTCGAAGCCGGAGGGCGTGCGCTCGCTTGGCCCCCGCACCGCTCCGAGCTGGCCCAACCGATCCCGAACGTTGCCGCTCGGAAGCGCTCACGGGGAGACATGCAGAGTGTGGGCCGTACCCCGGAGGCGGTAGGTCGGGCTTGGCCCGACGAGGAGAGGAAAGGCCGGCATCCCTGGCAAGCCGAGATCGGGCCGTCCGGCCTGGGCCAGCAGGTCGTGCAACCGGAGAGCCCATCGTGTCGCGCCCCCCAATAGCACATTCCGCTTATCTTCATTTACAACGTTAAGGACGTTGAGTATATTAACTCCAAGGACGTTGACAATTGTGGCGGAGTCGCTGGGAGGTTGCGCATGAACACACTGGAGATCAATCAGCAACTGGCACAGGGGGATGTGAATAGGCGGGGTGTTCTGCCCAAGCTGGATGAATTGGCTGGAGAACCGTTCGTGTTCAGGCAGCGTTTCGGCCTGGACGAGTTGCCTGGGGAAGCCGGGGTGATTCTCGTCCGCGGGGCGCGCCAGTACGGAAAGAGCACGTGGTTGCAGTCGCGAATACGCGAGACCGTGGAAATGTGTGGGCCGGGCTCGGCCTTCTACCTGAACGGCGACGAGGTGCGTGACGGCCGGTCGCTTGTGGAACAGATCCGCCAGCTTCTGCCAATGTTCTCGGCCAAGGCGCCTGTGCGCCGACTGTTCATTGACGAGATCACGGCGGTGAAGGATTGGACGAATGCGCTCAAAGCGCTGCTGGACTCGGGCGAACTTCGTCAAATCCTGCTGGTCACCACCGGCTCGAAGGCAGCCGATTTGCGCCACGGCACGGAGCGACTTCCCGGGAGGAAGGGAAGGCTGGCGCGAACAGCCTACATCTTCACCCCGCTGCCGTTCGCCGAATTCAAGCGGGTATGTGCCGCTGCACTACCGGCGGCCCATCTGCTTCCGGCCTATCTGATCGCGGGCGGGTCTCCGCCGGCCTGTGCCGCCTTGGCCGCAACCGGAAGCTTGCCGAACTATATCATCGAAATGGTGCGCGACTGGATTTACGGCGAGTTCGCCGCCAGCGGACGGTCCAGGTCCATGTTGCTGGGGGTGCTGGAATGCCTGTACCGTTTTGCCGGGACACCATCTGGACAATCCAAGCTGGCGCGCGAAGCCGGTTTGGCGAACAATACGGTGGCTGCGGGCTATGTCGAAGTGCTGTCCGATTTGATGTGCGTGGCAACCGCGTTCGCCTGGGAGGCTGACCGAAAGCGGTCCAATCGTCGACGCCCATGCAAGTTCCATATGACCAACCTGTTGGCCAGTACCGCGTGGCATCCCCGATACCTTCGCACGCCAGAGGACTTTCTGAACCTTCCGGAAGAGGCACAGGGGGCACTGATGGAATGGGCTGTCGCCCAGGAATGCTGGCGTCGTTCCGCTCTTCGGGGCGAGGAAATGCCGGAACTCATGCATTACTGGCAGGGCGGGAATCACGAAATCGACTTCGTGCTGGGATCGGAAGAGTTCCTGGAAGTCAAACGCGGTCGGACTGGCCCCTTGGACTTTGCCTGGTTTCCACAGTCTTTTCCCGATGGCCGCCTCACCGTGGTCGGCCTCAGTCGCTTTGAGACGGACCAAGTCGTGGGCGTGACACTGGGAGACTTTCTGCTGGAAGGCGCGCCATGATTCTGCATCTCGGCCTTGCGTCCCTTTAGTGGTAAGTCTGAAAGGACCATCAAAACGCCGTCCTGACCATCGAACACCTGGTATTCCCCCTGACGGATTACGACCTCGTCACCAGTGGCGGCTTCGAAAAAGCTGTCCGGATGCAGCCCTGCGGCCGAGATCGCGGAATCGGGAGCGCAGAGGTGGACAATCCGCTTGATGCGGTATTGTTACACTGTTAGCATGCGTAGGCTAGGGCGCTGGGGTTGCGCCTTCGGGACGGTTGAGAGGCTGAGAGGCCATGATCTGGCAGTTCAAGGAGAAAGCGCGACGACGGCTGGCCCGGGAAGCGGGGACGGTCGTGAAGGACTGGGGCGGCAAGGTGCGCGTCGCGTTGGTCTTTCCCAACACCTACTACGTCGGGATGTCCAATCTCGGCTTCCAGACGATCTACGGGACGCTGAACGGGCAGCCGGATCTCGTCTGCGAGCGGGCCTTCCTTCCCGACCCCGACGACCTGGCCGAGCACGAGCGATTGCGCGTGCCCGTCTTCAGCCTGGAATCGCAGCGACCCCTCACCGACTTCGATGTGGTGGCCTTCTCCACGACTTACGAGAACGACTACCTCAATCTGCTCACGATCTTGGCCCTCTCCGGAATCCCGGTGGAGGCGGCGGAGCGCGACCAGAGGCACCCCGTGGTGGCCATGGGAGGGGTCTGCGCCTGGTCCAACCCGGAGCCGCTGGCGGCGTTCATGGACTTCTTCTTCCTGGGGGAGGGGGAGGAGTCCAGCCCCGAGGTCTTCCGCCTGTGGCGAGAGATTCACCGGACGGAGCGCGACCCGGGCGCGGCGCGGGACCGGTTTCTCCGGCAGCTCCTCACCGTCGAGGGGGTCTACGCCCCCCGCTTCTACGACGTGCGGTATGCCGCCACGGGCAGTGTGGCCGAGGTGGTGGCCCTGGAGGGGGCACCCCTGCCCGTGCGGAAGCGGCGTCTGGCGCGTCCGGATGATTTCGACACGATCTCCGTCGTCCGGACGGCCGAGACGGAGTTCGGCCAGATGGCCCTCCTGGAGGTCGGCAAGGGCTGCGGTCGGGGCTGTCGTTTCTGCCTGGAAGGGGAGATCTACCGGCCCGTCCGGCACCGGCACCTCGAGGCCATCGTCCGCGGGGCCGAGAGGCTCGCGGCCGGCGGCAAGCGCATCGGCCTGGTGGGCGCCTGCGTGTCGGACTACCCGTGGATCGACGACCTGGTGCGAGGGCTCCGGGCGAAGGGAGTCGATATCTCCCTGTCGTCGGTGCGAGCCGACAGCCTCTCGCCGGATCTGGTCCAGGCCCTGGTGGAGAGCGGCACGCGCACGCTGACCATCGCCCCGGAGGCCGGAACCGAGCGGTTGCGGACGGTCATCCACAAGAGCCTGACCGAGCAACGGCTCTTCGAGGCGGCAGAGCTGATCGCCGCCTCGGGCGTGCCGAGCGTCAAGACGTATTTTATGATCGGCCTGCCCACGGAGACCGCCGAGGACACCGAGGGGATCGTGGAGCTGGCAAAGCGGATCCGCCACCGCATCCTCCGGCACCGCCGGGACGCGCGAAGGGCGGTGGAGATGACGGTCGGGGTGAGCTCGTTCGTCCCCAAGCCCTGGACAGCCTTCCAGTGGTGCGCCATGGCCGAGGTGCGGGCGCTGGAGGAGACCGTGGAGCGTCTGCGACGGCAGCTCCGCAAAGCAGGGATCCATTTCACCCACGACGTGCCGAAGTGGGCCCACCTGCAAGGGGTGCTGGCGCGAGGCGATCGACGGGTCGCGGAGTTGCTCCGCCTGGCCCTCACGCACCACGGGGACTGGAAGCGCGCCTTCCGGGAGTGGCCCCGGAATGCGAACTACTATGTTTGCCGGGAGCGGGCGCTTGACGAGCGGTTCCCCTGGGACCACTTCGAGGTGGGGACCAAGCGGGACCGGCTGGAGGTCGAGTACCGGCGGGCCATGGGGCTCCTGCCGGAACGGACGGTGCGATGGAAGGCGGCCCTGGCATGACCGTGCAAGGATTGCCGCGCCCGAACGATCAACCCCCGGTCGTCCGCTCCTTCCTGCTGGGAGGGTTCTGCAACGTCTCCCACGCCTTCAGCACGCGGCAGGGTGGGGTGAGCCGGGAACCGTTTGCCAGCCTGAATCTGGGTGCCAGCGTAGGGGACGATCCCGGGGCCGTGGCCGAGAATCGCCGTCGGTTCTTCGGGAGTCTCGGGATATCGCCCGACCAGATCGTTCGCGTGAAGCAGGTCCACGGGAAAGGCGTGCTGTTGGTGAACGCCACCTTGGCCGGGCGCCCCGGTTTCCCCCAGCCGCTCTCCGATGGGGGCACCACCTGTGACGCCATGGTGACCGGCGTGCCGGGCATGGCGCTCACCGTCTCCACCGCCGACTGCACGCCGATCCTGGTCGTGGACCCGGTCCGCCGTGCGGTCGCCGCGGTGCATGCAGGCTGGCCGAGCACCGGGAAACGGATCGTGGTGGAGACGCTCATTGCCATGCGCCGGGCCTACGGCACCGATCCGGCCGATTGCCGGGTGGCCGTCGGCCCGAGCATCCGGGGCTGCTGCTACGAGGTGGATGAGCCGGTGGCAAGCGCCATGGCGACAGCCCTCCCGACCTGGGAAACCTGCGCCGTGCCCACCCGGTTCGGCCACTGGCGGCTGGACCTGGCGAAGGTCAATCGCTCCCTGCTGGAGGCCGCCGGCGTTCCACGGGACCAGATCGAGGACTTGGGGTTGTGCACGGCCTGCCGCCGGGACCTGTTCTTCTCCCACCGGGCGGAGAAGGGAAAGACCGGCCGGATGATGAACGTGATCATGATTCGAGCGGAGAGCCGAGAGCCGGGAGCCGAGAAACGCGTAACGCGTGAAACGTGAAACGTGAAACGTAAGAAGCAAGAAGTGAAACGAGACGCGTAAAACGCAATGGGGTCCGAACCCGGAACCGAGAAACGCGTAGCACGTAACGCGAAACTCGTAACGGGCCGGGGATCGCGAATGTCAAACCGCGAACCTTGAACCTCAAACCGAGAACCATGGCAGGCGAAGCCGGATTGCGCAATCCGCAATCTGCAATCCTGTGGGGGAATGACCTATGCTGATAAACCGGGCGACCATGTTCAAGGAGGCCGAGGTGACGGATTACCGGCTGTACCTCAACCGGCGGGAATTCATCCTGGGGGCCTCCGCCGCCAGCCTGCTGCCGCTCACGGCCGAGGCGGGGGCACCAGCCCCTCCGCCGCCCGGGCAGCGACTTCAAGCCACGAAGAACGAGAAGTTGAGCATTACCGATAAGCCGAATGCCTTCAAGGACGTCACCTCTTACAACAACTTCTACGAGTTCGGGTTGGAGAAGAGCGATCCGGCCCGGCTGGCCCACATGCTCCGGCCGCGTCCCTGGACCGTGCAGGTGGATGGCCTCGTCCACAAGCCGCGGCGGTTCGACATCGAGGAGATCCTGAAGTTCCCCCTGGAGGAGCGGATCTACGCGTTGCGTTGCGTGGAGGGCTGGTCGATGGTGATCCCCTGGATCGGCTTTTCCCTTTCCGCCCTGCTCAAGCAGGTCGAGCCCACCGGCAGCGCCAAGTACGTGCAGTTCACCACCCTCAAGGATCCCGAGCAGTTCCCGGCCCAGCGGCCGAGCATCTTCAGCCTGGGAGGCCTGGACTGGCCATACGTGGAGGGGCTCCGGCTGGACGAGGCCATGCACCCCCTTACCCTTCTCACCGTGGGGATGTACGGCCAGGTCCTCCCCAATCAAAACGGCGCGCCGGTGCGGATCGTGGTGCCGTGGAAGTACGGGTTCAAGAGCGCCAAGTCCCTGGTGCGCATCCAGCTCACGGCGGAGCAGCCCCAGACCAGTTGGGCCAAGGCCGCGCCCCATGAGTACGGCTTCTACTCCAACGTGAACCCCACCGTGGACCATCCCCGCTGGAGCCAGGCCACCGAGCGACGCATCGGGGAGTTCCTGCGCCGGAAGAGCCCGATGTTCAACGGGTACGCCGACCAGGTGGGACAACTGTATGCTGGGATGGACCTGCGAAAGCACTACTAAGCGCTGCATGAGGTGCAGAGGAGCAGGGGAGCAGAGGAGCAGGGGAGCAGGGGAGCCGAGGAGCAGGGGGGCTGGGGAGCGGAGGTGCAGGGGACGGCGATCGCGCATCGTGGCTTTCCCCAACTCCTTTGCCCCCGAGTCCCGCCCGCGGCGGGACGGTGCTCCTCGGCTCCCCTGCTTCTCTGCTCCCCTCCCGATCCTGAAGGGCAGACGTGGGCCGGAAGACGCGAATAGCCCTCAAGGCTGGCATCTGGACGGCGTGCCTGCTCCCGCTGGCCTTCCTGATCTACTGGGCCGCCATCGGAGATCTCACGGTCAACCCCATTGACTTCATCACCCGGACGCTGGGAGACTGGACCATGCGTATCCTCCTGGCGAGTCTGGCTCTCACCCCCCTTCGCATTCTCACGGGCGCGGCCTGGCCGGTGGCCTGCCGCCGGCTCCTGGGGCTCTTCGCCTTCTTCTATGCCGCCCTCCACTTCGGCGTCTGGATCGTCCTCGACCATTTCTTCGACTGGCCGGAGATGCTCGCCGACATCCTCAAGCGGCGCTACATCACGGTGGGGATGCTGGCCCTGGTCCTCTTGCTGCCCCTGGCGGCGACATCCACCAACGGCATGGTCAGGCGGCTCGGAGGGAAGACGTGGCAGCGACTGCACCGGCTGGTGTACTGCGCCGGCGTGCTGGCGGTCCTGCATTACCTCTGGCTGGCCAAGGTCGGCTTCATCGCGCCGTACGTGTATGCCGCCATTCTGACGATCCTCCTCGGCGTCCGCCTCTGGGGCGCCTTCCGGCGCCGTCTCCGGGAGAGCCGTGGCCGGCCGGCGATGGCCCAGAACGTGACGGCAAGCGGCGCCCGGCCTCTCCGCACGCCCCCGTCGTGATTTCTTGCGGGCGGCCCGGTTTTCTCCCTTGACCTCCGCGAATCTCCCCGTATGCTGTGGGGGCGTGCTTTCGTTGGACGCCGGGGAGTCGGAGGGGGAGCAATGGAGCGGCTGGGTCGCTACGAGATCCTGGGAGAGCTTGGCCGGGGAGCCATGGGGCGGGTGTACAAGGCCCGCGATCCCCGGATCGACCGGCTGGTGGCCGTGAAGCTGATGGCGCCGGACGAGGAGCTGCCACCCGCGCAGGTCGAGGAGTGGCGGGCACGCTTCCAGCGCGAGGCTCGAGCCGCCGGCCGCCTGGCCCATCCCCACATCGTGGCCATCCACGATGTGGGGGAAGAGGACGGGCGCCCCTTCCTGGTGATGGAATTCGTGGAGGGGGAGAGCCTCGAGTCCATCTTGCGGGACAGGCGCACGTTGCCGTTGGATCTGGCGGCGAGGTTGCTGGGACAGACGGCGGATGCCCTGGAGTACGCCCACGGGCGCGGCATCGTCCATCGGGACATCAAGCCCGCCAACATTCTCATCACCGGCGGCAATACGGCCAAGGTGAGCGACTTCGGGATCGCGCGCCTGGCCGAGGGGGATATCACCAGGACGGGGACCATTCTGGGCAGCCCCGGCTACATGTCCCCGGAGCAGATCGCTGGCTTGAAACTGGACGGGCGGTCGGATATCTTCGCGCTGGGCGCCGTCCTCTACGAGGCGGTGAGCGGGGAGAAGGCGTTCCCAGGGGAGAGCATCAGCGCCATCGCTTATCGGATCGTCCATGAGGATCCGACCCCGCTCAAGCGGTTGAACCCGGCCTTCCCGGTGGCGCTGGATGCCTGCCTCAAGAAGGCATTGGCAAAAGACCCCGCCCGGCGCTACGCCCGCGCTGCCGACCTGGCGCGGGACCTGCGGGCGGCTCTCGAAGCGCCGGCGCCCGTGGCGGAGCTCGCCCCGACGGTGGCCGATGCCGCGCCGCCGCGCCGACCGCAGCCGAGAAGGCACCTGCCCCCCCCGCGGGCTCTGGAGGCGCCGCCTCGCAGGCGAGGGGCGGGTTGGGTGTGGGGCGGCGCCGCGGCGGTCCTCATCCTGGGTTTGGCGTTCGGCGTAGCCCAGCGGGTTCGGAGGCCGACCCCCGTCACCCGCCCGGCGCCAATGGCGATGGCGCCCGCACCGGCACCCTCGACCGGCGCGGCACCGGCTCCGCAAGCGGCGGCCCCCGACCCGGAGCCCCAGCGCCGGGCCGAGGCAGAGCGGCTCGAGGCGGAGCGGCGGCGGCTCGAGGAAGCGCAGGCGCGTCTCGCCAAGGAACAGGCGGCACTGGAGCAGGAAAGGCAGCGCGTCAAAGGGGAGGCTGGCAAGGCCACGAAAGAGAAGCGGCAGGAGGTGCCGCCTCCGCAGTCGGCATCTCCGCCTTCGACGCACGCGCCTGCGGCGCCAGTTCGCTTTAGTGGGAACACGGCAATCTCCACGGAAGAGCTGACGCGGGTCCTCGCCGAAGAGTTGCGCCAGCCGGCGGGTCCGGAAACGCTGGGGAAGGCGGCACGCCGAATTACGGAGCATTACCACTCCCGCGGCTATGTCTTGGCTCGCGCAATTCCGCAACGGCCGGACCAACCGGGTGGGACGCCGGAGATCAAAGTATTCGAGGGGCGGATTGGACAACTGAAGACGGCAGGACTCGGTCGGCAGGAACAGCGGGTCGTCGAGGCCGCCTTTGCTCCGGTGCTTCGACAAGGGCTGTTCGAGAAGCAGGCGGTCGGCGAGGCAGTGAAAATGCTTGCGGAGCGGCGCGGCCTTCCCGTGAAGCTGCGTATTGTGGCGGGCAAAGTCCCCGGGACGGCGGATCTTGTCATCGAGCGGAGCCTCTCGGGACAGGTGGAGGTCGAGCTTGGCGCGGCGCGCGGCGCGCGTTTCCCCTTAAAGCGGGAGAGCCCTTAGCCTGGATGATTCGTGAACACTGCGCTTTCCCGCATGATCGCCCCGCGTTTCGCGGGCTTCGATCCCGGCAGGAGTCGCGCGGTCCCTCTTTCCCCATCTCTTCCTGAGAGCCTTCTGAGGTGTACGCCATGACCAATTCGACGATTGCCCTCATCCAGCGACACGGCTCTACTCGGAAGTACAAGAGCGACCCTGTGGCGCCGGGACTGATCGACCAGATCGTCCTGGCGTCCCAGCGGGCGTCCACCTCGTCCAACCTCCAGGTGGTGAGCGTGGTGATGGTGACGGATCCCGGGGCGCGAGCGCAACTCTCGGAGATCTGCGGGAAACAGGAGCACGTGGCGCGGGCGCCCGTCGTGCTGGTGTGGTGCGCCGACCTCGCGCGCCTGGAGCGGGTCTGCCGGCTCCGCGGCTACGCGCAAGTGACGAATTACGTGGAGAACTTCCTGATCTGCGTCCTGGACGTGGGGATCGCCGCCCAGAATGGGGCCCTCGCCGCCGAATCGCTCGGCCTGGGAATCTGCTACCTCGGGAGCATCCGCAACAACACGCAGGCGGTGATCGACCTCTTGCAGCTCCCCCGGCTGGTGATGCCGGTCGTCGGGATGACCGTGGGCTACCCGGCCGCGTCGCCCGCCGTCCGCCCGCGCCTGGCCACCTCCGCCATCCTGTCCCGGGAGACCTATGCGCCGGCCACGCATGCGGAGCTTCACACCTATGACCGCGCCATGATCGAGACCGGCATCTACCAGGGCCGCCAGGTCCCCGTGCCGGGCAAGACGGGGGAGATGGAGCACTACGGATGGCTGGAGCACTCCGCGCGGCGCGCCTCGCAGCCCCACCGCACGGACCTGCGCGAGGTCTTGAAGCGGCAAGGGTACGCGCTGGAGTAGAACGCGTAACGCGTAAAACGCAGGATTACGTTGCCGACCTCGGATCGGGGGACGGCCGGATCGTCATCGGAGCAGCCAAGAGGTTCGGGGCGCAGGCCTGGGGGATCGAGTACGATTCCAAGCTGGTCCAGGAGAGCTGCGACCACGCCCGGCGGGAAGGGGTGGCGGACCGCGCGTCGTTTCTCCAGGAGGAAAGCACCACCTGGAGGGCGAGGCGGTCGAAGACGGCCATCGCTATCTGCTGCACGCAGCCCGAATCGCACATTAGGGGCGGGCGGGACTCCGCCGCGGAATGGGAGAGACTCCTGGAATCGTAAAGCCACTAAAGCCGCAACGTCCGTATGCCGTGGATACTGTGACACTTGCCGGTGGAAGTCCGGCCCTGGGAGTTGGCAGAGTCGCCCAGGTAGCTTGAGGGAGGTGTGCGGGGTAACCCAGAGCACCAAGTTCCCTGACGGGCGCCCCCGAGG
>JACQVN010000030.1 GCA_016209735.1 Candidatus Methylomirabilota bacterium
GACCGAGATGGTCATGCCCGGGGACAACGCCACCCTCACCGTGGAGCTCATCCAGCCCATCGCCATGGAGAAGGAGCTCCGCTTCGCCATCCGGGAGGGGGGCCGCACCGTGGGGGCCGGTGTGGTGAGCGAGGTCCTGGCGTAGGGTGAGAAGGTGACGGAGAGATTCGGGACGCAACGCGCAGCCATTCGACCGGGTAGCGGCATGGACAATCAGAAGATACGAATCAGGCTCAAGGCGTACGATCATCGGTTGCTGGATCAGGCGGTCAAGGACATCGTGGGCACCGTGCAGCGGTCGGGCGCCCTGATCTCCGGGCCCATCCCCCTGCCGACGAAGATCAGCCGGTACACGGTGCTGCGCTCGCCGCACGTGGACAAGAAGTCCCGGGAGCAGTTCGAGATTCGCACGCACATGCGGATGATGGACATCGTCCAGCCCACGCCGCAGACCGTGGACCAGCTCATGCGGTTGGACCTGCCGGCCGGCGTGGACGTGGAGATCAAGCTCTAGCAACCCTGGGGAGCGCTCCGGACGCCGCCGGGACGGGCGCGGACCGGGACGCCTGGGACGAACGGCGATGGCGATCGGTCTGGTGGGTCGGAAGGTCGGGATGACGCAGATCTTTGACGAGCGGGGGCGGGCGGTCCCCGTGACGGTGATCCAGGCGGGCCCGTGTCCCGTGGTGCAGAAGAAGACCACGGCGCGGGACGGGTACGAGGCCATTCAGCTCGGGTTCGAGTCCCAGCCGAAGCGGCAGCGAGTGACCCGCCCGCTGCAGGGCCACTTCGACAAGGGGCAGGTGCCGTACCAGCGCACGCTGCGCGAAATCCGCCTGCAGGGGAGCGAGGGGGAGTTTTCGGTGGGGCAGGTCCTCACGGTGAATGTGTTCTCCGCCGGGGATCGGGTGCGCGTGAGCGGCACCACCAAGGGCCGCGGCTTCCAGGGCGGCGTCAAGCGCTGGGGGTACAAGGGGGGACCCATGACCCACGGCGCCATGTTCCACCGGGCACCGGGCTCCATCGGGGCCTCCTCCTACCCGTCGCGGGTGTTCCGGGGACACCATCTCCCGGGCCACATGGGGGCGGTCCGCCAGACCGTCCCGGGGCTCCAGGTGGTGGCGGTGGACCCCGACAGGCATCTGATCCTGGTGCGCGGGGCCGTCCCTGGTCCGACCGGCGGCCTGGTCCTGATCCAGAAGGGGAAGTAAGGAGCCGGCCCATGGCGACGGTGGACATCGTCAACGCGAAGAACGAGAAGGTGGACAGCCTGGAGCTGCCGGCGGCGATCTTCGGCGCGCCGGCGAAATCCCATGTCTTGCACGCGGTGGTGCGCATGCAGCTTGCGCGGCGCCGCCGGGGGACGGCGGAGACCAAGGGCCGCTCGGAGGTGTCCGGGGGGGGCAAGAAGCCCTGGCGTCAGAAGGGCACCGGCCGGGCCCGGGCGGGCACCAGCCGATCTCCGCTCTGGCGACACGGCGGGACGATCTTCGGGCCGCATCCGCGCGACTACAGCCACCAGGTTCCTAAGACGGTCCGGCGGCAGGCCCTGCGTGGCGCCCTGACGGCCAAGGTCGAGGCGGGCGCCATCCGAATCCTGGAGTCGCTTGGGCTGGAGAAGCCCAGCACCAAGGCCATGCGGGGTCTCTTGGCCGGGCTGGGGGCGCAGGGGAAAACCCTGCTGGTGCTGCCCAGCCGGGATGACGTGGTGGAGAAGTCGGCCCGAAACCTGCCGGAGGTCCGGGTGCTCACGGTGCGCGGCCTGAACGTGTACGATGTGCTCAGGGCCGACCTCCTGATCCTCACGCCGGAAGGGGTGCAGACCCTCTGCGAGGTGCTGGTGCCATGAAGGGCCCGTACGATGTCATCGGGAAGCCGCTCCTGACCGAGAAGGGGACCCGGATCAAAGAGGCGGGGAACCAGTACCTCTTCCGGGTGGCCAAGACCGCCAACAAGGTCGAGATCCGGCAGGCCATCGAACAGCTCTTCAAGGTGACGGTGCTGGAGGTCCGGACCCTACGCGTCCAGGGGAAGCTCAAACGGCTGGGCCGCTTCCAGGGGCGGCGCCCGGATTGGAAGAAGGCCATCGCCACCCTGAAACCCGGCGACTCCATCGACCTGTACGAGGGCGTGTAGGCGGTGCCGAGAGCCGAGTGCCGAGAGCCGAGCACCGCCGACTAGGCTGGGAGAGAAGGACGACGGCCATGCCAGTTCGCAACTATCGACCGACCTCGCCGGGGCGGCGTTTCCAGAGCGTCTCCACCTTCGAGGAGATCACCAAGGCGGAACCGGAGAAGTCCTTGCTGCTGCCCCTGCGCAAGACGGGCGGGCGCAATGCCCTGGGGCGGGTGACCTGCCGGCACCAGGGGGGCGGCCACAAGCGGATGCTCCGGTGCATCGACTTCCGTCGGGACAAGGCCGGCGTCCCGGCCCGCGTGGCGGGGATCGAATACGATCCGAACCGCTCGGCCCGGATCGCCCTGCTCTGTTACGCGGACGGGGAGAAGCGGTACATCCTGGCTCCCCTGGGCCTCAAGGTGGGGGACCGGGTCATGGCCGGTCCGGAGGCGGAAGTGCGGGTGGGGAACGCGCTCCCTCTGCGGAACATCCCGGTCGGCCTCACGGTCCACAATGTGGAGCTGAAGCCCGGCAAGGGGGCGCAATTGGTCCGCACGGCGGGGGCCAGCGCCCAGTTCGTGGCCAAGGAGGGGGACTACGGGCTGCTCCGACTGCCCTCGGGCGAAATGCGGAAGGTGCGTTTGGCCTGCATGGCCACGGTGGGCCAGGTCGGGCACCTGGAGCACGAGAACGTCTCGGTCGGCAAGGCGGGCCGCTCCCGCTGGCTTGGGATCCGCCCGTCGGTCCGCGGCGTGGCCATGAACCCCCACGACCATCCCATGGGCGGCGGCGAGGGAAAGAGTTCCGGCGGCCGGCACCCCTGCAGCCCGTGGGGGAAGCGGGAGGTCAAGACCCGCCAGCGGGGGAAGACATCCGATCGGTACATCGTCAAGCGGCGCCGGTAGGGGCGCTGCATGCAGCGCCCGTACTAGGGCCGGGGCAGCGTCGCCCGTACCAGGGGCGCTGCATGCATCGCCCGTACAGCCCCCGCTGGGGGGGGCGCCGCGGGGAGGTCACGTGTCGCGGTCGTTGAGGAAGGGGCCCTACGTCGACTCGACGCTCATGCGGCGGGTCGAGGAGATGAATCGGGCGCGGGAGAAGAAGGTCCTGAAGACCTGGTCGCGGCGCTCGACCGTCATCCCGGAATTCATCGGGCACACGCTGGCCATCCACAACGGGAAGAAATTCATCCCCGTTTACATCACCGAGAACATGGTCGGCCACAAGCTGGGGGAATTCTCGCCGACCCGCACCTTTCGCGGGCACAGCGCCGCCACCACCAAGTCGACGGCGCTGAAATAGGGCCGGAGAGGTTGGGGACAACGATGGCAGAGGCCAAAGCGGTTGCGCGTTTCGTCCGAGTACCCGCCCAGAAGGCGCGGCTGGTGGTGGATCTGATCCGGGGGCGGGACGTGAACAGCGCCCTGCTCCGGGTCCAGCTCAACAAGCGGGCGGGCGCCCGGATCGTGGAGAAGATCCTGCGATCCGCCATGGCCAACGCCAGCCAGAACCACGGGGTGCGGGACGTGGACCGGCTGCTGGTGGCCGAGGCCACGGTGGACGAGGGGCCCACCGTGAAGCGCATCCAGCCGCGGGCCATGGGCCGCGCCTACCGCGTCCGCAAGCGGTCCAGCCATATCACCATCGTCCTCCGGGAACGCGAGGACGTCTGAGTCGGCTGCCCGCCCGGTGGCGCGCCCGTGGCGCGGCCTGGGGTCCGGGCGCACGGGAGGTCGGTGTGGGACAGAAGACGCACCCCCTGGGATTCCGCCTGGGAGTCATCAAGACCTGGCGCTCGCGCTGGTACGCGGGCCGCAACTTCGCCGAGGTGCTGCACGAGGATCTCAAGCTGCGCCGGTACATCAAGGAGCGGCTGTACCACTCCGGTGTCTCGCGCATCGAGATGGAGCGCAAGGCGGACCAGGTGCGCATCATCATCCACGCCGCCCGCCCGGGCATCATCATCGGCAAGAAGGGATCGGAGGTGGAGAAGCTGCGGGGGGAGCTGGGCCGCCTCACCAAGAAGGAGGTCCGGCTGGACATCGACGAGGTGCGCAAGGCCGAGACGGACGCCCAACTGGTGGCCGAGAACATCGCCCAGCAGTTGGAGCGGCGCGTGGCCTTCCGCCGGGCGATGAAGAAGGCGGTCCAGTCGGCGCTGCGACTGGGGGCCCAGGGGGTCAAGGTGGCCTGCGCCGGACGGCTGGCCGGGGCGGAGATCGCCCGCTCGGAATGGTACCGCGAGGGCCGGGTGCCCCTCCACACCCTGCGGGCGGACATCGACTTCGGGACCGCCACGGCCCGGACGACCTACGGGTGCATCGGCGTGAAGGCCTGGGTCTTCCACGGCGAGGTGCTGCCGGAGACCCTGGGGGTGGAGACTAAGCCGCCGGAGCGGTTGCGGGATCTCCGCGTGCCCTCGGATCGGCCTCGCCGCCGCCGTGCCCCGGGGGCCCCGCCCGCGGCCCGGCCTTGAGCGTGGCGCCGGAGGAGTAACCCATGCTGGTACCGAAGCGTGTGAAATTCCGCAAGCAGCAGCGGGGACGGCGATCCGGGATCGCCACGCGGGGCAGCGCGCTGGCCTTCGGCGAGTACGGCCTGAAATCGCTGGAGGCGGCCTGGATCACGAACCGGCAGATCGAGGCGGCCCGCCGGGCCATGACCCGCTACGTCAAGCGGGGCGGGAAGGTCTGGATCCGCATCTTCCCGGATAAGCCCATCACCGCCAAGCCGGCCGAGACCCGCATGGGCAAGGGGAAGGGGGCTCCGGAGGGCTGGGTGGCGGTGGTCAAGCCGGGGCGAATCCTGTACGAGATGGAAGGGATACCCGAGGCCGAGGCCAAGGAGGCCATGCGCCTGGCCGCCATGAAGTTGCCCATCGCCACCCGCTTCGTGTCCCGGAAAGTTTTGGGGGGCGTGTGATGAAATATGCCGAGCTCACGGACCAGAGCGGGGAGGAGCTCCGCCAGAAGGAGGCGGCGCTCCGGGACGAACTGTTCAAGCTGCGCCTGCGCCAGGCGAGCTCGCAGGTGGAGAACCCGATGCGCATCCGGGCGCTACGCCGGGATATCGCGCGCGTGCTGACGGCCCGGCGCGCCCTGGCGGCAAAGGGGGGAGGCTAAATGGCGGAGGAGCGTGGTCGTCGGCAGGCGACGGTGGGGACCGTCGTCAGCGACAGGATGCAGAAGACGGTGGTGGTCGAGATCCTCCGTACCGAGCGCCACGCCACCTACGGCAAGATGGTCCGGCGAAAGACCCGGGTCAAGGCCCACGACGAGGGGGGCAGGTGCCACCTCGGTGACCGGGTGCGGCTGATGGAGACTCGGCCGCTGTCCAAGGAGAAGCGCTGGCGGGTCGTCGAGATCGTGGGGCGCGCGGTGTAGGCCGGATTCCTCACGAAGGAACCGTGAGGAATCCGGACGCGGGGTGAGGGGCAGCATGATCGGCTTGCGAACCATCCTGGATGTGGCGGACAACTCGGGGGCCAAGCGCATCTCGCTCATCAAGGTGCTGGGCGGCTCCGCGAAGCGGTACGCTCGCCTCGGCGACATCATCGTGGCCAACGTGAAGGAGGCGGTCCCCGAGGGCTCGGTGAAAAAGGGGAGCGTGGTGAAGGCGGTGGTGGTGCGGACCACCAAGGAGAAGCGGCGGCCGGACGGCACGTACATCAAGTTCGACCGCAACGCCGCCGTGCTCATCAACGACAACCATGACCCCGTCGGGACGCGGATCTTCGGCCCCGTGGCGCGCGAGCTGCGCGAGGCCCGGTTCATGAAGATCATCTCCCTGGCGCCGGAAGTGATTTGACCGTCCCGCGGACGTCGCGGGGGGTGCGAGGTTTCCCATGGGCGTGGGACATCGGCTGGCGGTCCGCAAGAACGATCTGGTGGAAGTGATCGCCGGGAAGGACAAGGGGAAGCGCGGCAAGGTGCTCCGCGTGCTCCCCAAGCTGGACAAGGTCCTGGTGGAGAAGATCAACTTCGTGAAGCGCCATGCCAAGCCGGGCCGCTTCGGCCAGCGGGGAGGGATCCTGGAGCGGGAGAACCCGCTCCATGTGTCCAATCTCCAACTGGTGTGCGGCAAGTGCGATAAGCCGGTGCGGGTCGGTCGAACAGAGCTGGCGGACGGTCGGACGGTCCGCGTGTGCCGCGCCTGCGGCGAGACGATGGATTAGGCCATGGCAGACAAGGCAGAGCGCAAGGCCAAAGCAACGGCCAGGCCGGAGAAGGGGGAGAAGGGGGAGGCGAAGAAGGGCCCGGCCGCAGCGGCCGCTCCCGTCGCCCCCCGGGTCCCGGCCCGGCTGCGGGAGCGCTACCGGCGGGAAGTGATCCCGGCCCTGATCCGGCAGTTCAACTACCGGAACCCGATGCAGGTCCCCAAGGTGGTGAAGGTGGTCCTCAATATGGGGCTGGGGGAGGCGGTGGGAAACGCCAAGGTGGTCGAGACCGCCGTGGCGGAGATGGCGTCCATCGCCGGCCAGAAGCCCGTAGTGACCCGCGCCAAGAAGTCCGAGGCGGGCTTCAAGCTACGCGCCGGGATGCCCATCGGGTGCAAGGTGACGCTGCGCGGCGAATCGATGTATGAGTTCCTGGACCGGCTCCTGTCGGTGGCCCTGCCCCGCATCCGGGACTTCCGCGGCGTCCCCACCCGTTCCTTCGACGGGCGGGGAAACTACGCCCTGGGCATCCGGGAGCAGCTCATCTTCCCGGAGATCCGCTACGACAAGGTGGAGATGACGCGGGGGATGGACATCTGCGTCGAGACTTCGGCCAATTCCGACGAGGAGGCCCTGGCGCTCCTGCAGCACCTCGGCTTTCCCTTCCGGAAGTAGGCAGGGGGGACCATGGCCAAGACGTCGCTCATCCTGAAGCAGCAGCGGCCGCCGAAGTTCGGCGTCCGGCGCTACCACCGGTGCCGGATCTGCGGGCGGCCCCGGGGTTACCTGCGGAAGTTCCAGATGTGCCGGGTCTGTTTCCGGAACCTGGCCCTCCGGGGGGAGATCCCCGGGGTCCTCAAGGCCTCCTGGTAAGTCGCGGTCCGGCGTCCTCCCGAGGGCGCCCAGGCCGACCGCGGCGAGAGGGGAGTGGAGTCACGCATGGCAATGACAGACCCGATCGCGGACATGCTCACCCGGATACGCAACGCCAACCAGGCGCTTCTGGAGCGGGTGGACATCCCGGCTTCGCGGCACAAGGTCGAAATCGCCAAGCTCCTCAAGGCCGAGGGGTTCATCCGCACCTTCAAGCAGATCGATGACCGCCGGCAGGGGATCCTGCGGGTCTACCTGAAATACGGGGCGGGGAATGAAAGGGTCCTGCAGGGGATCCGGCGGGTCAGCAAGCCGGGGTTACGGGTCTACCGGAAGGCCGCCCAGGTGCCGGCGGTGTACAGCGGGCTGGGGGTCTCCCTGGTCTCCACGTCGCACGGGGTCATGACCGGCAAGGAGGCGCGCGAAAGACGGCTCGGCGGCGAGGTCCTCTGCTACGTCTGGTGAGGCGGCCGGCAGTCCGGTGAGGGCACTCTGCCTCCCGGGGGCTGCCACCGCGGCGGGAGTGAAGCGAGCATGTCACGGATCGGGAAGCTCCCCATCGCAATTCCCCGGGCCGTCACCGTCCGGGTGGACGGCCAGACTATCTCCGTGCAGGGCCCGAAAGGGAAACTCGACCTGACGGCGCACCCCGCGGTCAGCGTGGCGGTCCAGGAGCAGGAGGTGCGTTGCCAGCGGGCCAGCGATGAGCGCGCCCACAAGGCGCTGCACGGGCTGACCCGCAGTCTGATCGCCAACATGGTGGAGGGGGTCACCCAGGGGTTCGAGCGGCGGCTCGAGCTGGTGGGGGTCGGGTACCGTGCCCAGATGCTGGGCCCGAGCCTGAGCCTGGCCCTGGGCTACTCCCACCCCATCGTCTTCCCGGTGCCGCCCGGGATCAAGATCGAGGTGAAGGACCAGACCCAGATCACCGTGAGCGGCATCGACAAGCAGTTGGTGGGTGCGGTGGCCGCCAAACTGCGCAGCTTCCGGCCTCCCGAGCCGTACAAGGGGAAAGGGGTCAAGTACGCCGAGGAGCGCATTCGCCGGAAGGCGGGCAAGACCGGCGCCAAGTGATTTTTGCGCTCGCGCACAAAAATAAATTTAGGGACCCAGGGAAGGCTTTTGTGATTTTTTGGGCGCGCAGCGCGGAAGAACCGAAAGGGAGGAGTATCAAGAACCCCTTTTAGTTTTTGCGCGCGCAGCGCGCAAAAACTGAGGAGCGACGTGGGACGGGAAGCGGAGAAACGGGCGGCGAGGATGCGACGGCACGAGCGCGTGCGGCGGACGATCCGCGGGACGGCGGAGCGGCCCCGCCTCTCGGTCTTCAAGAGCCTCAACCACATCTACGCCCAGCTCATCGACGACGAGGTGGGACGCACCCTGGTGGCGGCCTCGACGCTGTCCAAGGAGCTCAAGGCCTCCGAAGCTCGGGTGAAAAAGACCGAGGCGGCCAAGGCGGTCGGTGCGCTCATCGCCGAACGGGCAATGGCGGCGAACATCCAGGTGGTGGTCTTCGACCGGGGGGGATATCCCTACCACGGCCGAATCAAGGCCCTGGCCGGCGCCGCCCGCGACAGGGGGTTGCGATTCTGATGGGTACCGTGCAGACGGTCCAGCGTATCGATCCGGAGGGGCTCCATCTGGTGGAGCGGGTGGTCCACATCAACCGGGTGGCCAAGGTCGTGAAGGGCGGACGCCGCTTCAGTTTCAGCGCCCTGGTGGTGGTGGGCGACCAGGCGGGCCACGTGGGCGTGGGGCTGGGGAAGGCCAACGAGGTGCCCGAGGCCATCCGGAAGGGCATCGAGGAGGCCAAGAAGGGCCTGGTGCGCGTGGTCCTCAGGGACAGCACCATTCCTCACGAGATCCTGGGCTGCTACGGTGCCGGACAGGTGCTGTTGAAGCCCGCCTCCCCCGGGACGGGGATCGTGGCCGGCGGCGCGGCCCGCGCCGTGCTGGAGGTCGCCGGGGTGCGAGACGTCCTGTCCAAGTCGCTCGGGTCGGACAACCCCCACAACGTGGTCAAGGCCACCCTCACCGGCTTGTCCCTCCTCCGGGACGTGGCCGAGACGGTGCGGCGAAGGCGGCGTGAGGCGACCCCGGCGGCGGCAGCCGCCCAGTCCGAGGGAGGCCAGGCATGAGCGCTTGGCTCCGCATCACCCAGCGCCGGAGCCGGATCGGCTCGACGCCCGGACAGCGCAAGACCCTGGACGGGCTGGGGCTCCGGCGGATCGGTTCGAGCGTGGTGCGGCCGGATACCCCGGCCATCCGGGGGATGGTCTTCAAGGTGTGCCACCTGGTGAGCGTCGAGGCCGCCGCCCTTCCGGCGGGCCGCGGGGCGGCCGGGCCAGGCCAGGGTGCGGGAGCATGAAGCTGCATGAGTTGAAGCCGGCGGCGGGGTCACGCCACCGCAAGAAGATCGTCGGTCGCGGTCCCGGATCGGGGCACGGCCAGACGTCCGGGCGTGGGGAGAAGGGCCAGAAGTCCCGGTCGGGCGGCGGCAGCCATCCCTGGTTCGAGGGGGGCCAGCTCCCGCTGCATCGGCGGGTCCCCAAGCGGGGGTTCGTCAATATCTTCCGTCAGGTCGTCGCCATCCTGAACGTGGGAGATCTGGAGCGATTCGCCCCGGGCACGGCCGTGAGCCCGACGAGCCTCCAGGAGGCAGGCCTGGTGCCCGCCTCGGCGACCGCGGTGAAGATCCTCGGCAACGGGACCTTGAGCAAGGCACTCACGGTGACGGCCCACCGGTTCTCCAAGGGCGCCGCAGCCAAGATCGAGGCCGCCGGCGGCCGTGCCGAGGTCATCGCCGCGTGATCGAGCAGATCCAGAACATCTTCCGGGTCCCCGAACTGAAGCGCCGGGTGCTGTTCACCTGCGCCCTGCTCATCGTCTATCGGATCGGGGCGCACATCCCGACCCCCGGCATCGATGCGCATGCCTTGAAGCTGTTCTTCGATCAGCAGGCGGGAAACCTGCTGGGCTTCTTCGACCTGTTCTCGGGAGGGGCCCTGCGCCGGCTCTCGGTCTTCGCTCTGGGAATCATGCCCTACATCTCCGCCTCCATCATCCTGCAGCTCCTGGCGGTGGTCGTGCCGGCCCTGGAGAAGCTCCAGAAGGAGGGGGAGCAGGGTCGGAAGAAGATCACCCAGTACACCCGCTACGGGACGGTGTTCCTCTCGGCGGTGCAGGGGCTGGGGATCGCCGTGGGCCTGGAGGGGATGCAGATCAAAGGGGCGGCGGTGGTGCCCCAGCCCGGCTGGGGCTTCCGGCTGCTCACCACCATCACCCTCACCGCCGGGACCATCTTTCTCATGTGGCTCGGAGAGCAGATCAGCGAGCGGGGCATCGGCAACGGCATCTCGCTCCTGATCTTCGCGGGCATCATCGTGCGCCTGCCCGAGGCCATCGTGGCCTCCTGGACGCTGATCTCGCAGGGGGAGATGAACGTCCTGGTGTTCCTGCTGCTCCTGGTCATCATGGTGGCCGTGGTGGCGGGGGTCATCCTGATGACCCTGGGCCAGCGGCGCATCTCGGTGCAGTACGCCAAGCGGGTGGTCGGGCGGCGGGTCTACGGGGGACAGAGCACCCATATTCCCCTGCGGGTGAACACGGCCGGGGTCATTCCCGTGATCTTCGCCAGCTCCATCATCGCCTTTCCGGCGACCATCGCCCAGTTCGTGCCACACCCCTGGGCGCAGGCGGTTTCCTCCTGGCTGCAGTTTGGCGGCGTGCCGTACACCCTCCTGTATGCCGGGGGGATCATCTTTTTCACCTACTTCTACACGGCCATCATCTTCAATCCGACCGACGTGGCCGACAACATGAAGAAGTACGGCGGCTTCATCCCCGGCATCCGCCCGGGCAGCAAGACGGCCGAGTTCATCGAAAAGATCCTGGACCGGATCACCCTGGTGGGGGCCCTGTACCTGGCGGGGATTTCCATCCTGCCGGAGATCATGATCACGCAACTCAACGTGCCGTTCTACTTCGGTGGCACCTCCCTCTTGATCGTGGTCGGCGTGGCGCTGGACACGGTCCAGCAAGTCGAGTCTCACCTGCTCATGCGGCACTACGAGGGCTTCCTGAAGAAGGCGCGGGTGCGGGGGCGCATCTCCTAGCCTCACGCCGGAAGCGGAGGAGGCGACATGCGGATCGTGCTGCTGGGCCCCCCGGGTTCGGGCAAAGGAACGCAGGCCAAAGTGCTCACGGAGCGGCTCAAGGTTCCCCAGATCTCGACCGGGGACATGCTGCGGGCTGCGGTGGCGGCCGGCACCTCCCTCGGACGCGAGGCCAAGGCCGTCATGGAGCGAGGCGCCTTGGTACCGGACGCGGTGATCGTCGGGCTGGTGCGGGAGCGGATCGCCCAGACGGACTGCCGGACGGGCTACATCCTGGACGGCTTTCCCCGCACAGCGGCCCAAGCCGAAGCCCTGGACACGATGCTGAGGGAGCTCCAGACGCCCCTGGATTCTGTGCTCAGCCTCACGGTTCCCGCCGAGGAGGTGGTGGAGCGGATCGCCGGACGCCGGACCTGCCGGGGTTGCGGGCGGATGTACCACATCCGCTACTCCCCAACGAAGGAGGCCGGTCGCTGCGACGCCTGCGGCGGCGAGACCTACCAGCGGGACGACGACGGGGAGGAGACCGTGCGCCGCCGGATGCAGGTCTACACCGAGCAGACAGCGCCCCTGGAGGCCCACTACGAGCGGCAGGGGCTCCTCAGGCGTGTTCCCGGCACCGGGCGGATCGGGGAGATCACCGAGCATCTGCTCCAGACTCTGGGCGTCTGAACGATGCAGGAACGGATCATCCTGAAGGCTCCCTGGGAGCTGGAGATTCTGCGCCGCAGCAACCGGCTGGTGGCCGAGGCGCTCCAGGAGTTGATCGGGATGGTCCGGCCGGGCGTGACCACGCTGGAGCTGGATCGCTTTGCCGAGGCGTATCTTGTCCGGCGGGGCGCCCGACCGGCGTTCAAGGGGTACCGGGACTACCCGTTCACGCTGTGCACGTCGGTGAACGAGGTCGTGGTCCACGGCCTGCCGTCGGCCAAGCCCCTCCGGGCGGGCGATATCCTCAGTCTGGACATGGGGGCGGTGGTGGACGGCTACTACGGGGACGCGGCCGTGACCGTCCCGGTGGGGCCGATCTCCCCCGAGGCGGCCCGGCTCCTCCAGGTGGGACGGGAGTCCCTGGGGCGAGCCATCGCCGCGACCCAGCCGGGGGCCAGGTTGACGGATATCTCGCGGGCGATCCAGACCCACGTGGAGGCCCAGGGGTGCTCGGTGGTGCGGGTTTTCGTGGGGCACGGGATCGGCCGGGCCCTGCACGAGGCGCCGCAGATTCCTAACTTCGTGGAGCCGGGGCAGGGACGGGGGCCCGTGCTGAAGCCCGGGATGGTGCTGGCCATCGAGCCCATGATCACTGCCGGCGGGCCGGAGGTGAAGGTGCTGGAGGACCGCTGGACGGCGGTGACGGTGGACGGCTCCCTGGCGGCTCATTTCGAGCATACCGTGGCGCTCACGGAGCGCGGGACCGAGGTCCTGACGGCCGGGGATGGGCATTCGGGGTGAGGCGCGGGCGGGCGACCCGCGGGGGATGGCAGGCGAATGGCCAAAGAAGAGGCGGTGGAGGTCGAAGGCACGGTGGTGGAGCCTCTCCCCAACGCCATGTTCCGTGTCGAGCTGGAGACCGGACACAAGGTTCTGGCCCACATCTCCGGCAAGATGCGGATGCACTTCATCCGGATCCTGCCCGGGGATCGAGTGATCGTCGAGCTGTCCCCCTACGATCTCACCCGGGGGCGAATCATCTACCGCTACAAGTAATCCCGGCGTGCCCTGCCGGGCCTGAGGGAAGCGGCGGGGCGGCGGGGACGGGAGGGCAGGTGCGCGGATGAAGGTGCGGTCGTCGGTGAAACCGATGTGTGAGAAGTGCAAGATCATCAGGCGCAAAGGGGTCATCCGGATCCTGTGCGAGAACCCCAAGCACAAGCAGCGGCAGGGGTGATCCCAATGCGGAATGCGGAATGGCGAATGCGGAATGCGAGGCGGAGCGGTGCGGGGGCGGGTCCTCATTCCGCATTCCGAATTCCGCGTTCCGCATTCCAGGGTAGGAGGCGGATGTGGCCAGAATAGCGGGGGTGGATCTGCCCCGGGAGAAGCGGCTGGAGGTGGCGCTGACCTACATATTCGGGGTCGGCCGCTCCCTGTCCAGGCGGATCCTGAGCGAGGCGGAGGTCAGCGAGGATGTCCGGGTGAAGGATCTGACGGAAGATCAGGTCAACAAGCTTCGCCGGGTGATCGAGGGCGGATACCGGGTCGAGGGGGATCTGAAGCGCCAGGTCTCCATGGACGTGAAGCGGCTGATGGACATCGGCTGCTACCGCGGCCTCCGCCACCGGCGGGGGCTCCCCGCCCGCGGGCAGCGCACGCGCACCAACGCCCGGACCCGCAAGGGCCCGCGGCGCGGCGTGGGCGTCAAGAAGTCCGGCAAGGCGACCCCGGCGGCGAAGTCGTAGCCCGGATGCTTCGCCAAAAGACGGCGAAGAATCCGGGCTTAAGCGGCATCCGAATCCGTCCGGGGCCGGCGGCTCCGAGGGTTTCTGTTAAGCCCGCATGATCCCCGGCAGTTTGGTGAATCATGCGGGCTGGAGGGAGGGAATGGCGACACCGACGAAGCGACCGGCGCCCGTCCGGCCCGGCAAGAAGGAAGGCCGCGGAGTCACCCACGGCATCGCCTGCGTTCAGGCGACGTTCAACAATACCATCGTGACCATCACCGATGGGGCCGGCAACGTCGTCACCTGGGCCAGCGCGGGCAGCGTGGGGTTCAAGGGATCGCGCAAGAGCACCCCGTTCGCGGCCCAGATGGCGGCAGAGAGCGCCGCGCAGAAGGCCATCGGACAGGGCCTGAAGGAGGTGCGGGTTTTTGTGAAGGGGCCGGGGGCCGGTCGGGAAGCGGCAATCCGCTCCCTCCAGGCGGCCGGGTTGGAGATCACGGCCATCAAGGACGTCACCCCGATTCCCCACAACGGCTGCCGCCCCCGGAAACGGCGGCGAGTCTAGGAGAGCGTGCTGCCGTTGTGCCGGGGCCCCCGGGGGGCCCCGGCACCGCGGGAGCGCCGCCCAAGGAGTAGGGTCCGTGGCACGACACACCGATCCGGTCTGCAAGCTTTGCCGTCGCGAAGGGATGAAGCTGTTCCTGAAGGGGGACCGCTGCTACTCGGTGAAGTGCGCCGTCGAGAAGCGCAATTACCCGCCGGGGGAGCACGGCCAGCGCCGTTCCAAGCCCACGGAATACGCCCAGCAGCTCCGCGAGAAGCAGAAGATGAAGCGGATCTATGGCGTGCAGGAGACCCAGTTCCGCACCTACTTCCAGAAGGCCGAGCACCAGAAGGGCGTCACCGGCGAGAACCTGGTCCGACTCCTGGAGCAGCGGTTGGACAACGTGGTCCACCGGCTGGGATTCGCCGCCTCCCGGGCCCAGGCTCGGGTCCTCATCGGCCAGGGGCATTTCCAGGTCAACGGCCGGCGCGCCACCGTCCCCTCCCTGCTGTTGAAGGCGGGGGACGCGGTGGAGGTCGCGCCGCGGAGCCGGGAACTCGTCGCCATCGCCGGGGCGCTGGAAGGGGCCAAGAAGCGGCGCGTGCCCTCCTGGCTGGAGATGGATGCGGCCAATCTCAAGGGGGTCTTGCGAACGCTGCCGAGCAAGGACGAGCTGGCGATTCCGGTGCAGGAGCAGTTGGTGGTCGCGCTGTATTCGAAGTGAGACGGCGAGGGAGAGGCTGCGCATGCAGAAGTTCAAGGGATTCCAGAAGCCCAAGCGGCTCGAGTGCGAGCTGGAAACGCTGACCAGCACGTACGGCAAGTTCGTGGCCGAGCCGTTGGAGCGCGGATTCGGACTGACTCTGGGGAACTCCCTGCGTCGGGTGCTGCTCTCCTCCATCGAGGGGGCGGCCATCACCACCGTGCGCGTCGCGGGGGTTCTCCACGAGTTCTCGACGGTCCCCGGCGTGAAGGAGGATGTTACCGACATCATCCTCAACCTGAAGCAGCTCCGGCTGAAGCTCAGCGGGGACGCCCCCCGTACCCTCAGCCTGCGGGCGGCGGGGGAAGGGGAGGTCCGCGCCTCCCAGATCACTGCGGACCCCACCGTGGAGATCCTGACTCCCGACCTCTACCTCTGTTCCCTGGACAAGGACGGTCGGCTGGACATGGAGCTGGAGGTGCGGCACGGCCGCGGCTACGTGCCGGCCGAGCGGAACAAGCGGGAGGGCATGCCGGTCGATGTCATGCCCATCGATGCCATCTTCTCGCCCATCCGAAAGGTGAACTTCCAGGTGGAGGATACCCGGGTCGGGCAGGCCACGGACTACAACAAGCTCATCCTGGAGGTGTGGACGGACGGCTCGGTGCTCCCGCAGGACGCCGTCGCCTACGCGGCCAAGATCCTCAAAGACCACCTCACCATCTTCATCAACTTCGAGGAAGAGGCGGAGACCGAGGAAGAGACCGTGGACGAGAGCCGGGACCGGATGCTGGATAACCTCAGTCGCCCCGTCGACGAGCTGGAACTCTCCGTGCGGTCCGCCAACTGCCTGAAGAATTCGAATATCCGGCACATCTACGAGTTGGTGGAGAAGACCGAAGCGGAGATGCTGAAGACCAAGAACTTCGGCCGCAAGTCCCTGAACGAAATCAAGGAGATTCTGGCGAACATGGGCCTGCACCTGGGCATGAAGCTGGACGGCCTGCCCGTGGGCGACGCCGCCAGGCGGAAAACGGCCAAGGGCTAGCGCGGACGGCGCAATTCGGGGGAGACCAACGGCCATGCGGCATCGCAGAGCGGGGCGGAAACTCGGTCGGACCACGGCCCACCGGGAGATGATGATGCGGAACCTGGTGACCTCCCTGGTCCTGTACGAAAAGATCATCACCACGGCGGCCAAGGCCAAAGAGCTTCGTCGGGTGGCGGAGCGGCTGGTCACCTTGGCCAAGCGCGGTGACCTCCACGCCCGGCGGCAGGCAGCCGAGGTGCTGAACGACGAGAAGGCGGTCAAGAAGATATTCGAGAGTCTGGGAGGACGCTACCAGGAGCGCAATGGCGGGTACACCCGCATCACCAAACTGGACTACCGGATGGGGGACGGGGCGCCCCTGGCCGCCATCGAGTTCGTCGGTGCGGAGGTTCCTGCCGAGGCCAAGAAACCCAAGGCGAAGGCCAAGGGTCCCGAGTCGGCCGAGGCGGGAACGGGACGGCGCAGAAGGCGCCGCCGGCGCAAGGCGGAGGCTCCGGCGGCGGCCGGCGCGGAAGGCTGAGCGTCCGGTGTCTCCGGCATGAGCGAATTACGCCCTTCCACAGCGGATTGCGGAAGGGCGTTTGCATTCCGGCGGCCGGGCGGCACGGGGAATCCCCATGGATGTGCTCCTGAAGTACGGACACCGGAATCAGGTCTGCCGATTCCCGGAGGCGGGGGTAAAGCTTTGCATCCTGCGGCCGGGCCGCCAGGCCGCGGTGGCCGACGAGACGGCGGCCCTGCGCGCCGCGCTGGCCCAACCCGTGGGGAGTCCCCGGCTGTCGGCCCTGGTCTCTCCAGGTCAGACGGTGGCCGTGGTCACCTCGGACATCACCCGGCCGTGTCCATCGCACCGCCTCGTGCCGCCGGTCCTGGGCGAACTGAATGCGGCGGGGGTGACCGACGACGACGTCCTGGTGGTGCTGGGCCTCGGCGTCCACCGCCCGCACACGGCAAAGGAGCGGGAGCGGCTGGTCGGACCCGCCGTGGCAAAGCGGGTGCGCTGCATCGACTCTGACCCACAGGACGTGGCGCGCGTCGGGGTCACGCGGCAGGGAACGCCCGTGGAGGTGTTCCGCCCGGTGCTCGCTGCGGATGTCCGGATCTGCCTGGGGGTGATCGAGTACCATTACTTCGCCGGGTACAGCGGCGGCCTGAAAGCCCTGGTTCCCGGCGTCTCGAGCGCCGCCACGATCCAGGCCACGCACCGTCGCATGACGGAGCCCCACGCCGTCGCCGGCGTCCTGGAGGGCAACCCGGTGCGCGCGGATCTCGATGAAGCCGGCGAGCTGATCGGCGCCTCCTTCCTGCTGAACGTGGTGGTGGACGAGGAGCACAGGATCGTCAAGGCCGTGGCCGGGCAGCCGCGCCTCGCCCATCAGGCGGGATGCCGGGCCCTGGATGCCTTCGGGCGGGCGCTCGTGGATCGGCCTGCTGACTTGGTCGTGGTGGGTGCGGGGGGCGCCCCCAAGGACCTCAATCTGTATCAGGCGCAAAAGGCCCTGGACAACGCCCGGCACGTGGTCCGGCCCGGCGGTGTCATCCTCCTGGTGGCGGAGTGCCCGGAGGGGCTGGGGAGCGAGACCTTCGCCGCCTGGATGCGGGATCCGGGCGGCCCGAGCGCCATCCTGGCGCGGATCCACCGGGAATTCGTGCTGGGGGGGCACAAGGCCGCGGCGGTGGCCCAGGCCATGACGCGGGCCGAGGTAGCCCTGGTCTCCGCCATCCCACCCCAGGAGGCCCGGAGTTACGGCTTCCACCCCTACGACAGCGTGGAGGCGGCCCTGGCCGCGGCCCTGGCCAAGCTCCCTCCGGATCCGCTGGTCGTGGTGATGCCCGAGGGGGGCGCTCTCCTGCCGGCCGTGTCGAGTTGAAGGACGGGGCGAGGAAGGTGCGACCGACCGGTCTGGCGCCCGCAGGAGTTTTCCCTTGCACGGCTCCCGGGGAGTGTGCTAGCTGGTTCTTGCGCTGATGGCGCAAGAACCAAACCAGTCCAAGAGTCAGGGGTGAGAAACTACGGGCGTACGGGCATGACGGCGTGGACTCCGCGGGGCTTTCCCCGCGAGGGGCTCCGTCCTGTGGCATCCGCATATCCACGAGGGGAACAATGAAACGATCCGAGACGGCAAAGATCCGCAACGTCGCTGTCGTCGCACACGGCAGCGCCGGAAAGACGACCCTCACCGAGGCCATGCTCTTCTCTGCCGGGGCCACCACCCGCCTGGGGCGCGTGGAGGACGGGACCACCATCACGGATTTCGACGACGACGAGATCCGGCGGAAGATCAGCATCAGCACGGCCTTGGCCTGGGCGGAGTGGAAGGGGCATAAGCTCAACCTGCTGGATACCCCCGGGTACGCGGCCTTCCTGGCTGATGCCAGGAACGCGCTGCGGGTGGCGGATGCGGCCATCGTGGTGGTGGGGGCGCCCGACGGGGTGAAGGTCTCGACCGAGAAGGTGTGGGGCTACGCCGCCGCCTTCGGGCTGCCGCGGGTCATCTACCTGTCCAAGATGGACCGGGAGCGGGCCGACTTCGGCCGGGCCCTGGAAGATGTCCGGAAGACACTGTCCGCCCAGGCCGTTCCGCTGCAGGTGGCCATCGGGGAGGAGGCGGGCTTCAGTGGGGTGGTGGATCTGGTGAAGATGCGCGCCCTCCGCTTCACGGCCGACGGACCGGGGAAGGCGACGGACGAGGAGGTGCCGGACGCGGTTCGGGCTGCCGCGGAGGCGCAGCGGGCCGTGCTGGTCGAGGCCGTGGCCGAGGCCGACGATCGCTTGCTGGAGAAGTACCTGGAGGCGGGCGAGCTGTCCGAGGCGGAGCTGCGCGAGGGTCTTGCCCGCAGCATCCGGGAGGAAAAGATCTTCCCGGTGCTGTGCGGGGCGCCGGCCCGTAATGTGGCGGTGACACCGCTCCTGGACTTCATCGTCGAATACCTCCCATCCCCCCTGGATCGGCCGGCGGTGACGGGGGCGACCGGGAAGGGGGAGGAGATCTCCAGCCGGGAGGCCAGGGACGAGGCGCCGCTGGCGGCCCTGGTCTTCAAGACCATTGCGGACCCGTACGCCGGCAAGGTCACCATGTTCCGCGTCTACGCGGGGACGCTCCACTCGGATTCGACGATCTTCAACGCCGGCAAGGACGTCAAGGAGCGGATCGGCCAGCTCCAGCTCATCCGCGGGAAGCAGCAGGCAGCAACGGAGGCCATCGGGGCGGGGGATCTCGGTGCCGTGGTGAAGCTGAAGGAGACGGGTACCGGCGATACCCTGTGCGACGAGAAGAATCCCATCCGGCTGCCCGGCATCAGCTTCCCGGCCCCGGTCATCTCCTTTGCCGTGGAGCCGAAAGCCAAGGGGGACGAGGACAAGATGAGCACGGCCTTCGCCCGGCTGCGGGAGGAGGATCCCACGATCCAGATCCGGTACGACGCCCAGACCAAAGAGACGGTGGTCTCCGGCATGGGGCGGGCCCACGTGGAGATCGTGGCCGAGCGCCTCAAGCGGAAGTTCGGCGTGGAGGTTACCCTGAAGATGCCGCGCGTTCCCTACAAGGAGACCATCAAGGCCAAGGTCCGCGAGGTCCAGGGCCGCCACAAGAAGCAGACGGGCGGGCGCGGCCAGTTCGGGGATTGCTGGATCCACATGGACCCGCTCCCCCGGGGAGCCGGCTTCGAGTTCGTCAATGCCATCGTGGGCGGCGTGATTCCGAGGAACTTCATCCCCGCCGTGGAGAAGGGGATCGTGGAGGCCATGGAGCGGGGGGCCGTGGCTGGCTACCAGACGGTGGATCTCCGCGTCACCCTCTACGACGGCTCCACGCATCCCGTGGACTCCTCGGAGCTGGCCTTCAAGCTGGCCGGCCGCCTGGCCTTCCGCAGAGCCATGACCCAGGCCAGGCCGGTTCTCCTGGAGCCGATCATGACCGTGGACGTGGTGGCCCCCGGCGACTGCATGGGAGACATCGTGGGGGATCTCAACAGCAAGCGGGGGCGGGTGCTGGGCATCGAGGCCAAGGGCCGCAACCAGGTGGTCAAAGCCAGCGTGCCGCTGGCGGAGATGCTGGAGTACGACTCGCGCCTCAGGTCCATCACCGGGGATCGGGGGGACTACAGCATGGAGTTCTCTCACTACGAGGAGGTCCCTGCCCACATCCAGGAGAAGATCGTCGCCGAATCGAAGCCCACTGCAGAGGAAGAGGAGGAGTAGCGGCCCTCCCGCTTTTTCCCTTGCCCGGGCAGCCGGTACTGTGCTATAAGACACACAGAGTGGGCACACGCCCGCTCTTTGTGTTTCGTGCGGGGAGACGAGTCGAGCATGGCACGTGCAAGGGGCGGCGCCTCGCCGGCCGCGGATATCCTCGGGCGGGTTCGGCCGCTGGCCGAGACGGTGGCGGCCGGACAGGGCCACGAGCTGGTGGGAGTGGAGTTCCGCCGAGAGGCCCACGGCTGGATCCTGCGCATCTTCATCGATCACCCGGGCGGGGTGACCCTCGACCACTGCCAGCGCATGAGTGAGGAGTTGGGGGATCACCTGGATGTTGAGGACCTCATTGCCCATCCCTACCACTTGGAAGTTTCGTCTCCCGGGCTGGATCGCCCGCTGACACGCGAGGCGGACTTCGTGCGGTTTGCGGGCCGGGATGCCCGTATCATGACCCGGGAAGCCATGGCGGGGCAGCGAAACTTCCGCGGGCGCCTGGCGGGCCAGGACGGTCGGGCCATCATCCTGGAACGGTCGGACGGCCAACGGGTGGCCATTCCTTACGACCTCATCCTCAAAGCGCGACTCGAGCCGGAGCTCTAGCCGCCGCCGCGGCGGCAGCCGATCCTGGGGGGAGTGGGGAGCGGTCCGCCCTGCGGCAAGGGCCCCGGGTTACACAGGGGAGGCACGGCATGGACCTGATGCAGGTCATCGATCAGATCGGACGGGAGAAGGGCATCGAGAAGGGAGTGCTCATCGATGCTGTGGGAGCGGCGATCCTCTCCGCCTCCAGGAAGAGCTTGCCCGCGGCACAGGCCGCCCTGGATCTCCGCGTGGATTTCGACGCCAAGACGTCCCAGTTCATGCTCTACGCCGTCAAGAAGGTGGTGGACACAGTTGCCAACTCCAAGGTGGAAGTCGGCCTGGAGGAGGCGCAGCAGATCAACTCCAGCGTGCAGATCGGCGACGAGGTGCGATCTCCCGTTCCCGTGCCGGCCCAGAGCTTCGGTCGTATTGCCGCGCAGACCGCCAAGCAGGTGATCATTCAGCGGGTGCGCGAGGCCGAGCGGGACTCGGTGTACCAGATCTTCAAGGAGAAGGAAGGGGAGTTGGTGCACGGCTTGGTCCAGCGGGTCATCAAGGGCAGCGTGATCCTGAACATCGGGAAGGCGGAGGCGATTCTTCCCCAGCGGGAGCAGTTGCCGCGGGAGGAGTTCCGGGTGGGGGACCGCGTCCGGGCCTACATCCTGGACGTCAAGAAGACGACCAAGGGCTCCCAAATTGTGGTGTCGCGCACCCACCCCGGGTTCCTGAAGCGGCTCTTCGAGCTGGAGGTGCCCGAGATCTACGAGGGGATCGTGGAGGTCCGGGCCGCCGCGCGGGAGGCGGGGGAGCGGGCGAAGATCGCGGTGGTCTCCAAGGACAGCAACGTGGACCCGGTGGGAGCGTGCGTGGGCTACCGGGGCGCGCGCGTGCAGTCTATCGTCCGGGAGCTGCAGGGGGAGAAGATCGACATCATCCCCTGGCGCGAGGAGCCGGCGTCCTTCGTCAAGGCGGCGCTGGCGCCGGCGGAGGTGCAGCGGGTCACGGCGGATTCGGAGACACGCACCCTGCGCGTGGTGGTGGCGGACGATCAGCTCTCCCTGGCCATCGGGAGGCGGGGACAGAACGCCCGCCTGGCCGCCAAGCTGGTTGGCTGGAAGGTGGATATCAAGAGTACGGCGGAGCTGCAGCGCGAAGCCCAGGCGGCGTTCTCCGGTCTGCTGGGAGCGCAGGGTCGGGGGGAGATGCCCGCCCCCGAGGACCCCGAGGCGGCCATCCGTCGGCTGGTGGCCCTGCCGGGCGTGGGAGAGCGGCTGGCCGCCCGCCTGGTGGCGGCCGGCTATACCAGTCTGCGCCGCTTGGCCGACGCCGGCCTGGAGGCGCTGCAGGAGATCGACGGCATCGGGTTGAAGAGCGCGGAGCGGATCCAGTTCGCCGCGCGCGAGGCGCTGGCCGAGCTGGAGGCGGCCGAGGCGCCGCCGGCGGCGGGGACCCCGGGAGGCGAGGCCGACAGCGAGGCAGTGGAGGGCTGAGTCCCCATGGGGCGCCCGTCGCTTCGCACCTGTGTCGGCTGTCGGAGGCGCCGCGAGCGGCGGGAGCTGGTGCGACTTCATGCCGACGCTGACGGCCGGTTGACCATCAGCCGGCCGGGGGCGGCAGGACGGGGAGCGCACCTCTGCCCATGCCCCGACTGCCTCCAGAAGGCGCTGGCGGGAAAACGGTTCCCCCGCGCGCTGCGCCGGCCCGTGATCATCGCGGATCCCGCGGCGCTGGCGCCAGCGTTCTGCGGGGAGATTCAGCGACGCTTCCCGGCGAAGACGGGGCGCGAGGGTGACCAGGCGGCAGCCGGATAAAGGCGACGGACCGGAGCCCCGGTCCGAGGAGTCTCCGCTCGTGGAGCGGGGCAGTGGAGGATGGCAGCGTGGGTATGGTGCGGGTATATGACTTGGCAACCGCGTTCCGTCTGACGACCAAGGAAGTCTTGGAGCGACTGAGCGCCGGCGGGGTCGAGGCCACCACCTTCGGCAGTTCGGTGGACGAGGTCAGGGCCCGGGAGGTTCTCAGCCAGCCGGTGGCCCGCATCCCGGCCCGGACCATGCGGCCTGGATCGGGCACGACCCCGGCGAAGCCCGCCCCCAAGCGCGCCGCCCGCCCCAAGACCAAGGCCGCCGCCGGAGAATCGCCGGAGGCTGCCCAGCCCGCTCCCCGGCGCCGGACGGCCACCAAGGTCGGGGAAGAGGGCGAGGCAAAGCCCACCCCCAAGCCCCGGGCGCCGCGCAAGCGGGCCGCGGTCGTCGAGGCAAAGCCGCTCCTGGTCACCCTGGAGGCGCCGACGGTGGAGCCGGTCGCCGCGGCCCCGGTGCTGGAGCCGCCTCCTCTCCCCGCCGAGCCGCCGGCGACAGTTCCGGTTGTCCCCATCAAACCGGCCGCGCCGCCACCGCTTTCGGTCGTCGAGCCGGTGGCACCCGCCGCAGCCCGCGAACCGGTGGTGTGGGGGGAAACCCCGTCTCCCCTCCCGGCGGAGGCGCCGCTGGTGGAGAAGCCGAGGCCGGTCACCCCGCCGCTCGAAGCGGCACCTCCCCCGCCCCGCCCCGCCCCGCCCCGCCCGGGAGCGCCGCGCAAGCCGGCCCCGCCAGTGGCCGAGGGGTGGCGGGCGGATCAGGAGCTTCCGCGGCCGGCGGTGGAGCCGCCGCGGCCAGTGGTGGCCGAAGGGCAGGCGCCGGACCTGGGCGCCCTGGAATCCGCTGCGCCCAGCTTCCTGGCTCCCGAGCCCGAGGTGGCGGCCCCCAGCGAGGTGAAGGCGCCCGCCAGGGCCCCCGCTCCTCCGCCCCCCCCGAAGCCGGCGCCTCCGGCCCCCCCGGCCCCCAAGATTCTGAAGGTGGGCGAGGCCTTGACCCCGAAGGCGCTGGCGGAGCGCATGTCGGCGGCGACCAGCGACGTGATCAAGCGCTTGATCAAGCTGGGGGTGCTGGCCACCATCAACACCCCCATCGATCTGGAGACCGTTGGAAAGGTGGCGCAGCAGTTCGGGTACAGCGTGGAACAGGCGTCGCCCGAGGAGATGGTGGCCGAGATCACAGAGGTCGAGGATCCCAGGCTGGTCCGGCCGCGGGCCCCGGTGGTGACGGTCATGGGGCACGTCGACCACGGCAAGACCTCGCTCCTGGATGCCATCCGGCACACCAACGTGATCGCCACCGAGGCGGGGGGCATCACCCAACACATCGGTGCCTACGAGGTCGAGGTTCCGGGGCATGCCGTGGACCGGGTGGTGTTCCTGGATACGCCGGGCCACGAGGCCTTCACGGCCATGCGGGCCCGTGGGGCACAGGCCACGGACATCGTGGTCCTGGTGGTGGCGGCGGACGACGGCGTGATGCCGCAGACTATCGAGGCCATCAACCATGCCAAGGATGCCAAGGTGCCCATCCTGGTGGCCATCAACAAGATCGACAAGGCCGATGCCGACCCCAACCGGATCAAGCAGCAGCTCGCCGAGTACAACCTGGTGCCCGAGGAGTGGGGCGGCGAGACGATCTTCGTGGCGGTCTCGGCCAAGCGGCGGGAGGGGATCGAGAATCTCCTGGACAACCTGCTGGTCCTGGCCGAGGTGCAGGAGCTGAAGGCGAACCCGGACAAGCCGGCCCGCGGCCTGGTGGTGGAGGCCGAGCTGGACAAGGGGCGGGGGCCGGTGGCCACCGTGCTGGTGCAGGCCGGCAGCCTGCGGGTGGGGGACGTCATCGTGGCCGGATTCCATCACGGACGCGTGCGCGCCATGGTGAACGACAAGGGTCGGAAGATCGGCCTTGCCGGGCCGGCCACTCCCGTGGAGATTCTCGGGCTCTCCGGGGTGCCGCTGGCCGGCGACACCTTCGCCGCCGTGGGCGACGAGCGGAAGGCGCGCCAGATCGCCCTGGCGCGCCAGGAAAAGCATCGCCAGGAGACCATGGTCAGCCAGCCCCGCACCACCCTGGATGCCTTGCACCAGCAGATCCAGCAGGGGGAGGTGAAGGATCTCCGCATGATCCTCAAGGGAGATGTCCAGGGGTCGGTGGAGCCCCTGCGCGACTCCCTGGAGCGCCTGGGCACCGAGCAGGTCAAGGTCCGGGTGATCCACAGCTCGGTGGGGGCCATCACCGAGAGCGACATCATGCTGGCCTCCGCCTCCAATGCCATCATCGTGGGCTTCAACGTCCGCCCGGAGCCCAAGGCACAGCGACTGGCCGAACAGGAGCGGGTAGACGTGCGCCTCTACACGGTCATCTACGACGCCATCAAGGAGGTTCGCGCCGCCATGGAGGGGCTGTTGGAGCCCCAGTTGATCGAGCGCCCGCTGGGCCGCGTGGAGGTGCGCCAGGCCTTCAACATCTCGAAGGTCGGCACCATCGCCGGCTCCTTTGTGGTGGACGGCAAGGTGACGCGGGACGCCTCGGTGCGCCTGGTGCGAGACGGGCGGGTCATCTTCACCGGCAAGATCGCCTCCCTGCGCCGCTTCAAGGACGACGTGCGCGAGGTGCAGAGCGGCCTGGAATGCGGCATCGGGCTCGTGAACTACAACGACATTCACCAGGGCGACATCCTGGAAGCCTACGAGGTCGAGGAGGTCGCCCCCAAGCTCTGAAGCAATGACCCATGAATCAAGGATCAATGACCAATGGGTTCTTGCGCTGGCGCACAGGAACCATACTTGAAACACAGCAGAGAACCTCTGGGGGATTGGCCGGAAGTGAACACGGACCACCCCAGGAGGAGGTCACCCCGAGGGTTACGCGTGATGGGACACGACCCGAATCGCCGGGGGTCGCCTCCCAGTATACGTTCCCTTGATGAGACTGCCCGGAAGCCCCGCGCAAAAATTCTTTGCACTACCAGTTTGGTTTTTGCGTACAGCGCAAAAACCAGGGCGGAGCCAGCGGGATGACGGTTGGGAGCGCCAAGATCGAGCTGCACATTCCCGCCAGCGGCTCGCTCAAGGACAAGCGGCGGGTGGTGAAGAGCCTGAAGGACCGGCTGCTGGCGCGCTTCGCCGTGGCCGTGGCCGAGGTGGACCACCTGGACGAGTGGCAGCGGGCCACCCTGGGGGTCGCCTGTGTGAGCAACGACGCCCGGCTGGTGGACGCCATCCTCTCCAAGATCGTGGCCTGGATCGAGGGGAGCGCGGACGTCTTGGTCATCGACGTGGACATCGAGCTGGTGACGCACTGAGGCCGCCCTGCGTCCGCTTCCCCGCAGGGCCCCGCCGCGCGGACCATGTGCCATGCCCCAACCCTTCAAGCGTGCCGACCGCGTCGGCGAGCAGATTCAGCGCGCCCTGAGCGAGCTTTTGCGGCGTGAGGTCAAGGATCCCCGCGTGGGCGGTGTGGTGGTCACCGTCGTCCGGGTGAGCGCCGACCTCCGTCACGCCCACGTGCGCTTCACCTGCGGGTCGGACCAGGCGCGCCAGGCGGAGGCGCTGGCAGGGCTTTTGTCTGCCGCCGGCTACCTGCGCGGGCGGTTGGGGCGCAGCCTCCACCTGCGCTACGCCCCGGACCTCAGCTTCGCGCTCGACGACTCGGTGGACTACAGCCTGCGTATCGCGGCCCTGCTGAAGCAGGTGGGCCAGCCGGAGGCCGAGGGTGACTGATCTGGAGGGAGTGATCGCCGCCCTCCGGGCCGCACCCTCGGTCGCGGTCCTGGCCCACGTCAATCCTGAAGGGGACGCCATCGGCTCGCTGCTGGGCGCTGTGCTGGCCTTGCGGGCGGCGGGCAAAGCCGCGCACGGCTACCTGGCGGATTCCTTGCCGCCGAATCTGCGGCAGTTGCCGGGCGCGGGGGAGCTCCGGCGCCAGGTGCCCATCGGTCCTCCGTATCCGTGCTATCTGGTCCTGGACACGGCCGACCTGGCCCGCACCGGGGGGCTCCTGCGCTCCCGTCCGGCCGCCTCGGTGGTGGTGAACGTGGACCACCACCCCGACAACAGCCGCTTCGGGGACGCGAACTGGGTGGAGCCGACGGCCTCTTCGGCAGGCGAGATGGTCCTCCGTCTGCTGGAGACAGCCGGCTTCCCGCTGCCGCCTCCTGCGGCGGCGAATCTGTATGCGGCCATCTTGACCGACACCGGGTCGTTCCGCCACGGCAACACGTCCCCGGCTGCCCTGCGCGCCGCCGCCAGGCTGGTGGAGGCGGGGGCCGATCCTGCGGTCATGGCCGAGGGACTCTTCGGGCAGCGGCAACTTCGCGAGTGGCGGCTGCTGGCGGCGGCGCTGGCCACCCTGGAGGTGAGCGCGGATGGCCGAGCGGCCTGGATCGAGGTGACGGCCGAGGCGCAGGAGCGCGCCGGGGCCGGGCTGGAGGACACCGAGGAGATTGTCGACTATCCCCGTACGCTGGCCGGCGTCTTGGTGGCCGTGGCCTTCAAGGAGGTCGGGCCTGGGGAGGTCAGGGTGAGCTTCCGCTCGCGCGGCACGCTGGACGTGCGAGCCGTGGCGACCTCCCTGGGGGGCGGGGGGCACCGAAACGCCGCCGCCTGTACCCTGTGGACGGACCTGGGGGCGGCAAAGGCGGCCGTCCTGCCTGCGGTAATGCGACTCCTGGCGACGAGCCTCGAGGGCAGGGAAGACTAGCGTCCTGGGGGGCGGCGGCGACCGAGGCCATGCGCATTCGACCGGAAGTGCACGGGGTCCTGAACATGAACAAGCCGGCGGGGATGACCTCCCACGACGTGGTGGACGTCGTCCGCCGGATTCTGGGCCTGCAGCGCGTGGGGCACACCGGCACACTGGATCCCCAGGCGACGGGTGTGCTGCCTCTGTGCGTCGGGCGGGCCACCCGCATCGCGCAATTCCTGACCCAGGCCGACAAAGAGTACCAGATGACGCTCCGGCTGGGGATCACCACGGATACGCTGGACGCGGCGGGCCGGGAGACGGGCCGCCAGCCGGTGGAGGTGAGCCGGGAGGCCGTGGAGGCCCTCCTGCCCCGCTTCGTGGGGGAGATCCAGCAAGTGCCCCCCCTCTATTCGGCCAAGAAGGTCCGCGGCGAAAGGCTCTACCGGCTGGCCCGCCGGGGGGAGGACGTGCCCCGCGACCCGGTCAAGGTCCGGGTGCACAGCCTGACCATGCTGGAGTTTCTCCCCCCCCTGGTGCGGCTGCAGGTGGCCTGTTCCAAGGGGACCTACGCGCGAACACTCTGCGACGACCTGGGACGGGCCCTCGGCTGCGGCGGCCACCTGCAGGATCTGGTGCGCATACGCTCCGGTCGCTTCACCCTGGAGTCTGCCGTCAGCCCGGAGGCGCTGGAGGCATGCGTCCGCGAGGGACGGCTTGGGGAGGCCCTCATCCCCATGGCGGAGGCCTTGGCCCACCTGCCGGCCGTGCGCCTGGCCCCGGAGGCGGCGGCGAGGCTGCTTCACGGCGGCGCCGTGGCGGTGGGAATGGTGGCGCAGTTTCCGGGGGACCTTCCGGTGGGAAGCCTGGTGCGGGTGCTGGGGTACCGGCGGCAGCTCCTCTCGGTCGCAGAAACCACCGTGGCGTCGGCGGACTTCGCCGCGTGCGAGGCCACGCGGGTGGTCCTGCGCCCGGTCCGCGTGTTCGCCGGGTCCGCCTGAGGTGTTGCGGCCATGCAGGTGATCCGCGCCGCGCGTCCCGAGGAGTTCGCCTGGAGTCTTGTGCGCCCCGTGGTGGCCATCGGGACCATGGATGGGGTGCACCTTGGACACCAGGCGGTCCTGGCGAGCGCCCGGGAGCTGGCGGCGGCGCTCCACGGAACGGCGGCCGTTCTCACTTTTGCCCAGCATCCGCTGGAGGTGGTCCGGCCGGCGGAGGCGCCGGCGGTCATCACGCCGCTTCCGTTGAAGCTCCTGCTCCTGGAAGGCTGCGGGATGGAGGCGGCGCTCGCCATCGAGTTCTCCGCGGCCATGGCGGCCGTGGAGGCGGAGGCGTTCGTCAGCGACATCTTGTTCAAACGCCTGGGGGTAGCCGGTCTCGCCGTGGGCCACGATTTCGGCTTTGGCCGCGGTCGCCGCGGGACGGTGACACTCTTGACCTCCATGGCGGCGAGCGCGGGGGTGAGCCTGGTCGTGGTGCCGCCCGTCCGGCTCGGCGAGCAGGTGGTATCCAGCCGCCATGTCCGGGGCCTCCTGGCGGCGGGACAGGTCGCCGAGGCCCGTCGCTTCTTGGGCCGGCCCTTCGCCGTGTTGGGCCAGGGGCAGCCCGGGGCGGGGCGGGGCCGGGGCCTGGGCTTTCCCACCGCCAACCTGGCGCTCCTGGGCCGACCGGTCCTCAAGGACGGGGTGTACGCGGGGCGGGTCCTGGTGCGTGGCGAGTATCGGGACGCCGTGATGAACCTGGGGGTGGCGCCCACCTTTGGGGCGGGGGCGCGCCGGCTGGAGATCCACATCGCCGGATGGGCGGCTCCCCTGTACGGAGAGCGGCTGGTCGTCTACATCCTGGAGCGGCTGCGGGACGAAGCGCGCTTCCCCGATGCTGCAGCCCTGAAAAGCCAACTGGAACGCGATCTGGCTGCGGCAGAGGCCGTCTGGGAGGCCGCGCGCGGGCTTCCCTGGCCAGAATGGACTTTACAGGCTTAGCGGGAAATCACGGACTTCGCTGCGGCCACTTGCGCGGGAGTTGCGTCCACTTGCACCGGCCGGGCGAGGATTTCGCCAATCACGTCCGCCGCCGCCCGCCCGGTCCCCGGCACAGCATGGCAATACGTGTTGATCGTCGTCGAGATGTCCTTGTGCCCCAACTGCCGACTGACGGTCAGGATGTCTACGCCCGCCCGAATCGCCAAGGTCGCGTAGGTGTGGCGGAGAATGTGCGGGTGAATGCGCCGCACCCCCGCTGCCGCCAGCGCCCGCCAGAGGGCCTCCCGCACGGGTGATTCGGTAAGGGGTCTGCCGTTGATGTCGCCGGGGAAGAGCCAGCGCGCCTCCGTCCCCCGCACGGCCGCCTCAGCTTGCACAATCTGCGCCTGCTTCACCAAGAGCGCCATCACCGCTTCCGGCACGGCCACGGCCCGCCCTTCCCCATTCTTCGGTGAGGAGATTTTCCCGCCGCGCCCCACCTCCCGGACCACAAGCACTTTCAAGCTCGTCTGATCGAGGTCGCCCGGTTGCAAAGCCAGGCCTTCGCCGATCCGCACCCCCGTCGCCGCCAGCGCAACGAATACCGGGAAGAACCGGGGGCACACCCGCTCGGCCGCCGAAAGCGTCCGGTTGAGTTCCTCGCCGCTGAGGAAATCCACCTTCCGAATCTCGCCGTCTCGCCGCCCAAGACGCCCCGCGATCCGAAGGGATGGGTCCTTTACCAGGTAGTCTTCCATCACCGGCCGTTGCGCGATGCTGCGCAGGACCCCGCGATAATTGGCGAGGGTCTTTCGATCAAGCCCGCTCTCGCGTTGCCGCACCCACCAATCTTCGATTTGGCCCGCCGTCCGGGCCGTGATGTAGCTCCCCGAAGGCCGGGAGGATCTTGCTCCTGACGATGCCCTCATAGTTCCGCACGGTTCCGGCCTTCCAGGTTGGCGCGTTCGCCCTTAACCATTGCTCTGCCACAGCCTTGACGGTCGGCACGGGGGTCTCGGACTCGAAACACTTCAGGTCCCCCAGCGTCAGCTTGGCCTGAATCGTCTGCGCCACAGCGAGGGCCGCCTTCTTGTGGCCCACGCGCTTGGCCTTCCGCTTGCTTTGGTGATTGATGAACACCCACCAGGCGCCGTCTTTCTCCCGAACCGTGACACCCGTCACGCACCTCCTTTTCGGGGCCTTGCGCGGGCCGGCTTCGCCAGGTACTCCTCCAGCGCATTCAGCATGACCGTGCGGAGGTCGCCTTCCTCGATTGCCCGCACCTTGGCCGCCTTCCACAATTCCTCCGGCATCAGGAGCGTCGTGCGAATCATGGTGGCGGATTCACCTCCCTTCGTCCCGACCATTCGGCGTCGCGGAGACATCGCGTTCCTCCTTGTGGGGGAGTTGATGTGTTGCACCGATACACTAAAACTCTGCTACACTAATGTCAAGTGGGAATCGACGGACGAACACTGAAATCGTGTGAGTGTTTCCGTGGTACGGGCTCCCCACGCCCGCTTGCTCGCCATCCGCCCCTGGGCCTCACGGTACACCGCTCGCAGAGTTCTCTTGCGGGTGAGGCCGGTGGCTTGTAGGATAACACTTACCGAAAGGGCGGACCGGGAAGGTGCTATGGGTGCACAAACCGTGAGGGGCATGCGGGTGAAATACGATGTCGGGAATGACGTACTGTACTGCTTCTTCGGGGAGCCCGAGGAAGCCGTGTCCTTCGAAGTGGCGGACGGCGTCCTGCTGCGCGTGGACCCGAACGACGAGACCCGCGTGGTGGGCTTCACCGTCCTGGACCTCCGGCGCCGTTCCCTGGAGCAGCAAGGCTTCGATATCCCCTTCGAGACGGAGAATCTGAAAAGCGTGGCCTGAGGCCGTCCGTTGACGGGAGAGAGGGGACCGACGATGTTGACGCAGGCCATCGCCCAGAAACTCGACATGCCGCCCGAAGCCTTGGAGAAGGCCTCCTTGCGGGCGTTCCTGGAGGCTCGCCGTCGCGAGACCGAGGCGCAGCTCTTCCTCCTGGCCAAGAAACACGGCGTCCAGACCGTCCAGGAGTTCGATGCCGCCGTCCAGGCGGGACGCATCCGCGAGGAAGATGGCTTCGAGGACTTCTTGGTTTTTGACCGGCTGGAAGCGGACCGGGAGAAGATTCTCGAAGCACTCCAGAGCCTCCCGTGACGCGCCTTCATGGCGTTCGTTGCTTCCCGCCTGACGACGTGATCCGCATGTCCGCCAGAACGTCATTGACGATCTTGTCCACGTCAGGGACATGGCGGAAGGCTGCCATCCACTTGTCAAAGTCGGAGCGGCGCACCAGGATCTTGCCCGAGACGGCCCGGCGCCTGCCGTCTTTGCCCTGAATGACGTGGGGCTCCTTCATGCGATAGCAGGGGAGCGGGTGCTCCGGGTCGGCCAGGTAGGCGCGGAGGGATCGCACGGACATGCCGGAGTAACCGCTCAGGGCCTCCAGGCCCATCCACGGGTCCAACTCCATGCCGATGCTCACGGCCTCAACGACCTTCACGCCGCGCTCCGCCTTCTAGCCACCCTGTCTCACCCGCTCGATCGCCGCATCACGCGCAGGATTCCGCCCCAGAACAGTTCCTCGGCCCGCCGGCGTCTCAGCCACCGCCGGACGCGGCGAACCTCGCACTTGGGGATGTACTCCCGGCGGAGGCGCCACTCGTCTAATTCCGGATCCCAGGCCTTATATCTGAGAAACGAGTAGGGCCCATGCTTCATGCCACGGCTACAGCAACACGCGGGCTTTCCGCAGTTGGTCCGCTCGGTCACGAGGTAGGGGTTTTCGATGTCCCCGCTGGGGATGCTCAAGTATCGGAACCGCTTGAGCGGGCGCGGCGATTTCTGAGGGCAGACGGGGTCCTGCTTCTTCGGCCCCTCGCGCGCCGCTGAGTGACCGCCTGATACGTCTCGTGGATCAACTTGTCTCAGTCTAATCGCCGCTCTCCTCGAAGCCGACCACGCCCGCTTCAAGCGCGTCCGTCGCCGCACGGTAGGCCGTCGCGCGACTCACCTCCGCGTCATGCCGGATCGCCGCAACCAAGTCGGGAAGGGAGACACTCGCCTGGGTCTGGAAGAGCTTGTGCAGGATCGCTTGCACCTGCTCGGGAGAAGGCCGTCGTCTCATTGTCTCAACTCCTCACGTCTCACCGCGTTCGGTCTGCCTATCGGCGTCTAGGTTCGGGCAGCCTCTCCCCAAGCCCCAGCCGGGTCCTGCAGCTATGGCACAGGTCCAGGCCGCGAGTGATCAACGGGGGCGTGGCAGGTACTGAAAGACGTTCGGGCCTGCGTTTCTCACGGCCTCCCCTCCAGCGCCAGTTCTGCAGCCAAGGTGCACAGCTCGCAACGCAGCTCATCCTCACCTATCGGGGCACCGCACGAGGAGCAACCCTCCGCTGTCCACTTCGGGTCTCGCAGCCGGACGAATGGATCTGGGCCGGCCGTCGAAAGTTGCCGGGAGAAAACCGATACTCGGCGTAGGACCGCCTCGATTGTCCGCCGGTCCTGGCGGAGCGATTGAGCGAAGTCTGAGGGAACCAAGCGGGGGCTCAGGGCACCGTTCTCCCACGTGAGCAACCCGTGAGCTGCTAGGTGTTCAACGGTCGCTAGGCCACGGGCGCGCATGCTCGCTCCCTCCACATCTGGTGTCGCTTGCAGAACTGAGAGCCCACCAGCGGGCGTCCGACACAGACCAGGCCGGCCCGGGTCGTGGCCTCGCAGCGCCGGTTGGGATCGGTCTTGACCAAGGGGGCCGCATCTTGCACCACCGCTTCCCGCAATGAGTCCGGCGGAGTCCAGTTCAGCCAGTCCTGCACGCCACCTTCCCAGACCGGCTTTCGGCTTCCATCGGCTTGAACCTGATAGACCCTCTTCCGAACTTCCGAGCTCATCTCGGAGTCCAGCCGCATGCTGGCGCGCACCTTCCCCATCCCCGCCGCTTCAACGCCTTGCGACAGCAGGGAACGGCCCGGAGAGAGCCCCAGACCGGGATCCTCTCTCCATTCATGATCAGAGAGCACATGTTCCGCACTTCCTGCGGAGTGGTTGCGGTTGACATGTTCCGCACTTCCTGCCGGTGGAGTCGCTTTGGCTCCGATAGTCATTGGGTATGCGCGGGGGACTCGAACGTAGGCCGATTGCGCTTCAGCGTCATTCAAGCTCGTTGCATCGGCCTCTCCTACGTCGACATCTTCCGCACTTCCTGCGGAGGTTGTCAGAGGCGGCGTCATCTGCAACCAGAGATTCCTCCGGCCACCTGGCGCCGGTCCTTTGCGGATAACGCCCGCCTCAGCCAGTTCGTCGGTCGCCTTCCCAATCCGGTCCTCGCTCACCCTGGCTTCAGCCGCCATACGGCGCATTGAAATACGCACAATGAACGATGGACGCTCCGCACGTACCACCAGGACGGGTAGCACCGCCTTGGCCCGCTCCGAGAGTTGCGCCATCGCCCCGGAGGTCACCACCCACGCGGGAAACTGGCCGAAGCCCGTGTGGGGTCGCGGCCGTGTACCGCCGGAGGCAAAGGCCTTCTCAACGGTGCGGCGCAAGTAGTCCGTCGTCCGGCCGCCGGCCACCGGCCACGGGGCATGCAAGAGGATCGCCGTCACCTCCTCCGGCGCGAAGTGATACCGTCTGGCACAATGGGCCAGCGTCATATCCCTGCCGCTCCCGCTCCGGTCAGGGTGGTCCGCTATCTCGCCTTTCCATACCGCACGGACTGAGGGATATTGAGCCACCAACTGAAGCCACCGTTGCGGGGGTCCCTCGTTCGCCGGCATCGAATGTGCCGACGGCTTAGGGAACAGGTCCATTACTCGTTGGGGTAATTCCGCAAGCGGTGTGTCCGGATCTTCAAAACAATAGATCAGCCCGGAGGGATGCACGGCCGGCGGCGCTAGGACGGACTCTCCGTCCGCCCGAAGCTCAATTGCATCACCACCGGGTAGACGCAGGGAGCGTGAAACAAGTGGCCCAGCATGGTGAAAATATCGATGGCGTCCTCGCATCGTCCGTACGGTAAGGGTCGTCGGCAAGTTCAGACCTTCAACCAGCGCCTCGGTTTCTCGCCCGTCTGTGTCGAGAACCGCAAGGCCAGACACCTTTCCGCAACCGACGGCCACGTTCGGGTTTCCGCCCTCAGCCGCGAAGTCAGCTCGCAACTCGTTCGGCGTGGCCCGGCGGCGTTGCCACTTCTTCCAGGGTCGCACACGTGTCTTGCTCCCTTCAGGCACCGCCATGGCCGCCCAGCCGCGTGCCAGGTACTCAAGGCCCGCCCGCAACGTCGGGGCGTCGGTCGGTCTCATGCTCATTGCTCGGTCCCGCTGCCGGAACCCGCAGCCGTGCCGATGGGGTGCGCGGGCCGGGTCGCCGTCGCGGTCATCGCTGACCCAATCCCGCCGCGCGTTTGGGATCGAAGCCCACACGGGCCATGGCCTCCACGTCCGAATCGCGGAGGCGAACCGCTCGCCCAATGCGCACGCAGTTCAAGTGCCGGAGAGAAAGCCACTTCCGCAACGTGGCAGGGGCAAGCGCAAGCCGATCTGCAGCTTCTGGGATCGTTAGGAGCCTTTCGGTCACTTTCTGCCCTCCTCTGAAGTGCGCCGGTTGAGGGCAGACTACCACCCGGAGATTGCGGCTGTCATAGAGGGAATAAAACGTTACCGGCGAGGGGTAACTACTTCAAAGATCGAGGATAGCGGGGGAAATTCAGAATGCTGATCGTTCCAGCCTTCCGTTGGGCCGAGAACCACTCAGCCAGAGATTGGCCAGGCGCGACAAGCGAGGGCTCACGAATCTGAATCACCACGGGCTTTCCTGTGGATTCCAGAGGGCGAAAGCCTGCCATCTCCTCCCATTGCTTTCGGAACCGTCGCCATGGGATACGTCGATCGGCAACTTCTGAGACAAGGGAACCTCTCAAAGCATCCCCCACCACCCATCGGATTCTTCCCCTGACGCGCGGAAGCTCAGGTGAAAGGGTCGAGCGCACTCGACGCACTTCCCGACGGAGGGCCTCTGCGTGACTGTCCTTCTCCCCATTCTCTCGCCTGCTTTCCTCCTCCTCGGCCACTGCTCCCCTTGCGACAAATTCGCGGGAGAGTTCCGCGATGAGCTTCCACATCCGAAAGCACCCATTCGTGACGCGGGTGCAATGATCTACCGCGATCACTTGGAAGACGCGCAGTGCCCAGAGGAAAGGATCTCTGGAGACGGGTCGGCGGCCTTGGCGCCGTCGGTCAGATGGCGGCGGCTTGAAAACGATGCACAGGCTTCCAGGTTCGCCGGGGATTTCTTTCGGCGACTTACCTCGTCGCTCCCGGTAGCTGCGAACCCGTAGCTTGGTGGCTCGACGCAACTCCCCCCGCGCGGCCAGCAGCGCGTTGGGCGACGTGGTTTCCTTCAGGAGCCACCAGAGGGCTCCAATGACGAAGTGGGCGTTATGGCCCAAGCGCCGCACTAATTCCCGGACATGTCTCGACTCGCGAAGGCGGCGGTAGAACTCCGCCTCACGCACAGCGTGAAGGTAGGACAGGAAATAGAAGTACGAGTCCATGGGATCCCGCGGGGCTTGCATAGCCCGTGAGATGATCTCCCGGCTCCGCGCTGCCCACGGGGTGAGAATCTGTCCGAGACGTGCGGGGGAGGGCGGGAAGACCCACTCGTCTGGCATACCGGGGAGGATGAAATTCTGTGCCACCAGGACTTCTTCATACTCGCGCTGCCCCAGATGCTTTAGGAACTGCAGGTGGCAAGGTAACGCTCGCTTCTTGCGTCGGCGAAACAAGCGCGCGAGGGCGTCCCATCGAGCGCGTGTACTCCCCTCCGGGGAGTTTTGCTCTGCTACATCTGTGCGCCGAACCTTGGCTATTTTGCAGACCGGCGCATCGTTCGGCTGCTGGTCCTTCGGATGGGATCCAGGAGGTTTGCTTGGCATCGCCCCTCCCGAAGGAGGCCCGAGTGGATCCCCGGCCAGGCCATTCGGGAGACCATTTCTCGGGAGCGCCGGGGGTGCAACAGCTATCGCACTTACCCCTCCGCGTGTCCGTCGTGCTATCTGCTATGAAGCCCCGGATAACCCAACGAATCGAAAAAAAGAGCACCCACGGAATTGTTGCCGCGCCGACCGCTGCGCTTGCCCCCAGCAACCACTCCCAGGCAGAAAGCGGAGTGGATATTGGGTTGCCGATGAACTGCTTCTTGCGCAATTCTGCCAGATCGGCTTTTTCCTCCGGCGTGAGTGTGCCTCTGGCTTCGGCTTGCAGAATCGCCTTCCTGCTGTACAAGATGGAGGGTCTGTTGGCAGAAGCGGGAGAATAATAATAATGGAGGAAGGCGGACCCCTCTTCGTACGGAGCAAGGCAGAAACCGAGGCGTGGTCCCGTTGTAGCATCATTATCAAGGGCCTCCTTAATCGCCGACTCCGTTGTTCCGTCATCAAAACAAACGGGTCTCCCACCACTTCTATTTGATGCTGCCGCGTATACAAAGGAGGTGCCACCTTGATCCAGTATTTCGCCCGCGCGATGCCATTTCTCCCGGCGAGCCCCATCCATAAGGGCAACAAGAGAAAAGACTGCAAAGAACAGGAGCACAGAGAGCAGCCAGGTAATCCGCCGGAACCCCCGCTCGACGTTTATGGTCTTACCCGCGCCGGCGGAAACCGCGCAAGAGGCACGCCGGTGCCCTTCGCGTATCAGACGTGGCCATGACGGCTCCCAATATTGTGTGCGGCTAAGAGCGGTCAGCATCCAGCGCAGCAACCCGGTGAGCCCTGCAACGGTGCCACCCGCCACCACGATCAGCAATGCCAAACGGCCCGTCTCGGAGAATCCCTCTGTCGCTTGTATCCACCATGGAGTAGTGTTCACCCAGCGCGCCGTCTGCCACACCGCGTACATCAGCGCGAGCGTCAGCGCAACGCCGGTCCACTCCGCCACAGCGTACTGACTCCGTTTCAGGTCAGGCCGCGTCGGCTCCGGCTGCCCGCCCTCTGGCTCCCATGCCTCCCAGGCGCGCCGGTATGCCCGTGATGCGCGCCACTCTAACACCTGGATTACGCACGATATGCTGACTCCACAGAAGATACTCCCCACCGCCCCAACTACCGGCAGGAGTACGGCCAAGAGCGAGATGAAGGAGATCCACGCGACCACCCGCTCCCCGAGAGGTCGAGGCGGACTCGTCCCCGACCAAAAAACTATCAGAGCAAAGAGGATGAGCAATACGGTCCAAGGAACCCACCACAGGCCCCACAGCCTGAAAATCCAATTTCGCACCATCTGCAGGGAGCTGTGGATTTTCACCGTCTTCTCCGTTACCCCATCGTCTCCGCTTCCATCGGCGGTCCCGGGCAGCGCCGGGCCGAGGCAGGACGTGCCGCCGCGTAGGCAGACTTCCCGCGGGCGATGATGCTCAGCAGCCGTCGGTTAACCGAGCACCACATTGATTGGGACCTTATCCGGCCTCAAGCAATAAGGCCCTTGACCGTACTGGGCCAAGGGCCTACGTTTCGAGTAGCCGCACCTGGCCGATCAGGTCGCGGTCAGTCGAAGGACCTCGCCGATGGCACCGCGGGGCCCGTCGCCTGCCATCTCACTTCGTCATGGCTTCAACCTGCACGCCTCCCGAGTCTCCGCGTCAAGGGACGTCTTGATGACGGACGCCGAAAGCTTTTCTGCGGGGGTCCTCATTGCCTGGCGCAGTTCATGGCGCGTCGAGGTTCTTTCCAAAAATCTCGCGACGAAAATGCCATTCACAGAAACTCGTCTTGCGATTCCTCCATCCGGTTCCGGTCGCCGGCACCATTCCTGCCTCCCCTCGCGATCGATAGCTCAGGGAGGGTGAGACTCATTCGAACGACATCAGCCGTTCTCGCATCGCCCGTTCCACGTTCTGCGTGATTCGAAGCGGCCACTCCTTCAGCCGGTTGCGCATGGCCGCGGCCGACACCGCGTACAGGCGGGCCAACCGCTCGGCCAAGTGGGCTTCCACCGCCGCGGGGTCACCAAACCCGACCGCCGTGACCAGTTAGGGGTACACGGCGCGCGCCTCCCGGGACATGGTGATGGTCGGCATCAGGAGGGCCGCCGCCCCCGAGGAGCGCCTCCACGAGCCAGGCGACCATGGTCGCGACGACAATCCAGAGCGAGGCATCCGATCCATAGGCGAGGCAGGGGCGTGGGGTCATCGGACAGGACTCCCGTCCCCAAAGATGGCCATGAGGAGGTCGACGATGGCCTGCGCCACCATCGCCCAGAGCGAGAGATCCGAGATCAGGCTGAGGAGATGCATTGGGGCCTCCTCCCCCGGACACTGACCGGGAAGTCGAGGACCTCGATGTGGGTGAAGCCGGCCGCGCGGTATGAGCGAAACGGGCCAACCGCCCGCAATATTCGGAAGGAGCGAGCGCCCTAAGGTGGCTTCGAGGGAACGCTCACCCCAAATCCTACGCCTAACCGCCGTGCGGAGCCAACCCGAAGCTCGGCCCGCCCTCAGCCCGCGCCGGAATGCGGCAAGGAGGGGAAGGGGAATCTTCAACGGTCGGGGGGGGGAGTGGCCCCGGGTTTTGGCCCAAAATTTCGCGGCGGAAATGCGATTCACGGAAATCCGTCTGGCGGTTTCTCCGTCCGGTTGGCCTGCCAGGCCCATTTCCCGTCGGAGACGGCAGGCCGGGGAGACGACTACCGGACGGCCAGAGCGGCCGGCGAGAGCACCAACTTTGCCGGACGGTGGCGCTTCCGCGCGATGGACCGCAGGGCATCCCGAATCCGCTGGAGGTGGGGCGGTAACGGCGCGGTCTCGTCAATGCACCACACGCCGTAGACCAGCCGGATGAGCCGATCGCTCGGGGGGCCGATGGGTTCGGCGCCGGTCTCCCACCGCGTGACGCTTTCCCGTTGGACCCCGACAATCTCCGCCAGGTCTTGGGCGCGGAGGCCCATCTGCTTGCGGAGGAAGCGGAACTCGGGGCCGCTGAGGGGTCGCGGTTCCTGCGCGAGCCAATCCGCGATCCCCCGATGGAGCCGGCGGGAGTTCGGGATCTCGGGCAATTCGGCCGCGCAGCGCCGGCACCGGTAGACCGTGATCCCCTTCAGCCACAAGTTTGGAATCCCGCTCTCCGGGTACGGAATCGTCCGGTTCCGATGTGCCCGCATCCGCGTGCCGCAGTCCAAGCATCGCATCATGGTGCCTCACCCCCCTCGCCGATCAGTAGGCAGTGATCAGGATCAACCGGAAATTGGCTTCGTCGATGCACACAACCACGTGGAGTTCGTTCCCTCCCACATCGGTGCCGGCCATATCGTAATTGTGGGCCCGGTGCTCCGGCTTCCATTGCCCCGGCCGAAGAACGGCCCCGTGTTCGAGAACGTGGTTCACATCCCCCATGTCGGCGTTGGCCCGGGCCAATTCGCGCACGAAGTGCTCGGTGCGGCTGAAGGGTCCCCCCTCCAGGAAGACGCGCCGAATCGCGGTCGTCGCCTGGGCAGGGGTGAGAGACTGTGGTGGTCGGTCGTCCGGTGTTCTTCCTCGTGTGCCCACCGTAGTCTCCTGTGTAACATTTCCTCACATGATCCGTCAACGGAAAACTGCGGTCCACCCGGGCGGGGGCCGACTCTGCAGAAGAATCGCCGACAATTCTTCGGGCTACAGACCGTGGCCGCGGGCATCTCAACTGGTAGTGAGCACTGCGCTCAGGAAGTGATCATCCTACTGCTTCGTTGGCCACCACCTGGCCGGCGCGCAATTGACGCCCTGACAATTGATGATTTCTCTCGTTCACGATGGCCCGGCGCCCGCAGGGTAACGGGCTTTTGGTCGAAGGTTTTGGGCTCCCGGAGGATCTCACCGCAGGTCGTGGCCGACGTGGGCTGCATCAGCAAGAGCGAGGGTCAGAGTTTGGTGTGGGTAAGATCCACCCAGCCGCACGCGAAACAAAACGCTCGCCCCGGATTGAAGGTCGCAAGGTTCAGGAACACATCGTGGATCTGAACACGAGACGGGTCGCGCTCGTTATTGTGCTGCTCGCAAAGGCTCAAGAGCCACTCCCCTATTGATGGTGTCAACGCCGGGTTCCACTCACCCGTTTCACGGTCCACGGAGAAGAACGGGTTTCCAAGACCGAGGACCCCGGCGGGATGGACACGCCCCCACCTTGTTCCGTCCGGCAGCGTGATCACCGCCCTCCCGTCCGCGATCTGCTCCCAGAGGCCCTCGGTATCATGTGGCTCCCTTATGTACTCACGGGCCTCCTCTAGACTGTGGAATCGGACCTCCCGCTCGATTGGAAGGGGTTTGATCACAAAACCTTCAAGGTCCAGCGACCATTTCATAGTGTCTGACCTCCGCGTTACAAGCGAACTTGGCAGAGAAGAGGCAGCCCTTCACGGCGACGCCCTCCGTGGTGGCACGAAGACTCCAACGAAAAAGAGAGGGAAAGATCATCAAGGGCCAGGCGGCCCTGGTCATCCGGGTGGTGGAGTGGGTGCCCCCGGGGTGTTAGTGGGGACGCCCACCTGAACGCTACCAGCACCACCTGCGCGAGTCAGTCGCTCTCCAGGCTGCGAGCCGGCCAACGGGTCGGGCTCGGCGTACCCTGCTGTCGGCTCCACCGCCCCGCGACGATCGCCCCTGCCTCCCGGCCCCCGGCTGTCCACCGGCCCCCTCGGCCCGCCGCCCGCTCCTCTGCGCCCGGCCTCTTCGGGGCCTCCGATGCCGCCTCACGCGGGCGCGGGAGCCATTCGGATCATCAGGGCTGGCGCGCCACGAAGGGCCGCGGCTATCGCGGCCCAAGAAGCCGACGATAGCAAGAAGCTTGCCGCCGGATTACGGTGGCGGATCTGCTCGCCCTCGCGAGCCTCCCCCTCGAAACCGACCCTCTCTTTGTCCCTGCCTGAGCCGACCGCCCGTCTCGCGGAAGCCCGCCGGCTGACGACCGCCTACCAGGCCGGGGGTCCCGATGCGGTTCAGGCCTTCCGTGACCTCGTCGATATGCCGGCGGATGTCACCATCACCGCGCAGCAGGTGGAGGTGAGCTTCCACCGCCGATCTCACCTGCCCACCGTGTTAACCTCGGGGCTCCTGGACCAGCCCGTGCCCATCCCGTGGTGGAACGGCGTCCCCTTGCGCCTGACCACCTACCACGGACCTGCGTGATCACTCAATTCTTAGGAGCCGTTCTCGTCGATCTGTCGGCCTGGGTTGCCTCTTCAGTCGGCGAGGGAGAGCGCCTTAGCGTCGAGGGCCCGATCAACTTTCCGCAGGACCTCCACAGGCCAGCGCTCGAGGCGGTACTGCATGGGACCGACGTTGACCACGTACCGCTGACTGAGACGGATTACCAGGGAGCGTCTGAATACCGCGAGCCGGTCAAAGCCGTACTGCTTGACCAATCCGGCATACACCTGGCGGGCATCCTGGAGCAGCGGGGTCGAAGGCATCAAGAGGGCCGAGGCAAACCACTTGGCATTCCGGTCCAGATACTCGTAGTCGGAAGACGCATGCAGCATGGCCGCCTCTTCCACCGAGTGGACGTGGCGAAGGACCGGCCGGTGCAGGTGGAGATGTCCCAATTCCTCGCCAACCGTGAAGCGGTAGAAGCCGGGGTTCCCATCGGCGACCGCCTCGTCAATCAGGACGGTGAAACGATCCTCCTTGGGGTGGTAGACCGTCACCCCGGGGACGCCGAATTGTGCCTGCAAGCCCCGCTCGGTATCGAGGGTCACCCCAGGCTCCCGCTCCGTGAGCAGCTCGATATCCACGGGAATCGTGAGGCCTGGCCAGCGTTCGCGCAGGAGATCGCACGCGAGGGATTCCAGTTTGGTCAGCGCGTAACGCGGGATCGGCGGCGTGCTCATCGCTTGCGGCGTTTCCGGTTGATGAACCGGGTGAGTTCCGCGATTTCCTCCTTCGTCAAGCGCCGGTTCTGGAGGGTGCGCAGCATCACGGGGATGCCCGGAGTCCTGGCGGCGAACGCCGCGACATCCGGCGGGAGCGTCTGTTTCTTGTGGGCGACGGCGAGGTCAAAAAGACGGTCCCGCTCTTTCGAACCCTCCGGGAAGCCAAGCGTCTCGGCGATCCGGCCCAGGATCCCGAGGTCTTGGGGGGGCGGAATCCGTCCATGCTCCACATTGCTGAGATTGGATGGTTGCATGTCGACGGCTTCGGCGAACACCCGTAGCCCAAAGCCGGCCTTCAACCGGCAGGCCCGCAGGTACTCACCGAAGGTTTCCCTCTTTGCCATGGCCACCCCCTTCGCGGGAAGTTATATGTCTCATATAACATACGCTTCCCATCCGGTGGTGTCAACCGGTTCTTCCATTCGGCCAGGGCCTCGGGAGAGCCCGTTCCGTCGCGAGCGGCAGGCCGGGAAGCGTGCGACTCATTCGAGCGACATCAGCCGCTCTCGCATCGCCCGTTCCACCTTCTGCGTGATCCGAAGCGGCCACTCCTTCAGCCGGTTGCGCATGGCCGCGGCAGATACCGCATGCTGGCGGGCCAACCGCTCGGCCAGGTGGGCTTCCACCGCCGCGGGGTCACCAAATCCGACCGCCTTGACCAGTTGGGGGTACGCGGCGCGCGCCTCCCGGGACACGCTGATGGTCGGCATCAGGAGGGCCGCTGGCCCCGAGGAGCGCCTCCACGAGCCAGGCGACCATGGTCGCGACGACAATCCAGAGCGAGGCATCCGATCCATAGGCGAGGCAGGGGCGTCGGGTCATCGGACAGGACTCCCGTCCCCAAAGATGGCCATGAGGAGGTCGACGATGGCCTGCGCCACCAAGGCCCAGAAGGAGAAATCCGAGACGAGCGCGAGCGAATTCATTGCGGTCTCCTGCCCCGGACACTGACCGGGAAGTCGAGGACATCGATGTGGGTGAACCCAGCCGCGCGGTATGAGTGAAACGGGCCGGCTGCCCGCAGTATACGGAAGGAGCGAGCGCCCCGAGGTGGGTATGGGGAAGCGCTCTAGAAACAGCCTACGCCTAAGCGTCATTCCGAGTCAATCCGAATCCCGGCCCGCCCTCAGCCCGCGCCGGAATACCAGCCAGGAAGGGATACGGCCGGTGAATCTTCAACGAATTTTGGCCCGAGATATTTTGGGGGAATGCCGTTTCTGGGGCTCGGCCTGGGCGTTTCTCCGTCCGGTTCCTGTTCCCGGCGCCCTACCTGTCTCCCCTCTTCCCCCCTGCCCAACGCGCCCCTCCGGGACTTGCCCAGGTGCTCCCTGCTCACCCTTCCTGGATCCGGGCGTCTAAGGATTGGCCTTCGCTGACACTGGCCCGACCTTCCCCCTCGCCCGTGCCGTCCTGTGGGTCCGCTGGTCCCACTCCGCAATCAGCGCAGTCCAGCCGATCCTTTGGCCTCTGTTGCTGTTCCAGGCCGGCCAGGTTGGCCGATCTCGGAGTGGCGGCTACCTTGTGGGGGCGTTCAGCGGCTTGATGTCTCCCCCCCCCTCGTGGCGGGGACCGGGGTTGCCGGTTGCCCGATGTGCGTCGAGCGTAGTTGCGGAGCGCCCCTCACGTGGTCGCCGACGTACTACACTAGTACCCGGTCCGGCCCCCGCCTCCGGGGGAGGCCAGCCCGATCCTCCCCCGGATTTTCCGCTTGCGCGGGGCTTGCATTTCCTGCCTCGAAATGGTAATTTTTGCCACCCTGTTTCCCTTAAGTTCCCGCCAGTTACGCCCCTTCAAGGCAGAATGGACTTTACAGGGGTAGGCCCCTATGGTAATTTCGCCAATTGCCAAGAATTCACACTGGGCTCGAAAGGAGGGGAGCGATCATGCCCAAGGAATGGTCGAACAAGGGAGAAGTCATCGGGCAATACCGCCGGCACGATACGGACACCGGTTCGCCCGAAGTGCAGATCGCCCTCCTCTCGGGGCGCATCGGGTACCTGACCGAGCACCTGAGCGTTCATAAGAAGGACCACCACTCGCGGCGCGGCCTCCTCATGCTGGTCGGCCGGCGGCGGAAACTGCTGGACTACTTGAAGATCAAGGACATGGACGGCTACAAGCGAGTCATCGAAAGGCTAGGCATTCGCAAATGACGTTTCGCGCAGAACTCACGCTGGAGGGGCGCCCGCTCAGCATCGAGGTGGGACGGGTGGCCCGGCAGGCCGACGGCGCGGCATGGATCCGGTACGGGGACACCGTCGTCCTGGTGACGGCGGTGGCTTCCAAGGAGGCCCGGGAAGGGATTGACTTCTTCCCGCTCACCGTGGATTACCAGGAAAGGGCCTACGCGGCCGGCAAGATCCCGGGCGGATTCTTCAAACGCGAGGGACGGCCGCACGAGAAGGAGACCCTGACCTCGCGCCTCATCGACCGCCCTGTCCGCCCGTTGTTCCCCAAGGGCTACCACCAAGATGTCCAGATCATTGCCACGGTGCTGTCCGCGGACATGGAGAACGATCCCGACGTCCTGGCGGTGCTGGGGGCCTCGGCGGCCCTGACCGTTTCCCCCATTCCCTTCCATGGGCCTCTGGGGTGCGTGCGGGTGGGCCGCCTCGACGGCCGCCTGGTGGTGAATCCCACCTATGCCCAGTTGGACCAGAGTGACCTGGAAGTGGTCCTGGCGGGCACGGAATCGGCCATCGTCATGGTGGAGGGCGGCGCCAAGGAGGTCTCGGAGGAGATCCTGCTGGAGGCGTTCCTGCACGCGCATCGCGCCATGCAGCCGATCATCAAGATGCAGCGAGAGTTGGCGGAGCAGCTCGGCATCGCCAAGGCCCCCTTCGACGCTCCGCCGGTGGAGCAGGCCCTGCAGGCCCGCCTGGAGGCGTTCTGCCATTCCCGCCTGCGGGAGCTGGTCCAGGAGCGGGAAAAGGAGGCCCAGCGGGCGCGCCGCAAGGCGCTCCTGGAGGAGGCCATGATCGCCCTGGCGGCCGAGTCGGACGCCGCCAAGCTGCAGCTCATGGACCTCTTCGAGGAGCTGGAGAAGCGCGAGATGCGCCGGCTCATTCTGGACGAGGGTCGACGAGCCGATGGGCGCGCCGTCACGGACGTGCGGCCCATCAGTTGTGAGGTGGGGGTGCTCCCCCGCACGCATGGCTCGGCGCTCTTCACGCGCGGGCAGACCCAGGCGTTGGCCACCACGACCCTGGGGACCTCCGAGGACGAGCAGCGGCTGGACGAACTGGAGGGAGAGAGCTTCAAGCGGTTCATGCTGCACTACAATTTTCCTCCCTTCTCGGTGGGGGAGGTGAAGATGATGCGGGGGGCGTCTCGGCGGGACATCGGCCACGGAGCGTTGGCGGAGCGGGCCATCCTGCCGGTCTTGCCGGGCAAGGAGGAGTTCCCCTACACGATCCGCATCGTCTCGGACATCCTGGAGTCGAACGGCTCTTCCTCCATGGCCACCGTCTGCGGGGCCAGCCTCTCGCTCATGGATGCGGGGGTGCCGATCCGCGCCGCGGTGGCCGGCGTCGCCATGGGCCTGGTGAAGGAGGGGGACCGGACCGCGGTCCTCACCGACATCCAGGGCCTGGAAGACCACCTGGGGGACATGGACTTCAAGGTGGCCGGCACCAGGAGCGGCGTGACCTCCATCCAGATGGACATCAAGATCCAGGGGATCACCGAGGCCGTCCTCCGCCAAGCGCTTCACCAGGCCCACCAGGCGCGCCAGCAGGTCCTGGGAAGCATGGGCTCGGCCCTGGGCGGGCCGCGGCCGGCCCTCAGCCCCTTCGCCCCCCGCATCATCTCCTTCAAGATCCCGGTGGACAAGATCCGCGAGGTCATCGGTCCCGGCGGGAAAGTCATCCGCGGGATCGTGGAGCAGACCGGGGCCAAGATCAATATCGAGGACGACGGGACCGTGGCCATCGCCTCCGTGGACGAGGCCGCCGCCCAGAAGGCCATGGACATCATCGGAAAGATCGTCGAGGTCCCCGAGGTGGGCAAGGTCTACTCGGGCAAGGTCGTGAAGATCATGGAGTTCGGAGCCTTCGTGGAGATCCTCCCCGGGACGGACGGCCTCCTGCACATCTCGCAGATCGCCCGCGAGCGGATCAAGCGGGTGGAGGATGTCCTCAAGGAAGGGGACGAGGTCATGGTCAAGGTGCTCGAGGTGGACAAGGCGGGGAAGATCCGGCTGAGCCGTCGCGAGCTGTTGCCGGATCCCGGCCCGCCGGCGAACGACGATCCCCCCGCTTCCCCGTCTGAGGGGTCCGGGCGCACCCGGGGAGGGAGAAAGCCATCCGGACGCTAGGCGAGCCGTTCCACAAGGAGGTGCTGCCGAACGGCCTGATCGTCCTCACAGAGCGAATGCCCCAGGTCCGCTCGGTCTCCATCGGCCTGTGGGTTCGCGCCGGCTCCCGCTGGGAGCCGGGCTCGGCCGCGGGCATCTCCCACTTCATCGAGCACCTGCTCTTCAAGGGCACCACGTCCCGCAGCGCGGAGGATATCGCCCGGGCCATCGACAGCGTTGGCGGGACGCTGGACGCCTTCACCTCCCGCGAGAATACCTGCTTCTTCGCCAAGGTCCTGGGGGAGCATCTCCCGCTGGCGGTGGACCTGTTGAGCGACCTCCTCCGGCATCCGCGCCTCGACCCGGACGACCTGGAGAAGGAGCGTCGGGTCGTCCTCGAAGAGATCAAGATGGTGGAGGACGACCCGGACGACCTGATCCACGATCTGTTCGCCGAGCGGTTCTGGGCGGGCCATCCCCTGGGCCGCTCGGTGCTGGGCTCCCGGGGGACCCTGGCGGCCATCACGCGGGAGGCGGTGCTCCAGCACCTTCATGACTACTACCAGCCCGACCGGGTGGTGGTGGCCGCCGCCGGCGACCTGGAGCACGGCCGGGTGGCGGACCTGGTGCAGGCCGCCCTGGGGGATTGGCGCGGGACCTCCGCTCTCGTCAACGGCTCGGCCCCTGTCTGCCAGCATACCGCGCACCACGAGGAGCGGGATTCCGCCCAACTTCACCTGGTGCTGGGGGTGGAGGGGTTGCCGTACGGGCACGCCGACCGGTGGGCCTTTTACCTGCAGAACGCCATCCTGGGAAGCTCCATGAGTTCTCGCCTCTTCCAGGAGATCCGCGAGAAGCGCGGCCTGGCCTACTCCATCTATTCCTATCAGGCCTCCTTCCAGGACTCGGGGCTCATGGCGGTCTACGCCGGCACGAGCCCGGAGTCCTATCGGCAGGTCGTCTCCCTCATTCTGGAAGAGTGCCGCCGGCTCAGCCAGGAGCCGGTGGACCTGGAGGAATTCCGCCGGGCCAAGGCGCAGCTCAAGGGGAATCTCCTCCTGGGTTTGGAGAGTACCAGCAGCCGCATGACCCGGCTGGCCAAGGCGGAGATCTATTTCCAGCGCGCCGTCGACCTGGATGAGATCATCCAGAGCATCGACGGCGTCACCCCTGAAGCCTTCGCCGCGCTGAATCGCTCCGTTTTTCGGCCCGATCGGTACGGGCTGACCACCATCGGCCACCTGCCCTAGGAGACACCGTGGAGAGCGTCAAGCTGATCGCCAGCGGACTGCAGTTTCCGGAAGGTCCCGTGGCGATGCGCGACGGGTCGGTGATCTTCGCCGAGATCCGCAGCGGCGCGGTCAGGCGCGCGGCGCCCGACGGAACGCTTTCGCTCGTCGCGCACTGCGGGGGCGGTCCCAACGGGTTGGCCATCGGGCCCGATGGCGCCCTGCACGTCTGCAATAACGGCGGCAACACCTATCCCCCGGATCAATTTGTCGCCCTCGGGCCGGCCAAGGATTATGCGGGCGGTTGTATCCAGCGCGTCGATCTCGCCACCGGCGAGGTCCGCGTGCTGTACCGGGCCTGCGGCGGGAACCGCCTGTCCTCGCCGAACGACCTGGTCTTCGATGCGCATGGCGGCTTCTACTTCAGCGACATGGGGAAGAGGCGGGCCAGGGATCGCGATCACGGTGCGCTCTACTACGCGCTGCCGGACGGCTCGAGCATTGCGGAAGTTGCCTTCCCGATTCAAGCGGCCAACGGGGTCGGCCTGTCGCCGGATGGCCAGACCGTCTACGTTGCCGAGACGGAAACCTCGCGGCTTTGGGCTTTCGACATCATCGAGCCCGGCCGGGTCAAGAAGTATCCATTCCCGTCCCCGCACGGGGGCCGGCTGGTCTGCGGCCTGCCCGGCTTCCAGCGATTTGATAGCCTTGCCGTCGACCAGCAAGGCAACATTTGTGTGGCGACCTTGGTCACCGGCCATATCACGGTCATCGCTCCGAGCGGGGCAGTGGTGCGCCAGGTGAAGGTGCCGGATACCTATGTCACCAACATCTGCTTCGGCGGCGATGACTTGCGCACCGCATACATGACCCTCTCCGGCGTCGGGCAATTGGTTTCGCTGCCCTGGCCCGAGGCCGGACTGAAGCTCCACTTCAGCGCATAATCCCATGCCCCATGATCCTGGTCCCGCGACATGCCGGGGGGCTGCCGCCGCGGCCATCTTCGCCCCCCCTCGGGGGGCACCAGGCGGCGCACAAGGATGGCAGGAAGCCGTCGCCTGCGGCCTGTCCTCCGGAACATCCTGGAGATCGGGGGAGGCGGGAGAGCACACGGTGCCGCGCGGAGGAGGATGGCGCCGGCGTAGCGAAGTCCCTTGCGGAAGGAGGATCCCCGTATGACCACGGAACCGAAGCATATCCCTGAGCAGTCGCGGAGCCTGGCCGGGCTCCAGGAGGCCGTCGTGGCCCGGGACGTGCCCGGGGGGGCCACCCGGATCGGGGCCGGCGGCTACGGCCGCGACGCCCTGGAGGGGGTGGCGCTGGCCCGGCAGCTCGTGGCCCCGGAGGCCCCCCATGCTTAGCCTCCTGGAGATCGCCGAGCGGTCCCAGAAGGGGCCCAAGATGGACGAGCGGGCCTGGGACATGGCGCTCTTCCGGACGATGACCGCCCTCGCCAAAAAATACGACATCCAGTATCCCTCGGAGCGTCCCTTCGTCAACCTGGACGACTCGCTTCCCCCGCGGGCCTTCGAGGCCGCGGTGGAGTTCCTGGCCACCGCGGGTGTCTACTGCGTCTCCACCGGTCGCGTCATCCACTTCACCGAAGAGGAAGTCCGCCAGGCCGCCCGCGAGGCGCCCAGCCGGGTGATTGTGGGCGAAGGCCGCGACCAGCGGGTCATCACCCAGAAGAAAGTGGAGGGCACCGAGCCCCTCAACCACTGCGGCGCCCACCACGCCCCCTTCTCCGAAGAGCTCGCGCCCCTCGTGGTGAAGAACTTCGCCCAGATCCCCCGCGCCGACTACCTGGAGGGGTTCAACTTCGCCGCCGTGGACGGCCGGGAGATCTTCGGGCCGCCGATGGAAGCCTACGCGGCGAAGCGCGAGCTTGCCTGGATGCGGGAGGGGGTCCGGAAGGCCGGCCGCCCCGGCATGGCCATCTGCTACTACCCCATCAACACGCGGGCTTCGACCATGCTCGCCCCGCTGGACCCCGTCGCCGGGTTGCGCCGGACCGACGGCGTGATACTGTCCCCGCTCCCGGATATCAAGGTGGAGACCGACCTGCTGACCGCGGCCATCGTGTACGAGGACTACGGCTGCTTCCGGATCAACCATGGCGCCCTGGCGTTGGTCGGCGGCTTCTGCGGGGGAGCCGAAGGCGCGGTCATCGAATCCGTCGCCAGGACGCTGACCGGCTGCCTTGTCTATCACGCCTCCTTCGCGTTCCCGGGCGTCCAGTCCAGCCGGAACACGACGGCCAAGACGATTGTCGCCCGGGACCCCAACCTGCTCTGGGCAACCTCCGTCGCGCATCAGACCGTGAACCGCTGGAGCAACGTCATTTGTTTCTACCCGACCTCGGGAGCTTGCGGGCCCGGGACCCGCTCGGTCCTGGTGGAGCATGGCATGATTGCCATCCTCTGCGCGGTCAACGGGGCGAACGTCGGCCATGGGCGCCAGCACCGGGCCCGCATGAACGCCGCCCAGGATCCGCTGATGAAGGAGTGGGTGGTGGAGGTGTCCGACGCCGTCCTCCGTATGCGGCTGACCCGGGAGAAGGCCGACCGGATCCTGCGGAGCCTGTACGCGCTGGTGGGGGGGAAGCCCGTGGAGCGGGGCGTGGAGGACATCCGGGAGTGTTACGACCTGGTGAACCACCGGCCCAGCCCGGAGTACCTGCGTCTCTACCTCCGGGTGAAGGAGGAGTTCGCCCGGCTCGGGTTGCCGCTGAACCCGTGACGGTGCGCTCCGGGGTGGGGTCATCGGGCGCCCGCAGGCGCGGGTGGCCGGTGGATCCGGCGCCCCCGCCGGGGGGGAGGCCTGACTCCCCTTGGACCGCGGCCCACCAGAGTCCATGGCCCACCCATCTCCCCGACACCTGATCTGGCCGCCGGTCCGCCGGACGGGGCGACGGGGGCCGTTGCGCCCGAAAAACAGATTCCTCTTACCGGATCGAAGCGGGGAGTGAAGCATGCTCGAACGGAGACAGGAGAACCCAGCAGGCGCTTCCAGCGAGCAGGCGAAGCCGGCGCACGCCCAGACGGCATTGGCTGGGGTCCGGGTGGTGGATCTCAGTCAGTTCGAGGCCGGGACCTCCTGCACCCAGATGCTGGCGTGGCTGGGTGCAGACGTGATCAAGGTCGAGCCGCCGACCACGGGCGAGCAGGGCCGGGGCGTGAATGCGACCAGCGGCTATTATTTCATGGTGCTCAACGCCAACAAGCGCAGCGTCACGTGCAACCTGAAGAGCGAAAAGGGGCGCGAGCTGCTGTGCGGTCTCATCCAGCGGTCTGACGTCTTCATCGAGAACTTCGGCCCCGGCGTGATCGAGCGGCTGGGCTTCGGCTATGACGCGGTGCGCACGATCAATCCCCGCATGATCTACGCGCAGATCAAGGGCTTCCCCCCGGATGGCCCCTACGCAAGCTATCTGGCGTTCGACATGGTCGCACAGGCCACCGGGGGCTCCATGTCGGTCACCGGGTTTCCGGGCAACCGCCCGGTCAAGCCCGGCGTCAATGTGGGGGACACCGGGGCAGGCCTGCACGCCGCGATCGGGATCCTGGCCGCGCTTCACCAGCGCCAGTCGACCGGGAAGGGTCAGCGCATCGAGATCGCCATGCAGGAGGCGGTCACCAACTTCGGGCGCATCGCCTTTGCGGCGCAGGCGCTCCTCGGCACGCCGGCGCCGCGCACGGGGAACCAGAGCATTCTCACCACCACCGCGCCGAGCGAGGCGTACCCCTGCAAGGGAGGCGGCCCCAACGATTACTGCTATATCTATACCACGCGCGCCGGCAATCATCACTGGGACCGGCTGCGGAAGCTCATGGGGCGCGAGGACCTGGCGAAGGATGACCGCCTGGCCACCCCGGAAATGCGGGCCAAGAACGCGGAAGCCGTGGACGCCGTCGTGTCGGAGTGGACGCGACAGCACGACAAGCGGACGGTAATGAAGCTGGCCGCGGAAGCGGGCGTCCCCGCCGGCGCCGTGTTCGACACGATGGAGCTGACCCACGATCCTCACCTGCGACGGCGCAGGACCATGGTGACGATCCATCATCCTGAATACGGCGAATTCACCATGCCCGGCAATCCGATCAAGATGTCGGGGTCGGAAGTCGAGGTGCAGCCTGCGCCGATGCTGGGCGTCGACAACCAGCGCATCTACGGCGAGATGCTTGGGCTCACGCCCGCCGATCTCGCTCGGCTCCGGCAAGAAGGGGTGATCTGACCTGGTTCTTGCGCTGAGCGCGCAAAAACCAAAGGAGGAATTCCCATGTGGAGAAGAGTCATCCTGTCCCTCCTCGGGCTCTGCGTTCTGTGGGCGACCGGCGTCGCGGCGCAAGGGTATCCCACCAAGCCCATCCAGATGATCGTCGCCTTTCCTGCCGGGGGCAATACCGATCTCATGGCCCGGGCCCTTGCGCCGGGGCTGGGCAAGGAACTCGGGCAGCCAATCGTCATCGTCAACAAGGGGGGAGTGGGCGGCGTTGTCGGATCGACGGACCTCGCGCGGTCCCGGCCGGACGGATACACGATCATGCTGTCGCCCAACAGCCCGCTGACCATCCTGCCCCATCAGCAGAAGCTCACCTACACCCTGGACAGCTTCCGTTTCGTCTGTCTGACCTACGACAATCCCTTCGTCCTGGCGGCAGGACCCCAGGCGCCCTTCAAGACCTTCGCCGAGTTCGTGACCTTCGCGAAGGCAAAGCCCAACAACGTAGCCTATGCGTCGGGTGGCCCGGGATCCATGCCCCATCTGCTCTTCCTCGACATTTTCCGGCAGATCGGCGCCGAAGGGGTGCACATCCCCTTCACGGGCGCCGGCCCCCAGGTGCAGGCGATCCTGGGGGGCACCGTGCAGGTCATGATCGATTCCCCGGCCACCGTCTCCTCGAACAACCTTCCGCTGCTGGCGGTCTTTGCCGCCAAACGTCTTGCCAGCATGCCCAACGTTCCCACGATGCAGGAGCTGGGGCTCGATCTGAAAGCCTTCTCCGCCGGCGGGTTGATCGTGCCCGCGGGCACCCCCGACGCGGTGGTTGCCACGCTGGACCGAGCGTGTGTCAAGGCCACGGAGAGCGAGGGCTACCTGGGCACGCTGGCGAAGCTGAAGGCCGCCGCCAGGCACCTGCCGGCGGATCGCTTCCGCGAACTGTTCGTGGAGGACTCGGCGCGGAACTACGAGACGATCCGCAGAGCGGGGATGCTCCCCAAGCCATGAGCGCCGGATCCGTCGAGGAAGAGCGCTTCGACCCCACTCGGAGCCAGGGGGGGCTAGGGTGACCGTGCAGTCAACTCGCCTGGGCAGGCTGTGCAGTCTCGGGTTGCTCTGGGCCGTGGGGATCCTCGCCATCGCCATGGCGTTGCGGCTGGGATTGTGGCGCAGCGGTTCGCCCGGCCCGGGGTTGTTTCCCTTCCTCGCGGCGCTGGCCATCGTCGTGCTGGCAACGATCGGGATGATGGCGGCCGCGCTGCGGAGGTGGCCCGCGGCCCCCGCGGAGACCATCCACGCGCGAGGCCGCTGGCGCATCGCCCTCTATGTGGTGGCGCTGATCGCCTACGCTCTGCTGCTCGAGCCGCTCGGCTTTCACGCCGCCACGACGCTCGCGCTGCTGGTCATCTCCAGGGCTGCCGAGCGCCTGCGATGGCGGACGGTCGTCCCGTTGATTGCCGGGACGCTGTTTTTCACGCATCTGGTGTTTGCCCGCTGGCTCGGCGTGTACTTTCCCGCGGGCACGCTTTGGGGGGATCTCCTGGGGTGAGGACGGCGCTCGACGTGGCATAGGGAGGGCGATGGATCTGCTCGGCTTTCTCTCCATCGGCTTTGCGACGGCGCTCAGTTGGAGCAATATTCTGGTCTGCTTCGCCGGCGTATTCCTCGGCACGGTGATCGGCGTCCTGCCGGGCCTCGGTCCGACCGCGACGGTATCACTCCTGCTTCCGCTCACGTTCACGATGAACCCGGCGTCGGCGGTCATCTTGATGGCGGGAATCTACTACGGGTCGCAGTACGGCGGGTCGCTGACCTCCATCCTCGTTCGGATACCGGGGGAATCCGCCTCGGTCGTCACCTGCATCGACGGCTACGAGATGGCGAAGCGTGGACGCGCCGGCGCCGCGCTCGGCATCGCCGCCTTCGGGTCGTTCATCGCGGGAATCGTCGTGACCATCGCCCTCTTCTTTGTCGGCCCCGTCCTGGCCCGCTTCGCGCTGCGTTTCGGACCGCCGGAGTATGCCGCCCTCGTGCTGCTTGGGCTGCTGCTTGTCACGCAGGTCTCCCAGACCTCGTGCCTGAATTCGCTGATCATGGCCTGCCTCGGCCTGCTCCTCAGCACGGTCGGCGTCGATAGAATCCACGGCGACCAGCGGTTCACCTTCGGTCTCATCGGCCTCTTCAATGGATTCAACGTCGCCGTTCTGTGCATGGGCCTGTTCGCGATCGCAGAGCTTCTGACGTCCGCGGAAGGCCGGGAAAACACACCAAAGCCCGTCGCCCAGCCGCGCCGCCTTCGCGAAATGCTGCCGAATCGAGAGGAGTGGCGGCGGAGCACGCTGCCGATCACTCGCGGCACGGCGCTCGGCTTTCTGCTCGGGATTCTCCCCGGCGGCGGAGCGACGATCGCCTCCTTTGCGGCCTACGTGATGGAGCGGCGCATCTCCAAACACCCGGAGCGGTTCGGCCAGGGCGCCATCGAGGGGGTGGCGGGGCCTGAGTCGGCCAACAATGCGGCCGCGCAGGCCTCCTTCATCCCGCTCCTGAGCCTCGGCATTCCGGCGAATGCGGTGCTGGCAGTCGTCCTGGCCTCCCTCTTGGTTCAGGGCGTCCTGCCGGGACCGACCCTGATGACGAAGAGCCCCGACCTCTTCTTCGGGGTCATCATCAGCATGCTGGTCGGGAATGTCATTCTCGTCGTCTTGAACGTGCCGCTCATCTCGGTTTTTGTGCTGCTGCTCCGCGTCCCCATTTCCATCCTGTCTCCGTTGATCATCGTGTTCTGCGTGATCGGTGCGTATAGCCTGGACAACAGCAGCGCAGACGTTCTGATGATGGTCGGGCTCGGCCTCGCGGGATACCTCATGCGGAAGGTCGACCTCGACCCCGCACCCCTGGTCCTGGCCTTTGTCCTCGGCCAGATTTTCGAGACGGCTCTGCAACAGAGCCTGCTGGTGGGACGAGGCTCCTTGGGGGTGTTCCTCGACCGCCCCATCGCGGCCTTCCTGATCGGATGCTCGGTTTGCCTCATTGTGTTTCAGGCGGGCGGAGCGATCCTTGCCCGCGCGCGTGCGGCGGCTGGTCGAGGTTCCCGGAACGAGAGTCAGCCGATGCGTCGGTTCAGTCGGCCGCCGCCATAATATTTCTCCGGTGGTTCGACCGGACCCGTGACCTCCGGGTCCATCTCCCTGACGAGCCGCTGAGCACTCAGGATTTGATCGGGTCGCGCTCCGCCCCCGAGACCCTCAATGGGCGTCGGCTCGTGACGGGGGTCTCTGGCCAGGCGGCGGGTAGGCAGACTTCCCAGCCCTTGGGTGTGTCATGTCTTGAGATGGGCATGGGCGCTGGCACCCGAGAGGGGCAGCGGGTGCCCGCACCCGCCGTTGTGTCCGTCACCTCTCTGTGATAGCCTGGCCATGGTCTTACGGTTCGCGGTTCATGGTTCGCGGTCGCAGTCCCGCCTCCGGCGGAACGGAGATCCCCCGCAGCGGGATTCGAGGTTGTCGGTTCAAGGTTCCCGGTTCGAGGTTTACGATGGAAGGTTCAAGGTTCGGGATTCCCGGTTCTCCCCGCCGCACCCTGAATCCGCCAGAGGCGGACACCTCGAACCGCGACGCCTCCAACCGCAGCACCGCCCCACCTCGAACCGCGGCGGCATCAACAGCAGAACCGCAGCTCTTTGAACCGGTGCGCCCGACCCTCGAACCGATAACCCTGAACCCTGAAACCCGAACCTCGAACCGTGAACCTCGAACCTTGAACCGAGAACTTCGAACACCGCCGAAGGAGGGCCCATGATCCCGCGGTATTCTCGGCACGAGATGGGCGCCATCTGGGAGCCGGCGAACCGCTTTGCCCTCTGGCTCAGGATCGAACTGATGGTCTGCGAGGCCTGGGCGGAGCAGGGCCAGATTCCGGCAGACGCCCTGGCACAGATCAAGGCCAAGGCGAGCTTCGATGTGGACCGGATCGACGCCATCGAGCGGGAGGTCAAGCACGACGTCATCGCCTTCCTGACGGCCGTGGCCGAGCGGGTGGGCCCAGCCGCCCGGTACATGCACCTCGGCCTCACCTCCTCGGACATCCTGGATACCTGCCTGGCGCTGCAGCTCGTGCAGGCGGCCGACCTGCTGCTGGCCGACCTGGCGGCCGTGGAGGCGGTGCTGGCCGACCTGGCGCGGCGGCACAAAGACACGGTCATGATGGGCCGCACCCACGGCGTTCACGCCGAGCCGACGACCTTCGGTCTGAAGCTGGCCATGTGGCTGGAGGAGGTGCGGCGGGGCCGGGCGCGACTTCAGCGGGCGCGGGCGGTGGTGGGGTTCGGGAAGCTGTCGGGCGCCGTGGGGACCTTCGCCAACGTGCCCCCCGTCATCGAGGAGTTTGTCTGCGCGCGCCTGGGGCTTACCCCCGAGCCGGTCTCCACCCAGATCATCCAGCGGGACCGGCACGCCGAGTATCTGGCCGCGCTGGCCATCGTCGGCTCCTCCCTGGACAAGTTCGCCACGGAGATCCGTCACCTGCAGCGGACCGAGGTCCGCGAGGCCGAGGAGCCGTTCAGCCAGGGACAGAAGGGCTCCTCCGCCATGCCCCACAAGCGCAATCCCGTGGCCTGCGAGCAGATCTCGGGGCTGGCGCGGCTCCTCAGGGCCAACGTGCAGGCGGGGCTGGAGAATATTGCGCTCTGGCACGAGCGGGATATCAGCCATTCGTCGGCGGAGCGGGTGATCCTCCCGGATAGCACCATCCTCCTGGATTACCTCATGGTCCGGTTCCGCGAGATCCTGGAGGGGATGCGGGTCTACCCGGACCGGATGCTGGCGAACCTCAAGGCCAGCCGCGGGGTCATTTTCTCGCAGCAGGTGTTGCTGGCGCTGGCCAAGGCCGGGGCCGCGCGGGAGGCGGCGTACCGGCTGGTGCAGCGGAACGCCATGCAGGCCTGGGAGACGGACGTGGAGTTCCAGGCGCTGCTCCTCTCCGACGCCGAGGTGCGGCACTACCTCGGCCCCGCGGAGATTGCAGCCTGTTTTGAACTGGGGTATCATCTCCGCCACGTCGACGCCATCTTCCGGCGGGTGGGGCTGCTGTAGTGTTTGATTGCCGCACTCCATGCTTCGACTGGCTCATGCTTCGATCCCGCCGGGGCGGGACTCAGCATGAGCGGGAAGAACTCAAGGCCTTCGAGCCATTCTCCGCTTACCCTGAGCCCGTCGAAGGGTGAGCGGGTCGAGGGCGAACGGAAGGTTTTCCAGTATCCTGCTAATGCGGGAACGGGGTCACCGGTGACGCGGGCAGAGCGGGGCCGACAGCTCTACGAGGGGAAGTGGAAGGTCCTCTACGAGGCGGCGGAGCCGGACCACCTGATCCTGCGCTTCAAGGATGTGCCCAGCTTCCGCCGCGCGGGACGGCCGACCCGGGTGCCGGGGCGAGGGTCGCTGAAGGCGCGCATCACTGCCCGGCTGTTTGCCGAGCTCATGGGCCAGGGGATCCCCACCCATTTCGTAAAGATGCTCGGCGAGCGGGAGCTCCTGGTCCGGCGGCTGGAGATGATCCGACTGGAGGTGGTGCTCCGCAACGTGGTGGCGGGGAGTCTGGCCGCCCGCCTCGGCATGGAGTCGGGCACCCCGCTGTCGGCGCCGGTCCTGGAGCTCTACTACAAGAGCGACGCCCTGGGCGATCCCCTGGTCAACGAGAGCCACGTCTTCGCCCTGGGGCTGGCCACCGGGGCGGAGCTGCGCACGATCCGCGAGACGGCGCTCAGGGCCAACCGGGCGCTCCTGCCGTTCTTCGCGGAGCGGGAGATCCTGCTGGCGGATTTCAAGCTGGAGTTCGGCCGGCACCGCGCCACGCTCATGGTGGGGGACGAGCTCACCCCGGACGGCTGCCGTTTCTGGGATCGCGCCACCCAGGCGCGACTGGGAAAGGAACGGTCCCGGATGAGCCCGGCGCAGGAGGCGGCCCGGTACCACGAGATCTACGCGCGCATCTGCGCGTAGTGCGGCGAGGCACGGAGAGCCGGTTCTGGCCCTCTCGACCGGGAAGCGGGCGGGCATGAAGCCCGCCCCTACGCAACCACAATTGACGCGAACACGGTCCTCCGTAGGGGAGGGGTTTATCCCCTCCCGGAGGTGGAGGGGTTTACCCCCTCCTCGAATGATCGACCCTGAACCGCGAACCTCGAACCGATAACCTCGAACCGGGAACCCTGAACCTCGAACCGAGGGGCCCATGCTCGAAGCCCAGATCTACGTGACGCTGAAGCGGAGCGTTCTGGACCCGCAGGGCGAGACGGTGAAGAGCGGCCTGGCCTCCCTGGGGTTCACGGGCGTCGAGGACTGCCGGGTGGGCAAATTCCTGGTGCTCACGCTCGGCGAAACGGACCCGGAACGGGCCAGGGGGCAGGTGGAGGAGATGTGCCGGCGGCTCCTGGCCAACCCGGTCATTGAAGAGTACCGCTTCCAGCTCCGCGAGGTGGCCGGATGAGGGTGGGCGTCCTGGTCTTCCCCGGAACCTGGAGCCATCAGGACTTCGCCCATGTGTTGGGAGACGTGGTGCGTTCGCCCTGGGGATTCGTGTGGCACAAGGAGCGCTCCGTGGCGGGCTACGACTGCCTCATCCTCCCCGGCGGTTTCGCGCACGGGGACTACCTCCGCTGCGGGGCCATCGCGCGCTTCTCGCCGGTGATGGAGGCGGTGGTGCGCTTCGCCAAGGAGGGCGGGCCGGTGATCGGAAGCTGCAACGGCTTCCAGATCCTGTGCGAGGCGGGCCTCTTACCCGGGGCGCTCCTCCGGAACACCTGTCTCCAATACCGCTGCCAGTGGGTCCACATCCGGACGGAAAACCGAAACACGCCCTTCACCCGGAGGCTGGCGCCGGGGCAACTGCTTCGGATTCCCATCTCGCACGGCGAGGGGCGCTATTACGCGGCGCCGGAGACCCTGGCGGCCATGCGGGCGCGGGGGCAGATCGTCTTCCGTTACGCGACCGCGGACGGCCGGGTAACGGCGGAGGCGAACCCGAACGGCTCGCTGGAGAACATCGCCGGGGTCAGCAACGAGGCGGGCAATGTGGTCGGCCTGATGCCGCACCCCGAGCGTGCCGCCGAGGCCCTCCTGGGCTCCCAGGACGGCCTGCCGCTGTTTTTGGGCGCCATACAGACAGTGCGATAGTTCGGGAATTCGATAGATCGAGAGATCGAACGTTCACAGGATCGGAACGCCCCTGCTCCTCCGGAAGCCTTGAACGCTCGAACCTTCGACCCGTTGAACTGCCGAACAGAGTTAGGGACCCACATGCGGGAATCCAAGGCCATCACCCCCGATCTGATCGCCAGCCACGGCATCAGTTCCGAGGAGTACGCCCGCATCCAGGGCATCCTGGGACGGGATCCCAATTTCACCGAGCTGGGCATCTTCTCGGTGATGTGGTCGGAGCACTGCAGCTACAAGAGCTCCCGGGTTCACCTGAAGGGCCTTCCCACGCAGGGGCCCTGCATCCTGCAGGGCCCCGGCGAGAACGCCGGCGTGGTGGACATCGGCGACGGCCTGGCCATTGTGTTCAAGATGGAGAGCCACAACCATCCCTCCTTCATCGAGCCGTACCAGGGGGCGGCCACCGGCGTGGGGGGAATCATTCGGGACATCTTCACCATGGGGGCGCGGCCCATCGCCCTTTTGGATTCCCTGCGCTTCGGTCCGCTCGGCGACCCCAAGGGGCGATACGTCGCAGGCGGGGTGGTGGCAGGGATTGCGGGGTACGGCAACGCCGTGGGCGTGCCCACGGTGGGGGGAGAGCTCTTTGTCTCCGAGCGCTACGCGGGCAACCCGCTGGTCAATGTCTTCTGCCTGGGGATCGCCCCCAAGGAGCGCATCTGGCTGGCTCGGGCTGGCGGCGCGGGAAACCCCGTCATCTACGTCGGCGCCAAGACGGGCCGGGATGGCATTCATGGGGCCACCATGGCCTCGGAAGCCTTCGCCGAGGGCTCGGAAGAGCGGAGGCCCACGGTCCAGGTGGGGGATCCCTTCCGGGAGAAGCTGCTCATCGAGGCCTGCCTGGAGCTCATGGCCCAGGACGTTCTCGTCGGCATCCAGGACATGGGGGCGGCGGGTCTCACCTGCTCGACCTGCGAGATGGCCAGCCGGGGCGGCGTGGGCATCGAGATCGACCTGGCCAAGGTGCCGCGCCGCGAGACGGGGATGATTCCCTACGAGGTCATGCTCTCCGAGTCGCAGGAGCGGATGCTCCTGGTGGCGAAGCGCGGCCGCGAGGCCGAGGTGCTGCAAATCTTCCGCAAGTGGGACCTGGACGCCGTGATCATCGGCCGGGTCACCGAGGACGGAATGATGCGGGTAAAGGAAGGGGGGCAGGTGGTCGCGGAGATCCCGGCCCACCCCCTGGCGGAGGACGGTCCGGTCTACCGGCGGTGCATGGCGCGGCCCGACTACCTGCAGGAGACGGAGCGGGCGGACTTGTCCTGCCTGCCGGTTCCCCGGCGGCTGGGCGAGGTCCTGATTCAGCTCCTCGGCTCGCCCGGCATTGCCTCCAAGCTGCCCGTCTGGCGACAGTACGACCACATGCTCTTCTGCAACAGCGTGGTGGAGCCGGGATCGGATGCCGCCGTGCTGCGCATCCAGGGCACCCGCAAGGGGCTGGCCCTCTCCGCCGATGGGAACGGCCGCTACACCTACCTCGACCCCTACGAGGGGGGAAAGCTTGCCGTGGCCGAGGCCGCCCGCAACGTCGTCTGCGCCGGGGCGCGGCCGCTGGCCATCACCAACTGCCTGAACTTCGGCAGCCCGGAGCGCCCCGAGATCATGTGGCAGTTCGCCGAGGCGGTGCGGGGCATGGCGGATGCCTGCCGCGCCTTCGGGACGCCCGTGACCGGCGGAAACGTGAGCTTCTACAACGAGACGCTGGGGACGGCCATCTTCCCGACGCCCATCATCGGGATGGTGGGGCTCCTGGAGGACATTCGCCACGCCGCCACCCAATGGTTCAAGGCGGAGGGGGACGTCATCTACCTGTTCGGGGAGACCCGGGACGAACTGGGGGGCAGCGAGTATCTGAAGGTCATCCACGGCCTGGAGACCGGGCGACCGCCCCGCCTGGACCTGGACCGGGAGCGGGCCGTCCAGGCGGCCTGCCTGGCGGCCATCCAGGCGGGGATCGTGCGCTCCGCTCACGACGCTGCGGATGGCGGCCTGGCGGTGGCGCTGGCCGAGTGCTGCGTGAGCGGGCCTGAGGCGCGACTGGGTGCGATCGTGGAGCTACGGGGGGAGGTCCGACCGGATGCCCTCCTCTTCGGCGAGTCGGCCTCGCGCATCCTGGTGAGCGTCACGCCCGCCGATGCCGACCGGCTGGAGGCGGTGGCCGCGACCCACGGGGCCCCCTGCGTCCGCCTGGGAAAGGTCGGTGGCGAGGAGCTGATCCTCAAGGGGCGGGGGTTCGAATGCCGGCTTCCGCTGGCGCGGCTGCACGACGCCTGGGCCACTGGCCTCAGCCAGTTGCTCGAATAATTGCGAACGTGGCGATTGAACCGCCGGTACCAACGGCCATGCCGTTGGTGCGCAAAGGTCGCAAAGAAAGAGTATGAGATTTCCAGGAGGTTCCGGAATCGCCTGGCGTGAACTGACCGGACCGTGTCCAGGGCCGGTGTGGGACGAGATCTGGAAGTCGTGCCTCTCTGTGTGGTCTTGGCGAGCTTGGCGGTGAGAGGTCCGGGGCAATTCGGGGAGGAACAGGGAAAGCGAGGCAAGTCGCATGAAGATCATCAATGTCGGCATCCTGGGGTTAGGTACCATCGGGTCGGGGGTCGTGAAGGTCCTGCAGGGCCACCAGGCCCTCCTGGATCGACGCGTCGGGGCCAGGCTCCGCATTCGCCGCATTGCCGAGGTCGGCACGCCGCGGATCGAGGTGGACCCCAAGCTCCTCACGCGGGACGCCCGGGAGGTCATCGACGATCCGCAGATCGACATCGTCGTCGAGCTGATCGGCGGGACCACTGTGGCCAAGACCCTCTGCCTGGAGGCCGTGAACAAGGGCAAGCACCTGGTGACCGCCAACAAGGCCCTCCTGGCGGAGCAGGGCCTGGAGATCTACCAGGCGGCAGCCACCAAGCGGGTCGATCTGGGTTTCGAGGCTAGCGTCTGCGGCGCCATCCCCATCATCCGCTCGGTGCGCGAGGGGCTGGTGGCGAACCAGGTCCGCTCCATCATGGGGATCGTGAACGGGACCACCAACTACATCCTGACCAAGATGACGGAGAGCGGCCAGGCCTTCGCCACGGTGCTGGCGGAGGCGCAGGCCAAGGGCTACGCCGAGGCCGACCCCACGCTGGACGTCGGGGGCTTCGACGCCGCCCACAAGCTCCAGATCCTGGGCTCCCTGGCCTACGGGAGTTACATCCGGTACTCCGACATCCACATCGAGGGCATCCAGAAGGTGGAGGCCGTGGACATCGAGTTCGCCCGCGAGCTGGGGTGCCGCATCAAGCTGCTGGCCATCGCCAAGGAAGAGCAAGGCGAGCTGGAGGTGCGCGTCCACCCCACCATGATTCCCGACTCCCACCTGCTGGCCTCGGTGGGCGGGGTGTACAACGCCGTGCACATCCGCGGCGACTCGGCCGGCTCCCTGATGTTCTCCGGCCGGGGGGCGGGACAGATGCCGACCGCCTCCTCGGTGGTGGCGGACATCGTGGAGATCGCCCACAACATCATCTTCCATCGGCCCTCGCGGGCCTCGCTTCTCCCCACCACCCTCATGGCGGACGAGGGGATCCGCATCCGGCCGATCGAGCGGATCCGCGGCCGGTACTACCTCCGCATCATGGCCGTGGACAAGCCCGGCGTGCTCTCGAAGGTGTCCGGGGTTCTGGGGGAGTATAACATCAGCATCGCCTCCATGATCCAGAAGGGGCGCGCCGAGCAGGCGGCAGTTCCCATCGTCATGCTGACCCACGAGGCCAACGAGGGCGATGTCCAGAAGGCGCTCAAACGGATCAACCACCTGGAGGTGGTGGCCCAGGACGTTGTTCTCTTCCGCATGGAGGGGATCGAGGACTGAACCTCGAACCTCGAACCGGGAACCCGTACCCATGCTCTGGCGCGGAGTGATACACCAGTACCGGGAGCACCTGCCGGTCACGGACCGGACGCCCGTGGTGACGCTGAACGAGGGAAACACCCCCCTTATCCGGTCGGAGCGCCTGGCCCGCGAGCTGGGCATTCTTTGTCCGGTGTACTTGAAGTACGAGGGGCTGAACCCCACCGGATCGTTCAAAGATCGCGGGATGACCTTGGCCATCAGCAAGGCCATGGAGCGGCAGGCCAAGGCGGTCATCTGCGCCTCCACCGGAAATACCTCCGCCTCCGCCGCAGCCTACGCAGCCCGGGCCGGTCTCGAGGCCTATGTGCTCATCCCCGAAGGGAAGATCGCCCTGGGCAAGCTGGCCCAGGCCATGATTCACGGGGCGCAGGTGCTGCAGATTCGTGGGAACTTCGACGACGCGCTCAAGTTGGTGCGGCAGATCTCCGAGCGGCATCCGATCGTCTTGGTCAACTCCCTCAATCCCGACCGCATCGAGGGACAGAAGACGGGGGCGTTCGAAATCTGCGAGCAGCTCGGCGGCCCCCCCACGCACCACTTCATCCCCGTGGGGAATGCCGGGAACATCACCGCCTACTGGCGGGGGTACCGGGAATATCACCGATACGGAAAGATTCCTTGGCTGCCCAAGATGATCGGCTGGCAAGCGGAGGGGGCGGCACCCATCGTGCGCGGCCATGTGGTCGAGCGGCCGGAGACTGTGGCCTCGGCCATCCGCATCGGGAACCCCGCGAGCTGGCAAGGGGCCGTGGAGGCAGTGCGGGACTCGCAGGGCGCCATCGACACCGTCTCGGACGAGGAGATCCTGGAGGCCTACGGGCTGCTCACCCGCCTGGAGGGCGTGTTCTGCGAACCCGCCTCGGCGGCCCCCGTGGCCGGGCTGGCCAAATGGGCCAAGACAGTCGGATTCTCCATGGACGACACGGTGGTCTGCATCCTCACCGGGCATGGTCTGAAGGATCCCGACATGGCTGTGCGGCGATCCACTAGGCCCGTCAGCGTCGGGGCGACCATCGCCGAGGTCCTCGACGCCTTGCGGCTCTGACCCGCGTTCGGCTCCTACCAGACAGGATCTCCAGGAGCGCATGGCGCTCCTGGATTCTCCTCCGACATCTTCGCGGCGCGCATGGCGGGACGTGCCTCCCCAATCCTGCCCACCTCGTCATCCGGACGGGGACGCGTCCGCTCCCCCGCAGCAATGGGAGATTCTTGGAAAGGTGCGGCAAAAAACGTCGTTGACAGTCTGCGACATCTCCTGCTATCCTCCCGATCTATTGCGGGAATAGCTCAGTTGGTAGAGCACAACCTTGCCAAGGTTGGGGTCGCGGGTTCGAATCCCGTTTCCCGCTCCAGCGCAAAAAGGGGAAGGGGTTGCGAGGGGGTACCTTGCAACCCCTTGCTTTTCCGTGGTTTTTGCGCTGGGGCGCAAAAACCAACTGGGTGAAACGGGCGTCGATGCAATATTCAGGGCTTACCGCAAATGGCCCAATTCGAGTGGTTGACCGGTCGCCCCACTTGACCTATGATCTGATTACGGCGCGGTACCCAAGGGGCTAAGGGAGAGGTCTGCAAAACCTTTATTCGGCGGTTCGAGTCCGCCCCGCGCCTCCAGAAAAAACAAGCGGTTAGGGAAGTCGTTCTGATCCCTAACCGCTTTCGTTTTCCAAAGTCCAAGTTAAATCCAAGTTGTAAGGGCGTTTTTGTGTCCGCTCAGGCTCCCCGGTCGGCTGTCGCGGGATCCGGCGTGGCGGGTGCGCTGGTCCGCTCTTCGAGCCGGGTGACGGCGGCCCGCCCCTTCCCGGGGATGAGGTGGCCGTATAGGTCCACCGTCAGCTTGATGGTGGAATGCCGAAGCTGCTGCTTGACGTACTGAATGGACTCGCCGGCCTGGAGCAGGGACGAGGCGTAGGTATGGCGCAGCCCGTGAATGCGAAGGTGCCGCAGTCCAGCCCGGGTCAAGAGCCGGGTCCAGGCGTTCTCAAGGGTGTGGATGTTCAGCGGCTTGGACGGATCCCCCAAGGCCGGGAAGACCCACGGGGACGGCTCCCGTCCGTTCACTGCCGCTTCAGCGGCCATCATGTCCTGCCGAGCCTGAAGGCGGCTGGCCAGACGAGGCGCCATGTCCACCCGGCCGGATTCTCCGCTTTTCGGCGCCCCGATGTAGAGGAGGGGGGTCCGCTCCGGGCGCTTGATCTTCTTCCCGCGCTGCTTCGGGTCCGCGCGATAGATGACGTTGCGGCGCACTTCGAGGAATCCCCCACGGAAGTCAAGGTCCCCCCACTGGAGCCCGCAGGCTTCCCCTTCCCGGACGCCCGTCCAAGCCAAGACGTGGCAGAAGTCGGCGTGCTGGGGATACTCCGTGTCGGCCGTCTTGAGCAGACCCGACAGCTCCTCATCCGTGAGGAAGTCCACCTTGCGCGCCTCGGCTTCTGTCGTGGCGCGGACGTGGCGCATGTGGCGGGTGGCGGAATTCGCGGCGACAATTCCATCATCCATCGCGGCGAAGAACAGCGCACGGAGGGGAACGATCACCCGGTTGTTGATCGTATTGAGCTTCAGCCCCTCGGCCCGCTTGGCGGTGAGGATGCCTCGCACCATTTCCCGGGTGACATCGGCCATGGCCACGTTCCCAAGCGTGGGGAGGACGTGCCGCTCAAGCCCGGCGGTGTACCCATCGGTAGTGTTCGGGCGCCAGTGTGGCCGGTTCGCGGCCAGCCACTTCTCGGCGTAGGCCCGCAGCGTCACCCGTTCCGCGGCCTGGCGCTGGGCGGCGGCCTGTGCTTCCTGGCGTTCGGCCCGCGGACACCATCCGGGATGCTGGCGCACCCGGAGGCGCCGGGCAGCGTGTTCGTTCTTCGCCTGCGTCTTGTCCCGCCCGATCTTCTCCTCGTGACGGTGGCCCTGTCCGCAGACAAAGCGGATCGCCCAGTCTCCAGACCTATGCCGAAAAAGCCCTCTTGGCGCCCCCTTGTCCTTCTTCTTGGTGGTCCGTCCCGTCTTGGCTGTTTCCACGGCTACCCCTCCTTCTGCGTTTGCGCCTCGCGCCGGCGAAGCGTCGCGGGGGTCTCGGCACCTTCCCGGGCGGCCCGCGTGCTGGCCCGGCTCTGACAGGTCCCCGAGCAATACTCCTGCGTCGGCCGGTTCGCGACGAACCACACGCCGCACATTTCGCCCTCCTTCCCGCGCGAGGCAGGGGCGGGGCATTCCTTCAGCAAGTGACCTGACTCTACGATGAGGCGGACCAAGGCGAACGTTGCCCGCGTGGGCCACTCAGCCGTGGTGCAGTCCCAGGCCACGAAACGGCCGGCGCCCGAATCCCACACAGCGGCAAGGTCGCTGACCAGCTCTCCCGCCCGGACCCGCCGTCCCGTTGCCTCCGTGATGATTTCACCGGCGCTGATGCGTTCCCGGCGGACAGCGCGTTGAATTGCCTGGCCGAAAGCCCGTAGAGCCTCCTGTGCCTCCTCCTCGGTAGGGATGTAGGGTGTCCCCTGCGCGTGGGTCTCGAAGTGGTAAAACCCGGCCATCTCCACGCGCAAATTCTGCCGGTCCCCCGGGGTCATGTCCTTTGGCTGGCGCTGGACCGCGGCGACAACCCACGCCAGACGCTCGCGAGGCGTGGTCCCGACTCGACGATCCACAAGGTCAATGAACTCGAGCGCGTCCATCCACTGTTCCTGTGTGAGCGAAGCAAGGCCGGATCCCCGACCGCCTCTCGAGCCGCTCTTCCTGCGCATAAGGCCTCCTTTGTGCCTGTGACTACGTGAATAATAGTGGCTAGAAGTCACTATGTCAAGAGAACACTCTATGTGACTGCAATATTTATTGACAGTCACACATGCTTTCGTCAAAATCTGTGCATATCAATGCACCCAACCCCACGGCCCGCTCCAGCGGGCAGGAAGGAGCACCCATGGCAGCGATGTTGAACGTCAAGGAGTTGTCCGAAGCGACGGGGGGGCATGTGAGTCCCTACACATTTCGATCGTGGATTCGCCAGGGCCGGCTCCCCGTGATCCGCCTGGGCCGGCGGATCATGGTCAAAGCGGAGGACTTCGAGCGCTTCGTCAGCGAGAACCGCGTCCCCGCCCGCGAGCCGGGGCGATGACCGCGACGGCGGCGACCCTCCCCGCCCTCCGGGTGGACCTGGCGGCCGTGCGCAATTTCTGGTGCGCGCTGGTACGCCCGGGCGACGTTCACGAAGTGCGGGCGCCGAAGTCCCGCGGGCGGTGGCGCGGTGTCGTGTCCGGGTACTTCGACAACGCCGAGGCCCTCTGCGCCGAACTTCGAGGCACAAGCGGGGCGGACGCGGAGGGGATCTATCTCACGCTGAATCCGGCCAATCCCGCGCTCCTCGCCCGGGCGGCGAATCGGGTGAAGATGAACGCGCGGGAAACGACAGCGAACGGGGACATCCTCCGGCGTACCACTATCCTGTTTGACATTGACGCCGTGCGGCCGCCGGGAATTTCTTCGACCGACGCCGAGCGCAACGCGGCGCTGGCGCTGCGCGACACCATCCGCGACTTCTTGCGTGAAGAAGTCGGCTGGCCTGACCCCCTGGCCGTGAGCATGTCGGGCAACGGCGGCGCGCTGCTCTACCGGGTGGACCTGCCGAACGACCCCGAAGCGACGGCGCTTGTCGAAGGCGTGCTGAAAGCGCTGGCGGCGCTCTTCAATTCGAAAGCCGCGACAGTTGACACGGCGACCGCGAACGCGGCGCGTGTCACGAAAATTCTCGGGACAACGGCGGCGAAGGGCGACAACCTACCCGACCGTCCATGGCGTCTGGCAACCGGGACGGTGAATCCCGAGGCCCCGGTTGTCCCGCGCGAGGCGCTGGCGCGGTTGGCAGCCCTCGCCCCCGAGGTGGAGCGGCCGATGGCGCGGCCTGGCGGCAACGGCGCGAGTGGCCCGCGGTACGACGTACGCGAACTGCTCTCCCGAGCGGGAATCGGCTGGAACGAGAAAGCGAAAGCAGCCTACACGGTGCTTGCGCTTGAGCGCTGCTTGACATCGCCCGACCATGCCGACGGCGCGGCGCTGCTCGAATTCGCTTCGGGCGCAGTAGCGTACAAGTGTCTGCATGCCCGCTGCGCCGGCAAGGGCTGGCCGGACGTGCGGCCGATTCTTGCGCCGGAGGCGGGCGCGGGGCGCACGAAGAAGAGCAAGAACAAGCGGGGCGAGGAGAAGCCGAAGGCCCCCCCCGAGCTGGCCGGCCGGCGGATTCACCCGGCGCTGCACTTCGACCCGGACGGCTTCGCCGCGGTGGGGATCCTGGACGGCGGGACCTGGCGCACTGTCACCAGCGACCGGCTGGAGTACCCGACCGAAGCCCTCGCCGACATCCTGACCCCCGAGCCTTCCACCTATCCCGCCCTCGGGGAGCGCTGGCCCGCTTCAGCGCGCGCGGCTTTCGTGAAGGGCGAGGCCCCGGCGGCTTCCTGGGCGACCGCGGCGACCCTGGCGCTGAAAATCTTCAGAGACTACATCGAACTGGATGCTGACCCCCCCTACGCGGTGCTGGCGACGTGGACCCTCGGGAGCTACTGCTATTCAGCTCTCCCGAGCTTTCCGCGGCTCAACCTTCACGGCGAAAAGGGCAGCGGCAAGAGCAAGGCGCTCAAGCTGATCGCGACGCTCGCGCACAACGGCCTATGGCGGACAGCTCCGACCCCGGCGACACTCTTTCGCCTGATCGAAACCCTGCGGCCGACCCTCTGCCTCGATGAACTTGAGCACATGGACCGCGATGACCGCGGCGACATCGCGGCGATACTAAATGCCGGCTACCAGGCGGGCGGCGCGGTGGATCGGTGCGACCCGGTGACATTCAACGTCCGACCCTTCGCCGTCTATGCGCCGGTGGCGGTAGCAGGGATCAAGGGTATCAACTCCGTCCTGGCGGACCGCTCGATTACCATCATCATGCAGCCCGGCCGCGATCCGGCCCGCGTTAATCGGCCCGTAGACCTCACGGCGCCCGACTCGCGCTTTGCGATCTTCCGCGACCTCGCATACCGGCTGGCCCTCACCCGCTGGCGGGAGCTTCGCACTATCTGGGAGCGGCTGGAGATGCCGGCCTGGCTGAACGGGCGGAGCAGAGAGTTGTGGTCTCCCCTGCTCGCCCTGGCCGAGCTCGTGGTGAGCGAGGCGCCCGGGGTGGACCTTCGACCGGCACTGCTCGCCCTGGCCCGCCCGGACGCGGAGGATCGGGCAGAACTCCCGGAGCTGTCGGCGGCTGTCCTGACGGCGCTGGAGGACAAACTATGCGAGGCGGATAGCCTGACCGTCCAGCCGGGCGAACTGAAAGACCGCGTGCACGACATCACCGGGTACGACGTGAGCCCGAACGCGATCGGGTTGAGGTTGAAGGCCCTGGGGTTCGTCCGGGACCGCGGCCGCAAAGGCGGAAGCTGGTATCCAGTGACCCGAGACCGGATTCAAGCGATCCGCGATCGGCGAACGCTGATTGAGCATGACCCCACCGGGGGGACGCAGAACTTGATACCTTGATACTTGATACCCGTAACCCATTGAAATCGCCGGAAAGTATCAAGGTATCAAGTTGGATGCATGGGCAAGGGAGAGGTTGAAACGCGATGCCTACACTTGATACCCGGTTGCCCTGGGAAGCGATCGAGGCGGTAGCCTCACCCGACCCGCTAGCTGAACTGCTGAACGGCGTTCGCCACCTGACCCCGCGGGAGCGGCTGACGCGACACCTGGATGCCTGGACCGGCATGGATGAGGCGGCTTGGTCGGAGGCCAACGTCAAGGCGCTGCACGAGGATATCATGGACATCTTCCGCGACCATCCCCGAGAGGCTGACGGCTGGTTCCGCGAGTGGCGCCGGGCGCACCCGGGGGCCCGGCTCGCATGAGTGCACCGACCGACCCACCCGCCGGCCTGGTCCCGGTCCCGCTGGCGAAAGGGTGCGTGCTGCTCTTGACCACGGCGGAATTCGCGGCGGGAATCCGGCGCGGGAAGTGGTGGCGCCGGAGAATGGCCCTGCTGAAGCGCGAGGGTCAGAAGCCGACCCCCGACGTTGCCCCAGGATCGGCGATCACCCGAGAGGCCATATCGAGGAGCGGCGGACCATTCACCCTGGCGCGGCTCGCCAGCGGCAAGGCGGAGGCAAGGGCGATGCGTGGGATCCGGGAATTGACCTGTCCCGCTGACCGGCCCGCGGTGTGGCGAGGCGACCCGGAAGAACTCCTGGGCCACGTCCTGGACGTGTGGGCGGCGCGGCGCGAGCTGGGATGCTCCCCGGAGGTTGTCGCAAGGATGACGGCCTACTTCGTTTCAGCGCTCTGCCCGGCCTGCGAGAACCCCCCGATCACCGAGACGGTTGTGGAGATGGCCCCGTGAAATGCGCCAAGTGTGGCCGGGAGTTTGTCCCGTGGCGTCCGAGTGACACGACGTGCTGGCCCTGTCCGGGCCCGCCGCCGGTCCCGGAGCTTCCGCCGCGCGCAGAGCCTGCATCGCTCGGACAGCGGGAGCGGGCGATCGTCTGGCTGACAGCGCAACTCACGGATGGCCCCCTGGAGGCGAACGAGGTGGAGCGGCGCGCTAAGGCGGCCAACATCAGCCTCACGACTCTTAAGCGGGCCAAGAAAGCCCTCGACGTGCGGTCTGTGCGGGTAGGCGGTCTCGGAAATTGTGGGGTCTGGGTCTGGCAACTGCCTTCGGAGGGGAACGGTGCTCGTTGAGAAGCCCCTTAGCCTTTCGGCGTCGTCGCCACTGCTCACGCGAAGGGCGTCACGCCTGACGCTCGCGTCACTGCTCCCGTTACACGAACAGTGGACCGCGTGCCCCGGGGGGGGCTTCGAGGTTGGTCTCACCTGGACGGGTAAGGATGGCACCCCGGGAAAGCAGGTACTTCGGCTCGTCTCTGTTCCCTGCACGTTCGGCGGCTTTCGTCGTTACCTCGTCTGCCCGCAGTGCGGCCGGAGGGCCATGAGTCTGTTCTGGGGCGCCACAGCCCTGGTGTGCCGGAGTTGCGCCGGGCTTTCGTACGTGTCCAGGGCCTGGCGCGACCCGATACGCCTCATGCATCGGTATGACGAATTCGCGGCCCAACTTGCCCGGCCCGGTCGGCGGCCCGCCCGCTACTACTGGGCCTGGATGAAGGCATGGCTTGCACTCCAACGATGGGGCTCGCAATTGATGGCGTGGGCGGATCGGGTGGACGTCCAGAGGGCAAGGCGCGAGGAGCGCCAGTTGGAAAGAATAAAGCGACAGCTTGCCCCATGCCCCCTACACCGTGGACCGCCCCCCAGTGGCCTCCCGCTGACGGTCATCAGTTCTGAGGCCCCTGGTGCGCCGCCGCAGGCGTCCTAAGAGGTTTCCTCGGCGTTCGTGTCCTGTTAGTGCTCCCTTCGCCAGCGCTGTCTAGACGATAGCCCTCCGGCCGAATGTCGGCTGCCAGTGCGAGGACGCGCCCATGTCCTTGTCCGCTACTAGTCACGCCAGCCCGACACGCCCATGATGCTGCCGTTTCCCAGGGCAACCCAATCGGAAGCATGTCTCGCGGATACACTATTTCCCCTCCGCAGATCCAACTTAAGCTTGGCACTTGTCACAAGTCGAACACCAGGATTGACAAAGTCTGACCCTTTAAGGTAAGCTCGCCCCGCTTTCGGCAGCTCCAGCACATCCTTTGGGTCTTGCCAGGGGGTCCGTGCATGGACGGCTCCAGTTCTTCATCTGTTCCCTCCGCTGCGCGCCCTCTCCGCATTCTCGCCATCGACCAAGGTGAGATCCACTTCGGGCTGTGCCTCGCTGAGTACGATGGCCGGATCGTCACGCCGCTCTTCCTCGGCACCGCCTACCTCGAACCCAAGCCCCTCGGCGCCCTGGTAGAGAAGCGCGCCGCCCGCCGCCGGGTGCGCCGCACGGCCCGGGAGCACCACCGCCGCCTGAAGCGCCTCCGGGACCTCCTGGGGGGCCGTGGCGGGCCGCTATATGGCCAGCCGGCCCTCATCCACGCTGTTGCGGCCTTCGCCAAGCGTCGGGGCCACTTCTACGGCGAGGACGAGGACGACGAGGGCGCTGCGGAGCGCGGCGAGGCCGTTCCCCATGCCGAGTTCACGAAGGCCCTCGCGGAGTTCCTCGCCACGCTGATCCCCGATTCCGCCTGCCGGGCGTCCATTGAGCGGATCTGCGCGAGCGTCTTGGACCGGAAGAGCCGGCGGCCCATGCGGGTGGATGTGCGAACGGTCGGAGTATGCCAGTGGGAAGGTTGCACGAGCCGGCGGACCTCGGCCGGGGTCGGCTCCCTGATCCAGGGGCTCTCCGGGAAACTCCGCCCCTTCCTGGAAGCGAAGGCGTTGACTCCCGCCACCGTTGAGGCCATCGCCCGGGCGGCGGTGGACGACGAGCACGTCGGTCCCACGGCCCTCATCCGGCGTCTGGATATGGCCCTCGCCGACGCGCTGGGGCTCCCGCCGAAGGTGGACGCGAAGGGAAGGCCCCTGCCCTCCGAGAAGTCCCTGGAGGCGTGGCTCATGGAGCTGGATGTAGCGGTCCCCGGCGAGGCGTTCGCACTGGCCGCTGCCCGCCGGCAGAAGGCGAAGCTCCTGGCCCGGTGGTATCGCCCCAAGCGGAAAGAGTCCATCCGCCCGGGCGTCTTCCGCGACCTGGAACGGGCTGGCGGAGACGGCCGTTCCCGCTTCTGCCCCAAGCACCAGGCCGAGTACGTCACCACATTCCTCCAGGGTGAGCCGTGGCCCCAGCGGACGGACTCGCAGGAAGTTTCCCGCCGCCTCAGCATCCTGGCCGACAAGCTGACCACGTACCTCACCCGGCGCGTGCTGGGCGATCCTGCGCGGGCCGTGGATCAACTCGTGATCGAGTCCTCCGCCTTCGATGCCCTCCGAATGCTCCGGCCGCGCACGCCGCCGGACGGAGCCAAGAAGCCGCACCGCCTCACCGCCGCCGAGGAGGGGCGCCTCTACGAATTGTACTGGGAAGGGCCACGGGCAGGCTATGCGGATACCAAGACAATGCTCCGAACGGAGTTCGGGGGCCTCTGCGCGTACTGCGGGCGCCCCCTGGGCGACACGTTCGAGGAGGACCATGTTCTCCCGCGGCAACGGTTCCCCATGGAAGGCTACCTCGTCCGGGTGCCGGCCTGCACAGCGTGCAACCGCACCAAAGGCACGCGGTCTCTGCTCAGTTGGGGAGTAGGCATCCACCCCGAGGCCCTGAAGGCCTTCACGGAGTCCGTGAGCGCACGGAAGGCGGCGAAGACTGGGGCGATCCATCCGGTCATCGACGCGAAGAAGGGGCTGCTCCAGAACCTCGCGCGCGAGAAGCTGGCCGAGCGCCTGGCCCGGTACGGAGGCGATCTCCAGCGGGCGGAACGATCCCTCCATGAGATGGCCGGATCCTGGATGCTCCGCACTACGGCCTCGGCTCGCCACGGCCGCTTCCTCCGCCAAGCCCTTGCGGCGCGGCTTGACATCCCCGCAACGCAGACCCATGTGGTCAGTGGCCGGCACACGGCCCTCCTCCGGGATGCCCTGACCGACGCATGGGACTACGACAAGACCGTAGCGAAGGCTGCGGGCGACCAGGTGGACAACCACGCCCTCGACGCCTACGTCCTGGCCCTGGGCACCCTCACCGGCTGCTTTGCCCGGCTCGCCATCGCCGAGCGGTTCAACCGGGAGACGGAAGACGTGCTGACGCAGACGGTGGCGTGTGCCGATCCTGCCTTCCGGACGCTCAAGCGGTTCCGGCTGGACTGCCTGCCGGTTCGTGGCGCCGAGGCCCTCACGCCGAGCATGGGCGTGGTGGGCGGCCCCGAGGCGGACCGTGGCGTTAACCTTGTTACTCTTCGCCCAAGTGGACCCCAGTATTCCTGCTTCGATACGACCCTGTACGCCCTCACTGGCCCCTACCACGACGAGCCCGCGCGGCGCAAGCGCGTCGGGGACTTCTTCGATAACTTGCGTGGGAAGAGGAAGGCGGAGGAGGGCAGGGACCTGCTCGACCGCCTCACGCACCTGACGCTGCGGGCGCGCGTCCTGGCGGCCTGGGATACGGGCGGGGTGGAAGCCGTCGGGGCTGCCCTCGTCGCCTGGTACAAGGCGACGGCCAAGGGGTACGACCGCCCGGGGAATACCGTCCGCCACACGAGTCACCCTACCATCCTGGCGCGCTGGGCTGGCATCCAGGCGTTCCTCGACAATCCGGCGGCGACCGTGGCCGACATCCCGAGGGAGTTCTCGCTCCGGGTGAAGCAGGAGGGCCGGGGCGCCCCCACGCCGCTCCGGCGGGGCAAGCACGAGCACCAGCGCCTTGCCGCAGGTGGTGTCGTGGCGAAGGTCGTGGGCTATCGCCGCGGGCCAGACGGGCAGGTGGATCGCACGCGCCCCATCGTCGTGAGCGTGCAACCCGACTGGAGCGTGAAGGTGGAAAGTGGGGGGAGATACCGGGACCTCCCGGCGCTCCCCCGGGGCCTCACCACGCCCCTCGCGCATGACGGGACCCCCTTCGAGTCCCGCCGGCGCACGAAGCACCAGGCCGTGGAGGCGTGGCTCCGCGAGGCGGGCTGTGCCGAGCGGCACTGGCTGAGGGCCGGGAGCACGATCCGTCATACGGACGGAGCACGGGAGTTTGTGCGGACCCACAAGGACCCGCCGCCGGCCCGGTACGTTGGGATCACGCAGACCACCGCGGGACTACCGCGGGCGTGACCGGAGCCCGTTTGCGGGCCCTCGTTCTCTGACAACTTCATCGGGTACATAGGGGACGGGCTGAAAAGAGCCGGGCGGTACGAGTCCCGCTGCGACGAGGCGCGACGGGATCAGACCGCGACACCCCTGACGGAAACGGGCGGATTGGGCAGTCTGTCCTGCTTGCGTCACCACGTCAGGGAGCCGGTGAGCCTACCTCGACTTTCAGTCACCCCACCAGTCCGACGCGGGCTGCGACTGGGGGACGCTGCTGGTGCCGGAGGCATTCAGCCATCGTTTCAGTCACCCCACCAGTCCGACGCGGGCTGCGACTTGAACGCATCCGTCCAGGACATACCGAGCGCCTCACGTTTCAGTCACCCCACCAGTCCGACGCGGGCTGCGACCCCCACGCCGCCTGCGCGGCTCCATCATGGCCACAGGTTTCAGTCACCCCACCAGTCCGACGCGGGCTGCGACCCCCACGCCGCCTGCGCGGCTCCATCATGGCCACAGGTTTCAGTCACCCCACCAGTCCGACGCGGGCTGCGACAGCGGGTGGCGCGATCTGCCCGACGGCCTGACCGCCTGTTTCAGTCACCCCACCAGTCCGACGCGGGCTGCGACCCAGACCATGGACGCCATTTCCGGCTTCGGCGACTTCGTTTCAGTCACCCCACCAGTCCGACGCGGGCTGCGACGACGCCCGCGCAGCGAAACCCCCACCCCTCTATTACTGTTTCAGTCACCCCACCAGTCCGACGCGGGCTGCGACGTCTGGTACGCGACACGCCATCCTGGTGGTCCTTCCGTTTCAGTCACCCCACCAGTCCGACGCGGGCTGCGACTTTGCTGCTGCTGCTGCTTGTTGTCGTTGTCGTTGTGTTTCAGTCACCCCACCAGTCCGACGCGGGCTGCGACGGGAATCCCGCCGGCGCAAGTCGGATGTGGTTCGGTGTTTCAGTCACCCCACCAGTCCGACGCGGGCTGCGACTGCGGTGAGGGTGGAGCGGTGGCGGGACCGGAATTGAGTTTCAGTCACCCCACCAGTCCGACGCGGGCTGCGACTTCGGCGTGGAGATCGCCTGCAAGTCCTGGCTGAGGTTTCAGTCACCCCACCAGTCCGACGCGGGCTGCGACCGAAGAGAGGATGGCGTGATCCTCAAGGCGCTAGCGTTTCAGTCACCCCACCAGTCCGACGCGGGCTGCGACTGAATGCCCTGCAGTGGGCCTACGAGCAGTTGGAGAGGTTTCAGTCACCCCACCAGTCCGACGCGGGCTGCGACTTCCTCCATGCTCATCATGGCTCACTCCTGGTGGGGGTTTCAGTCACCCCACCAGTCCGACGCGGGCTGCGACGTGGGGATGGCCGGGGCGTA
>JACQVN010000032.1 GCA_016209735.1 Candidatus Methylomirabilota bacterium
ACGAAGCTCACCTTCGGGTTCCGGTAGCCCAGGGCCTTGGTGATCGCCGCGGTCAGGGTGGTCTTCCCGTGGTCGATGTGTCCGATCGTCCCCACGTTCATGTGGTCCTTCGTCCGCTCGAACTTCGCTTTGGCCATGGCCCCTGTCTCCCTGCCGAGGCCTCCCGCGGGAGGCCTCTGGCCTGCCCGCCGGCGCGCTTCCGGGCGCCCGCGGGGATGCCGGCGGCCCTAGGCCGCCCGACCACCCGACTTGGCGATGATCTCCTCGGCGATCTGGCTCGGCACCGGCTGGTACCGGGCAAACTGGAGCGGGGTGTGACTCGCCCGGCCCTGCGTGGCCGACCGGAGATCCGTGGCGTACCCGAACAGCTCGGCCAGCGGGACCTCCGCCCGGATCACCTGCACCGCCGGCCGGGCCTCGATTTCCAGGACCCGCCCCCGCCGAGAGTTGAGGTCCCCGATGACCTGCCCCATGAACTCCTCGGGGACCACGATGTCGTACCGCATGAGGGGTTCCAGCAGGATCGGCTTGGCACGACGCGCCGCGTCCTTGAAGGCCATGGAGCCGGCGATCTTGAAGGCCATCTCGGACGAGTCGACCTCGTGGTAGGAGCCGTCCACCAGAATGACCCTGGCGTCCACCATGGGATAGCCCGCCAGCACACCCCCCTCCATGGCCTCTCGCACACCCTTTTCCACCGCCGGGATATACTCCCGGGGGATCACGCCGCCCACGATCTTGTTGAGGAACTCGAACCCGCCGGTGGAGAGCGGCTCCACCTGGATCTTGACGTGCCCGTACTGCCCGCGGCCTCCCGTCTGCCGGATGAAGCGGGCCTCCGCTTCGACCCCCAGGCTGATCGTCTCGCGATAGGCCACCTGGGGCTTGCCGACATTGGCCTCGACCCGGAACTCCCGGAGCAGGCGGTCCACGATAATCTCCAGGTGGAGCTCGCCCATGCCCGAGATGATGGTCTGCCCCATCTCCTCGTCGCTGGAGGCCCGGAAGGTGGGATCCTCGTTGGCCAAGGCCGCCAGCGCCAGGGAAAGCCGCTCCTGGCCGTCCTTGGTCTTCGGCTCGATGGCCACCGAGATCACCGGCTCGGGGAACTCCATGGCCTCCAGGACCACGGGCGCCGACTCCAGGCAGAGCGTGTCGCCGGTCTTGGCGTTCCTGAGGCCCACCGCCGCGGCGATGTCCCCCGCCCACACCCGCTTGATCTCCTCCCGCTTGTTGGCGTGCATGCGGAGGAGCCGCCCCACCCGCTCCTTGGTCCCCCGCGTGGAGTTGAAGATGTAGGAGCCGGACTCGAGGGTCCCCGAGTAGACCCGGAAATAGGCCAGTTGGCCGATGTAGGGATCGGCCATGATCTTGAACACCAGGGCGGCGAAGGGGGCCTTCTCATCCGCCGGCCGCTGCTGCACCTTCCCCGTCTTGGGGTGCTTCCCTTCCACGGGACGGAGATCCAGGGGGGACGGCAGGTAGTCAATCACGGCGTCCAACAGGGGCTGCACCCCCTTGTTCTTGAAGGAGGCTCCGCACAAGACCGGCACCGCCTGGAGGCTCAGCGTGGCCCGGCGGAGTGCCGGGCGGATCTCCGGCGCGCCGATGGGCTCGCCGGACAGGTACTTGTGCATCACGGCCTCGTCCTGCTCCGCCACCACCTCCAGCAGTCTCTCGCGGGCACTCTGGGCGGCCCCCCGCAGGCTGTCGGGAATCTCCTCGTCGTGGAAGGCGGCGCCCAGGGTCTCCTCTTCCCAGACCACGGCCTTCATGCGCACCAGGTCGAGGATTCCCCGGAGCTTGTCCTCTTTCCCGTACGGGAGCTGCACGCAGACCGGATTGGCGCCCAGCCGCTCGGCGATCATCCGCACCGCACGCTCGAAGTCGGCCCCGGTGCGGTCCATCTTGTTGATGAAGGCGATGCGGGGTACCCGGTACTTGTCGGCCTGCCGCCAGACCGTCTCCGACTGGGGCTCGACCCCCGCCACGGCGTCGAACACCGCAATGGCCCCGTCCAGAACCCGGAGCGACCGCTCCACCTCCACGGTGAAGTCCACGTGACCCGGGGTGTCGATGATGTTGATCCGGTGATCCCCCCAGGAGGCGGTCGTGGCCGCCGCGGTGATCGTGATCCCCCGCTCCTTCTCTTGCTCCATCCAGTCCATCTCGGTGGAGCCTTCGTCGACTTCGCCGATCTTGTGGGTCTTCCCCGTGTAATACAGGATCCGCTCGGTCGTCGTCGTCTTCCCGGCATCGATATGGGCCATGATGCCGATGTTGCGGGTCCGACCCAGGGAGGTCATCTCAGCCACGGCTCTCATCCTGCGCTTGCGACCTCAAGGCGGGCCGCTTACCAGCGATAGTGGGCGAAGGCCTTGTTGGCCTCGGCCATCTTGTGCGTGTCTTCCCGCTTCTTCACGGAGGCGCCCCGGTTGTTGGCCGCCTCGATCAACTCCGCCGCCATCCGCTCCCGCATGGTCTTCTCGCTCCGGTGGCGCGAGAAGCCGATGATCCAGCGGATGGCCAAGGACGTCCGGCGGTCGGCTCGCACCTCCACCGGCACCTGGTAGGTGGCGCCGCCCACGCGACGCGACTTCACCTCCAGCACCGGCTTGACGTTCTCCATGGCCTGCTTGAAGAGCTTCTGCGCGTCCATCTTGGTCCGGTCCTCGATGAGGCGCATGCTCCCGTAGAAGATCTGCTCCGCGTTGCTCCGCTTCCCCTGCCCCATCATGGCGTTGATGAACTTCGTCACCAGCTTGCTGCCGTACACGGGATCCGACTGGATCTCCCGCCGCTCGGCCACCTTCCGTCTCGGCATCCGTCGCTCCCGCCCCGCCGACTCGGCCGTTTGGCCCCCGCCCGTCGACGGGCGGGGGCGACGCCTGGCAGAGAGAAAAACCGGCACGGGAGGGTCGACGGTCCCCCGACTCCCCCGCGTGCCGGTTCGGTTAACTGGCCTTGGGTCGCTTGGCCCCGTATAGCGAGCGACCCTGTCGTCGGTCAGCCACGCCCGCCGTGTCCAGGGCCCCTCGGATCACGTGGTAGCGGACACCGGGGAGGTCCTTCACGCGACCTCCCCGGATGAGCACGATGGAGTGTTCCTGCAGATTATGGCCGATCCCCGGAATGTAGGTGGTCACCTCGATGCTGTTGGTGAGACGCACGCGGGCCACCTTGCGCAGCGCGGAATTGGGCTTCTTGGGGGTGGTGGTGTACACCCGAACGCACACTCCCCGCTTCTGCGGGCAAGCCTGCAGGGCCGGCGCTTTCTCTTTCTTCGCGATCTGCTGTCGACCGCGGCGGACGAGCTGGGCGATGGTTGGCATAATCCTTCCGTAGCGTGAAGAACCGGGGGAGTCTACTCGGACTCCCCAGGCTTGTCAAGGGCATTCTCGCGCAACGACACCTCCATGGCCTGCAGCATCTCGGCGGCCGCCTCCTGCTGCACCGCCGCGTCGGCCTCCTCGGCCCGCGGCAGCGGCACCTCCGGGGTGGCGATCCGCGTGTCCCGGTACCAGCGCATTCCCGTGCCGGCGGGGATGAGCCGTCCCATGATCACGTTCTCCTTGAGCCCCCGGAGCTCGTCGCGGGCCCCGTTGATGCTCGCCTCGGTCAGGACCTTGGTGGTCTCCTGGAAGGAGGCCGCCGAGATGAAGCTGTCGGTGCTGAGCGAGGCCTTGGTGATGCCCAGAAGCAGCGGGGCCGCCGTGGCGGCGTTGCCCCCCTGCCCGCGCACCCGCCGGTTCTCTTCCTCGAAGTCGGCCCGGTCCACATGCTCGCCGACCAGGAAGTTGGTCTCCCCGACGCCCTCGATGCGCACGCGGCGTAGCATCTGACGGACAATCACCTCGATGTGCTTGTCGTTGATGCTCACCCCCTGCAGCCGGTAGACCTCCTGCACCTCGTTCACCAGGTAGTTCTGCAAGGCCTCCACGCCCTTGACGTGGAGGATGTCGTGGGGGTTGATGGGGCCGTCCATGAGGGGGTCGCCCGCCTTCACCTCGTCCCCCTCCAGGACCGTGACGTGCTTGCCGCGGGGGATGAGGTATTCCCGCGCGTCGTCCCCCTCGCCCCGGATGACGATCCGGCGCATGCCCTTGACCATGCCGCCGTACTCCACCCGGCCATCGATCTCGGAGATGATGGCGGGATCCTTCGGTTTGCGGGCCTCGAACAATTCCGCCACCCGCGGCAGTCCGCCCGTGATGTCCTTGGTCTTGGTGGTCTCCCGCGGAATCTTGGCGATGGCGTCCCCCGCCGCCACCATCTGCCCATCCGCCACCATCAGGTGGGCGCCCACCGGGATCTGGCACTTGAAGACGGTGGTGCCGCCGGCATCCTTGATGGAGACCCGCGGCTGCAGCTCCTCCTTGGTCCCGTGCTCCACGACCACCTTCTGCGAGAGGCCGGTGACCTCGTCCACCTCTTCCTTCATGGTGAGCCCATCCAGGATGTCCCGGAAGAACACCGTCCCCGAAAATTCCGTCAGAATCGAGGTGGTGAAGGGATCCCATTCCACCAGGACCTGTCCGGCGGTCACCCGCTGGCCGTCCTCGACCTTCAACCGGGCGCCGTACACCGGCTGGTAGGTGTCCTTGGTGCGGCCCCGGTCGTCCAAGAGGGCAATGGTCCCGTTCCGGTTCATCACCACCGAGTCGCCCGTCGCCGTCTTGACCGTGCGCAGGTTCTGGAAGCGGACGGTCCCCGACAGCTTGCTCTCCAACTGGCTCTGCTCCGTGCCCCGGGTCGCGGTGCCCCCGATGTGGAAGGTGCGCATGGTGAGCTGGGTCCCCGGCTCGCCGATGGACTGGGCGGCCAGGACCCCCACCGCCTCCCCCAGCTCCACCAGGCGGCCGGTGGCCAGGTTCCGTCCGTAGCACTTCATGCAGGCGCCGCGGCGCGCCTCGCAGGTGAGGACCGAGCGGATGTGGACCCGGTCGATGCCGGCGTTCTCGATCCGGCTGGCCAAGAGCTCCACGATCTCCTCGTTGGCCCGCGCCAGCACCTCCCCGGTGAAGGGGTCGATCACGTCCTCCAGGGGGACACGGCCCAGGATGCGGTCGCGCAGGGGCTGGATGATCTCCCCGCCCTCGATGAGGGGGGTGACCCAGATGCCGTTCACGGTGCCGCAGTCCAGCTCGGTGATGATCATGTCCTGGGCCACGTCCACCAGGCGGCGGGTGAGGTACCCCGAGTCGGCCGTCTTGAGGGCCGTGTCCGCGAGCCCCTTCCGGGCCCCGTGGGTGGAGATGAAGTACTGCAGGACCGTGAGCCCCTCCCGGAAGTTGGCGGTGATGGGGGTCTCGATGATCTCCCCCGAGGGCTTGGCCATCAGGCCGCGCATGCCGGCCAACTGCCGGATCTGCTGCCGGCTGCCGCGGGCCCCCGAGTCGGCCATCATGAACACCGGGTTGAACTCCCCGGAGGGCTGCCCCTCGATCTCCTTGAACATCTCGTCGGAGACCCGCTCCGTCACGTGGGTCCAGATGTCGATGATCTTGTTGTAGCGCTCCCCCTTGGTGATCAGACCGTCCTGGTACTCCTTCTCGACCTTGATCACCTCCTGGTTGGCCGCGTCGATGATCTCCCCCTTGTTGCCGGGGATGAGCAGGTCGTCCACCCCGATGGAGATGCCGGCCAGCGTGGCATAGCGGAAGCCCAACTCCTTCAGCGCGTCCAGGAGGCGCACCGTCTCGCTGTTGCCCAGCAGGTAGTAGCACTGGGAGACCAGCCGGGTCAGCTCCCGCTTGTTCATCTCCTGATTGATGAAGCGGAGCGAGGGCGGCAGCACCTCGTTGAACAGCACCCGCCCCACGGTGGTCTCGACCAGCTCCCCCTCCCAGCGCATCTTGACCTTGGCCAGGAGCCCCACCGCGTCGGCATCGTAGGCGGCCCGCACCTCGTCCATGTCGGCGAAGACCATCCCCTCGCCCCGCTGCGCCGTCTTCTCCCGCGTCAGGTAGTAGCAGCCGATGACGATGTCCTGGCTGGGCGCGGCGATGGGGGCCCCGTTGGCCGGCGAGAGGATGTTGTAGGGGGCCCACATGAGGAAGCGGGCCTCCAGCTGGGCCTCCGGCGACAGGGGGACGTGCACGGCCATCTGATCGCCGTCGAAGTCGGCGTTGAACGCGGCGCAGACGAGGGGGTGGATCTTGATGGCCTCCCCCTCCACCAGGGCGGGCTCGAAGGCCTGGATGCCCAGCCGGTGCAGCGTGGGGGCGCGGTTGAGCATGACGGGGTGCTCCTTGATGACGTGCTCCAGGGCATCCCAGACCTCGGGGCGGCTCCGCTCCACCATTTTCTTGGCGCTCTTGATGGTGGCCACGTGCTCGTTGTCGCGGAGCAGTTTCCGGAAGATGAACGGCTTGAAAAGCTCCAGGGCCATTTTCTTGGGGAGGCCGCACTGGTGGAAGCGGAGCTCGGGGCCCACCACGATGACCGAGCGGCCCGAGTAGTCCACCCGCTTCCCCAGCAGGTTCTGGCGGAAGCGCCCCTGCTTCCCCTTGAGCATGTCCGAGAGGGATTTCAGGGGGCGGTTATTCTGTCCCTTCAGCGCCCGGCCGCGCCGCCCATTGTCGAAGAGGGCGTCCACCGCCTCCTGGAGCATCCGCTTCTCGTTGCGGATGATGATATCGGGGGCCCGGAGCTCCATGAGGCGCTTCAGCCGGTTATTCCGGTTGATGACCCGCCGGTACAGATCGTTGAGGTCGGAGGTGGCGAAGCGGCCCCCGTCCAGGGGGACGAGGGGGCGCAGCTCCGGGGGCAGGACGGGGATGACCTCCAGGATCATCCACTCGGGCCGGTTGCCGGAGTTGAGGAAGGCCTCCACGATGCGCAGCCGCTTGGTGATCTTCTTCCGGTTCTGCTGGGAGGTCTCCTTGTTCATGCGACCCCGCAGCTCGTTGGCCAGCTCCGGCACGGCGATCCGCTTGAGCAGCTCCCGGATGGCCTCCGCCCCCATCCCGACGCGGAAGCCGTCCCCGTACTCCTCCAGGGCCTTGCGGTACTGCTCCTCGGAGAGGAGCTGTTTGAGCTGGAGGGGGGTCTTGCCCGGGTCGAGGAGCACGTACTCTTCGAAGTAGAGGACCTTCTCCAGATCCCTGAGCGACATGTCCAGGAGGTAGCCGATCCGGCTGGGGATGGACTTGAAGAACCAGATGTGCACGACGGGGGAGGCCAGCTCAATGTGGCCGAGCCTTTGGCGCCGGGCCTTGGAGCGGATCACCTCCACCCCGCACTTGTCGCAGATCACCCCGTTGTGCTTGATCCCCTTGAACTTGCCGCAGTTGCACTCCCAGTCGCGGGTGGGCCCGAAGATTTTGGCGCAGAAGAGCCCGTCCCGCTCCGGCTTGAAGGTCCGGTAGTTGATGGTCTCCGGCTTCTTCACCTCGCCGTGCGACCAGCTCCGGATCTTCTCCGGAGACGCCAAGCCGATGCGGATGGCCCGGAAACTCGTGGGATCTGTGGGCTTCTCGTCGAAGAACCCAAAGAACTTCTCCACAGGATACTCCTTTAGCCCCCAGTGTTCGCAAGCGCGGCTCGCGAACACTGCGGGCTTAGCAGAAACCCTTCTGGTCGGCGGGCCAGGACGGGGTCAGCCGTCGCGGCTGCATCTCGACAGCGGGCGTCTCGCACCTCCCACCAGGCGTCATCCCGCCGCAGGCGGGATTCTTCGGTGGTCAGGTCAGCCCGGATTATTCGCGGAGGATTTGCGAATAATCCGGGTCAAGCGCCGCGTCGCGCGGCGCTTACTCCTTCACCAACTCCACGTCCAACGCCAGGCTCTGCAGCTCCTTTACCAGTACGTTGAAGGATTCCGGCATGCCCGGATCCAGGGCGTTCTCCCCCTTCACCACCGATTCGTACATCTTGGTCCGCCCGATCACGTCATCGGACTTGACCGTCAGGATCTCCTGCAGGGTATGGGCCGCGCCGTACGCCTCCAGGGCCCACACCTCCATCTCGCCGAAGCGCTGACCGCCGAACTGGGCCTTGCCGCCCAGCGGCTGCTGGGTCACCAGGGAGTACGGGCCGATGGAGCGGGCGTGGATCTTGTCGTCCACCAGGTGGGCCAGCTTCATCAGGTAGATGTAGCCGACCGTCACCTCCTGGTGGAACGCCTTCCCGCTCCGCCCGTCGTAGAGGGCCGTCTTGCCCGAGACGGGCAGGCGCCCCTGCTTCAGCCGCGCCTTGATGTCCCGCTCCGCCGCCCCGTCGAAGACGGGAGAGGCCACCCGCAATCCCAGGGCCTGCGCGGCCCATCCCAAGTGGGTCTCCAGGATCTGGCCCACGTTCATGCGGGAGGGCACGCCCAGGGGATTCAGGACCACCTCCACCGGGGTCCCGTCCGGCAGGTACGGCATGTCCTCTTCCGGCAGGCTCTTGGCGATGACCCCCTTGTTGCCGTGGCGCCCGGCGATCTTGTCCCCCACGGACAGCTTCCGCTTCATGGCCACGTAGACCTTGACCAGCTTGAACACGCCCGGGGCCAGCTCGTCGCCTCGCTTCACGCGGCCGATGCGCTCCTCCAGCAGGCTTTCCAGCACCCGGATCTGCTCCTCGGCCTCCTCGTAGAGCCGGGCCGCCTGGCCGCCCGCGTCATCGTCCAGTTGGGCCGCGACCTCCACCAGCTCCGCATCGCCGAGCTCCGCCAGCGTCTCCTCGGTCAGCTTGTGGCGCTTGACCGCCAGCATCTTCCGGTTGCCCCGCAGCCGGATATCCTTCCCCACCGTCCGGTCCAGCAGGAGCCCTTGCAGGCGGCGGTGCCGCTCCGCGGCCACGATCTGGATCTCGTCCCCGAAATCCTTGCGCAGGCGGGCGATCTCTTCCTCCTCGATGGAGCGCGCCCGCTCGTCCTTTTCCGCCCCCTTGCGCGACAGGACCTTCACGTCCACCACGGTCCCCGCGATGCCCGGCGGGACCGTGAGGGAGGCGTCCCGGACGTCCTCGGCCTTCTCGCCGAAGATGGCGCGCAGCAGCCGCTCCTCCGGCGTGAGGACCGTCTCCCCCTTGGGGGTCACCTTCCCCACCAGGATGTCGCCCGGTTTCACCTCGGCGCCGATGCGGATGATACCGCTCCCATCCAGGTCCTTCAGCGCCTCCTCGCCGACGTTGGGAATGTCGCGGGTGATCTCCTCCTTGCCCAGCTTGGTGTCCCGCGCCTCGATCTCGAACTCCTCGATGTGGATCGAGGTGTACCGGTCGTCCTTGACCAGCTTCTCGCTGATCAGGATGGCGTCCTCGAAGTTGTACCCGCCCCAGGGCATGAAGGCCACCAGGACGTTCTGCCCCAGCGCCAGCTCCCCGTCCTGCGTCGCGGGGCCGTCGGCGATCACCTGGCCGCGCGCCACCTGCTCCCCCTTGGCCACGATCGGCTTCTGGTTGATGCAGGTGTTCTGGTTGCTCCGCTTGAACTTCAGCAGGGTGTAGACATCCACCCCCGAGCCGTTGTCCAGCCCGTCGGATCGGGGGTCCTTGGGGTCGGCGCGCACGATGATCCGGTCCGCGGAGACCGCCTCGACCACACCGCCCCGCTTGGCCACGACCACGGCGCCGGAGTCCCGGGCGGCCACGTGCTCCATGCCGGTTCCGACCAGGGGAGCCGTGGGCCTGAGGAGCGGCACAGCCTGCCGCTGCATGTTGGCCCCCATCAGGGCCCGGTTGGCGTCGTCGTGCTCCAGGAAGGGGATGAGGGAGGTGGAGATGCCGACCAGTTGCTTGGGCGAGACGTCCATGTACTCGATGACGTCCGGGGCCACCATGACCGAGTTCCCGGCCACCCGCGCCTGCACCCGATCGCTGACGAACCGATTCCGGCTGTCCAGTTCGGCGTTGGCCTGCGCCACGGTGTGGCGCTCCTCCTCGTCGGCGGTCAGATACTCGATCTCATCGCTGACCCGGCCGTCCCGCACCTTCCGGTAGGGGGTCTCGATGAAGCCGAACTCGTTGACCCGCGCGTAGGTGGACAGGGAGGCGATCAGACCGACGTTGGGTCCCTCCGGGGTCTCGATGGGGCACATCCGGCCGTAGTGGGTGGGGTGGACGTCCCGCACCTCGAAGCCGGCCCGCTCGCGCGAGAGGCCGCCCGGCCCCAGGGCCGAGAGCCGCCGCTTATGGGTCAGCTCCGCCAGCGGGTTGGTCTGGTCCATGAACTGGGAGAGCTGGGAGGAGCCGAAGAACTCCTTCAGCGCCGCCGTCACCGGCTTGGCGTTGACCAGGTCGTGGGGCATCAGCGTTTCCAGCTCCTGCGTGCTCATGCGCTCGCGCACCGCCCGCTCCATGCGCGCCAGCCCGATGCGGAACTGATCCTCCAGGAGCTCGCCCGCGGCCCGCACCCGGCGATTGCCCAGGTGGTCGATGTCGTCCACCTGGCCCTCCCCCCGCCTCAGCCGGAGCAGATACCGGATGACCGCGGTGATATCCTCTTTGCGCAGAACCCGCTCCTCCAGCGGAACCTCCTGGCCCAGCTTCTTGTTCATCTTGAGCCGGCCCACCTTGGAGAGGTCGTAGCGGCGGGGATTGAAGAAGATGTTGTCCAGGAGCGCCCGGGTGCTCTCCAGCGTCGGGGGATCGCCGGGGCGCATGCGACGATAGATCTCCACCAGCGCCTCATCCGTCCCCCGGGTGCCGTCCTTCTGGAGCGTGTCCCGGATTTCGAACAGCTCCCGGTTGTCGGGGCCGGCCAGGAGCTGGAAGGAGTCGATCCCGGCCTCGCGCAGGCGCGCCAAAAGCTCCCCCGTCACCTCCTGGGCGCATTCGGCCAGGACCTCTCCGGTCCGCGGGTGCACCACGTCCCGGGCCAGGATCCGGCCGGCGACGTCCTCGGGCGCCACGGCCAGCCGCTTCAGCCTGAGGGTCTGACAGCGCTTCTGGACCTGGCGGGTGATCCGCTTCCCCGCGGGAAGCACCACCTCCTTGCCGTCCGCGATCTCCCGCGCCGTCCGGTACCCCAGGAGGCCCGGGGCGGTCAGGTCGATCAGGATGTCCCGCTTCTCCACGGTGAGGGTGTCCCGCTCGTAGAAGAGCGCCAGGATCTCCTCGTTGCTGTGGTAGCCGATGGCCCGCAGCAGGATGGTCGCCAGGAATTTCCGGCGCCGATCCACCCGGACGTGCAGGACGTCGTTGGCGTCGAACTCGAACTCCAGCCAGGAGCCCCGGTGCGGGATCAGCCGGGCCGAGTACAGCGTCTTCCCGCTGCTGTGGGTGTGTCCCCCGTCGTGGTCGAAGAAGACCCCGGGGGAGCGGTGGAGCTGGCTCACCACGACCCGCTCCGTCCCGTTGATGATGAAGGTCCCGTGCTCGGTCATGAGGGGCATTTCGCCCAGGTAGACCTCCTGCTCCTTGATGTCCCGGATGCTCCGCGCCTCGCTGTCGGCCTGCTTGTCCCACACCACCAGACGCAAGGTCACCTTGAGGGGCACCGAGTAGGTCATCCCCTTCTCGAGGCACTCCACGGCGGTGTACTTGGGGTCCCCGAACTCGTACCGGACGAATTCCAGCGAGGCGGCATCGTTGTAATCCGAGATGGGAAAGATGCTCGTGAAGACCCCCTGCAATCCGGAGTCCTCCCGCTCCTGCGGGGGGATCCGGGTCTGCAGGAACTGCTCGTACGAGCGCTGCTGGATCTCGATCAGGTTGGGGATGCCGATGATCTCCTGGATCCTGGCGAAGCTTGTCCGGTCCTCTCCTCTGATTCGCTTGACCACGGCCATCTGCGCGTCACCTCACTACTTGATTTCGACGGTTGCCCCCGACTCCACCAGCTTCCGCTTGATCTCCTCGGCCTCCGCCTTCGGGATCCCCTCTTTCACCGGCTTGGGAGCCCCGTCCACCAGGTCCTTTGCCTCCTTCAGCCCCAGTCCCGTGATGGCACGCACTTCCTTGATGACCTGGATCTTCTTCTCCCCGGAACCGGTCAGCACCACCGTGAACTCCGTCTTCTCCTCGGCGGCCGCCGCGGGCCCCGCCGCCGCGGGGCCCGCCGCCACCGCCACCGGCGCCGCCGCGGTCACGCCGTACTTGTCCTCGATGCCCTTGACGAGCTTGTTCAGCTCCAGCACCGTCCACGAATCGATTGACTCCAAGACATCCTCCACCGTGACCTTTGCCATCGCTGCCTCCTGTGTCAGCCGTCTCTGGGATGTGAAGCGGTGAGCCAGAGCGCCTCCCGCCGCCCTCCGGTCCCGGCATTTCGCCACATCGCCTCGCCGGAAAACGTCACCGGAACTGCGAGTCGAAGCACTAAGCCGCCCCGGCCGTGTCCTTGTGTTCCCCTACCCGTGCGAGAACCGTCACCATGGCCCGCAGGGGCGCCGCCAGGACGCCGGCGGTCCGCTGGATCGGGCCCTGGAAGGCCGAGGCCAGCCGCGAAAGGAGCGCCTCCCGGGGCGGGAGGTCTCCCAGGACGGCGATCTCGGCAGGGCCGACGATCTGGCCCTCCACCACGCCCGCCTTGATGGCAAACGTGGGCTTGCCCTTGGCCCAGGTGGTGAGGATCTTGGAGGCCGCCACCGGATCCTTCGTGCTGATGGCGATCCCCGTCGGTCCCTCCAGGTAGGGGTTCAGACCCGCCAGCGCCGTCTCCCGCACCGCGATGCGGGCCAGGGTGTTCTTCACGACCCGGTACTCCACCGCGCTCTTGCGCAGGAGCGTGCGGAGTTCCGTCAGGTCGGCCACGCTGAGGCCCCGGAAGTCCGTGAGGATGGCCGACTGCGCCCCCGTCAATCGCTCCTTCAGCGCGGCGATGCTCGCCGATTTTCCGTCGCGACCCATGGTTGCCTCCCTAGTCCGGGCTATTCATGAACGAACCCATGAATAGCCCGCCCTCCGGGCTTCGACTCCGGCGCTGCGCGCCTCCGCTCAGGACTAGCCCGGGCGAGTCTTGAGCAAGCTGCGAAGCAGCGCGTCGAAACCTCCAGGAACGTCCGGGACGTTCCTGGAGGCGGGTTATGAGCGAAAGCCTCGCTTTCCCGAATAATCCGGGCTAGACCTTTACCATCGTCTGGACCGCGTTCGGATCCACCCGGATGCCGGGGCCCATGGTCGAGGACACGGTCACCCCTTGCAGGTAGCGGCCCTTGCTGGAGACCGGCTTGGCGCGCAGGATGGCCTCCAAGACGGCCGTGGCGTTCTCGGAGAGCTGCTCCGCGCTGAAGGCGGCCTTGCCGAAGGGGACGTGCACGATGCCGGCCTTCTCCACCCGAAATTCGATCTTCCCGCCCTTGAACTCGCGCACGGCGCGGGCGATCTCAAAGGTGACCGTGCCGGTCTTGGGATTCGGCATGAGTCCGCGCGGACCCAGAATCTTGCCCAGCCGACCCACCAGCCCCATGACGTCGGGGGTGGCGATGGCCCGGTCGAAGTCCACCCAGCCTCCCTGGATCCGCTCCACCAGATCCTCCGCGCCGGCATAGTCCGCCCCCGCCTCGCGGGCCTCTCGCTCCTTCTCCCCTTTGGCGAACACCAGGACCCGGACCTGTCGCCCTGTCCCGTGGGGGAGCACCACCGTCCCCCGGACCATCTGGTCGGCGTGCTTGGGATCCACCCCCAGGCGGATCGCCAGGTCGATGCTCTCGTTGAACTTGGCCGTGGCGTTGGCCTTGGCCAGCTCGATGGCCTGGGCCAGGGTGAGACCCCCGTTCCCGGCCCCCGCCTGCTTGACGGCCGCGGCCGCCTTGCCGTACCGCTTCCCCGTGTGCGCCATTCGCTGGCTCCCTCCTGATTTTTGCGCTGCCTCGCAAAAACCATATTCGGCTTGGCTTTTTCGCGCCCGGTGCGCAAAAGCCAGGTCCCTCCCGGGGTTGCACGGGCGGCGGCTGAGGTGGGCCGCCGCTCGGCCGGCCGCTGTAGTATTGCGGGCCGCAACTACAGTGAATCCGTCCTCCCTTTGTGGGTTTCAATGCTAAATTCAGCCGGCCGCTGCGGCCGGCTGAATTTAGGCGGAGACCTCGATCCCCATGCTGCGGGCCGTGCCCTCCACGACCTTCACCGCCGATTCCAGCGTGAAGGCGTTCAGGTCGGCCATCTTCGTCTTGGCGATCTCCTCCACCTGCTTCCGGCTCACCTTGGCCACCTTGACCCGATTGGGCTCCTTGGAGCCCTGGGCGATCCCCGCCGCCTGTTTCAGGAGGACGGAGGCGGGCGGCGTCTTGGTGATGAAGGTGAAGCTCCGGTCGGCGTAGATCGTGATGACCACCGGGATGATGAGGCCCTCCTGCCCCTGCGTCTGGGCGTTGAAGGACTTGCAGAACTCCATGATGTTCACGCCGTGCTGGCCCAGGGCCGGGCCCACGGGCGGCGACGGGTTGGCCTTCCCCGCGGGCACCTGCAGCTTCACCTGGGCCTGGACTTTCTTCGCCACGCGCTTGCTCATCCGTTCACCTCGCGACGCCCCGCCGGCGGCGGGGCCGCCATTACCTAAACCCGCTCGACTTGGAGAAACTCCAGATCCACCGGCGTCGGGCGCCCGAAGATGCTGACCATGACCTTGAGGCGGCCCTTCTCGGGCTTCACCTCGTCCACCACGCCGGTGAAGTTCGAGAAGGGGCCCTCGATGACCCGCACGCTCTCTCCGCGGCTGAAGAGGACCCGGTGCTTCGGCCGCTCCGCCCCCGTCTCCACCTGCTGGAGGATGACCTGGACCTGCTCCTCCGGGATGGGCGTGGGGCGAACCCCCGGGCCCACGAATCCCGTCACCTTGGGGGTATTCTTGATCATGTACCAGAGGTCGTCGGACATCTCCATGCGGACGAGCACGTAGCCGGGGAAGAACTTCTGGGAGGCCTCGCGGCGCTTTCCCTTGCGCAGCTCGACCACCGTCTCGGTGGGAATGAGGACCTGCGACACGACCTGCGCCAAGCCCATGGCGGCCACCCGCTGTTCGATGCTCTGCTTCACCTTGTTCTCGAACCCCGAATAGGTGTGGATCACATACCACTTGTGGTGCGGGGGGAGCGGCGACGTGGAGGCCGCCGGCTCGGTCGATGCCACGAGCTCTTCTGCGTTCATGACCCTGTCCGCCTTCCCGGTCCGCTAGCGAATCACCGCCGCCAACGCCCACTGCAGCACCAGGTCCACCGCCCCGAGGAAAAACGCCACCGCGAAGCTGGCCAGGATGACCACGGCCGTCGAGCCCATGACCTCCTTGCGCTGCGGCCAGTTGACCTTCTTCAGCTCCACCCAGACCTCCCGGAGGAACTGGACGGTCGAGGCCCGCCACCCCTGCACCCGCGCGACAACTGCACCCATGTCCGCCATCCTCTCCCCCGCCTGCCGGCGGGGGCGCACGCCTCGCGCCGCATGAAGTCTCTGGCAGGCCTGGAGGGATTCGAACCCCCAACCCGCGGATTTGGAGTCCGCCGCTCTACCAGTTGGAGCTACAGGCCTATCCCCGACAATGACCAAATCCCAATGCGCAATGACCAAGGCGAGGCTGCGGCCGGCGGCGACACTCCGCGCCAGCCGCACGGTCCCCCTTGGGAATTGGTCATTTCGTCTCCCGATGGGGGGTGTGCTTCCGGCACCAGGGACAGTACTTGGACAATTCCAGGCGGTCGGTGGTATTCCGCTTGTTCTTGACGGTGGAGTAGTTCCGCCGCTTGCACTCGCCGCAGGCGAGGCTGATCGTCTCTCGCATGGCTCATTCGCCGCCGGTCCCGCGTCCGGGGCTGCCGGCGCCTCCTGGCAATCGTTCGTCGTAAGCCACCCGGCCTTAGGCCAGGACCTCGCTCACCACACCGGCCCCCACGGTGCGGCCCCCCTCCCGGATGGCGAAGCGGAGCTCCTTCTCCATGGCGATGGGCTGGATGAGCTCCACGGTGAGGGTGGCGTTGTCCCCGGGCATGACCATCTCGGTC
>JACQVN010000004.1 GCA_016209735.1 Candidatus Methylomirabilota bacterium
GGGCAAGTGCGCGGGGGTCAACTCCCACATCTCCTGGACCCAGGTGGAGACCGGCACGTCCATCACCTGGAAGAACCCGAGCTGCATCCTGCAGGGCGACAACGCCGTGGGCGAGTTCTACTCGGTGGCCCTGACCAACAACTACCAGCAGGCCGACACCGGCACCAAGATGATCCACATCGGGAAGAACACCAAGAGCACCATCGTGTCCAAGGGCATCTCGGCCGGCCACGGCCAGAACACCTACCGGGGCCTGGTGCGCATCCAGAAGGGAGCCCGGAACGCCCGGAACTACACCCAGTGCGACTCCCTGCTTCTCGGAGACAAGTGCGGGGCGCACACCTTCCCGTACATCGAGGTGAAGAACGCCACCGCCCAGATGGAGCACGAAGCCTGCACCTCCAAGATCGGCGAGGATCAGATCTTCTACTGCAACCAGCGGGGCATCTCCAAGGAGGACGCCGTCTCCCTGATCGTGGGGGGCTTCTGCAGGCAGGTCTTCAAGGAGCTGCCCATGGAATTCGCCGTCGAGGCCCAGAAGCTCCTGAGCGTGAGCCTGGAGGGCAGCGTGGGGTAAGACCGGAGGGACCGTCAACCGCCAAGGCGCCACCGGACCGATGGACGCCACCGAGGATAACTTCAAGATTCAGAAACCGGGCCCGCGCCATGCGCCATGCCGCTTGAGCGATGAGCCGTGGGCCCGAAGACTGCCAGACACGAGGGGCAACGCACCACCAACAACAGAGGGCGACGATGCTCGAGATCAGGAATCTCCACGTGACGGTCAACAACCGCAAGATCCTGAAAGGGGTGAACCTGTCGGTGAAGCCCGGCGAGGTGCACTCCATCATGGGGCCCAACGGCTCCGGCAAGAGCACCCTGGCCCACGTCCTGGCCGGGCGCGACGGCTACGCGGTCACCGAGGGGACGATCCTGTACCGGGGGAAGGACCTTCTGGCCATGGCTCCCGAAGAGCGGGCGTGCGAGGGTGTCTTCCTGGCCTTCCAGTACCCCGTGGAGATCCCGGGGATCAACGGCACGTATTTCCTCAAGGCGGCGTTGAACGCCATTCGCAAGTACCACGGCCAGGAGGAGCTGGACGCCATGGACTTCCTGGCTCTCGTCAAGCAGAAGATGAAGCTCCTGGACGTGGACGACCGGCTCCTGAACCGTTCGGTGAACGAGGGGTTCTCGGGGGGCGAGAAGAAGCGGAACGAGATCTTCCAGATGGCCATCCTCCAGCCCTCGCTGGCCGTCCTCGACGAGACCGATTCGGGGCTGGACATCGACGCCTTGAAGGTCGTAGCGGGGGGGGTCAACGCCCTCCGGAGCCCCGACCGCGCCATTGTTGTGGTCACCCACTACCAGCGCCTGCTGAACTACATCGTGCCGGACTTCGTCCACGTCCTGGTGGACGGCCGGATCGTGAAGTCCGGCGGCAAGGAGCTGGCGCTGGAGCTCGAGAGTCAGGGCTACGCCGCGGTGGAGGCGGAGTGCCGCGCCCTCGCTGCCGCCAGCATATAATAATGAATGCTCCGGGCCACAATTACGGTGACATACTCACTGGCTGTTGCCGTTCGCACTGAGCCCCGCCCCGGCGGGGTGCGAACGTTCGTGGTTCGACTGGCTCACCACGAATGGGGGAGAAAACATCATCGTATTTGTGCCACGCACCACGAAGGATAGGGCCATGACGACGACTCTCGTTTCCGCATCCCAGACCCGGGCCGCCGCCGGACTCGCGCGGTACCTGCAGCGTTTCGCCGAGGCCGAGCGCGCCGGGACGGCGACCTCCGCCGCGTGGCTCATGCCCCTGCGGCGGGCCGCCATGGACCGTTTCGCCGCCGTCGGATTTCCCACGACCCGCGACGAGGACTGGCGCTTCACCAACGTCTCCCCCATCGCCCAGACCGAGTTCCGGGCCGCCCCGACTGCCCCGGCACCCCTTCCCGCCGAGGCCATTGCCCCCTTCCTGTTCCCCGGTCTGGAGGGCGTCCGCCTGGTGTTTGTGGACGGGCGGTTCGCGCCGCATCTCTCTTCCACGGGCGCCGCCGCCGGCCTGGTCGTCCGGAGCCTGGCCGAGGCCCTGACGGCGGAGAGGAGCGTTCTCCAACTGCACCTCGGCCGGTACGCCGAGCCGCAGCACGACCCCTTCTGTGCCCTGAACACCGCCTTCCTGGAGGACGGGGCTTACGTCTCCATTTCCGCCGGCACGCTCCTGGAGGATCCCATCCACCTGCTCTACGTCTCGACGGCGGCGGGCGCTCCCACGATGGCCCATCCCCGGAACCTGATTCTGACCGGCGAAAACTGCCAGGCGGCCATTCTCGAGGACTACGTCTCCCTGGGGGAGGGTGTCCACTTCACCAACAGCGTCACCGAGCTCGTCGTCGGCGACAATGGCGTGGTCAGCCACTATCACCTCGAACGGGAGAACCGGCAGGCCTTCCACATTTCCCGCCTCCGCTCGGAACAGGCCCGGAGCAGCACCCTGACCTCCCATTCCGTCCTGCTGGGCGGCGCGCTGGTCCGGCGAAACATGCACCCCATCCTGGCCGGGGAGGGGGGTGAATGCCTGATCAACGGCCTCTTCATGCCGCGCGGCCGCCAGCACATGGACAACTTCATGCGGGTCGAGCACGCCAGTCCCCACTGCGACAGCCGGCAGGTCTTCAAGGGGATCCTGGACGGCCAGGCGCACGGGGTCTTCCACGGGCGCATCATCGTCCACAAGGACGCCCAGAAGACCGACGCCAAGCAGACCAACATGAACCTGCTCCTCTCCGAGGAGGCGCAGATCGACTCCAAGCCGCAACTGGAGATCTACGCCGACGACGTCAAGTGCACCCACGGCGCGACCATCGGCCAGATCAACGAGGATGCCGTGTTCTACCTCCGCTCGCGCGGGCTCTCCGCCGCCGTCGCGCGGGCCCTTCTGCTGTTTGCCTTCGCCGGCGAGAGTCTGAAGCGCATGAAGGTCGCCCCGGTGCGCCGGCGCCTCGAGCAGCTGGTCTCGGAATGGCTCCCCCAGGGCAATCTGTTGGAGGGTATGGACTGATGTCCACGCACGCACGTCCCCGAATCGGCGAGCAGCACTGCCAGGAGTGCCTGGTGAGTATCGGTCCGGAGCGCATCCGGGAGGAGTTCCCCACCCTGTGGACCAAGGTCCACGGCAAGCCGCTGGTCTACCTGGACAACGCCGCCACCACCCAAAAGCCCAGGAGCGTCATCGAGGCGCTCACCCGCTACTACACGGAGGAGAACTCCAACGTCCACCGCGGCGTCCATCTGCTGAGCCAGGTCGCGACGCAGGCCTACGAGAGCGGGCGGACCAAGGTGCGGCAGTTCGTCAATGCGGCCCACGACCGGGAGATCATCTTCACCCGCGGGACCACGGAGGGGATCAACCTGGTGGCGCAGACCTACGGGCGAAGGGCCCTGCGGGCCGGGGACGAGGTGCTCATCTCGGCCATGGAGCACCACTCCAATATCGTCCCCTGGCAGATGATCTGCGAGGAGAAGGGGGCGGCCCTGAAGGTCATTCCCATGAACGATGCCGGGGAGCTGCTCCTGGAAGAGTATCGGCGGCTCCTCACGGATCGCACCAAGCTGGTCGCCGTCACTCACGTCTCCAACGCCCTCGGCACCGTGAATCCGATCCAGGACGTGATCGCCCTGGCCCACGGGCGCGGCATCCCGGTCCTGGTGGACGGGGCGCAGGCCGTCTCCCACATGCCGGTGGACGTCCGCGAGCTGGATTGCGACTTCTACGCGTTCTCGGGTCACAAGCTCTTCGGCCCGACCGGTATCGGCATCCTGTACGGCAAGGCGTATCTCCTCGAGGCCATGCCCCCCTACCAGGGCGGCGGCGACATGATCAGTGCCGTCACCTTCGAGAAGACGATCTACAACACCCTGCCCTACAAGTTCGAGGCCGGAACCCCGCACATCGCCGGCGTGATCGGGCTGGCCGCCGCCATCGAGTACGTGGAACGGGTCGGGCGGAATCAGATCGCCGCCTACGAGGCGGACCTCCTGGCCTACGGGACGGAGATCCTCACGGCTGTCCCCGGCCTCAGGCTGATCGGCACGGCCCGCGATAAGGCGGGGGTCCTTTCCTTCGTCCTGGACGGCATCCACGCGCACGACGTCGGGACCATTCTGGATCTGGAGGGAGTCGCCGTGCGGGCGGGCCATCACTGCGCCATGCCCGTGATGAAGCGCTTCGGCCTGCCGGCCACGGCCCGGGCCTCGCTGGCCTTCTACAACACGCGGGCGGACCTGGATGCCCTGGCCAAGGGACTCCACAAGGTCCGCGAGGTCTTCGCCTGATGTCCGATCTCCGCGAGCTGTACCAGCAGGTCATTCTGGACCACTACAAGCGGCCGCGGAACTTCAAGAAGCTGGACGGCGCGACCCGCCAGGCCGAGGGGAACAATCCGCTCTGCGGGGATCAGATCACCGTCTACCTCCACATGGACGGCGACCTGATCCGTGACATCAGCTTCGAGGGAGCGGGCTGCGCCATTTCCCAGTCCGCGGCCTCTCTGATGACCACGGTTCTGAAGGGGAAGACCAAGGCGGAGGCGGGGGCGCTCTTCGAGAAGTTCCACGAGATGGTCACCGGCGGGGAAAACGCGGTGGACCCGATGGAGCTGGGAAAGCTGGCGGTGTTCTGCGGAGTGAAAGAGTTTCCGGTGCGGGTGAAGTGTGCCAGCCTGCCCTGGCACACCATGCGGGCCGCCCTGGAAGGACAGAACGGATCCGTTTCGACGGAGTGATCGCGGACAGGATCGCCGAGACGGTCGGGCACTCCGGCAGCCGGGAAGAGACGGGAGGGGCTCTTCCTGGCTGTTGGGTGCCCGGCCGTTACCTCCGTGATTCTTGCGCTGAGGGCGCAAGAACCAATATTGAAAGGCATTGGGGAAACCTTATGGGACTGCTCGAATGGCCGTGGACGAGGAAAGAGTCACCGATGGGTAACATTGTGATCAATCCGCGGGAAATCGAGGCGAAGGTCGTGGAAGCCATCCAGACCTGCTACGATCCGGAGATTCCCGTCAACATCTACGAGCTAGGTTTGATCTACGGAGTCACGGTCGACCCGGATGGCTCGGTGAAGGTGCAAATGACCCTGACCTCCCCGAATTGCCCGTCCGCCGCCGAGTTGCCAGCGGAGGTGGAGCAAAAGGTGCGGGCCATTCCGGGAGTGAGCCGGGCCACAGTCGAGATCGTCTTCGACCCGCCCTGGGAGCCCTGGCGCATGTCCGAGGCGGCGCGTCTCCAACTGGGGATGTGAGCATGGGAAAATCCGGCCGATCCCACACGGGTCTCGCCGTTCTTGATTCTCCCCCGCGGCTCCTGGCCGTGATCACGGAATCTTGTACCGGCTGCGAGGTCTGCCTCGATTTCTGCCCGGTGGACTGCATCGAGCCTTCTCCTCCGCCCCCCGCTCCCCGGGCCCCGGCCCCCGTCCATATCCGCGAGGAAGAATGCATCGGCTGCCGGCTCTGTGCCAAGATCTGCGAGCACCTGACCGTGAACGCCATCGCCATGGTGCCGGCCCGTTAAGAGCAGTTCGGAGGTACAACTGTTCGGGGGTTCGGGAGTTCGAGGGTTCGACGGTACGGCGGTACGACAGTACAAGAACGGGTCGCCGTCTTTGCCTCCGACCTCGGACTTCTGACCTCTGGTCTCCGGCCCCTGCTCCCTGGCCCCCGGTCCATGGTCGTATGTCCGTGCCCCTCCGCTCCTCAATTCCGCATTCCGCATTCCGAGGTTGCCCCCCCGCTCCCCTGCTCCTCTGCTTCCCCGTCGTCCATCGTCCATGGTCCCGTTCCCCCCGGTCCCTGGTCCCTGCTGCCCCCGGTCCCTGCTCTCGGTCCCCCATTCCGCATTCCGAATTCCGCATTCCGCATTCGTCGCCCCTCCGCCCCTCTGCCCCCCGGTCCCTGGTCCATCGTCCTTGGTCCATGCTCCATCATCCGTGCTCCCCTGCCCCTCTGCTCCCC
>JACQVN010000007.1 GCA_016209735.1 Candidatus Methylomirabilota bacterium
ACCTCAAACAACACGGGTTGCGGGGACCCGACTTCCGCTGGAACATCGCGATGTGTATGCATGCGCTTCTCTTACCAGCACCCGAGCCAGAAGTCGACCAGTTTCGTTGGTTCGCCACGAGATTTTTTCACAACCTCTGACCGCTGCGGTCAGTCCCTCTTAGAGCTGGCCCACGCCGCGTCTCCCTCGCGCCGACCGCGCTCGTGTCTTCGCAAGTGTCCGGGTTCCTGATATCGCCTTCTACCACCCGAGACTGAGGGATTACTCCCCATGTGATCTTTTTCTTGACAAACATGCCAGAAAAAAAATATCCTGTCCTTTTATCGCCGATCAGGAGGCAAGCATGAAGCGGACATACCAACCAAATCGCAGCAAGCGAAAGGCTAGTCACGGCTTCCGAAAGCGCATGAGCACGGCGAACGGGCAGAAGGTGCTGAAGCGGCGGCGCGCCAAGGGGCGGCATCGACTCACGGTGTAGAATTCCGAGATGGCGTGGCGTGGATCGGATCGGGTGGCCGAGATCAAACGAACCGGGCGGCGGGTCCAGGGCGGCCCATGGGTTATGATGGTTTCCCCGCGTCCGGGGGGCGAAGGACGGTTGACCGCGGCGCTGGGCCGGGGAGCCGGACCGGCCGTTACCCGGAGTCGCGCTCGACGGATCGCCCGCCACTGCTACGCGTTATGGCGAGCCAGGTTAGCGGGGATGGATGTCCTCCTCATGGCGCGCGGGGACCTCAGCCAGATCGCGCGCCGCAAGATCCGGGGCGATCTCCTGCATCTGTTTCAACGTCTCGGGCCGGCCGAGAGCACGAACGGGTAAGGCGGGTATGACCGTCGGCTGCCGGATACTGGGCAGCGTTCTCCGCGGGTACCAGCGCTGGATTCGGCCAGCCTTTCCGCCCGCGTGTCGCTTCTCCCCCAGTTGCTCCGCATATGCCCTGGAGGCTCTGGAGCGCCACGGAATCCGGCGCGGGATCTGGTTGACGACGCGCCGACTCCTCCGCTGCCACCCCTATCACCCGGGGGGGCATGACCCCGTCCCCTAAACCTTCCCGCGACCGGTTTGGAGTAGACCACCGATGGAGAAGAACGCAATCCTGGCCACGGTTCTCGTCATCCTCATCCTGTTGGGCTACCAGTGGTACCTGGCGAAGTTCGAGACGCCGGCCCCGCAAGGCGAGGCGCCCGCGCCGGCCCCGCCAGCCGCGCCGGCCCCCGCCAAGGAGGCCGCCCTACCGCCCGCCGCGCCAACCGTCAGCGCGCCCATGCTGGCGCCAAAGCCCAAAAGCTACACCCCCACACCCCAGGCCGGCGTGGCCCCCCGTGAGATTGTCGTGGACACCCCCCGCATGCGGGTGACCTTCAGCACAGAGGGGGCCAGAGCCGTGCACTGGCAACTGAAGGACTATCGCCTGCAGGACGGGAGCTTCGTGGAGCTGGTGGCAGAGCCGAACATCAACCATAACGGCCCCTCCCCCCTCACCGCCTGGGGGACTCCAGAACAACTGAGGGCCGTCTACGCGGTCACGCCTGGCGGCCTGCAACTCAAGCCCGGCGATCCTCCCGCGGTCCTCTCCTTTCACCATGTCGGCAGCGACGGGATCGAGCTCAAGAAGACCGTTACCTTCTATCCCGACCGCTTTGACGTAAGTGTGGCGCTCACGATGCGAAACCTGGCCGAGGCAGCGAGGAGCGTCCAGCCGCGCCTGGCGTGGGGCCCGGGATTTCGCAACAGCCAGGACAAAAAGGCGAGCACGCTCCAGCCGCCCACGCTGTGGCTCGCGGACCAGCGCCACCAGGAGGATCTGGAAAAGCTGACAGGCGAGAAGGTGCTGGACGGCAAGGCGGGCTGGGCCGCGCTGCAAGACCAGTACTTCGCCGCCGCCCTCTTGCCCGGGCAGGAGGAGGCCAAGGCGTTCGTGGCCAAGGGGGCATCGGATCAGCCGATAATCGGCCTGACGCTACCGGCCCGGACCCTCCCGCCCGGCGCTCAAATCGAACTCAAGGCCACGCTGTTCGCGGGGCCCCGTGACTTGGAGGTGCTCAAGGGGGTCGGGAACCATCTGGACCAGTTGGTGGACCTGGGGTGGTTCGACTTCCTGGCGCGCCCCGCCCTCTGGCTGCTCAAGTTCCTGTACCGCTACACCGGGAATTACGGCTTTGCCATCATCCTCATCACCGTCCTACAGAAGGTGCTCTTCCACCCCCTGACCCACAAGAGCCTGAAGTCGATGCAGGCCATGTCGGCCATCCAGCCCAAAGTCCAGGCGCTCCAGGAGCGGTACAAGAACAACCCCAAGAAGAAGCAGGAAGAGACCATGGCGCTGTACCGAAAGCATGGGGTCAATCCCATGGGCGGCTGTCTGCCCATGCTGGTACAGATCCCCATCTTCGTCGCGCTCTACAACGCCCTCTCCAGCTCGGTGGAGATGTGGCAGGCCAGCTTCCTCTGGATCCGCGACCTCACGCAACCGGATGCCCTCTTCCAGCTTCCCCTGTGGGGAGGGTCGAGCCTGGGGTTCAACCTTCTGGCCCTCTGTATGGGGGCCAGTATGTGGTTCCAGCAGAAGATGTCCCCCACCGCGGGCGACCCGCGGCAGGCCCAAATCATGCTGTGGATGATGCCGATCATCTTCACCTGGATGTTCTGGAGCTTTCCCTCCGGACTGGTGCTCTACTGGCTGGTCAACAACATCCTGCAGATCGGGCAGCAGTGGATCATCATGGGCCGGCCCACGAGACCGGCATCTCCCACCGAGGCTCTGGCCGCCTGAGGCGGCCGCTCTTCCGGCGGCCGAGAGGCGTTCCGGCATGTTCCAGTCCCGCCGGCCCGGCAGCGACCCCGACGCCCTCTTGGAATGCGGGGTCATGCGCCTCGGCCTCGCACTGGGTGCCGCGCCGCGGGCCGCCTTCCGCCGCTACCAGGATGAGATTCTACGCTGGTCCGAGCGGAGCAGCCTGACCGGCTTTCGCGACCCCGCCCGCATCGTCACGGAGGGATTCCTGGACTCGCTGGCCTGCCTTTCCCTGGTGCCCCCCGCCGCAAGACGGGTCGTCGACATCGGCTCGGGGGCGGGCTTCCCCGCCCTCCCCATGGCAATCGTGCGCCGCGACCTGCGCTTCACCCTGGTGGAGGCCTCACGCCGGAAGAGCAGCTTTCTGCGCCACATCTGTCGGCTGCTGGCCCTGGACGATGTCCGGGTCCTCCGGGCCCGGGCCGAGGCCGCCGCCGTCGAGACGGAGCATGCCGGGGCGTATGATCTGGCCATGGCCAGAGCGGTGGCTCACCCCGGACTGCAAGCCGAGCTGGCCGAGCCGTTCCTCCGGCGCGGCGGTGTCTTCCTGGCGCAAGTGGGGTCGTCCTGTCCAACCTCCGAGCTCTTGAGCCGCCTGCCGCCGGACCGTCTGGCCCTGGTCGCCGAATGCCCCCTGCCAGAGTTCCTGGGAGGCCCGGGCCGCCGCCTCATCCTCCTCCGGCGCCTCTGACCCCCCCAAGCCCAAGCGCTGCAGTTGAACCGAAACCTTCCGGTTCTCTCGCCAAGCACGCAAAGGACGCAAAGAAGAGCGGGGCCTTATCCAGGGAACATCCAAAGGCTGGCTGGAAACAGCATCACCGAGGAGTTACACTGGGAAGGTGAGTCCCATTGTTGCCTTGGCGCTCTTTGCGGGCTTGGCGAGGAAATCTTTGGGCGGAATGTTTCACGTGAAACAAAGCCACTTGGCGCGCCGCCAGGGACTATGATATGGTTCCCCGCCGGAGGGGAGGGCGGACGTGGCCAGAATTCTGGCAGTGGCGAACCAAAAAGGGGGCGTCGGGAAGACCACCACGGCCATCAATCTGGCCGCCTGCCTGGCGGCGGCGGAACATCCCACGCTCCTCGTGGACGTCGACCCCCAGGCCAACGCCAGCACTGGGATCGGCGTGGACCCGCGGACGATCAAGGCCCATGCCTACCACCTGCTCCTGGGCCTGGCGGAGGCAGCCGACGCCCTGCTGCCCACCGCCTTGCCGGCCCTCACGGTGCTCCCCGCCCGCCGGGAGTTGGTGGGGGCGGAGGTGGAGCTGGTGGAGGTCCCGGAACGGGAATCTCGCCTGAAGCAGGCGCTGCAGGCGATCGAGAAGAACTACGCTTTCATCGTGATCGACTGCCCCCCGTCCTTGGGGTTTCTCACCCTCAACGCCCTGGTGGCGGCCAACGGGGTCATCGTCCCTCTCCAGTGCGAGTACTACGCACTGGAGGGGCTCGGGCAGATCCTGGAGACGGTCCGTCTCTGCCGGCAGCGGCTGAACCCCCGGCTGGAGATCGAGGGGATCCTGCTCACCATGTTCGACTCTCGGGTCAACCTGGCCGCCCAGGTGGTGCAGGAGGTCAGGGAGCATTTCGGCAAGCGGGTCTTCCGCACCGTCATCCCGCGGAATGTGCGGCTGGGCGAGGCCCCGAGCCACGGCAAGCCGGCCATTCTCTATGACATCGGATGTGCCGGCGCCGATGCCTACTTGCATCTGGCACAGGAGGTCCTGGATGGTGCAGCGGCGCGGTCTGGGTAGGGGGCTGGGGGCCTTGATCCCGGGGGCGGAGGAGCCGTCACGGGGTCTCACGGAACTGCCCTTGTCGGACATTGCGGCCAACCCCAACCAGCCGCGCAAGCAGTTCGAGCAGGCCGCGCTGGAGGAGTTGGCGGCCACGATCCGGACCCACGGGGTCCTCACCCCGGTGGTGGTTCGCCGCACCGGCGAGGGCTACCAGGTGATCGCCGGCGAGCGCCGGGTGCGGGCGGCCAGGCTGGCGGGCCTCTCCCATATTCCTGCCATCCTCCGGGAAGCGGGCGACGGACAGGCCCTGGAGATGGCCCTGGTGGAGAATCTCCAGCGGGAAGATCTGAACCCGATGGAGTCCGCCGAGGCCTACCACCGGCTGGTGGACGAGTTCGGCCTGAGCCAGGATGCGGTGGCCGCCCGCGTGGGCCGCGATCGCTCCACCGTGGCAAACGCCCTCAGGCTCCTCCGGCTGCCCCGCAAGCTCCGGGACGATGTGGCGGCCGGCGTGCTCTCGGAAGGGCATGCGCGGGCCCTGCTCGGCCTGGAGCGACCCGCGGATCAGCTCAAGGCCCGGGAGGAGGTGGTAAGGCGCCAACTGACCGTCCGGGCGACCGAGGCCCTGGTGCGCCGGCTGCGGGGGCCGCGCCGGGCGGCCGCGTCCGCCCGCCCACCCGACGATCCGAACCTGGGGGCCCTGGAGGACCGGCTGCGGGTGGCCCTGGGCAGCAAGGTGCGAATCCTCAGGCGCGGCCGGGGCGGGACGCTGGAGATCGGCTTTTTTTCGGACGAGGATCTCACGCGGCTGGTGGATCTGATCGCGGGAGGGGGCTGAGCCGTGCAACTCCGCATCCGGGCCTCCCTGCGTTTCCCCACCGAGGGGGCCGACTGGGTCCGCAAGCTGCTCCTGGGAGGGGCGACCGGCCTCCTCCTGGAGTTGGTCTTCGCGGGGGTTGCCTACCTGCTCACCGAGGAGGTCGCCTTCGGCGTGGCGCCCCTGGCGGTCCTGCTGAACTTTCCCGCCGGGGGGTACGTTCTCCATCTCTATCGCGACACCCTGCGCTGGGAGGCCGGAGCCATGCCCGAGTGGGACGACTGGCCGGCCCTGTTCCGGGGCGGACTGACCGTGTTCGTGGTTTCCCTGGCTTACGGAATTATCCCCTTCCTCCTGCTCCTCCTGGGGCTCAACCTCCTGGTGCGCGGCGGCATCATCCTGTTCCTGGGCATGGTTCTGATGGTCTTGGGAGTGCTGGCCGGCCTTTTCGTCCTGTTCTTCTTGCCGATGGCGCTGGCCCATTTTCTGATCCGGCGGCGGCTGGAAGCGGCGTTTCACCCCTCCCTCTTGTGGGAGGGGATCAATGGCGTGCTGCCCGAGTACATGGCCACCTACCTCATGAGCGTCGCCACCTATATTCTGGCCGGCCTCCTGGCGGCCATCCCGTACCTGGGACCGCTGGTCTGGCCGTTTGCCTTCTTCTACCTCGTCCTGGTGCAGGCCAGACTGTTCGGGGAGATCTGCGCGCGGACCGTCTAGCCATCTCCGCAGAATTCACGAACCAACTGCGAATTCTGCGGAGCTTATAACGTCTGGAATTGGACCCGAGCGCGGGTGGGGAGAGTCCCGCCGTGGGCGGAGGGCGGATGCCGAACTGTGTAGAGACCATCGCGGATTTCCTCGCCGGGGAGGGGGTGCAACGCCTGTACGGGGTCCCCGGGGATGGGGCGAGCCTGGACCTCCTGGAGGCGTGGCGCCGGCGGGGACTCGACTTCGTTCTGGCCAGCGACGAGTCGGCAGCAGCCGTCATGGCCGCTACCGAGGGCGAACTTCTCGGCCGTCCCGGCGTCTGCCTCGTGGGGCCGGGGGCGGCCGTGGCTGGCGCCGCCCGCGGCCTGGCACAGGCCTTCGCCGATCGGTCCCCCGTCCTGATATGTACCGACCGGTCGACCTACAAGATGCTGACCCTCGGTCCCCATCGGGCCCTCGATAACTTCCAGGTCTTGCGGGGCGTAGTGAAAGACGGGCTCGGCGTGAGCGCCTCCCGGGTGGACCGCTTGTTGTCCCTGGCGTGGCGCCGGGCGGCCAGCAGCCCGGGCGGCCCGATCCACCTGGACATCCCGGCAGATGAGGCGTGTCGTCCGGTGCGAGGCCGGCTGATCCGGCTCCCCGCCGCGGGGACGATTCACCCCTCCCCGACCACGATCCGCTCCGCCGCCCGCCTGCTCGCGCGCCGCGGGCGTGCCGTGGTCATCGCCGGACTGGCGTGCCGGGGCGATCGGACCGTGCGGGCACTGCGGGAATTGTGCGCGCATCTGGGGGCGCCGGTGCTCACCACGCCCAAGGCCAAAGGGGTGATTCCAGAGGATCACGCCCTCTCGGCGGGGATCTTCATGGGTGGGCGCCTGGACGGCCGTCTCCTGGAAAAGGCGGACAGCGTCCTGGTCGTCGGCCTGGATCCGATCGAAATCCTGGCGCATCCCTGGCCCGCCCAAAACCCGATCCTGGCGTTGAGCGCGTACCGTTTGGGGCCGCGCCCGTTCCGGCCGGCGGTCGAGGTCGTCGGCGACCTCGCCGAGAGCCTGACTGCCCTGCAAGGGGGCCTGCCGCCGGCGGGCGCGTGGGGACTGCCGAACTGGGCCGCCCAGGCGGCCAAGTTCAAGGCGGAGGTGCGGAGGCTGCTGGCAGAGGCGAGTGCGGGCCGACACCAGGCGGGCGTGGCACCGCACCGGGTAGCCATCATCGCCCGCGAGATGCTCCCCCGCCATGCCCGGGCGGTCGTGGATAGCGGCGCGCACGGCCTGGTCGTGGCCCACTTCTGGGAGAGTTTTGCGCCGAGAGCGTATCTGTGCTCTGCCGGCTTGGAAGCCTCCGGGTATGCCCTCCCCGCGGCCGTGGCCGTCTCGCTGGCGAAGCCCGGGGGGCATGTGGTGGCGTTCGTGGGAGACGGCGGCTTCCTGGCGAGCCTCGGCACGCTGGCCACGGCCGCCCATCGCCGCCTGCCGCTCACGGTGATCGTGTTCGCCGACCAGTCGCTAAACCTGATCCGGGCCCTGCAGGAGCAGCGCCGCTACGCCCCCCTGGGCGTCACCCTGCCCTCCATCGATTTCCCGCGGCTGGCCGAGGGGCTGGGGGCCCTCGGGATCGTGGTCGAGAGCGAAACAGCGTTCGCCGGCGCCCTGGCGGATGCCCTCGCCGCCTCCCAGCCCGCAGTCATCGCGGTGCGCATCCGCCCCGGGGGGTACCGCCGGGTGCTGGATAGCCTATGGGGTCCTCCCTAAGTCGCGCGGATCGGAAGTACCTAGATCCGGCGTGAATGTGGTGGCGCTTGCCCAAAAAGGGCCGCCAATCGCGGATTTGGCCGTCAGATATTAGCAGCAGTCGGCTAAATATTAGAGGGCCGGGCCATTAGGCCTCCAGCGGTGTTAGCTTGCGTACGCGGCGGAGAATGTCCTCTGGGCGCCCGTGGATGATAGGCAGGGGAGCTAGGCGCAGCGTCGGTCGATTCTGGGGGCGGGTGCGTTCCCCAGGGAACCAGAAGAGCCGGTGCCGGAGGGTGCTCA
>JACQVN010000034.1 GCA_016209735.1 Candidatus Methylomirabilota bacterium
ACATACGCGCATGCCCCCTGTATAGCATCATCGCCCCCCAGTGTCAAGTGTGTCCTGAAGCCAGTTTGTCAAAGGGGGGCGGAGGGGGGGATTTCGTTTGACAAAGGGGGCGAGGGGGATTTCGTTTGACAAAGGGGGGCAAACGGGGATTTCGGACAAAGGGGGGCAAACGGGGATTTCGGGAGGGCGAGGCGGTCACGGAGGCTGTTCCCATGCGATTGCCGGGCAAGGTGGCTATCGTCACCGGTGGGGGTTCAGGGATAGGCGAGGCAACCGCGATGCTCTTCGGCCGGGAAGGCGCGCGGGTGGTTGTTGCGGACATTCGAGGCGAGGCGGCAGAGCGTACCGCACGCCTCATCCAGAACGCCGGTGGCGCTGCCTGCGCGATTCCTGCCGACGTGACGAAAGCACACGATGTGGAGCGGATGGTCCAGGGCGCGGTCCAGGGGTATGGGAGGCTGGATATCCTGGTGAACAACGCGGGGACCGGCATCCGGGGCGATGTGCTGGACCTTTCGGAAGACGATTGGGATCGCGTCATGGATGCCAATCTGAAGGGCGTCTTCTTCGGGTGCAAGTACGCCATCCCGGCAATGATCAAAAGCGGAGGAGGCGCCATCGTCAATACGGCCTCCATTTATGCCGTGGTCGGAGGCTCGCTGAGCTGCGTCTATCCCGCGACGAAGGCGGGAGTCGTGGCCTTCAGCAAGCACACGGCCCTGCGCTACGCACGCCATAACATCCGGGTCAACTGTGTATGTCCCGGGCATACCGACACTCCCCTGATCCAGGGGCTTCTTGGCGATCCGGAAGCGAGAAAGGAGTTGCTGAAGAGCTATCCGCTCGGTCGCTTGGGCAGGCCGATGGATGTCGCCTATGCCATGCTTTTCCTCGCCTCCGACGAGGCCGCCTTTATCACGGGCACCGAGCTTCTCGTCGACGGAGGATACACGGCACAGTAGGCTTGTGGGATCGGCTGGTCTCATGGGTGGGGCGACGCCGGAAGCTCTCAGCATGGCTGGACAATGCTATTCCCGATTACATGTCGGACTCTGCAGGCTGGAGTGCTGGTCACGTTCGCCCGCGACCGCTCCGTTCCGATACCCGACCCAATACGCGAGAATCGTGGTGGCTGCAAGCATGAAAAGTGTGAACAGGTCACAGGATGCCATGGACGGCTTACCTCCCCGTCATCCCGGAGCGACTCCGGGTGATCGAGTGATGGACCAAGCCCGGATTACTCGGGAAGAGCGCGTCTTCGTGAGCAATCCGGGCTGCGATGTCAGGACGTAACGGAGGATCGCTTACTTTCAATCCAGGCCGCGCGGCGCCTCGCCTTCGGCAACCCGCCCGCGGAGTTCCGGCTCAGGGCCCCGGAAGGCATCCCGCACGCCCTCAACCTCGATTTCCACGCCGTGCTCGAAGGCCTCGCCCCGGCCGCGCATCCCGTCCATGCCGCGCGGCGCCTCACCCTCGCTGATCCGGCCGGAATTCACCGACCCCGGCCCCGAATTCACCGACCCCGGCCCGGAGTTGGAGGACCCCCGGCCGGAATTGAGGGAGCCCGGCCCGGAATTGGAGGAGCCGAAGCCACCGCGGTTGCTGCCGAAGCTGCTTCCACCCCTGCTCCCGCCGCCTCCACCGCCGCCCTTGGCGTAGGCGACGCCGGACTCGACGGTGCTGAAGGGCCGCTGCAGGTCGGCCAGGAAGGGTACGATCAGCAGGCCCAGACCCAGAACCAGCACACTTCGCATGATTTTCCGCATGACCAATCTCCTCTCTCGTTCCCGTATCGTTCCGTTAAGCGCTCGTCTCACTCTCCATCCGGTGGAGCTCGGTCCGTCCGTCCCCTCGTTCCTCTTGAAAGAAGCAAGGCGGGTGCCAAAGCCCAACCCGTCCCGGACGGGAATCGCGGTGCCGGACGGACCGTGCCTAACTTCCCGTTCCGAAAGTGATTGTGGCGATCGGCGTCGTAGGGAGAGACAATCCATGTCGGGTCCGCAAGAAGGCGAATGGGGATTTGCCCCCGGGCATTCCCCCGCCGTGGGGATTTGCCCGGGACGCTGCCAGGTAGATCACCGGGGTGATGTACAGCGTGATGAACCGGGAGACCGCCAGGCCCCCGACCACGACCAGGCCCAGCGGGCGGCGCGAGGCCCCGTCGGCGCCGTAGCCGACCGCGATGGGGATCGCGCCCATGACCGCGGCGACGGTTGTCATCAGGATGGGGCGGAAGCGGTTCAGGCTGGCCTCGTGGATGGCCTCTGCAGCCGATTGGCCGGTCGAGACCCGCTGGATGGCGAAGTCCACGATCAAGATCCCGTTCTTCTTCACGATCCCCATGAGCATGAACATGCCGACGAAGGCATAGAGGGAGGCCTGCTCGCCGAACAGGAAGAGCGTCAGGAGCCCTCCCACCAGGGCGGTGGGCAGCGTCGAGAGCACCGTCAGCGGGTGCAGGTAGCTCTCGTAGAGAATCGCCAGGACCACGTACATCACGAACACGGCCAGCGCCATCAGCAGGGTCAGGCTGCGGACCGTGTCGGCGAACGTCAGGGCCTCGCCCTGGAAGCCCGTCCGCACGGTGGGGGGCACGATCTCCGCCGCCGCCTGCCGGATGACCCGGGCGGCCTCGCCGATGGCTGCCCCGGGCTTGAGGTTGAAAAAGAGGGTGACGCTGGAGAACTGGTTCAGGTGGTTCACCGCCTGGGGACCCAGCGACGCCTTCCACTCGACCAGGGCGCGGAGGGGCACGAGCCGCCTCCCGTCGTCGGACTTGATGTGGAGGCGCGACAGCTCCTCGGGTGTGGCGCGGGCGGCGTCCTCGATCTCCAGGACCGGGAAGGGCCGCAGAAACGGGAGCAGGCCGGGGACCTTGCCCAATTCGCCCGTCAGATGGTCCGCCACGGCCTGGATCGGCGGGCGCGACGCCCCGTAGGCGGCCAGCACCCGCTTCTCGGCTCCGCCGATCACCCGCTCCATCCAATTCCGCTTGGCGCCCTGGCCTCGATCCTGGAGCAGCCTCGCGCACATGAGCGGCGTGAGGGTGAGGGAGACCAGGCCCGACGCGAAAATCGCCACCACGATGGTGACGGCGAACTCGCGGAAGATGCGGCCGACCAGCCCGGGCATGAAGACCAGCGGGAGGAACACCGCCGCCAGGGAGACGGTCATGGAGAGGATGGTGAAGCTGATCTCCTGGGTGCTGTTGACGGCCGCCTCGAGCGGCCCCTCCCCGTGCTCCATCCGGCGCACCGTGTTCTCCAGGAACACACGGTCGGGATCAAGGTGTCCCTGGCCCGCCCCAGGAACAGGAAGATGACGGCCACCACCAAGACGAAGGCTATGAGGAGCGTGACCTGCACGTCGTGGACCGCGTTCACGATGGTGCGCGAGCGGTCGTAGACCAGCGTGACGCGCACCGATCCCGGCAGCCTGGCGCTGATGAGAGGGAGGACGTCCCGGACCCGCCTCGCCACCTCCACGACATTGGCCCCCGCCTGGCGATCCGCTCGTCCTGCACCGAGTCGCGCGCGGTCGCCACGTCGCGCAGGTGCACCGGCGCACCGGCCTTGGCGGCGACAATCAGATCGTTGTACGCCTGGGCGCGCTCCAGTTGCCCCTGCGGGCGGAGCAGCAGCGTCCCCTCCGGAGAGTCGAGCTGTCCCGCGCCGACGGTGCTGGTGCCCTTCTGGATCGCCTGGGCGAGATCTTCCACGGAGATGCCACGCGCCCACATGGCGGCCGGGTCGGCCTTGATCCGGACGGCGGACTTGGTGCCGAAGACGTTCACGCGGCTCACGCCCGGCAGAATGCTGATCCGCTGGCCCACCTGGGTGCTGGCGTAGTCGTAGAGCTGCCCCGGGGTGACCGAGTCGCTGGTCAGGGCGATGTAGAGGATGGCCTGGTCGTTGGGGTTGGTCTTGGAGAAGGTCGGCGGCGAGGGCAGGTCGACGGGGAGGCTGCCCGTCGCCCGCGAGATGGCCGTCTGCACGTCCGTGGCGGCGGCGTCAATGCTCTTGTCCAGGGCGAACTGGAGCGTGAGGCTCACGTTCCCCTGGGTGCTCTTCGAGGTGATCAGCTCCAGCCCGTTGATCTGCATGAACTGCCGCTCCAGCGGCGTGGCGATGGTGCTCGCCACCGTGTCGGGGCTCGCGCCCGGATAGCTCGCCTGCACCTGGATGACGGGGTAGTCCACGGCGGGGAGATCGTTCACGGGGAGCTGCCGGTAGCTCAGCACGCCGAAGAGGACCACGGAGACGGTCAAGACCGCCGTCATGACGGGGCGGCGGATGAAGCGCTCGGAGAAGTTCATGACCGCCCCCTAGCCCGCAGCGTTCGCGAACCGCGTTCGCGAACGCTGCGGCTTAATGGAAACCCTTGTGGTTGGCCGCTCAAGACGAATCGAACGGCTCTACGTATTTCGATACAGTGCAGTGTGTGCCTAGACCCGTGCGTCACCTGCGTGCCGGCAGGCACGTCCCGCCCCCGCGGAATTGGCCATTGGACAGGTAAGCCAGGATTATTCACGGCTTTTTCGTGAATAATCCTGGCTGGGCGGGTTCCTCGATGCGGACCTTGCCGCCCGGGGTTACCCCGAGCTGCCCGGCGACGACCACCCGCTCGCCGGGCGCGAGCCCCTGGTCCACCACCACCAGATCCGCCTGCCGCTACCCCAAGGCCACCGGCCGCAGCTCGGCAGTGAGATCCTCCTTCATGACGTAGACGAAAGGACCCTTGGCCGACAACTGCGGGGCGGTGGCGGGGACGAGCACCGCCCCCTGCCGCAGGCGGAGGACGAGGCGGACCTTGACGAACCGGCCCGGCCGGCGATGGGCGAGCGGATGCTGATGTACCCGAGCTGGATCCGGGCGGTCTCCACCGCGGCCTGGTCGGCGCGGACGGTGGCCTCGGCGGCCAGGGCGGCGGTGTGGACCTGATCGTACTGCTCGCGCGAGATGGCCCCCTCCTCGACCAACTGCGCGTAGCGGCGGGCCTGAGCCTTGGCGTTCTGGAGCTGGGCCAGGTCGCGCGCCAGGTTAGCCTCCGCCTGCTTCTCCGCGGCCAGGCTCTGAGCCAGCGCCGCCTCGGCCTGCTCCCGCTGGGCGGCGTCCCGGCCCACGTTGGCCTCCGCCTGGCGGAGGGCCGCCTCGAAGGGCCGCCGGTCGATGGTGAAGAGCGGGTCGCCCTCTTTCAGGTCCGCCCCATCGCGGAAGTGAATGGCCGTGATCGGCCCGGAAACCTGCGGCTGGACCGAGACCGTTTCGGAGGCAACGGTCTTGCCGACCTCGTCGAGGTAGACGGGCACGTCCTGCGCGACCGCCGCCGCCACGGCGACGGGCGCGGGGGGACGGTCGAACGCCGCGGGCGCCTTCTCCTCGCAGCCGGTCGCCAGCGCGAGGCACGCCAGCCCCGCCAACAAAAACAGGGCGCGCATGCTTCCCCTTTTCATGCCTATTCCTCTGTCCGTATGGCGGCCGGCCGCGGACCGACCGGCCCTGCCCGGCGTCCCACGAGGTGACGCATACTTGATCAGAATACTCCATTATAGGGTTCCCTGCTGTTAAGAATTCCGGGCGGTAATCCTATCCGCGGAAACCGCATCGGCTTCATGCTGGCCGGCTCCGTCCTGGCGGAGGTCGTCCTCGCATGACGCGGGAAGCCCGGCACGGATTGCGCCCGGGGCGGGTTTGTGGTAAAAGCGGGGTCGTTGGAGGGCTACCCCTGGACGGGCCGGACTGGGAAGGGCGAAGTGTCAGGAGGGAGCCTGGGATGCATCAAGGCAGGTCGATTCTCGTCTGAGGGTCGGCGTTTTTTCCGGGGCGAGCCGCCTTGTGGGCGATCCTGCCGATTGCTCGACTGGGCTGCATAGCGCCCGGTCGAACCGGTCCAGGGGGACCGGGGTGTGTTGCCGCTTGGCCGGCCGAGTGACCGGCCGCTCCCGGCGACCGCTGCATCCGACGGTGCCGGGTCGGCGTCGATTTCGGATGAACACGGAGGATGCCATGCCCACCGACGTGAAGAGTTGGCCTGACCTCGCCATCGGGCTTTACGATCTCCTGACCGGCCGCGGGGCCGAGATAACGTACGAGTTGCAGAATGTCGAGATTCTGGTCCCCGATCGTATCGGTCCCGATGCCATCCACACCAAGTGGGTTGTCTCCGGCTCGGTCCGGATCCGCGCCCGCGATCAGGCCCAGAACTGATTCCGGGTGGGCTTCGTGACTCTTCATGTCGAGGCGGATCTCCGCATCAGCACGGACGGCTTGCAGTTCCGCCTGCTGGGGCAGGGAGACCGCCTCGTCGTGTTGCTGGACAGCCTCGGTGCTGCCCGCACTCTCTGGCGCCACCGTCCCGACGGGGACCTGGAACGACGGACCGTGCAGAACGTCGATGCGGTTCTGCGCTGGGCGCGGATCGGCCTCGACATCGCCCTGAGGGGCTTCGTGGTCGCCAGGCTCGGATGGGGGGCCCTTCCGTCCCGGCTGGGACGAGCCGCGGGCATCCCCGAGCTGGAGCTCCGCTTCTTCCCTCTCCTCCTGGCGGTGGTCAAGGCGGTCGCTGGCCCGAGCGATCGTTCCTGACCGAATGCGAAAGCAGGAATCCAGGCGGGGACCGGAACAGGAACAGTTGCGTGAGATGTTTAGTTGTTTCAGCCATGAACCTCTTCTACACATTTTACGTAACTAAGCCCGATTCGCTCCTGCTGATCTCTGACCACTGACCTCCTGCGGTTCCCATTCCGCATTCGTACCGCTTGACTTCCCCTCCCCTCAGCGGTACTCTCGCGACGTTTCCTGCTCTCCTCTCTAGCGCTGCACCAGAGAGGGGACACCATGCCGGCAAACCCGGACGGGCCGATAACTACAGCCCTGTGGAGGCATCCACCTCCAGAGGGCTGTTGTGTTTCGTCGCGGATTCCCGCCGACGCCTCCGACTCGACCGTGGTCCCGAGAGCCTGCTTGGCAGTGAAAGCCCGTAAGGTGGCTCGCAAATCCATGGTGCGGGAGGCAGATAGGTCGAAAATGAGACAGGGAGCGGGCAAACCGCAACCGTTTCCGACAGAATCGCGGCCGTTTTGGACATCCGGGCCCCGGAGCGCCCGGCACGGGCGTCAGTCTGTGTGGGGCGGGTGCGTCCGATACTCGGGGGGCATCCCGAAGGCGCGCCGGAACACGCGCGCGAAGACGGTGCCGGAGGCGAAGCCGACCTCCCGGGCGATCTGACGACGTGGAGGGCGAGGAGGTCCACGGGCTTCTTGATGTGTCCCCTCACGCGCACGTGGAGCGCCCCTCCACAGCGGCGCTCGCGCGCCGCACTCCATAATCCCTTCACGCCCGCGTGGAGCGTCCGAATGGCCAGAGGCTCGGTGCTATGGCCGGTGAGGAGGAGGATGGGGGCGGGACTCAGCGCGCGGAAGCTGGGGATGAGGTGGAGGCCATCGGATTCAATGTGGGCGGGTCACAGCGCCCCGGGAGCTCTGGATCAGGGCGTATCTTGCCTCCTGCTGTTGTCATGGTACACTGATATCGAATCGCAAGTCCCCAAAGAAACTCGGGTTGTCATGTGGAGAGGCATGTGCTATGGGACAGGCATCCTGCCTGGAAGCGCTCATGACCCCCAAGCTGCGTTCGATTCTCAATGCGGACGGCAGTTGCGCGGAGGAGTTGCGGGATCTGGTCCCGGACAGCGACCTTCTGGCCATCCTCCGGATCATCTTGCTCAACCGCGTCATGGACCGCCGCCTGATGACGCTGCAGCGGCAGGGCCGTCTGGGCTTTTACATGACCAGCACCGGCGAAGAGGCGGTCACCGTCGGAGCCGCCTACGCGCTGCGGGAGGACGACCCGATCTTCTTGAGCTATCGGGAAGTGGGATCGCTCCTGTGGCGGAAGGTGCCGCTCAATGCCATCATGAATCAGCTCATCGGCAACGCGCAGGATCTCAACAAGGGGCGGCAGATGCCCTTCCATTACTGCTTTCGCGAGCATCATATCCCCTCCGTCAGCAGCCCGGTCGGCACCCAACTGCCCCACGCGTGTGGGTTCGGGTATGCGGCCAGAATCCTCAAGACCAGTCAGGTGGCGCTGGCCTTCTGTGGCGAGGGGGCCGCTTCGGAGGGGGATTTCCACACCGCCCTGAACTTCAGCGGGGTGCTCAACGCCCAGACGATCTTTCTGATTCGGAACAACGGCTATGCCATCTCCACCCCCGAGTCGGTGCAGACCAAGGCATGCAGCCTGGCGAGCCGCGCGGAAGGCTACGGAATCGCGGGTGTCAGGATCGACGGGACCGACCTCTTGATGGTGGTGCGGGCGGTGAGAGACGCTGCGGAACGCGCGCGCGGCGGCGGCGGCCCCGCGCTCATCGAGGCCCTGACCTACCGGATGGGCGCGCATTCGTCGGCCGATGATCCGACCCGCTACCGCCCGGAGGAGGAGATGCGGCAGTGGGAGAAGCTCGACGCACTGGCCCGCGTGCGGCTCCATGCGAAATGGCGCGGGATCTGGACGGATACCGAAGAGGAGTCGGCATGGGCGGACGCGGAAAAGGCCGTCTCGCAGATGATCTCGGAGTGCGAACGCCTGCCCCCCCCGCCGGTGGAAAGCCTGTTCGATGACGTCTACGAACGGATGCCGGCGGTCTTGCGGACGCAGAAGGAAGAGTATTTGCGGTTCCTGCGCGACAGGAAGAGGTAGATCCCCTCGACCATGGCTGACCTTGTCCAGATGAACATGATCCAGGCGCTCAACAACGCGCTGGATATCTACATGCGGCGGGAGGCGACCGCCATCATCATGGGGGAAGACGTCGGCGGATTCGGCGGGGTATTCCGCGTCACCGAGGGGCTGCAGCAGAAGTACGGCGCGGAACGGGTGTTTGACACGCCGCTGGCCGAGGCCGGGATTGTGGGAACGGCGATCGGCATGGCCCTGGGGGGCCTGCAGCCGATCGTGGAGATCCAGTTCGCCGATTTCGTGTTCCCGGCCTTCGATCAAATCGTCAACGAAGCCGCCAAGTATCGGTATCGCTGCGGCGGACAGTACGGCCTGAAGATGGTGATCCGCATGCCCTACGGCGGCGGCATCCGCGGCGGACACTACCACTCCCAGAGCCCGGAAGCCTATTTCGCGCATACGCCCGGCCTGCGTGTCGTCATCCCTTCCGGGCCCTATGAGGCGAAGGGCCTCCTGTTGGCCGCGTTGGATTGCCCCGATCCGGTGGTGTTCCTCGAGCCAAAAAAAGTGTACCGATCCGTGAAGACCCACGTGCCGAAAGACTATTACACCATTCCCCTGGAGAAGGCCGCGCTCGTCCGCGAGGGGCGCGACGCGACCCTGGTGGCCTACGGCGCGATGATGGAGGTCGCCCGGGAAGCCGTTCTTCTGGCCGAGGGCGAAGGGTATGACGTCGAAGTGATCGATCTGCTGAGTATCTGGCCCTACGATCTCAAGGCGGTGCTCTCCTCCGTGGAGAAGACCGGACGACTGCTCGTCATCCAGGAGGCCCCCCAGACGTGCGGGGTGGCGGCGGAGCTGCTCGCCGAGGTGCAGCGGCGAGCCTTCACGCGACTGCGGGCGCCATTGCGACGGATCGCCGGTTTCGACACCCCGTTCCCCTACGCCTTGGAGGATCACTACCTGCCGAGCAAGGAGCGTGTGCTGGACGTCCTGAGGAAGACCATTGAATTCTGAGGCATGCCGATGTTCCAGTTCAAACTGCCGGACCTGGGAGAAGGCATCGCGGAAGTCGAAGTGGTGGAGTGGCTCGTGCGGGAGGGCGACGTCGTTCAGGAGGATCAGCCCATCGCGGACGTCCAGACCGACAAGGCCCGGCTGGAAATCTCGTCGCCCAGGGCGGGACGCGTTCACCGGCTCTGCGCCAAGGGAGGGGACATCCTCCCGGTGGGGCAGATCCTGATAGAGATCGACGACGGCGTCGAGTCTGCGGCCGCGCCTGGCACCGCCCGGCCCGAATCGGATACCGGATCCGAGGAAGCCCTGCCCGCGGCTCCCACCGCAGCCGAGGAACCCCGCGGGCCGGCGGCCCCTGCCGGCCCACCCCCCCGAGAACCCTCCCCTCCCCCGGAGCGGTCCATAGATACGAAACAGCCCCCGCGTATGCCGCCCCGTCCCCAGGCCCGTCCGGCGCCCGCCTCGCCGGGACTGCGGAGACCGGCGGAGGCGGTGCCGCCCGTGCGGGAGCTGGCGAAGCAACTGGGGGTTGATATTGAGCAGGTGCCCGGAACGGGTCCGGAAGGAAGGGTCATGCGCCGCGACGTGGAGGCGTTTCATGCGGAGCTTAAGAGGGGCGGCCCCATTCATGCGGCCGTGCGCGCAGCCCCCGAAGAACCGGCGCTCCGGGACGAACCGGACTGGACCCGCCGGCCGCTGCGCGGCGTGCGCCGCCTGATCGCCGAGCGGATGGTGCGATCGAAGAGCATCATTCCGCACTACACCTTCGTCGAGGAAGTCGATGTGACGGTTCTGGAAGACATGCGCAAGGCGCTGGCGGAGGCCGCCGGGCAGGAGAAGATCTCCCCGCTGGCGTTCATCGCCCATGCCGCCGTGCGCGTGCTGCCGCGCTTTCCGCAGATGAACGCCTGCCTGGACGAGAAGAGCGGGGAGATGATCTACAAGGCGAAGATCCATCTGGGGATTGCCGTCGCCACCGACGAAGGTCTGATGGTGCCCGTGATCCGGGACGCGGCGGGACGGAGCGTGGCGGAACTCGCCGCGATGATCCGGGATCTCTCCGAACGGGCGCGGGCGAACAGACTGGATCCTCCGGCGTTGAAGGGGGCGACATTTGCCGTTACCTCCCTGGGCAAGTTGGGCGGCCTGATGGCCACGCCCATCATCCACTATCCGGCATCGGCCATCCTGGGCGTGCACGCCATTCGCACGCTGCCCCGGTACGTGGGCAGCCGGGTGCAGCCGAGGAAGCTCCTGAACCTGTCCGTGAGCCTGGATCATCGGATTGTGGATGGATTCGAGGGGGCCCGGTTCGTCCAAGAGGTAAAGGCGATTCTGGAGCAGGCCGATTTTCCGGAATTCAAATGAGGCGGCGGCAATCATGGACGAAGCGACCTTCAAACAACAGTTGAGCAAAATGCTGGTCAGGCTCAGGGAGGGCAGCGGGTTGACCCGGGCGGCCGCTGCCGCGGCTGGCGGTGTGCCGGAAGATCGGCTGGAGAGATACGAAAAGGGGCTCGCGCTGCCGGCGGTGGGCGAGCTGATGAACCTGGCCCGGGTGTTCGACGTGAGCCTGAATCACTTTTTCATGTCCGGGCCGCCGCTCGGCCGGGTCGAGGTGGTCCGGGCCAGTGAACGCTGGAAGGTGAGGCCGCCGACCGACACCGCCGCCGCCTTGAATTACAGCTACGAGGCGCTTTCCTACCGCCTGACCGACAAGGTGATGTCGCCCTTCCACATCGAAATCCCGCCGAGCGAAGGCAAGGAAGTCGAACCGCTGTCCCACGAGGGTGAAGAGTTCCACTTCATTCTCGAAGGCTCGGTGGAGACAACGGTCGGTCTGGAAACCTACCGGCTCTCTGCCGGGGATGCCATCTATTTCGATTCCCGCCTGCGCCACTCCATCCGGGCGCTGGGGTCTCTGCCGGCGCGCATGCTCGCCTGTCTGGTCAACGTGCGCCACCCGTCGAGGGACGACAGCCCGATGCAGCGACAGCGGGGGGGCTGATCCTGGAGGGTTCCGCACGCATGTCTGACCGCAACGTCGTGATTGCCAGCGCCTGCCGTACCCCCATCGGCTCCCTGAACGGGTCGCTGTCCAGGCTGAGCGCGCCCCAGTTGGGGGCTGTTGCCGTCCGGGAGGCCCTCTCCCGGGCGGGCGTGGCGGCAGACAAGGTGAGCGAGGTCATCCTGGGCGAGGTCCTGACGGCGGGTGTGGGGCAGGGGCCGGCGCGTCAGGCGGCCCTGGGGGCCGGGATCCCGGATTCCGTTCCCTGCACGACGATCAACAAGGTCTGCGGCTCCGGCCTGAAGTCCGTGATGCTGGCCGCGCAGGCCATCCGGACAGGCGATGCCGATATCGTGGTGGCCGGCGGCATGGAGAGCATGTCGAACGCGCCGTACCTGCTGGACAAAGCCCGTTCCGGCTATCGCCTGGGACACGGGGTCCTGACGGACAGTCTCCTCAAGGACGGTCTGTGGGACGTCTACAACAATTTTCACATGGGCGACGCCGCCGAACTCTGCGCTCGGGAATGTCGGATTCCCCGCGAAGCCCAGGACGCATTCGCCGTCCAGTCCTACCGGAAGGCGCAGGCGGCGCAGGAGCAGGGACACTTCAAGGATGAGATCGTTCCGGTCACGGTGGAAGGCCGTAGGGGTGCGGTGGTGGTCTCCGAAGACGAAGAGCCCCGCCGGGCCGATTTCGACCGCATCCCCCTCCTGAAGCCGGTATTTCGGAGCGACGGCACCGTGACCGCGGCGAATGCGTCTTCGCTCAGCGACGGCGCGGCCGCCTGCGTGGTCATGTCCGAGGCCTGCGCCAGGAAACTGGACATCGCGCCGCTGGCCAGAGTCGTGGCGCAGGCCTCGGCGGCGGGGGCGCCTGAATGGTTCACGCTGGCCCCCGCGAAAGCGATTCCCGCGGTGCTGAAGAAGGCGTCGCTGGCCCTGAGCGATATCGACCTGCTCGAGGTCAACGAAGCCTTTGCCGTCGTGAATCTGGCCGTGGCGCAGGAGCTGGGCCTGGACCCGGCCAGGTTGAACGTGCACGGCGGCGCGGTGGCCTTGGGGCACCCCATCGGCGCCAGCGGCGCGCGGATCCTGGTGACCCTGCTGCACGCCATGAGGCGCTACGGCAGGACGCGGGGACTGGCGACGCTTTGCATCGGTGGCGGCGAAGCCTCGGCGCTGGTCGTGGAGCGCTGAGAGGCCGTGAAAGGAGTCCCGCGATAATCCGCGGCGCGGCGGTTCGCATACTTGGTGCTCTGGGTCGAAAATCACGGTGAGGTATTCACTGGCCGCTGCCGTTCGCACGTAGGGGCGACGCATGCGTCGCCCCTACCTGTCGCGGTGTGAACGTTCGTGGTTCGATCCCGCCTGGGCGGGACTCACCACGAACGGGTGAGAGATGTCACCGTATTTATGTGCACCAGTACTTAGACGAATGGGGCAAGAACTTCCATGGACGTCGACTCTCGCTTTGAACGGGTCACGGTGATGGGCGCGGCCGGGAAGATGGGGTGCGGCATCTCCTGGCTGCTGGCCCGGGAAATGGCGCGTCTGAAGAACCGTCCGGAACACCGGGGGAAGACCTATCGGCTGACCCTCATCGATGTCCGGCAGGAGGGGGCGAAGGAGCTCCTGGGATACCTCGAGACCCAGTCGGCCAGGCAGGCGAGCCGGAACATCGCGGCCCTGCGGTCCCTGTACCGGGGGCACCAGGGCGTCACGACGGACGAGCAGGTCGCCCGGGCCTTCGTGGCCGATACCCTCTCCGTCATCCGCACGGGGACGGATTGTCGTGAGGCCCGGGGCTCGCGGCTTCTGTTTGAGGCTGTCCCGGAGACGGAACGGCTGAAGATCGAGACGCTTCGACGGCTCAAGGAGACGTGCCCCGAAGACGCCTTCTTCCTGTCCAACACGTCCTCCATTCCGATCCAGTTCCTGGATCGCGAAGCCGGCCTCGAAGGGCGCATCGCCGGGTTCCACTTCTACAACCCCCCGGTCGTGCAGGAGCTGGTCGAAGTGATTTCGGCCCGGACCACCCGCCCGGAACTTGCCGAGCTGGCCCGGGAAATCGGCCGGCGGCTCGGCAAGCGGCTGGTGCCCTCGCGGGATATCGCCGGCTTTATCGGCAACGGCCACTTCATCCGCGACGCGCTCCACGCCGTGCGCGAAGCGGAGCGGCTGGGCGACCGCTTCGACGAGTGGGAAGCGATCTACGCCCTGAACCGCGTCAGCCGGGAGGGCCTGCTCCGTCCGATGGGGATTTTCCAGCTCATGGACTATGTGGGGATCGACGTGTTTTCGTCGATCCTCTCGGTGATGACCAGGCATATCGAGGGAGAAGCGTTCGGAGCCGATCTGATCGACCGGATGGTCTTGAAGGGGGTGCTGGGCGGCCAGCGGCCCGACGGATCGCAAAAAGACGGGTTCTTCCGATACGAAGGGCGCCAGCCCGTCTCTGTCTACGCCCTGGACCGGGAGGGCTACGTGCCCCTCCAGGCCCTGGACCGGGTCGACCGCGCGCTGGGACCGCTGGCCGGGGTCGAGTGGAAAGAGGTGCGGGGGGGGCCGGACCGCGCCCGCACGCTCGGAGAGCATTTTGCGCGCCTGGCCTCCATGGATACCCTGGGGGCCCGGCTGACCATCGCCTACTTGCAGGCGTCCCGGCGCATAGGGGAAACGCTCGTGGCGCACGGCATCGCCGAATCGCCGGAGGACGTCAACACGGTTCTGACGAGCGGCTTCCACCATCTCTACGGTCCGTTCAACGCGTATGTGCAACTGCCCCAAGCTCTGAGTCCGGGGTCGGGCACGGGGCCTGGGACCTGGATCTGAGGCAGCACGAGACGGCCCCATGATCACGTTTGGAGAAGGAAACCTTCGGATTCCCCGGTTCGGGAAGCCGGTGTATATCGTCGCGGGCGGGATGACGGACTTCCGGAAGACCTACCCGGAGAAAGCCACGGAAGAGCTCGCCGCGGAAGCCCTCAACATGGCGAGCCTCGAAAACGACCTCAAGGTTTCGATGCCAGAGTTCAAACGGTTGGTCAACTTCTGCGTCTATTCGCAGTTTGCCGACCATTTCGGCGACCAGCTCCTGGCCGCTGCCCGCGTGCACGACGCCCTGGGCTTCGACCCGCTGGGGAACTTCGAGGTGAAGACCGGCGGGGCCACGGGCGGCCACGCCGTCCTGGCCGGCGCCATGGCCGTGGCCTCGGGGTATGCGGACGTGGTGCCGGTGGTCGGCTGGGAGCGCATGGACGAGGTGTCCACCCGACAGGGGAACTCCTACATCGCCTCGGCCGCCTGCAAGAATTTTGAATCCGAACTGGGCTGGATGTACGCCAGCTATTATGCCCTGATGGCCCAGCGATATCTGTACGAGAACCAGGTGCCCAGGGAAACGCTGGCGAAGATCACGGTCAAGAACCACCGCTACGCCTGCTCATCGCCTTTCTCCCAGAATCCGATGAAGCTCACGGAGCAGGAGGTGCTGGAGAACAAGATGGTCTCCGATCCCCTGAGCTTTCTGGAGTGCTGCCTGATGAGCACGGGGGCGGCCGCCCTGGTGCTGGCCGATGAAGCCATGGCCTTCAAGCTGACGGATCGGCCGGTGCGGCTGGCCGCGATCTGCTCCGGCACCCACACCCTGCGCACGGCGGACCGGCGGCCGATGGCAGTGCTGCGTCTGCCTCACGAGCCCGAAAATCTGTACCGGGACCGCAAGTGGGACTGGCCGGGGTTCAGCGCATTCTTGGCCACGCGCATGGCGGCGTACCTGGCCTACCAGATGGCCGGCATCGGGAACCCCCTCGAGGAGCTGGACCTGCTGGAGACCCACGACGCCTTCACCATCAGCGACATTCAAACCTACGAGGATATCGGCCTGCGGCCGTACGGACGGGGGCGGGAATTCATCGAGAGCGGAGAGGCCTACCTGGGCGGCAAGCTGCCGACCAACCTGTCCGGCGGACTGCTGGGGGCCATGCACGCCGTGGGTGCCACCGGCATCTTTCAGATCGTCGAGGTCCTGTGGCAGCTTCAAGACAAGTGGGCCAAGTTTCACGCGGATCCGAAGATGTGGGAGCGCTTCGGCAAGGTCATGCCGGGCGATATCGAGAACCTTCAGGTGCCAAATGCCAGGCGCGGCGCCGCCATCAGCCACGCCGGGACCGGCAGCCACGTGACCATGGCGATTCTGGAGCGAGCCTGAGGAGGCTCCATGTCCGTCGAACTGGTCGCTCCGGGGTGCGAGGTGTTGAACCTCTCCCCCCTGGTCATCGAGAATGTGAAGGATTACTTTCACGTCCACACCTACGGCGGTCTCACCAGATTCTTCGAGGGGCTGCGCGCCTCGAGGCTGCTCGGCACGCGGTGCACGAATCGCGCCTGCGAGGAACACCGGATCTGGCTGCCGCCGCGCGCCTATTGCCCGGACTGCCTGCGGCCCATGGAATGGGTCGAAGCGCCGCAGAGGGGCGAGATCTTTACGCATACCACCGTGGAGTATCCGGGCAGCAACTTCAAGCTCTCCACGCCGTGTCCGCTGATTTCGGTGTCTCTGGAGGGGGTCTGCACCAAGATGATGTCCTACCTGAAGGACGGCAGGCCGGAGATCGGCATGAAGATCCGGGCGTGGTTTCGGACCGAGAATCCGACCCATACGATCCTCGACCTCGCCTGGGTGCCGGCGTGAATGGAGCGTGGAACAGGGGAGGACAGGATGGGCAGTATGGAACGACAGACAACGGAGAAGGGGAGATCGGTCCGCCTCGCCCCTCGCGATCCCGTCGATCCTGCCTCTCCCGGTTCATGCGGGTAAGACCATGACGGGTCACATCGCATACACGCCGCGCCACCAGGTCCGGTTCGTCACGGCGACCGCGCTGTTCGACGGCCACGATGCCTCCATCAACATCATCCGCCGCCTGCTCCAGCGCGCCGGGGCCGAGGTCGTCCACCTGGGCCACAATCGCTCGGGGACCGAGATTGTCGATGCGGCGATCCAGGAAGACGTCCAAGCCATCGCCGTCAGCTCCTACCAGGGGGGACATAACGAATTCTTCCGCTATCTGGTGGATCTGCTGCGCGAGCGAGACGCGTCGCACATCCAGCTCTTCGGGGGGGGCGGCGGCGTGATCGTGCCCGGCGAAATCCGGGAGCTGGAAGCCTACGGCGTGACCAAGATCTATTCGCCGGAGGACGGCCGCCGCCTGGGCCTCCAGGGCATCATCCGCCACATGCTGGAACGCGCAGACGCATTCCTCCCGCCTGTCAGCCCGGACGGCGACCTCTCCGGTCTCGGCACCCGGAGCGTCCGCCAGATCGCTCGCTTGATCACGCAGGCGGAAGGGCAGGTCGATGGGCCTGCCCCTGCCCGCGGCCTCTCGCCGACGGTGCTGGAGGCCCTCGCGCGCCGGGCCGCCGACCGCCGCTCTGCCGTCATCGGCATGACGGGGACCGGGGGGGCGGGCAAGAGCTCGCTGGCCGACGAGCTCATCCGGCGGCTGCTGGGGGACTTCCCGGAGATTCACCTCGGGGTCCTTTCCGTCGATCCGAGCAAGCGCAAGACCGGCGGCGCCCTGCTGGGGGATCGGATTCGTCTGAATGCGATACAGTCCCCCCGGGTCTACATGCGGTCCCTGGCCACCCGGCGCTCGGAGTCCGAGCTGCCGGAGGCCATGCGCCAGGCCATTCAGATCTTGCGGGCCGCCGGCTTTGACCTGATCTTCGTCGAGACGAGCGGCATCGGGCAGGGGGACTCGGCGGTCCTCGACGTCTCGGATGTGAGCCTCTACGTCATGACCCCCGACTACGGCGCCGCCTCCCAGCTCGAAAAGATCGACATGCTGGACCTCGCCGACCTGGTGGCTGTCAACAAGTTCGACCGGCGGGGCGGTGAGGACGCCTTGCGCGCCGTGCGCAAGCAGATCCGGCGGAACCGGGATATTTCGTATGGCGTCCCGGACGTGGAGCTCCCGGTCTTCGGCACCATCGCCAGCCAGTTTGGCGACGTGGGGGTGACGGCCCTCTACCTCAGCTTGCTGGGACGCCTGGAGAGACTCCTCGGCGCGTCCCTCCGGTCCTCGCTCCAGGTGCCCGCGGGCGCCGTGGCCGGCGAGCGGCACCCCATCATCCCGGAGATGCGCTCCCGCTATCTCGGTGAGATCGCGGAGACGGCCCGCGCCCGGCGCGCCTGGGTGGAACGTCAGGTGTCGGTCGCCCGCCGGCTGTACCGGCTCGACGGCGCCGCCCGGGAGTGCGAGGAGCCTGCGATCCGGCAAGCCATCCAGAGCCGCTTCGAGGCGCTCCGTCAGGATCTGGACCCCGAGTGCTGGCAGCTCATCCAGGACTGGGGGAAACTCCAGCAGGCGTATGCGGGCGACAGCTTCGGCTTCGAGGTTCGGGGGCGCCAGGTTTCGGCCCAGACCACGACCCGAACCCTCTCCGGCACCCGCATCCCCCGCGTGGCCCTGCCGCGGTTCGAGGACTGGGGCGAGATTCTCAGGTTCCGGCTGAACGAAAACGTGCCCGGCGCCTATCCCTACACGGCGGGGGTCTATCCCTTCAAGCGGAGCGAGGAAGAGCCTCGCCGCCAGTTTGCAGGCGAAGGGGGGCCCCAGCGCACCAACCGGCGGTTCCACTACCTGTGCCGGAATGACAGGGCAAAACGCCTTTCCACCGCCTTCGACAGCGTGACCCTGTACGGCGAGGAGCCGGACGAGCGGCCCGACATCTACGGAAAGATCGGCGAGGGGGGGGTCTCCGTCGCCACCCTGGATGACATGAGGACGCTTTTCGCCGGCTTCGACCTGACGGACCCCCTGACCAGTGTCTCCATGACCATCAACGGGCCGGCCCCGACCATACTCGCCATGTTCTTCAACACCGCCATAGACCAGGAGGCGAAGAAGTTCGAGGGGGCGCACGGTCGAGCGCCCGACCGCGAGGAGCGAGAGCGCATCCAACACGAGACGCTACGGGTGGTCAGGGGCACCGTGCAGGCGGACATTCTGAAGGAGGATCAGGCGCAGAACGAGTGCATCTTCTCGACCGAGTTTGCCCTCCGGATGATGGGGGACGTGCAGCAGTACTTCATCGATCGGCGGATCCGGAACTTCTACTCGGTGTCCGTCTCGGGCTACCACATCGCCGAGGCCGGGGCCAATCCCATCACCCAGCTCGCCTTCACGCTCGCCAACGGATTCACCTATGTGGAGTACTACCTGGCCCGCGGGATGCCTATCGATGGTTTCGCGCCCCATCTCTCTTTCTTCTTCAGCAACGGCCTCGACCCGGAGTACTCGGTGCTGGGACGCGCCGCGCGGCGGCTCTGGGCCAGGGTGTTGAAGGAGCGGTACGGCGCCAACGAGCGCAGCCAGAAGTTCAAGTACCACATCCAGACCTCCGGCCGCTCGCTCCACGCCATGGAGATTCAGCTCAACGACGTCCGGACCACATTGCAGGCCCTCACGGCCATGTATGACCAGTGCAACTCGCTCCATACCAACGCCTATGACGAGGCCATCACCACCCCCACCGCCGAGTCGGTGCGCCGGGCGGTGGCGATTCAGCAGATCATCGATCGCGAGTTCGGGATGACCAGGAACGAGAACCCGCTGCAGGGCTCCTATTTCATCTCGGAGCTGACCGACCTGGTGGAAGAGGCGGTGCTGGCGGAATTCGACCGCCTGAACGCGCGCGGGGGCGTGCTGGGAGCCATGGAGCTTCAGTACCAGCGGAGCCGGATCCAGGAGGAGTCCCTCCTGTACGAGCGCAAGAAGGACAGCGGAGAGCTGCCCATCATCGGTGTCAATACCTTTCTGGACCCGGATGCCCCGGAGGGGCCGGGAGTCGAAAAAGCGGCGCTCAGCCGCGCCACGCCCGAGGAGAAACGGGCGCAAATCGAGGGGCTGCGCGCCTTTCAGAGACGGCATCAGGCGGAAGCGCCGGAAGCGCTCGAGCGTCTGAAGAGGGCCGCGCGGGCCGGCGGCAACATCTTCGCCGAGCTGATGGATACGGTCCGCGCCGCCAGCCTCGGCCAGATCACCCACGCCCTGTACGAGGTGGGGGGTCAATACCGGCGTGCCATGTAAGTTTTTGCGCTTCGGGCGCAAAAACTTGAGTGGGAGATCATTCACGAGGTCCCGACTATGGATGCTCTCGCGGCGACTTACGGGGGGCTCTCTGGCTGGCCCGGGGCGGTGGGAGTCCTGGCCATCGTCCTGCTGGCATGTGTCCTCGGCTTCACCGGGGCGCCGGCGTGGCTCTGGACGCTGTTGGCCGCGGCGGCCCTCTGGGGCCTCGGGGCGCCAGCCTGGCTCTGGATCCCGTTTGGCCTCCTGGCGCTGCTCCTCAACGGTCCGCCGATCCGCCGGAGGCTGGTCTCGGCCCCGATGATGGCGGTCCTGAAAAAGGGGAATTTCCTCCCCGCGATCTCCGAAACCGAGCGCACGGTCATCGAAGCCGGCAGCGTGTGGATCGAGGGGGAGCTTTTCTCGGGTCAGCCGGATTTCAGGCGGCTGCTGAACGAGCCCTATCCCGATTTGACCGACGAGGAGCGGGCATTCCTCGACGGGCCGGTGGAAGAGGTCTGCCGCATGGCCGACGATTGGGGGATTTACGTGGAGAGAGGCCTGCCGCCGGAGATATGGGAGTATCTCAGTCGGCAGCGATTCTTCGGGATGATCATTCCGAAGGCGTATGGCGGGCTCGGATTCTCGGCCTCGGCCAACAGCGCCGTGGTGGGGAAGCTGGGCTCGCGGTCTCTCCCGTTGAGCTTCATGGTCATGGTGCCCAACTCCCTGGGGCCTGCCGAGCTTCTGATCCATTACGGGACGGAGGAGCAGAAGAACCACTATCTCCCGCGTCTGGCACGCGGGGATGAGGTGCCCTGCTTTGCCCTGACCGAACCGGGCGCCGGCTCGGATGCGGGGGGCATCAGGGCCAGCGGTGTCATCTTCAAAGGCGAGGACGGCCGCTTGTATCTCCGGCTGAACTGGCGGAAGCGCTACATCACCCTTTCGGGCCTCTCCACCGTGCTGGGCCTGGCCTTCAAGCTCCGGGACCCGGAGAACTTCCTGGGCAGGGGGGAGCACCTGGGCATCACCTGTGCCCTGATCCCCACCGCCACGCCCGGCGTGGCGGTGGGCCGGCGGCACGATCCCATGGGCGTGCCCTTCTACAACGGCCCGACCGAAGGGCAGGACGTGGTCGTGCCCTTCGACTGCATCATCGGAGGCGCTGCCGGCGCCGGCAGTGGCTGGCGCATGCTGGTGGAATGCCTGGCGGCCGGCCGCGGCATCTCGCTCCCGGCGACGGCCGCCGCCGGGACCAAGTTCGTGGCCCGCGTCGCCGGCGCCTACGCCACCGTCCGGAAGCAGTTCGGCCTCTCGATCGGCAAGTTCGAAGGCGTGGAGGAACCGCTGGCGCGTCTGGGGGGGTTCGCCTACCTGATGGAAGCGGCCCGCCGCTACACCTGCGGCGCCCTGGATCGGGGCGCGAAGCCCGCCGTGGCGACGGCGACGGCCAAGTACAATCTCACGGAGCTGTACCGGAAAGCCGTGAGCGACGGGATGGAGATTCTCGCCGGCACCGCCATCATGCGCGGCCCCCGCAACCTCCTCGCCCACAGCCATGACTTGACCCCCATACTCGTCTCCGTCGAAGGGGCCAATATCCTGACGCGCACGCTCATGGTCTTCGGGCAGGGCGCGGTTCGGTGCCACCCCTATGTCTACCGAGAAATCCAGGCGCTTTCGACCGGGGATGTGAAGGGATTTGATCGTGCGCTCTGGGGACACGTCGGCCACGGGGTGCGCAACGTTTTCCGCTCCATCCTGTTGAGCCTCTCGCGCGGCCGCCTGGCCGGCTCGCCCGTCGGCGGCCCCGCCGCCCGCTATTGCCGGAAACTGGCGTGGGCGTCGGCCTCGTTCGCCCTGCTGTCGGATATCGCTCTGTGCACGTTCGGGGGGAACTTGAAGCGGAGGGGAAAGCTCACCGGACGCTTTGCCGATATCTTGTCCTGGATGTATCTTGGCGTGGCCACGTTGCGCCGGTTCGAGGCCGAGGGGCGCCGCGCCGGGGACCTGCCCTTCCTGCACTGGTCCATGCAATATACGCTGGCGCAGATCCAACAAGCCTTCGACGGGTTGCTCCAGAACCTGAACATCCCCGGGCTGGGCTGGTTCATGCGGGGCCCGGTCGCCCTCTGGTCGCGCGTGAACTCCATCGGGAAGATGCCGTCCGACGAGTTGGGCAGCGAGATTGCCCGGGCCATGCAGAGGCCCGGCCCCCAACGGGATGCCTTGACCGCCGGCATCTACGTGCCGTCCGATCCCCACGAGGCATTGGGCAGGCTGGAGCGTGCCTTCACGCTTTCCTGGGAAGCCGAGGCGGTGGCCGGCAGGATCCAAGAGGCGATCCAGGCGGGGAAGTTGCCCAAGGAGAGGCCCGAGCAGCTCGTGGCAAAGGCCGTCGAGACGGGAATCCTCAGCCAGGAAGAGGCGCAGGTGATGTTCCAGGCGGAAGAGGCGCGGAGCGATGCCGTCCAGGTGGATAGCTTCACGCCGGAAGAATACCTGTCCGGAACTCCATCCGCGCCGCGCAAGGTCGAATTCGTGAGCGGGCGGGCATGAAGCCCGCCCCTACGCAACCTGGTTTTTGCGCTGCCGCGCAAAAACCAAAACTGAAAGGCATCAGGGAACCTCGCTGGGATTGGCCGGGAGTCATCAACGACCACCCTAGAAGGGGGTACCCCCGAGGGGTTCCCTCGATGGAACACGACCCGTATCGCAGGGGTCACCTTCCACCACGGGTTCCCGTTATGAGACCCATCGGAAGCCCAGGGCAGAAAATTTGTTGCTCCACCAAGTTTGGTTTTTGCGCGCGCAGCGCGCAAAAACCAGGGGAGGGGTTTATCCCCTCCCGCTTCAGCGCATTGTAGGAAGAGCGGGTGCTGGGCGAAAGGCCCAATGAGACCGCTTCTTCTTCGTGCCCTTCGTGTTCTTCGTGGTGAATAATCCGGGTTAGGGGGAGAGTTGTGTTTGTCCTATCGAGCGTCCGCATCGCCCTGCGCGCCCTGTTGCTGAACAAGCTGCGGGCCGCTCTCACCATGTTGGGTATCATCATTGGGGTGGGAGCGGTCATCGCCATGGTGGCCATCGGGCGGGGGGCTGCACAGCGCATCTCGGATCGGATCGCCAGCATCGGTTCGAACCTGATCCTGGTCATGCCGGGCAGCGCCACCAGCGGGGGCCTGCGCATGGGCCACGGGTCCACACTGACGCTGACCGAGGACGACATGCGGGCCATCGGCGCCGAGGTGCCGGGGGTGATGGCGGTCTCCGGCACCATGCGCGGGGTGGCTCAGTTGGTGTTTGGGAACCTCAACTGGTCCACCGGGGTCTTCGGGACGACGCCGGAGTTTCCGGACGTGCGTGACTGGGAGGTTGCCGAGGGGAGGTTTTTCGGCGACCAGGACATGGACGGCGCCACCAAGGTGGTGGTCCTGGGGCAGACCGTGAGGGAAAGCCTCTTCGGGGACGGCGAGGCTGTCGGCCAGATCATCCGAATCCGGAAAGTCCCCTTCACCGTCATCGGCGTGCTGGCGCGGAAGGGGCAATCCACCTGGGGCCAGGATCAAGATGACACCGCCCTCATTCCCCTCAGTACCGCCAAGAAGCGGGTCCTGGGCGTGAGTCAGGCCGGAGCCCGCATGGTGGGGTTGATCCTGATCAAGGCGGCCAACGCCGAGGCGATGCCCCAGATCGAGGAACAGGCCACGGCCCTCCTGCGGCAACGGCACCGCCTCCAGCCGTACCAGGAAGATGACTTCCAGGTGCGAAACCTCTCGGACATGTTTGCAGCCCAGGAGGCCAGCACCAAGACCATGACCATTCTCTTGGGGGCGATTGCCTCGGTCTCGCTCTTGGTCGGCGGCATCGGGATCATGAACATCATGCTGGTGTCGGTCACCGAAAGGACGCGGGAAATCGGCCTGCGGATGGCGGTGGGGGCCCGCAGCCGGGACATCCTCGGCCAGTTTCTGATCGAGGCGGTGACCCTGGCCGTGGTGGGGGGAATCCTCGGAATCCTGCTGGGCGTGGGGGGGTCGAAGGTCATTGCGATGCTGGCGAATTGGTCCACGCTGATCACGCCCGGCTCCATCGCCTTGGCGTTTGGATCCTCCGCATTCATCGGCATCTTCTTCGGCTACTACCCGGCCCGCAAGGCCGCGTACCTCGACCCCATCGAAGCTTTGCGCTACGAGTAGTTCGCGACGGCTCGGCGCCCCTCCCGCCGCCGGGGCGGTTGTGGTATAGTCTCGTTCATGAGCGGGCAGGCCGTTGCTGGATTCGAACTCTTCGCCGTCACCGCCGACCAGGGGATCCGGGCCTGGGGCCAGACCCTCCCCGAGCTGTTTCGGCAGGCTGCGCGCGGCCTCTTCAGCCTGATCGTGGAGGCGGGGACGGTCGAAAACCGGGAGTGGGTGCCGGTTTCGGCGACGGCGGGGGATCGGGAGACCCTCCTGGTGGCGTGGCTCAACGAACTCCTCTACCTCTACGAGACCAGGGCCTTGGTGATGGGGGAGTGGCGAATCCGCCGCCTCGAGGATACCGCCCTGGAGGCCGAGGCGGGAGGCGAGGCGGTGGATGCCGCGCGCCACGCCCTGCTCGGGCACGTGAAGGCGGTAACATATCATGGCCTGGCGCTCTACCCGACGGAGAGAGGCTGGGAGGCGCGGGTCGTCGTGGATGTGTAGACGAGAGCGGAGAGTCGAGAGCCGAGACCCGAGACCCTCGAAGGGGCCTGACTCCAGAGGAGAAAGGGCGATGATGGAGAAGGTGCGGATCTTCGGGAAGGATGGCTGACCCTATACTGCTGCCGCCCGGGAGGAGTACGGCAGGCGAAAGGTGAGCGTGACATATGTGGACGTCACCCAAGACGCCGCGGGCCTGAAGCAGATGCTCCAGCACTCCAAGGGAGAGCGGACCGTCCCCGTGATCGTCGAGGGGGGGAAGGTCACCATCGGGTACAACGGCGGAGGGTGAGAAGTCTAGCCCGGTCCGCCGGAGGCGGATACGAAATGACAATGACCAATGACCAATGGCCAATGACCAAAAATCAATGACCAATGATCAATGACCAATTACGGATGAGCAAATACCATTGCCCTTGTGACTGAGAGGGGGAAGCGTGGGAGACGGGGAATCTGAACCTGAGATCCGGGAATGGCTGGAAGAGCTCCGGGGGATCGACCTGGCGGACAGCGAGGTCGAAGCCGCCGCGGACCGCCTTCTTGCCATCGGCACCGCCGCCTTGCCCGTCCTCCTGGACATGTACAGCCAGCAGGACGAGACATTGCTGGCCCTGGCCACCCAAGCGCTCAAGCGCTGGCCCGCGCCCCATCCCATCGAGCCATTGATCGCGCTGCTTCGCGACCCGACAGTCGACGATATGGCCAAGGCCTTGATCCTCATCCTGCTGGAAGGATACGGCCTGGATCCGACCTCCCCCGAGGTGTTCGGCCTGTCCATCAACCTGGAGGATTATCCGCTCCGCCGGCCGCCCGTCATGGGCGGCCCCTGGTCATGATGCTCCCCGTCGCGTCGGAGGCTCCCCGGACTGTGGCCGTGGTGGGGGCCGGGGCGTGGGGGACGACCCTGGCCACCATCCTGGGGGACCGCTACCCGCGGGTCAATCTCTGGGTCTTCGAGGCCGACCTTGCCGAGGCAATCCAGTGCCGCCGCGAGAACGGCGTCTATCTCCCGGGCGTTCGCATCCCGGATCCCGTCCGGGCCACTTCCTCCCTGGCGGAGGCCCTGACGGATGTCGGGCTGGTCCTGTTCGTGGTCCCTTCCCACGTGTTCCGTCGGATCGCTTCTGCGGCCGCCGCTCATCTTCCCTCGAAGGCGCTGGTGGCGAGCGCCACCAAGGGCATCGAGGTCGAGACGCTGGCGACCATGTCCGAGATCCTGGCGGAGGTTCTCCCCCCGCTTGACCGTGCCCGCCTGGCGGTCCTGTCCGGTCCCAGTTTTGCCCAGGAGGTGGCCCGCCGGCGTCCGACAGCGGTGGTAGCCGCGGCGCGCGATCCGTCGGTGGCGGGGGCGCTTCAGCGCGCGGTGAGCGGGGGGAGTTTCCGAGTCTATGCCGGCCTGGACCCGCTGGGGGTCGAACTGGGGGGCGCGGTCAAGAACGTGATCGCCATTGCCGCCGGGATCGTGGACGGTCTCGAGCTCGGACTGAATGCGCGGGCGGCGCTCATCACCCGCGGGCTGGCGGAGATGTCCCGTCTGGGCGTTGCCAAGGGGGCGCAACCCGCGACCTTCGCCGGCCTGGCGGGCATGGGGGACCTGATCCTCACCGCGACCGGGGACCTGTCGCGGAACCGTCGTCTCGGTATGGCAATCGCCGGGGGGCGACGCTTGGAGGAGATCCTGGCCGGGTCGAAGTCCGTGGCCGAGGGGGTCAATACCTGCAGGTCCGTCGTGCGGCTGGCGGAGCGCCTGGGCGTCGAGATGCCCATCTCGCGGGCCGTCCACCGGGTCCTGTTCGAGGGGCAAGCTCCCCGCGAGGCGGTGGTCCAGCTCATGACGCGGGAACTCCGCTTCGAGGGGGAGTAGAGGTGGTTTTTGCGCGCTCAGCGCAAAAACCAGGGGGACCCATGCGTATCGCGGTGATGGGCAGCGGGGGAATCGGAGGGTATTTCGGCGGGCTCCTGGGCAAGGCCGGCGCGGATGTGACGCTCATTGCCCGAGGGGACCACTTGGCGGCGATCCGGGAGATGGGGCTAAAGGTCCGGAGCGCGCTGGGGGATTTCGAGGTCCGCGTGCGGGCGACCGACGATCCGGCGGCGGTTGGGCAGGCCGACCTCATCCTCTTCACCGTGAAGGGGTACGACACCGAAGAGGCCGCCGGGCGCATGCGCCCCCTGGTGGGGCCCGCGAGCAGCGTCCTCTGCCTGCAGAACGGCGTGGACAACGAGGCCAAACTGGAGGCCGTCTTCGGCCCCCGTGCCGTCCTCGGCGGCGTGGCGCATATCCTCTCCACGGTCGCCGCGCCCGGCGTCATCCATCAGACGGCAGGCCCTCGGACGATCAAGTTCGGGGAGATGGACGGCACAAGGACAGCCCGGCTGGAGACGATCCTCCGGCTCCTCACGGGGGCCGGAATCAACGCCACGATCTCCGGCCAGATCGTGGTGGATCTCTGGGAGAAGTTCGTCTTCATCTGCGCCCATGGCGGGGTCACCGCCCTGGCCCGGCTGGGGGTGGGGGAGATCCTGGGCTGTCCGGAGACGGCGGCGCTCTACCAGGGCGTCATGGAAGAGATCGTCGCGGTGGCCCGAGCCAGCGGCGTGCCGCTTCCGCAGGATGCCATCGAGCGCGTCTTGGCCTTCGCCCGGAGCCTCCAGCCCGCCATGCGCTCCTCCTTGGCGCACGACCTGGAGCAGGGGAAGCGGCTCGAAGTCGAGACGCTGCCCGGGGCGGTGATCCGCTACGGTGCCAGGGTCGGCGTGCCGACTCCCCTGAACGGCGTCATCTACGCCTGCTTGAAACCGTATCACCTGCGGGCCGTGGCGGCGCGCCGCGCGTAAGCCCTGCGGGTCAACATTCCGGTGACGTAAACCAAGTTCGGGTGCCATATAGCCCGCACTATTTGGGAACACGGCGCGCGAATACTGCGGGCTTAACAAACACCCATGTGATTGGTGACCAGGGACGGAGGACGCGTCGTCGTTGCATCTCGACATCGCACGCATCCTGCCGGAAGGGTACCCGATGCGGGCAGCACCATTCATGATCCCGCCTCAGGCGGGATTGGTCCTTGAGTTAAGCCCGCATTATTCACGAGGGATTCGTGAATAATGCGGGCTAGGAGGAAGGGCCCGGGGGATTGACGACAAATGCCGGCCAACCTCACTCCCCAATACCTCGAAGCGGAACGGCGGTTCCGCACGGCCAAAACGGCCGAGGAGAAGCTGACGGCGCTGGAGGAGATGCTCGCGGTCATCCCCAAGCACAAGGGGACCGAGCATATCCGGGGCGACCTCAAGCGCCGCCTGGCCAAGCTCAGGTCCGAGGCCGAGCAGGCCAGCCGCCGCCGTGGCGGATTCTCCATGGCCGTGGAGCGGGAAGGGGCGGGCCAGGTGGTCCTGGCGGGTCCGACCAATGTCGGGAAGTCAGCCCTGGTACGCCGCCTCACCAATGCCCAGACCGAGGTGGGCGAATACCCCTTCACCACCCGCCGGCCGATCGCCGGGATGATGCCCTTTGTGAATATCCAGATTCAGTTGGTGGATCTTCCGGCGGTGAGCCGGACCTACATGGAGCCGTGGGTTCCGAGCCTCATCCGGCCTGCCGACCTCGTCCTGGTCGTAGCCGATCTCGCAAATCCGGCCGTCCTGGAGGATCTGGAAGAGGTGCTGACGGTTCTGGAGGAAGCCAAGCTGCGCCTGGGAGGCGACGCGACGGCGGCTGAGGCGCCGGGCTGGGTCCGCATTCCGGCGCTCCTCGTCGGGAACAAGGCGGAGGAGGCCGACGCCGAGGCGGCGCTGGAGGTACTCCGCGCCGCCCATGCGGCGCGCTTTCCCGTCTACGGCGTCTCGGCGATGACCGCCCTGGGGCTGGAGACGCTCCGGCGGGCCATCTACGACGGTCTGGGCATCGTGCGGGTGTACTGCAAGGCTCCCGGCAAGGAGCCGTCCATGAGCTCGCCCGTCGTCCTGCCGCGCGGCAGCACGGTGGTGGAGATGGCGGGAGCCATTCACAAGGACTTCGCGCGGCAGCTCCAGTACGCGCGCATTTGGGGGTCGAGCAAGTTCGACGGGCAGCGCGTCCAGCGGGATTACGTCGTTCAGGAGGGGGACATCATCGAGCTCCACATATAGCCTGAGTTATTCACGAAAAGGCCATCTCACCACGAAGGACCTGCCTGCGCCGTGCCAAACGCCTGCCCGTGCGGTGCACCTGTCTGCGTCGCGAACGCGACAGGCAGGCGCAGACAGGCGGCAGGCAGGCACGAACATCACGAAGCGGAGAGGCACGGAGAACCGGTCCCGACCCTCACCACCGGGAGGCGGGCGGGCATGAAGCCCGCCCCTACGCAACCACAATTGGCCCGAACACGGTCCTCCGTAGGGGAGGGGTTTATCCCCTCCCGCTTCAGGGCATTGTCGGAAGAGTGTGTGGAGTGCGAAAGGCCCAGCTAAATCCCTTCTTCGTATCCTTCGTGGTCTTCGTGGGGGATAGTTCGGGCGAAAGGCAATGCGGTTTCCAGAGCGTCGGATACGGGCGGTCCGCCTCCGGCGGATTCGAGCAAATCCCTCCCGTCCCCCCCTTTGTCAAAGGGGGGCGAGGGGGGATTTCATCCGGCTGCCGTGGTAAGGAATCCGCCTTGGGGGGGGGTAAAGGACCCGACCAGTTTTCTGCCATGGAAGCGGGTTTGACCGGTCGCAGGCAGACGCGTATACTGGCAGGGCCCTTGGGCGGAAAGGAGCGGTCGTGGCGCACGCATCGGAGAAGGTGAAGGCGGCAGAGGCCATTGATCTCTGTCCCTGCTGGCACCAGGTCTCGGCAGATTTCGCTTCCATGTACCCGGGCGGCGGCTATTGCGTCGCCGGCTGTCACCGGCGCATCAAGGTCATGGCGGCCACGACGTTTAACGAGGTGTGCAGCTTGCGATACGGTGACTGCGAAGGGTATCAGCGCGTCCTGGCGGAGGGCGGGGCCAGGGTCGGCCGGGCGCCCCATCCCCCGCGGGGATAATCCAGGTCCATGGCGGAGCGCTACCGCGTTGTCATTGTGGGGGCCGGTCCGGCCGGGATCTTCGCGGCACTGGAGCTGAAGCGGGCGGGTGTGCCGGGGGTGGTCATTGTCGAAAAGGGTCCCGACCTTCCGGACGGCCGGCGGCTGGGCCGCGGCCATTCTATGCTGAGCGGCTGGGGCGGCGCCGGGGCCTACAGCGACGGCAAACTTGCCCTTTCCACGGAGATCGGCGGTAGCCTGGCCCGATACTGTCCCCCAGGCCAACTGGCGGACCTCGTAGAGTACGTGGACAAGGTGTACCAGGCCTTCGGCGCTCCGGAGACCGTGCACGGGTCGAACCCCGAAGCGATGGCCCACCTGCAGCGCGAAGCGGCCCGCCTGGATATGAAGGTCATTCCCAGCCGCTACCGCCACCTGGGGACCGACGGCTGCGAAGAGGTGGTGGGGCGATTGCGGGATGCGCTCGAGGGGGAGACGCGCATCCGCTGTCGGAGTCCGGTGAGCGCGGTCCTGCAACGGGATGGCCAAGCGGCCGGCGTCCGACTCGAAGACGGTACGGAAATCGCGGCGGAGTGGGTGATCCTGGCACCCGGCCGCGAAGGATCGGCCTGGCTGGCGCGGGAAGCCGCCCGCCTGGGGCTCCACAGCAGCATCAATCCGGTGGACATCGGGGTTCGCGTGGAGGTGCCCGCTTCGGTGATGGAGCCCATCACCAGCGTCACCTATGAGGCCAAGATCATCTACTACACCCGGCGCTTCGAGGACATGGTCCGCACCTTCTGCATGTGCCCGTACGGAGAGGTCATCCGGGAGGATCTGGGGGGTCTGTACACGGTCAACGGCCACAGCTTCGCCCATCGCCAGACGGCCAACACGAATTTCGCGCTGCTGGTCAGCTAGACCTTCACCGAGCCGTTCCGGGAGCCGATTGCCTATGGCCAGTCCATCGCGCGACTCGCCAACATGCTGGGAGGCGAGGTCCTCGTGCAGCGGGTGGGAGACCTGCGGCACGGGCGGCGGTCGACCCCGGGGCGCCTGGCCCGTGGCCTCCTCGAGCCGACTCTGAAGACCGCCACGCCGGGGGATCTGAGCCTGGTGCTTCCCTACCGCCACCTGGCGGACATCCTGGAGATGCTGGAGACACTGGACCGGCTGGCACCCGGGGTGAACTCGGCGCACACCTTGCTTTATGGAGCGGAAGTGAAGTTCTACTCGCTCCAGTTGCGACTGAGCGCGGCCCTGGAGACGGAAATCCCGCATCTCTTCGCGGTGGGGGACGGGGCGGGGGTGAGTCGAGGACTGGTGCAGGCCTCGGTATCGGGCGTCATCGCTGCGCGAGAGATCGCCGGGCGGCTAGAAGCGGGGGAGGGTGGATAGGGGATCCCCGGGAGGGGTTTCCGGACGAGGGGCGGCGGAGAGGAAGCGCTCCGCCTTGCGGAGGAGCTGCCGGGCGCTCGGGTACGTCAGACGGTTCAGGGCCTCGGGGTAGCCGAGCCAGGCGTAGTCATGATGCTCCTCGGAAAGGGCCACCGCCCGGGTGAGGCTCTCCCCCAGGTAGTAGACGACGCGTTTCCATACTGCCGTGCCGGCCTTTCGATAGGTGTAGCGGATGCGCTCCTCGAAACCGGGGAGCAGGCGGATCCCGGCGATGCCCGTTTCCTCCTGGAGTTCCCGGAGCGCGGCATTCCGAGACGTCTCTCCCGCCTTCAGGTGTCCCTTGGGGTAATCCCAGTGGGAGCCGTAGTCCAGCACGAGGTATTCGCGCGCCGATCCACGGTAGAACAGAATGACCCCGGCCGAGACTTCCTGGCGCATGCCTTCCTCCGAGGCTGTTATACCGCAGACGGGAGGCGAACGCCAGCCCGTCTCTCCGGGGGGCCTTCGGGCCGCCGATCCTCACGGCCGATCGCCAGACGAGAGGCGTGGGGCCGGGAGGTCTGGGGAGACCCGGGAGCGCCACACATGACCGATCATCGAAGACTCCCGTGCCGGACGGAGTTCACCTTCTGGCGGCCCGTCGGCGTTCGTTGGGGGGACATGGACGCCCTGGGCCATGTGAACAACACGCTGTACCTCCAGTACCTGGAGTCGGCGCGGATCGGTTACTTCGAGGCGATCGGCTGGGGAATGGACCGGTTCTCGGCGGAAGGTCGGGGCCCGGTCGTGGCGTCCCAGACCTTTCATTACCGGCGGCAGGTCGCGTACCCGGCGGCGCTGGAGGTCGGTGTGGTCTGCGGGGAGATCCGGCAGCGCAGCTTCAACCTGGAGTACGGCGTGTTTCACGCGGGGACCGAGGATCTGGTCGGCAATGGGAGCACCGTGATTGCCTGGATGGATCTGGCCGCGGGCCGCGCCGTCGAGCTGCCGGAGGAGATCCGGCGCTGCCTGGAGAGGTCGAGGGGCGCCCCTCCGGCTCCTTCCCCCTGACCCGTGGGGACTCAGGCAAAGGGAGCCGGATGCTCCAGCAGCCGGTGGTACGCCTCGAGGTACTTGGCCCGGGTCTTGGACACGATCTCGGCGGGGAGGGGCGGGGGGGGAGGCTTCTGAGACCATCGGATGGCCAGCAGGTAGTCTCGGAGGAACTGCTTGTCGAAGGAGGGCTGGGGTCCGCCGGGTCTGTAGGCCTGCTGCGGCCAGAAGCGGGACGAGTCGGGGGTGAGGACTTCGTCCACGAGGAGGAGTGTGTCCCCCGCCAGACCGAACTCGAATTTGGTGTCGGCCAGGATGATCCCGCGAGCTTCGGCAATGTCGCGGGCGCGGCAGTAGACGGCCAGGCTCGCGGCCCGCAATCGTTCGGCCAGTTCGACCCCCAGGCGGCTTGCCATCTGCTGGAAAGAAACATTCACGTCGTGCGTGCCGACGGCCTCCTTGGTGGCCGGGGTGAAGATGGGCTCCGGCAGGCGATCCGACTCGACGAGGCCGGCCGGGAGGCGAATGCCGCACACCTGGCCGGATTCCCGGTACTCCTTCCAGCCCGAGCCGCTCAGGTAGCCCCGGACGACGCACTCGAAGGGAACCACGGCGGCTTTTCGAACCAGCATGGCCCGGTCGCGGAGGATGTCGGCATACGGCCGGCAGGCGGCAGGGAACTCCTCGACCTCGGCGCTCTTCAGATGGTGCGGCGCCAAGTCGCCGATCTGGCTGAACCAGAACGCGGAGATCTGCGTGAGGATCTTGCCCTTGTCGGGGATGGGGTCGCGCATCACCACGTCGAAGGCGGAGATCCGATCGGAGGCGACAATGAGGAGGGCGTCCCCCAGATCGTAGATGTCGCGAACCTTGCCGCGCGCCTTGAGCGTCAGGTCGGGGAAGTGGGTTTCAAAGAGCGCCGTGGACATGGCAGCCCTCCTCTAAAAGGTTGGTCCCGAGCCAAGCGGCGCATTTTACCACAGGGAGAAGGCCTGCGGCAGCCGAATCGGAGCCCTGGCTCTTGGTTCGGCGGCCGGGATGACGGTATGATACAGCCATGATGTGCCCCAGAAGGTTCGGTCTCGGTCGTCTCGTCGGGCTGGGGATGCTGCTCCTGATCGCGTACCCGCCCCCCTGCGGGGGGGCGCTGGCCGATCCCGACAAGGATCTGCCGTCCCTGGATCGCCTGGAGATCTTCCAGCCCGGGGAGCCGAGTCTCCTCTACTCGCAGAAGGGGGAGCCGTTCGCCTCGCTGGCCCCGGAGTACCGTATCTTCGTCCCCCTGGACCGGATTCCGAGGTCCGTCCGGGAAGCCATGCTCGACGCCGAGGACGCGCAGTTCTACCAGCACGGCGGGATCAGCCTGAAGGGCATGGCCCGCGCGGCCATCCGCAACCTCACCTCGGCTCGGGTGAAGGAGGGGGGCAGCACCATCACCCAGCAGCTTGCCAAGAGCCTCTTCCTCTCCCCGGACCGCACCTTCAGCCGCAAGGTCAAGGAGTTTACGCTCGCGCGGGAGATCGAGAAGCATTTCAGCAAGGACAAGATCCTGGAGATGTATCTCAACGCCATCTACTTTGGGAGCGGGGCCTACGGCATCGAGGCCGCCGCGCGCACCTACTTCAGCAAGTCGGTGGGGCAGCTCAGCGTGGCGGAGGCCGCCCTCCTGGCGGGGCTGGTCAAGGCCCCCACGACCTCCTCGCCGCTGGTGGACATGAAGAAGGCGAGAGCCCGGCGGGATTACGTCCTGGGCCGGATGCGGACCGAGGGGCATCTTGGCGAGGCGCAAGCCAAGGCGGCCAAACAGCAGCCGGTGGCCCTCAAGCCGCTCTTCAGGGCCCGGGGAGTGGCGCCGCACTTCGTGGATTATCTGCGAAGCGAGCTGGAGGCCCGCTACGGCCGCGTGCTGACGGCCAAGGGCGGACTGCGCATCTATACGACCCTGGACCTGGAGATCCAGCGGCAGGCCACCGAAGCGCTGCGGACCGGCGTGAAGGCCATCGAGAACACCCTGGCGGGGAAGCGGAAGATCCCGGCCGGGGAGCCGCGATGGCTGGAGGCGGCGCTGGTGGCCCTGGATCCGACGACGGGGGAGATCCGGGCCATGGTGGGCGGCCTGGACTACGGTCACAGCCAGTTCAACCGCGCCGTGCAGGCCAAGCGGCAGCCCGGCTCGGCCTTCAAGCCGTTCGTGTACGCCGCCGCCTTCGAGCGGGGCTACGCCCCGACCCGGCTGATCGGGGACTACCCGGTGAGCTACACCATCCCCCGGAACGGCCGCCTGGTGGAGTGGCGCCCCGAGAACTACGATCGGCAGTTCCGCGGTTCCGTGACACTCCGGCGGGCCCTGGAGGACTCCATCAACGTTCCGGCCGTGCGACTGCTGGAGGCCGTGGGGGTGGATGCGGTCATCGACCTCGCCCGCCGGGCGGGCATTCGCTCGGAGCTGCGCCGCGAGTACGCCTTGGCCCTGGGGGTCTCGGAGGTGTCGCTCCTGGAGTTGGCCGCCGCGTACACCATGTTCGCCAATCGGGGCATGGCGCAGAGGCCCGTCGGCATCCGGCAGGTCGTCGCTTCTCACGGGGAGATCCTGGAATCGGCAGGGCATACCGGTGAGCCGGTCCTGCGGGAAGAGGTCGCCTTCATTCTGCAGAGCGTTCTGAGGGGAGTGGTCGAGCGGGGGACGGCACGACGCGCGCGCCTGCCCGGCTGGGACGTGGCGGCCAAGACCGGGACGAGCCAGGAGTCCACCGATCTCTGGCTCGTCGGTTTCACCCCCCGGCTCTTGACCGGCCTCTGGATTGGGGCCGACCAGCCCCGCCCGTTGGGCTCTCACGAGAGCGCCGGGCGCCTGGCCGCGCCCATCTGGGCCGATTTCATGCGCCGAGCCCTCCGGGAGGAGAGTCCGGTCACCCTCCCGATACCCGAGGGAGTCCTGCCGATCCGCGTCGACTATCGGACGGGCGACCTGGCCGCGCCCGACGATCCCGGGGGGATCCTGGAGTACGTCCTTCGCGGGGAGTCACTTCCGGACGAACCCGCCAGGGGCCTTTCCGCGCCCGGGCCGACGGGCCCGCCCTCCGTACAGCCTTCCCTGCCGCTGCCGGCGGGCGCGGGGGAGCGGTGACCAGCTTGCGCCCGAATTCGGCCGGGAAATGCCGACGCCAGGCGCGCGAAATCTCCCCTTGCCCCCCTTTGGCAAAGGGGGGGACGGGGGGATTTGGTCGGACGCTCGTGCCATTGTCCGATGTCGTGTGAACGGTGTTGCGGCGAAGCGCAAACCTGAGGTCGCCCGCCGCCTGGGCGGTTCAGCTTTGGAGTCAGAAATTCCCGGGAGCAGGAGGAGCTTTCCGGCCGTTTGTCGTCACTCCAAGAGGCGGTGCGCCTCGGCGGCGTCGGCCAGCGGCAGCCGGCGGTCGATGCGGAGGCGCAGGCGACCGGATCCGACCCATTCGCGGGGTGGATTTTGGCTTGCGTCTCGGCCGTTGCCGACCTAAGAATCCAAGAGAGGCGCCATGGCCCCGGTTGCTGGGATGGTCGTTGATGACTCCCGGCGAATCCCACAGGGGCTCCCTGATGCCTTTCAGTTTTGGTTTTTGCGCCTAGCGCAAAAACCAGGGGATGAGCAATGGGTTGTTGGGCGATGCGCCGTCGGCCGCACAGGTTGGACGCGATCCGCGCCCTCTGTCTCTGCGTCATCGCCGGACTGACCGCGTGCGCCCCGCTCGCCGAACAGCGGGGCGAGGCCGGCCTCGACGCGACGTGGCTCCTCAACGAGGTCAAGGGGCTGACGGCGCCCGAGATGGCCGGGCGGGCCGCGGGGACTCCGGGGGCGGATCGGGCGGCGCGCCACATCGCCCGGCGCTTCCGCGAGGCCGGCCTTCAGCCGGGAGGCGAGGACGGCTACTTCCAGTGGTTCGAGGTCGTCACGGGAGTGCGCCTCGGCGAGCCGAACCGGCTTCGCCTCCGCCGCGGCGAAGAGCGCGTGGAGCACGCGGTGGGCCACGCGTTCGTGCCATTCCGCTTCTCCGCCTCCGGCCGCGCGGAGGGGGAGGTGGTCTTCGCCGGCTACGGCATCACGGCTCCCGACCTCGACTACGACGATTACGCCCGGCTCGACGTGGCGAGAAAGATCGTCCTCGTCCTGACGCACGCGCCCCGGGAGCGGGACGAATCGAGCCCGTTCCGGAAGCCGGAGGCGTTTCACTATACGGAGCTGCGCCACAAGGTGATCAACGCCCGCGAGCACGGCGCCAGGGCCATCATCGTCGTGACCCACGAGCCGAACCATCGCGACGAACCCGAGCGCCTCACGCCGCTGTCCGGGAGCGGAACGGCGGAGTGGGGCCTCGTGGCGGTCCACGCGTCGCGGCGGGTCGCGGCGGCGCTGTTCGCTGGGAGCGGCACGACCCCGGCGGAGCTGCAGCAGGAGATCGACGCGCGGCTCGAGCCGCGGTCGCGGGCTCTGCCGGGGGCCACGGCCGAGCTGGAGGTGAGCTTGGTGGCGGAGCGCGGGCGCACCGCGAACGTCATCGGGATCCTTCCCGGGCGTGATCCGCGCTTGCGAGAGGAGGCCGTCGTCCTCGGCGCCCATTACGATCATCTGGGGATCGGGAACGAGTCCTCCCTGGCGCCGGATCGGATCGGGGAGATCCATGCCGGTGCGGACGACAACGCCTCGGGCTCCGCCGCGGTGTTGGCGCTGGCGCGCGGCTTCGCCGGGGCGGGCGGCGCGCGACGGACCCTGGTCTTCGCCGCCTTCGGCGCCGAGGAGCTGGGGCTGCTGGGCTCGACCCGGTACGTGAAGTCCCCCCCGATCCCGCTGGATCGCACCCTGGCCATGCTGAACTTCGACGGGGTGGGGCGAATGCGGGGCAACCGGCTCCACATCATGGGCGTGGACACGGCGCGCGAGTTCCGTCCGCTCGTCGCCGCCATCGGGGCCGACCTGGGGCTGGAGTTACGCCTGTCGGGCAATGCGATCGGGCCATCCGACCAGACGCCGTTCTTCGCGCGGGACCGACCGGTCCTGTTCTTCTTCACCGGGCCGCACGGGAATTACCATCGGCCCTCCGACACATGGGAGAAGATCAACGCCGAGGGGTTGCGCCTGGTGGCGGTGGCCGCCTACCGGATCGCCGGGCGGCTGGCCGATCAGGAAACCCGGCTCACCTTCGTCAGGGCCGACGGGGGCCGCGCCGGTTCCGCGCGGGAGCGCGCCCGCGGCGGATACGGAGCCTATTTCGGCTCGGTGCCCGACTTTTCCGAGTCGTCGGTGGCGGGCGCGCGGCTGGGCGCCGTGACGCCGGGGAGCCCCGCGGAGAAGGCCGGGCTCAAGGCCGGGGACGTCATCGTCAAGTTCGCGGGAATGGTCGTCCGGAATCTGGAGGACTTCGCCTTCGCCCTCCGGAGCCGGCGGGCGGGTGAGGTGGTGGAGGTCATGTATCTCCGCGACGGCGCCGCGCACGGCGCGCGGGCCACGCTCGAAGAGCGGAGGTGAGACCATGCTGCGCTGGACGCTGGATCGACGGGCCATTCTCAGGCTGGGATTGACCGGCGCGGGGTGGGCGCTCTGGGAGCGGATCGGCGCCGCGCGCCTCGCGCACGCTCAGACGCCGCTCCGGGATCCGCGCGAGCGGCACCTGGGGGCCATCCGCCAGCTCACGTTCGGCGGCCTCAACGCGGAGGCGTACTTCGATCCCACGGGGACGCGCCTCGTCTTCCAGTCCACCCGCCCGCCGTTCGGCTGCGACCAGATCTTCACCATGAACACGGACGGCGGCCAGGTGCGGCTGGTCTCGACAGGACGGGGCCGGACCACCTGCGCCTACTTCTACCCCGACCAGCCGCGCATCCTGTACTCCACAACCCAGTTCGAGGATGCCGCGTGCCCGCCGGCGCCGGATCGGAGCCGCGGGTACGTGTGGCCCGCCTACCCGAGTTACGACATCGTCAGCGCAGATCTCGATGGGCGCAACCTTCGCCGCCTCACCCAGTCTCCCGGCTACGACGCGGAGGCCGCCATTTCCGCCGACGGGCGGAGCATCGTCTTCTGCTCGGCACGAGACGGAGACCTCGATCTTTTTCTGATGGATGCCGGCGGCGGGAACGTCAGGCGCCTGACCGATCGCCCGGGCTACGACGGCGGCCCCTTTTTCTCCTGGGATGGGCGCTCCATCGTCTACCGGTCCTACTATCCCGAGACCACGGAGGCCCGGGAAGCATACCGGGCGGACCTGGCGCGCCACCAGGTCCGCCCCGCCGTGATGGATCTCTACGTCATGGCCGCCGCCGACGGTGGCGAGCAGCGACGCGTCCTCGGCAACGGCGCCGCCAACTTCGCTCCGTTCATGCTTCCCGACTCCACGCGGATCATCTTCTCCTCGAATCTCCATGACCCGACCCGCCGCAGCTTCGCGCTGTACCTGGTCCACCTGGACGGGACGGGCCTCGAGCGAGTCACCTACGCGGAGGAATTCGCCAGCTTCCCCATGATCAGCAAGGACGGCACGAAGCTGGTCTTCTGCTCCACGCGGAATGCCTCTGGCCCCCGGGAGATCAACGTCTTCATCGCCGACTGGATTCCCTAGCCCGCGTTATTCGCGAAAACTGCCCGCGAATAACGCGGGCTTAGCAGGAACCCTTGTGGTCACGCCGCAGGTGGAATTGACCAGCGATCAGGGTAGCGGCGGGGTTTACCCCCGCCCGCGAGGCGATGAATCGGCAGTGCGCATGGCGCATGGCGCATGGCGCGGATTACCCCCGCGCGCAAGGCGGTGACCTGCAACTCGGCGGGAGGGGATAGACCCCTCCCCTGGTTTTTGCGCGCTGCTCGCGCAAAAACCAAACTTGGTGGAGCAACGAATTTTCTGCACTGGGCTTCCGACAGGTCTCATCAAGGCAACCCATGGTGGGAGGTGGCCCCTGCGATTCGGGTCGTGTTCCATCGTGGGTAACCCTCGCGGGGACCTCCTTCTGGGGTGGTCGTTGATTACTCCCGCCCAATCCCACCGAGGCTTCCTGATGCCTTTCAGTTTTGGTTTTTGTGCGGCAGCGCAAAAACCAGCCACGACCCGGCGATCTTTCGATCGCCGGGTCGTGCTGGTGGGGGCCGAGGGCCCCGTATCGGTTTGCCCTGAATGGCGTGCGGCTACTTCTTCGGCGGGGGCGGCGGGGGCACGCGGAACGGGGTGTGGCAGGTGCCGCAAGCCTTGGCGCCGAACTCCTTCACGGCCGCTTCCACGCCGGCCTTGTCCTTGGCACGCGACCTGTCGCGCAGGTTGGCGGCGAGGGTCTCGAAATTCTTGGCAGCCTTCGTGAAGTCGTCCCACTTCTGCCAGATCTCCGGCTTGGCGTTCGACTTTGGCGTAAGGGAGCCCTCGGGGAAGAGGGCGGGGATGTGCATGGCGTTGATCGCGATCGTCTCGGCGTTCACGGCAACCCCATCGATATTGCCCGCCTTCACCTTGGCCTGGATGTCGGCCCAGCTTGCGCCGTTCAGCCGCATCAAGCGCTGCCGGTCGGCCACCGGATCCTGGGAGACCATCCCCCCTTGCATGGTCGCGCACCCTGCCGTCCCGACCAATACAAGACCACAGACGATGAGAATCCTGGGAAACACCACACGTCGGTCCATAGGGGCGCCTCCTTCCTGGTGAGCACAGACCCGGTATGGGCTGTGCGGAATGCCGAGTTGGAGATTATCCTGCCTTTTTGCTGACCTTGTTTCGAATCGGAGGAACAGTCTTGAGATACCGGGCGATGGCCAGGCGATCGGCCTCGGTCAGATCCTTGTACCCGACTGTTGTTCCCTGGATCACCTCGGCCATCAGGCTGCCGGCCACGTCGCCGGAGGGGGTATTGCCGGTGCCCAGGTAATATGCGATCTCCTCCTCGGACCAGGTGAGGCCGGTATCCTTGTCCGGTGTGATATTGGGCACGGCGGAGTTCTCGGGGCCGTTGGGATTACCGGCCAGAAAGCGCGAGTTGTCCACGGCCTGCGTGATCCCGCGCGGGGTATGGCACTCGCCGCAGTGGCCGACGGCCCGGACGAGGTATTCGCCGCGCGCCAGACCCGAGGTCGGAGCGCTGGGCGGCGGATTCTCCTGGGGGGCGAAGGCGGCCAGCCAGGCGGGCAGAAACACGCTTTCGAAGAGGGGAACCGTGATGCGCTTGGGCAGATTGGCCTTCTTGATGGGAGGGAGTGTCCGCAGGTAGGCGACCAGCGCGCGGAGGTCCTCCGCGGCCATGCCGTTGAAGGTCATGAAGGGATGAACCGGAATGATGCGCTCCCCGTTCGGGCGCCGACCGAGCCGGATGGCCGCGATGATCTGCTCGTCGGTCCACGTCCCGATCCCCGTCGTTCGGTCGGGCGTGATGTTGGGGGAGTAAACCGTTCCGAAGGGGGCGTCGATGCGCCGCCCGCCGGCATTCGGCGCGGTGGCGACCTTCCCGGGCTCGGTATGGCAGCCGCAGCCCCCCGCCGCGGCGAAGACATACTGTCCGCGAGCCACGAGATCGGCCGGACTCGCCGCCCATGCGGGAGGCGCCATCAGCACGAAGAGAACCTCCGCGACCAGAAGCCACGCCAGTAGGAACCAATCGAGAGCCGATACGGAAAACTGGCTGCGTTGTCCCATCTCTGCTTTTCCAACCGGCTTCCGCTCGAAAAAGTTCCGATCAGGCCTGCGATTTATTAACATGCTAAGGAATGGAGGGAAAGCAGATGTTTTCCGGCGCGTCATGGCTCTGCCGGCAATCTTCGCGGCTGTTGACAGTCCCCGGGCAACGTGAGAGATTCGAGCCGGTCAAGCGGGCAGAGGTGCCATGGAACCCCACGGGCAACCCCAGGAGTCGTGCCTCCGTTTCCTGTTGGCGGCCACGAAGGCCCTGGTGTCTTCGGGGGGGCTGGAGGAGATCCTCCAGACCCTTGTCCAGGCGACAGCGGCACTCTCCGGAGCGGCGGGCGTGCACCTCTACCTCCTGGACGAGGGGACGCAGTCCCTCAGCGTCCGGCTGGGGGTCGGGACGCCATCCGACTCCCGCCTCCGCGGTCCCGTTCGGGTGGGGGAAGGTCTCACCGGCCGGGTGGCGGCCACCCGCGAGCCGCTGGCGGTCCCGGATTGTCGCGAGGACAGCCCGCTGCGGCTCCCCCATCTTCCGCAGCGGGAAGGACTCGTCTCCTATCTGGGCCTGCCGGTCCGCATGGGGGATCGCCTGCTGGGCGTACTTGCGCTCAGCGCGCCGGCTCCACGTTCCTATAGTGCCGACGAGATCGACCGTCTCTCGGTGTTCGCCGACCAGACGGCCATCGCCCTCGAAAACGCCCGACTGGCTGCGCTGGCCGGGCGCCGCGAGGCGGAACTCAAAGCGCTGCTTCGCGCCGGTCGGTCCCTGATGGCGGAGACGGAGCTGGCCGCCATCCTGAACCGAATCGTGGAGGAAGCCGCGGAGATCTCGGGGTGCTCCCACGTCAAGGTCATGCTGGTGGATCGAGGCTCTGGCGTCCTGTCCGTGGGGGCGTTGAAGGGCACGGCGAGGTCGATCGAGGATCGGCTCCCGCTGGGCAGCGGGCACTCCGGCCTGGTGGCCCTGACGGGCGAGCCCCTCTACTGTGACGACGCGCCGAACGATCCGCGCAACGCCTATGCGGCGCAGGACCGTGCCTTGGGGATCGTGACCTACCTGGGCCTTCCCATCAAACTCCAGGACGAAGGTCTGGGCGTCCTGTCGTTCAATACCACCACGCCCAGGGTATACACCCAGGAAGAGCTCTCATATCTCACTGCCTTCGCCGATGAAGCGGCCATGGCCATCGAGCACGTCCGTCTCCACGAAGCCATCCGCCATCACATGGATGAGCTGGAGCGGCGGGTCCAGGAAAGAACACGGCGCCTGGAAGAGGCGCTGAAGGTCAAGGCCGAATTCGTCGCCCGGATGTCGCACGAATTGCGCACGCCCCTCAACTTCATCCTCGGGTACGCGCAGCTCTTGCGCCAGCAGATCGGCGGGGGGCTCTCGGCCAAGCAGAGCCGGTTCGTGGATCGTGTCTATACCGCGGGGAACCACCTCCTGGGACTGGTGGAGGACCTCCTGGACCTCTCGCTGGCGGAGTCGGGACGACAGCGCCTCCGGCTGGAGCGAATCCCGCTGGCTGCCATTGTCCGCGATGTCCTGGAGCTGTACTCTGTGCAGGCGGCCCAGAAAGAGCTCCGGCTGGATATCCGGCTCGACCCGGGATTGGAATTGGTGGCGGATCGCGGCAAGCTCGTTCAGATCCTCTCGAACCTGATCGGAAATGCCATCAAGTTCAGCTCGGCGGGAGGGGTCATTTTCCTGGGTGGTCGCCAGGCCTCCTGGCCGGCGGAGGGGCCGGACCGGGTGACCCCCGGAGGGGAAACGGCTCCGCTGTTCACGCGGGAGCATGGGGTCGAGCTTTTCGTGGAAGACAACGGGGTGGGTATTGCTGCGGAGGATCTGGAACGGATCTTCTTCGGCTTCACGCAAGTGGAGCGCGCCAGCCTGGCGACTGGCGGCGGGGCGGGCATCGGCCTGACCGTTGTTCGGACGCTGGTGACCTTGCACGGAGGCCGTGTCTGGGCGGAAAGCGACGGTCTCGGGCGGGGCGCCTGCTTCCGCGTTCGGCTGCCCGCCTTGCCGGCCGGGCCGACGCTCACGCTGGTCCTGGCCACGGAGGATGCTGGCCTCCGGGGTGTCTGCGGAAGCCGCCTGCGGGAGGCGGGGTACGTAGTGGTCGAATCGGGGACGGGCGCCGAGGCGCTGGAACGTGTGACTTCTGCCGGCCCCGACCTGGTGATCCTGGATGTGCGGGCAGGGGGAGGGGAGGACTGGGCGACCCCCAAGCGCCTGCGGGCGGGACAAACCACGCGGCGCCCCCGCCTTGTGGTCCTGAGCGACGGAGGACAGGCCGACCGGGCCCTCGCCTTGGGTGCCGACGAGTTCCTCTCGGTCCCCGTCGAGCCCGGGGCGCTCCTGGACGTCGTGCGCCGCGTTCTGGCCGGGCGCCGGCGGCTCGTCCGGCCGGCCGACTGGAGCAAGTGGATGGCAGGAGGGAGAGCCCCATGACCACGATGGTACGCAGGCCGGCGGTGGCCGGGAGCTTCTATCCGGGGGTGCGGGATCGCCTGCGATTTCAGGTCGAGGCGCTCTGGCCGAAGGTGGCTCAGCCCGAGCGGGCCGTCGGCGTGGTGGTCCCGCACGCGGGATTTGTCTATTCGGGCCGCGTGGCGGCAGCGGCCTATGCGAAGGTGGAATTCCCTGACAGCGTCGTGATTCTCGGCCCCAACCACAGCGGACTGGGCGCCCGGGCCGCCCTCATGACCGCGGGGCGCTGGGAGACCCCGCTGGGTGAGGTGCCGTTGGATACGGATCTGGCCAGGGCAATCCTGGCGAGCGGAGCCGGGATCCAGGACGATCCGCTCGGCCACCTGCGCGAGCACTCCATCGAGGTCCAGCTCCCATTCCTCCAATACTTCGACCGGCCGTTCCAGTTCGTGCCCATCTGTCTGCTCGGGCAGGATTTTTCCCTCTGCCAGGAGGTGGGGCAGGCGGTGGCCAGGGCGATCATGGCCGCCTCGAAGCGAGTCCTCCTGGTGGCCAGCACCGACATGAGTCATTACATCTCCCGGGCCGAGGCATCCCGCAAGGACCGGATGGCGCTGGAGGCGATTTTGGCCCTCGAGCCGGCGGAACTGCACCGCGTGGTCCGGGAAGAAAAGATCAGCATGTGCGGTTTTCATCCCACCACGGCCATGCTGATCGCCGCGAAGGCTTTGGGGGCCACCCGCGCCGAGCTGGTGGTCTACACGGATTCGGGTGAGGTGACGCGCACGTTCGATCAGGTCGTGGCCTATGCCGGACTCGTCGTGCGCTGATGTGACTGCCGCGACGCCGGGATTCCCCCTCTCGGGTCGGCCGATCCACGTTGACGATCCCATGGCGAGCGCGTAATATCTTTCTATAGTGGATCGTTACCGGGTGGCGGGCCCGGCGTTCCGTCTGCAGGGCCACGCCTACCGATGACCCATAACCACAAGGAGGCCACGATGACGTATGTCGTAGCGGAGCCGTGCATCGGAACGAAAGACCACGCCTGCGTGGATGTCTGTCCGGTCGAGTGCTTCTACGAAGGTGAAGACATGCTGTATATTCACCCGGAGGAATGCATCGACTGCGGCGCGTGCGTGCCCGAGTGTCCGGTGGCGGCGATATTCGAGGAGAGCGATGTCCCCGAGCAGTGGAGGGACTTCATCGCCAAGAACGCCGAACCGTTCAAAGGGGGGGGCGAGCTTCCCAAGGCCCCCACGCGCGAGAAGTGGGAGACGCAGAAGCAGGATCCTTCCAGCGAGGCGGCCAAGTATTATCAGAAATATCCACCGAAGGAGTGACGCCCCTCGCCGGATGGCGCCGAGCCCAGGCATCTTCAATAAATTCCTGGGCTTTATTTTTTAAGTAGTTACAGCATACATAATAAGTTATTCATTCGTAGTTTATGCCCAACTGTCTACCGATCCATGAAGTCTATAAGAGAACCTTGGCGCGTCGACCGGTTCTTGCGCATCTGTCTTCATGCGAATTGGATATAGTGGGGTATCGGGTTGACTCCAGTGGCCATCACGGATTGTGGTGTCGAGGGGCGGCCAGGGGCTCCCGGAGCGCCAGGCGCCCGCGGGCGAGCCCGTCGCCGGCCCGGAGGCCGCCGTTCTGTGGCGGCCGACCCGGCGTAAGGGCGAGCCGGCCTCGACGAGGCGCCAGGCGTCGGAGGGAGGCTCTGGCCGCCCCGGCGAAGGGCCGCCGAGCCAGGCTCGGGCCGAAACCAGCAACAAGATGTTGTGGCTACTTGATTCAACCCGATATCCCACATTGGATATTTGGCGAGGCCGGAATCCCTGCGCAGGGAATCATGCAGGAGGACCGGCCGACGGAGGGGGATCGGAGGTCGAGGTGGGCAAGGCCCCCAGGCGAGGAGGGTTCGTGGGGCTTCCGAAGTATTGGGGCAGGAGCCTGCCGGCGCCTTGCACGACAAGCCATGCGCCACAGGCCCCGAGGACGAAGCCGGCCATCACATCGGCCGGATAGTGAACTCCCAGGTAGATCCGCGAATACCCGACCAGGCCGGCGATGCAGGCGACCAGCCATCCCCGACGCGGAGAGCCCAGCCACGCTACGGTGGCCAGGGCTGCCATGTTGCCGGCGTGGTTGGATGGCAGGGCGAAGGACTGAGTACATCCGCTCAGGAGGTGGACGCCGGCCACAACGTGGCAGGGGCGAATCCGTTGGAAGACGTGCTTCAGGATGTTCGCCAGGCCGTCGCAGAGCGCCAAGGCGAGGCCGGCGGCGGCCAGCCAGGCCCAGGCGCGCCGCCCGCCGCGCCAGCCGATCAGGAGGATCAGGGCCGTGCCCGGGATCAGGGCGTAGCGCTTCTCGCTGAGGAGCGGCATCACGAGGTCCAGGATGCCGTTCTGCCCGCCCCGATTGATGAGGAGGAACCACCACAGATCGGCCGTGTCCAGCCAGGCGACGAGATCCGGCATGGTCGCTCAGTCCCCCGAGCGCTTGGCGTAGTGGGCGTTGGCGAGAATGGCCAGGGCGCCCAAGCTGCTGGTGAGAACGGTCAGGGCGAACCAGACCAGCGCCATGCTAAGGCTGGTCGCGGCATCCACCCCGACCAGGGCGAAGAAGTAGACCGCGCCTCCCTCGCGCACGCCGAGACCCGCCACGGAAACCGGCAGCATCGCCACGACCGTGATCAGCGGCACGAAGACGAAGAAATAGGCGAGGGGGACCCCGACCTTCAGGCCTCTGCCCACGAAGTAATAGGCGACGATGATGAGGGCCTGGAGAACCGCGGACAGCAGGAGGGCCTGCGCGAGGGCGCGCCGGTGGCTCCGGTAGCGATGGATGGCCTCGACCAGTCCCTGCAGCCTCGCCTGGAAGCGGGCCAGGCCGACGAGGCGGAAGAGGCTCCCGGCCCAATCTTTCATGCGATCGTTGAGCAGGATGGCCATGAGGAGGCCGAAGGCGGCGGCCACTCCCAAGATCATGAGCGCCACGGGGGCGTGCGGTATCCGGGTCACGGCCACAGACAGGGAGAGCAGGGCGATCAGCATGAGGGCGGCAAAGCCGGAGAGTCGGTCGATCAGGATGGACGCCAGAGAGGCGTTGTGGCCTCCCGTGAGCCTGTAGATGGCATAGCCGCGGACGATGTCCCCACCGATGAGGGTGGGGAGGAAGAGATTGAAGAACGCCCCCTCGAAGTAGAGCAGGGTGAGGCGCCACAGGGGGATGCGGATGTTCTCGGCGGCCAGGAGGCGCTGCCAGCGAACGGTGCTCAGGAGGTACCCCAGCAGGTAGAGGAGGAAACAGCCCAGGAAAACGTGGAGGGGCATGGCCCGGATGGTGTTGAGGAAGGCGGCCCGGTCGACGCGCCAGAAGAGCAGGCCGAGGAGGCCGGCACTCACCCCCACCTTGCCCAGCAGGAAGAGCCGTGCGCGCCTCGGGCTGGCCTGACCCGGCGCCATCAGAGCTCTCGCATGGGTCCGACGACCCGCTTGACCAGGTAGATGGGTTTCCGCTGCGTCTCGTGATAAATGCGGACCAGCATCTCGCCCAGCAGACCCATGACGATGAACTGGACCCCCACGACGATGAGGAGGATGCCGAGGAAGAGGAGCGGGCGGCCGCCGATCTGGGCGCCAAAGCCCAGCTTGAGAATGGTCAGGTACAGGCCGATGAATAGCCCCGCGGCCGTCGCGCCGAGTCCCAGCAGGCCGAAGACCTGGATGGGCTTGCTGGCGAAGCTCAGCAAGAACTTCACCGTGATGAGATCGAGGATCACCCGGGCCGTGCGGCCGATGCCGTACTTCGATCGCCCGAAGCGACGGGGGCGGTGGTGCGTCTCCACCTCGGTGAGGGTAATGCCTATCCAGCTCGCCATGGCGGGGATGAAGCGGTGAAGGTCGCCGTACAGGCGCAGGTGTTCGACCACCTCCCGTCGGTAGGCCTTGAGGGTGCAGCCGTAATCGTGGAGACGGATCCCGGTGACTTTCGAGATGAGCCAGTTCGCCAGCAGAGAGGGGAGGCGTCGGCTCAGGAAGGGGTCCCGGCGGTTCCGCCGCCAGCCGCTGACCACGTCGTATTCCCCGGTCAGGGCGAGCAGGCGCGGGATGTCGGCGGGATCGTTCTGTAGATCCGCATCCAGGGTCACCACCACCTCCCCCCGAGCGTGATCGAAACCCGCCGATATAGCCGCGGTCTGGCCGAAGTTCCGGCGCAGCCCGACCAGGGTCCAGCGGGGGTCAGCGGCGCGCTCGGCCTCGAGCGCCTTCCAGGAGCCGTCGGTGGAGCCGTCGTCGACGGCAATGACCTCGTAGGAGATCCCCTGAGGATCGAGGGCCCGGCGGATCTCGCCGGCGAGGAGGGGGATGTTCTCCGCCTCGTTGTACACGGGAACCACCAGGGACAGGATCGGGAGGCGCTCGCTCACAGGCCTGCCTCAATGCCCGGCGAAGGGGTGGGGGGGAAACCCCCGAAAGCCCTCCCCCAGGATGATGGAAAAGTCGCGCAGGGGCTTGCCCCTGTCGACGATCGGCACCACGCGGAGCCGCTCCACCCGGTCGAATGCTTGCCGCAGCTCCGGCGGCGGATCGATCCGGCCGAAGGTGACGAAGAGGCCGTCCCGTCCGCGGAGGGCCTCCCAGCCGCCCCAGAGGTCATATTGGTTCATGCGACGGCCGAGGTTCACGTTGTACACGCGCGGCTGCCCGGGCGCATAGAAGGCCAGTTGGCTGGCGATCTGGTAGCGGTCGCTCATCAGGAAGGGGGTCCGCGGCAGCGTGCGCATGACCGATCCCACCGCTTCGCCAAGCTCTGGCCAGCCGCGCAGCCGCTTGCTCACGAGATCCAGCCGTTCCGGGATGCGCAGGCCCAAGGCGCCCACGTCCAGGACGAAGAAGGCCGCCAGGACAGCCGCGGGCAGGATTATAGAAGCTTGCAGGCACAGCTTCAAGCGCCGCGTGCGCTGCCAGTCCGCTCCCCAATCCTGCCAGCTCTGCGCCCACCCTGCCAGCGCTATGGCCGACGGCACGTAGGCGTGGGCGGCCCAGTTGCCCTGAACTTTGCTCAGGAGGCTCCAGGCTTGGAAGAAGAGGAGGACGGGCAGGGACAGGCAGGCCAGGAGCCAGAGCTCGTCGCGCCCCTGGCGCAGGCCCTCCCGACCGGCCCAGACCAGCGCGGAAAGCATGAGGAAGAACAGGAGCGGGGAGACGAGGCCGATCTGGGAACCGAGAAACTCCAGGGCGCTCAACAGGGATGGCCATGGATGGCCGGCGGCGACGCCGGCCTGGACCAGGACGTGGCGGCCGGAGAGCCAGCCGTGGCGCGCGTTCCAGACGATGACCGGGCTGAAGATGAGGAACCCGAGAGCGAGGGCCTCGTAGGGCTCGCGCCGTCGCAGCCACGGCCGCAGCCGGGGAGAGCCGACGAGCCAGAAGAGGACGCACGGCAGAAGCATCAGCATGGTGTACTTGCTGAGGAGCCCTACGCCGAAGGCGATGCCGGCCCCGTACCAGCCCCCGGCTCGCCGGCGCGCCGCGACGCGCCACAGGCAGAATCCGGCCAGCCCCCAGCAGAAGACGAAAGGCGGGTCAATGGTCATGAGCAAAGAGCCGGCGGCAAAGAGCGGGATCACGCCCAGGACGGCGACGGTGAGAAAGCCGGCCCGCGCGTTCCGGAACGTCTCGGAGGCTTGTATCGCCGCCAGTCCCGCCAGGGCGGTCCCCAGCAGGACGGCGGGAAGCCGGATCCAGAAGGCGGTCTGCCCGCCGAGCCAGGTGCTGCCGGCGATGAGGTAGGCCACCAGGGGCCCCTTGCTGTAGTAGCTCCAATCGAGGTTGCGGGACCATTCCCAGTAGTGCGCCTCATCGGCGGAGAGGGGCCAGAGGCCGCTGCCGATCATCCAGAGGTGGAGCAGGCCAAGGCCGAGCAGGAGGAGGAGGGTGCCGACGCCTGGGGTCATCACCGGGCAGGGCTCCCCGGCAGCACGCGCACGACCCGCGCCTGCCGGCGGGGGGGGGTCGGCCGGGAGGCTCTGCTCTTGCGCACGCCGCTCATCTCGAGCGCGCCGCCTGGAGCCGGCGGTCCCTGGCGAGGACATCGGCTGCCATGCGCGCCCGGTGTGCCCGCAGTTTTCGCTGCAGCCCAGGGCTCGAGAGGGAGAGGATCTGGACGGCCAGCAAGCCGGCATTCCGGGCGCCGGCCCGGCCGATGGCCACCGTGGCGACCGGGATCCCGCCGGGCATCTGCACGGTCGAGAGGAGCGCGTCCAGGCCGTTCAGGGAGCCATTCTCCATGGGAATGCCGATGACCGGCAGGGTGACGTGCGCGGCCAGGACCCCGGCGAGATGCGCGGCGCCGCCGGCGCCCGCCACGAGAACGCGAAGGCCGCGGCGCTCGGCATCGCGCGCGTAGCGCTGGACCCACTCCGGGGTGCGATGCGCGGAGGCGACATGCATCTCGTAAGGGACGCCAAAGGCGTCCAGGGCCTCGGCGGCTTCCTGCATGGTCGGGAGATCAGAATCGCTGCCCATGAGAATGCCCACGAGGGGCTCCCGGGCTTTGACCTTCGGCGGCATGGGTCCTCCTTGCTTGGGTCGCCGAACAGGTTCCTGAAGCTTAGAGATGTCCGTGCTTCGACAAGCTCATGCTTCGACAAGCTCATGCTTCGACAAGCTCATGCTTCGACAAGCTCAGCATGAGCGGAAATACCTCCGAGATTTCATGCGACCCTTCGCTCACCCTGAGCCCGTCGAAGGGTGAGCCCGTCGAAGGGTGAACGGAGGGTTCTTCAGCACCCCGCTACGCGCCGCGCGCCCACCGCTCCAGGGCCTTGCGACCGATGTCGCGCCGGTAGTGGACTCCCTCCCAGCGGATGCAACGGACGGCACGGTAGGCGCGGTCGATGGCGGCGGCGATCGTCTGGTCGCGAGCGGTCACCCCCAGCACACGGCCTCCCTTGGCCACGAAGGTGTCGCCGGACCTGGCCGTTCCGGCGTGAAAGACCACGACCCCTTCGATGGCCTCCGCCTCCTCAAGACCCCGGATCGGGTGGCCGCTGTCATAGGCGCCCGGATAGCCGCCCGCCGTCATGACCACGCAGACCGCCGGATGGGAATGCCAGCGGACGGTCACCTCGCGCAACTGCCCCTCAGTCACCGCCTCCAGGACCGGGAGCAGATCGCCGTCCATGCGCATGAGGAGCGGCTGGGCTTCGGGGTCTCCAAACCGGACGTTGAATTCCAAGACCTTGGGCGTCCCATCCTTGATCATGAGGCCGGCGTACAGGATACCCCGGAAGGGCCGGTCCTCCGCGGTCATGGCGCGCACCGTCGGGATCATGATCCGCTCCATGACCGCCCGATGGATCTCGTCGCTGATGACGGGTGCGGGGGAGTACGCCCCCATGCCGCCCGTGTTGGGACCCTGGTCCCCGTCGAACACCGGCTTGTGGTCCTGGCTGGAGGCCATGGGGATGACCGTCTCCCCGTCGCTGAAGGCCAGGAAGGATGCCTCCTCACCGGTCAGGTATTCCTCGATGACCACGCGGCTGCCGGCGTCGCCGAAGACCTGCTGCTCCATCATCCTGGTGGCGGCGTCCAGCGCTTCCGGCACGGTGCGGCAGACCACCACACCCTTCCCGGCGGCCAAGCCGTCTGCCTTGACCACGACGGGGGCGCCCACGTCGTGGATGTACCGGTGTGCCTCCTCCAGGCGATCGAAGGTCTGGAAGAAGCCGGTGGGGATCTTGTACTTGCGCATGAGGTGCTTGGCGAAGATCTTGCTGCCCTCCAGAATCGCCGCGCGCCGGCTCGTGCCGAAAATCCGCAGGCCGCGCGCCTCGAACTCGTCCACGATGCCCAGGGTGAGCGGCAGCTCCGGACCCACCACGGTGAGGTCGATCTGCTTCTGGGTCGCGAAGTCTGCCAGGCGGCGGACCTCCGACGGACCGATGGCGACGCACTCCGCCAGTTGAGCGATGCCGGCGTTGCCGGGTGCCGCGAAGAGCTGCCGCGCCAGCGGGCTCTGTTTCAGCTTCCAGACCAGGGCGTGCTCTCGTCCCCCGCTCCCCACCACCAGGATCCGCATTTCGGTAGGCTCCGTCTCCCGCTTCCGATATCCGACAGCGATCGGCGACAGCGGCCGGCCAGCGCCTCGTTCCCCCCCCCCTCCCTCAGTGCCGGAAGTGCCGAACCCCCGTGAAGAGCATGGCCATCCCGTGCTCGTCGGCGGCCGCGATCACCTCGGCATCCCGCACCGATCCGCCGGGTTGAATGATGGCGGTGACCCCCGCTTCGGCCGCCACGTCGACGCCGTCCCGAAAGGGGAAAAAGGCATCGGAGGCGAGCACCATGTCGCGCGGGGGCCCCTGCGCCTTCTGCCGCGCCAGCCGGGCCGCGTCCACCCGGCTCATCTGGCCGGCGCCGACGCCCACCGTGGCACGCTCGGTCGCCAGGACGATGGCATTGGATTTCACGTGCTTCGCCACTCGCCAGGCGAAGCGGAGCCCCCGCTCTTCCTGCGGGGAAGGCGAACGGCGCGTCACCACCCAGAGATCGGCCGGCCGGAGGTCGAGCCGGTCGGGTTCCTGCAGCAGGAACCCTCCGCTGACGCGCCGGATCTCGTAGGCACGGTCTGCCGGCTGGCCGAGGGAGGCCGGGGGAAGCTCCAGCAGCCGCAGATTCTTCTTTCCCCGGAGCACATCCAGGGCCTCGGGAGCGTAGGCCGGGGCGATGATGGCCTCGACGAACGTGGCGGCGATGGCTTCGGCCGTCGGCGCATCCAGCGTCCGGTTGGAGGCGAGGATGCCCCCGAAAGCCGAGACCGGGTCCGTGGCGCGTGCCTGCTGAAAGGCCTCCAGCAGCGTGTCGGCCGTGGCTACCCCGCAGGGATTGGTGTGCTTGATGATGGCGAGCGTCGGTTCGGCGAACTCCTTTACCAGTTCCCAGGCCGCGTGGAGATCCAGGAGATTGTTGTACGACAGCTCCTTCCCGTGCAACTGCCGGGCAGATGCCAGGCCGGACGAATCTTGCAGGTCGCGATAGAGGGCGGCTCGCTGATGGGGGTTCTCCCCGTAGCGCAGCTCCTGGAGCTTTTCCAGGCGAAGGAAGAGGGTGTCGGGAAAGGCCGGCAGGGCCAGGGTCGGGGGTGAGCCCGCCCCTGACGCTTCCAGTTCGACCCGCTCCATAAACGCCGCGATCAGGCCGTCGTAATAGGCCGTGTGGCTGAAGGCCTTGCGCGCCAGGGCGAATCGGGTCGTTCGCGAGAGCGAGCCGTCCCTGGCGGAGAGCTCGTCGAGCAGCGGTCCGTAATCCGCCGGATGGACCACGACGGCCACCGCCTCGAAGTTCTTGGCGGCGGATCGAAGCAGCGCCGGGCCGCCGATGTCGATCTGCTCGACCGCCTCCGGCAGAGAAATGCCGGCCTTCGCGATCGCGGCGGCGAAGGGGTACAGGTTGACCGCCACCAGATCGATGGGCCGAATGCCGTGCGTGGCCAGCTCCCGTTCATGCTCCGGATTCCCGCGGAGCGCCAGCAGGCCGCCGTGGATGCATGGGTGCAGCGTCTTGACGCGGCCGTCCAGCATCTCGGGAAAACCGGTGACGCTGGCCACATCCATCACCGGCAGGTTGGCCGACCGCAAGACCGCGGCGGTCCCGCCCGTGGAGACCAGCTCGACCTGGCGGGCGGAGAGCCCCGCGGCGAATTCGACCAGGCCGGTCTTGTCCGAGACGCTCAGCAGGGCACGGCGGATTCGGGTCATAGGATGCTCGCAGCCTCCCGGTTGAATCCACACAGTTCACCGCGACTCACAGGCAGGCGAACACGACTGACAGGTGCAATGACCGCACAGAGAGCTAGAATCTGCAGATCGAACCGCGGACCACGGCGGGAGATCGTGCGGCCCGCCCAAGCCGGGTGATCCCGGACCCCCCTGAAATCATCGGGCGCATGCTACCAAAAAGGCCGCGGCGGCGGCAAGGGCTTTCCTGCTTTTCGCACGTTGGCCGCGCCAAAACCAAAGGGGTCCCCTGGTGCTTTTCAGTTTTGGTTTTTGCGCGTCAGCGCAAAAACCAGGTCATGGCTTCAGTGGCAACTGGTCACTGGCAGCCGGAGCCGTCTCCTCGAGGGGGCGCCCATCGCTGAAATGGTCCACCGTGAAAACCTGGATGTCGGCGCCCCGCCGCCAGGCATCGCCGGGCAGTCCTGCCTTCAGGCAGGCGTGGGAGAGAAAGGTGTCGCGATCCCACCCATACTCGGTGGCGACCTGGGGCAGCAACAGGCCGTGGCGGCTGCCCTGACTGATATAGAGGCCATGGCGGCCGATCTGGATCCCGGCCACGCTGTCGATCCGTCGGAGGGGCGAGAGCACGGAAATCTCCAGGTGGAGATGCGGCAGCTCGGAGCCGCTGACGGGTGGGAAGCGAGGATCGGCCGTGGCGGCGGCGACGGCGCAGTGTCGGACGGTTTCGGCCAGGCTCTGGACTGCGCGCACGAAGCCGATGCACCCGCGGAGGGCGCCATCCCGCGTCAGGGTAACGAAGGCGGCGCCGGGCTGTTGAAGCGCCGAGTCGGTCGGGAGCGCCGAGACGCTCACCACACCGCGCACCCGCTCCCGGATGGCGCGACGCGCCAGGGCGAGGAGCGCGGCCCTCTGTTGTGGGCTGAGGATCGGAGCCTCGTCAGGCATGGGTGGACGATTCCTCCAGGTTGCGGTGCCAGTATACCCGGACGAGATGGTCGTCGTCCGAGAAGCGGATTTCCAGGTGCCCGTGGTGCGCGCGGTGCACCGCGCGGCCGAGGCGCCGCGCCAGCTTCTCGGAGGTCGTTTCGATGAGGAAGGTCTCCTTGGGGCCCCAGTCCGTATGGATGATCCGCTCGAGCGGGTTCTTCTGCAGGGCGTTGCGCTCGGAATTCTGGATGCATTGCAGGATCTGGCTGCGGTTCTGCCAGAAGTAACTGCCGGCAAGGTACAGGATGCCCGCAGGGTTGTCCTCGCGGATCTGCCGGCAGGCTGGGCAGAGGGCCTTGACCGGGGACTGCCAACGCAGGGTGGCACGCCGGACGGCGGGATCCAAGGACCAGTTGCCTTTGTGCCAGATGGCGTTGCAGCGCGTGCAGATGGCAGGATCGGAAGGAGGCTTGGTGTCGCGGAGCGAGGAGACCTGGTGCAGCATCTTGTCCCGGCGGGTCAACCGAGCCTTGGCTGAGATCATTGCTCTCCTCCTTGACAGGGTTATCGACGCCTGGGAGCACTATATCCCCCGTGGAGAATCTTTGCAACGAATGACTCGGGCGGGGTGGGAATCCGGCGGGGAGAGGAGAGGAGTTGCCGACCGCCGCCCGGAGGCGCGAGAGGGGTGTGGGCCCCGAGCGGCGGTGGCGGCGAGCAGGGTCCCGAACACTGCACCGCCCATCCCGTCCCGGAAGATGACCCGGCGTTCAAGTCCATCTGCGGCTTGACGGTGGGATGTCAGCGTGCTAAAAGGTGACAGATTCGGTAACGAATGCCAAGACACGGAAGCTCCCCGAGAGGGCAGAGGGGGGCGGATGCATGATCTGACGGTCCGGAGAGGGCGCCCCAAGGCAGCTTCAGCGGGGCCACTCCCCGTGGAGGAACGGCATGAGCTCGAGCGGCGGCGGTCAGGGGACACGGGGGACGGCTCCGACGTTTTCCGAGGAGCAAATCCGACGCTACAGCCGGCATATTCTCCTGCCCGAGGTGGGCGGCCGGGGGCAGCGGAAGCTTCTCAACAGCCGAGTCCTGTTGATCGGGGCAGGGGGGCTGGGCTCGCCGGCGGCGCTGTACCTGGCGGCGGCGGGGGTGGGAACCCTGGGGGTCGTCGATTTTGACGCGGTGGATCTCAGCAATCTCCAGCGGCAGATCTTACACCACGTCCGGGACGTGGGCCGCCCGAAGGTGGAATCGGCGGTCGACACCATCCGGGAAATCAATCCGGACGTGAAGGTGATCCCCCACAAGCTCGCGCTCTCGTCCGAGAACGTGCGCGAAGTCTTCGCGCCCTACGATGTCATCGTCAACGGCTCCGACAATTTCCCCACTCGCTACCTGGCCAATGATGCCTGCGTCTTCATGCGAAAGCCCCTGGTGGACGGCAGCATCTTCAAGTTCGAAGGACAGGCCACGGTCTATCTCCCGGGGAAGGGGTGCTATCGCTGCCTCTACCCAAAGCCGCCGCCGCCCGGGCTGGTGCCCAGTTGTGCGGAGGCCGGGGTCTTGGGGGTGCTGTGCGGCGTGGTGGCCTCGATCCAGGGTATCGAGACGATCAAACTGCTCCTGGGGCTCGGCGATTCCCTGGCGGGGCGCCTGCTCTTTTTCGACGCCCTGGGCATGGAGTTTCGCCAGGTGAAGATTCGCCGCGATCCGACCTGCCCGGTGTGCGGCGACAGCCCGACGATTACCGACCTCATCGATTACCACGAATTCTGCGGCGTGCCGAAGGAGGTGCGCCTGAGCTAGCCCGCATTATTCGCGAACACGCCTCGCGAATACTGCGGGCTTAACAAAACACCAAGTGGGATGCGACCAAGGCCCGAAGCGGTGTCGTTATTGCCTATCGGCAGCTCACCCATCTCAGCGGACGAATAACTTGGTGTGCCCAGCGGCATTGGGCATCCCGCCGCAGGCGGGAATGATTCTAGATCATTAAGCCCGGACTGTTCCCGAATCACGAAGGATTCGGGAATAGTCCGGGCTGCGCGGGGCGAAGCCGTGACGGGAGCGAGAGTGAAAGGGCTTTCCCCGGATCATCTCGGTCGGATTGTTCGGGAGGCGGAGGCTGGCTACCCGGAGGAAGTGTGTGGCGCGGTCATCGGTCGACGCGGGGAATCCGATACCTACGAGATCCGGGCGCTGCCGAACATCGCCAACCGTGCCGGACCGCGAGGCCCCGACGGGAGCGTGCGGGACGCCCGGACTGCCTTTCTCGTGGACCCGGTTGCCGAGTGTCGGCTCCTGAGGGAGATCGAGGAGTCCGGCCGGGAGATCGTCATCTTCTATCATTCCCATCCTGACGCGGACGCCTATTTTTCCGCCATGGACCGGGAGCTGGCGCTCGCAGGCGGTCGCGAGCCCTGGTGGCCGGGGGTCGAATACCTGGTTGTCTCGGTTCGTCAGGGGCGGGCCGTGGCGGCCGCCCTGTTCGCCTGGGATCCGCTCCGCCGCGAGTTTGCCGATCACCCTGTTCCGGTCCCTGTGCCAGAGGGTATCGGGCCGGGCTAGGCGGCTGGATCCTCGCGGCAGAGTTGGGCTATCCTGTTTGGGTCGCGTCGTTGGAGACGCGATCCGGGGGGGGTGGTGAAGACCCAAGAGGCTCTGAGTCTGATGATTGCCCTGGAAGAGCGGGTGGCCCGCGTGTACACTCACTTCTTCCGGACGTTTCGCGACGACCCGGCAGTGGCCCGCTGCTGGTGGGAAATGGCCCTCGATGAGCACGGTCACGCGGGCATCCTCACGATGGTTCGCGAGCTGGTTTCGTCCCAGGCGGAAGCCGGGGAGGTTGGCTCGCGGCTGTGGACGCTGGTCGAGGCGGTGGAGCACTGCGAGGCGGAGGCGCGCGAGGTAACCGCGCTGGACCGCGCGGTGGAGCTGGCCATCCGGCTGGAGTCCTCGGAGCTGGATGCCCTGGCCCATCGCATCATCGAATCCGTGCGGGCGCAACTCCCGGAAGGGGCGGGGCGAGCGTTTCTGGCCACCGAGGGCCATTGCCGCCCGCTGGCCGAGGCGGCCGCGCACATCCACGACCGAGCCGTGCGCCACCGCCTGGAGGTATTCCTGGCAGGCGCGAAGGCTCGCTGATCGCGGCGGCGAAGCAAGTTCCATGACCGCGTGCCAATGGCGCCTGACCAATCTCTACGGAAGTTCTGAAAGGATCGGGATTGGTCATTGGCAAATTGGTCATTGGGAATTTCGGAATGGAGGCGCCATGAGTAGACGACGCGTGCACCTCACGTTCCAGGGGCAGCTCGCCGACGAGCCGGCCCTCTGGAATATGAGTCAGGAGTTCGGGCTGGTGTTCAACATCCGCCAGGCCGACCTGGAAGGCGGCTTCGGCTGGGTCATGCTGGAGCTGGAGGGCGGAGACGACCAGTTGGAAGCGGCCGTCCGGTGGCTCGAGGGGCGGGGCGTGATCGTGGCGCCCATCGAGCAAGACATCGTAGCGGGATGACCGCGACATGCCGAACGACGCTGCGGAGGTTTTCTCTTGACACACCCCACGGATCCTGCTTAAATCCGCCCACTTCGCTGACTCATCCAGAGTGGCTGAGGGACTGGCCCGACGAAGCCACGGCAACCCCGCGCCGGCGGGGTGCCAACTCCTGCCCCGCCTGAGCGGGGAGAGATGAGAGGGCGGCGATGGACGCTGTCCGGATGCCCCTTCTCATGAAACGGTGAGAAGGGGTCTCGCGTTTTCCGGGAGGGTCATGGTGGCGACGTTGCGGGTGCGCTTGCTGTTCCCGGCAGAGCTGGTGCGGGAGCCGATCATCTATTCCGTCGCCACGAGACACCACCTGATTCCCAACCTCCGCAAGGCACGAGTCACGGAGCGATCCGGCGAGGCGATCCTCGACCTCAGCGGGGATGAAGAGTCTCTCAGACAGGGGATCGAGTACTTGACGGGCCTGGGGGTGAAAGTCAAACCGCTGCCGATCGAGTGAGGGGGAACGCGAGTCGATGAGCGACATCAAGGGGTTGAAGTGTCGAGAATGCGCCCGGGCCTATCCCATCCGTCCCGTGCATGTCTGCGAGTTCTGCTTTGGGCCCTTGGAGGTCGACTACGACTACGCCGCCATCGGGGCCAGGGTGACTCGGCAGAGCATCGAGGCTGGGCCGGCCACCATGTGGCGCTATCGGGCGTTGCTGCCCGTAGACGGCGAGATCGTGGTGGGGCGCTATTGCGGCCTCACCCCCCTGGTGGAGGCGCGCAATTTGGGCAAGGCCCTCGGCCTCCGCCGCCTCTACCTCAAGAACGACACCGTCAACCACCCGACGCTCTCCTTCAAGGACCGGGTGGTGGCCGTGGCGGTGAACAAGGCCCTGGAATTCGGTTTCCCGGTTGTCGCCTGCGCCTCCACCGGCAACCTGGCCAACTCGGTGGCCGCCCACGCCGCGGAAGGAGGGCTGACGAGCTTCATCTTCATTCCCGCGGACCTGGAGCGGGGGAAGGTGCTGGGGACTTCGATCTACGCGGCGAATGTGGTGGCGGTCCGCGGGACCTACGACGAGGTCAACCGCCTGTGCAGCGAGATTGCCGACAAGCACGGGTGGGGCTTCGCCAACATCAATCTGCGACCGTTCTACGCCGAGGGGTCCAAAACCTTCGGCTACGAGATCGCCGAACAGTTGGGGTGGCGTGCTCCGGATCACGTGGTGGTGCCGGCGGCGGGGGGGTCCTTGATCACCAAGATCTGGAAGGGCCTGCGCGAGTTTCACGGCCTGCGCCTGATTCCGGGCGTGCCGACGCGGATGCACGTGGCACAGGCGGCGGGCTGCGCCCCCATCGTGACCGCGGTCAGGGCGAATACCGACCTCATTCGGCCGGTCAAGCAGCCCACGGGGATTGCCAAGTCGCTGGCCATCGGCAACCCGGCCGACGGGTACTACGCCTTCAAGACGGTCAAGCAGAGCGGGGGGATGGGGGAAGAGGCGACCGACGAGGAGATTGTGGATGCCATGAAGCTCTTGGCAGCGACCGAGGGAATATTCGCCGAGACGGCCGGCGGGGTCACGCTGGCGGCGACCCGGAAGCTGGTCCAGCAGGGCGCGATCGGGCGGGACGAGGTGACGGTCGCCTGCATCACCGGGAACGGCCTCAAGACTCAGGAGGCGGTGGCGGCGGCCCTGCGACCCCCGATCCACATCCAGCCGACGCTGCGATCGTTCGATGAGATCTTGACCCAATCCAACGGCGCCGGCCCGAGCCTGGTGGACGGCAAGGCGGCGTAGCGTGCAATCGATGCGGGTGCGCCTCCGCCCCTGGCGGGCGGCGGCCAGTGCCCACCTGACCACGACGAAGGAGGGGAGATCGCATGGCAGTTACCGTTCGAATTCCGACTCCGCTACGGGCATTGACGGGCGGGAAGGGGGACCTCCGGATCGAGGCCGCGAACGTTCGGGATCTCGTGGATGGGCTGGAGAAGGAGCACACGGGCCTGAAGGAGCGGCTCTGCGAGAGCGACGGTTCGTTCCGGCGGTTCATCAACATCTATCTGAACGATGAGGACATCCGCTTTCTTCAGGGGGCGGACACCGGTCTCAAGGACGGGGACGAAGTGTCCATCGTCCCGGCCATCGCCGGCGGCCGCCAGCTTCGCCGCCCCGCGCGCAGGGACGGGAGGACGGGACAGGACTTACAGGATGATCAGGATCGGTCGCCCCGGTCAAACCCCTCTTTCCTCTCCGGTCTGCCCAGGGAAAGGCGCGTTCTTGGTACGGAGAGCCTCCCACGAAGGGACAATTCTCGGCAGCACGAATGTCTTCGAGCCCTGGGACACGCAGCGAAAGCTCGTCCAGGAAGATGGCCTCCAGTTCCCGCACCAGACCCGTATCCTCGCCGAGGCCGAAAAGATTGACCAGCACGTGATCGGGAAGGCGCAGGCCGTCCCGGCCGGCCGCCTCCTGCCGCTGCCATTCCATTTCCCCCGGCAGGAAGATGCGATCGGCGCTCTTGGAGCGGGGGGCGCTCTTGATCTCGCGGATCATGCCGTCCATGCGCTCCCTGAGGTCTGCACGGGCATCATGGCGGGAACGTCGATGGCGACGAAGGCGATGGGGTTCGTCCCCAGGATAGGGCCGCACCCTCCGGGGAGCGTCATCCAGGGATCGGTGTTGGTCATGGCCATCCCGATCATGTCCTCCTTGAGAGCCATGACCGCGTAGTAGCCGGCGGCGCCGAAGTGGTTGCTCCCGCGCACGCCGCCATAGGCAATGCCCGCGGCCTTGGCTTTCCGCATGGCGAGTGCCATGGCGCGGAAGGCAATGACCGTCGGCATGCCCCGGCGACCGTCCACGACGGCCCAGGCGGGGCCTTCGCCGACCGTCTGGGGAAGGGCCCGGGGGTCGATCCGGCCGTCCCGGCGCTGCAATACAATCAGGCCCGGCAGGAAATGTCCAACGAATTATCGGGGACGGGCGGCATATAGCGTATGGCTTATGGCTAGGCCATGGTTCCGTCTCTGCCATACGCCACGTGCCATCGGCCCTAAGCCCAATGCTGCTTACATAGACGTGGGACACGGGGGGGTCCGCCTCTCCGAAGGAGTCCGGAGTCCAGCGGACCGGCAGATGCGAACAAATCCGCCCAACCCCCCTTTAACAAAGGGGGGCGAGGGGGGATTTCATCCGGCTGACGCGCCAGGTCAACAGTAATGGCCTTCAGCCAGGTCTATCGCCCCGCGGCCCCCGTGCTTCCGTGGTGAAAGAGGCGAACGGAAGAGATGCAGATCGGACCGTACCGGCTGAAGAACGATCTGATCGTCGCGCCCATGGCGGGCGTGACCGACCGGCCCTTCCGCCAGCTCTGCAAGGCCTTTGGCGCCGGTATGGCCGTCTCGGAGATGGTCACCAGCAACTCCCTCCTTTACGGCTCGGCCAAGACGCGCCGTCGGGCCGACCACCAGGGAGAGGTCGAGCCGATCGCCGTTCAGATCGCCGGGGCCGATCCGGCATTGATGGCAGAGGCGGCACGCTACAACGTGGCGGCCGGCGCGCAGATCATCGACATCAACATGGGCTGTCCCGCCCAGAAGGTCTGCAACGCCCTGGCGGGATCGGCCCTGCTCCGGGATGAGCCGCTGGTGGCGCGGATTCTGGAGGCGGTTGTCGGCGCGGCGGGGGTGCCGGTGACGTTGAAGATTCGAACCGGCTGGGACCCCGCCCATCGCAACGCCTTGCGAGTCGCCAGGATGGCCGAGGCGTCCGGGGTACAGGCGCTGACCATCCACGGCCGGACGCGGACGTGCGCCTTCCGGGGTGAGGCCGAATACGACACCATGGCCGAGGTGAAGGCGGCGGTCCGCATCCCGATCATTGCCAACGGGGACATCACCACGCCGGAGAAGGCCAGGGCCGTCAAGGTGCGCACCCAGGCAGACGGCCTGATGATCGGCCGGGCGGCGCAGGGCCGCCCCTGGATCTTCCGCGAGATCGAGCACTTCCTGGCCACGGGCACCCACTTGCCTACGCCGGAGGTGGCCGAGATCGCCCAGGTCCTGGATCGTCACCTGCTCGATCTGTACGACTTTTACGGGGATCCGGTGGGCGTCCGGATGGCCCGGAAGCATATTGCCTGGTACACCAGGGGGCTCGCCCATTCTGCCGCTTTCCGCCACGGCATGATGCAGCTCGAGACCCGCAACGAACAGTTGGCCGCCGTCCGGCAGTTCTTCCACGAGTTGGCCCTCCTCGGTCGGTTTCTTCCCTTCGACTCCCCGCCTGTCGCGCCGGAGGCGGCTGCCGTTTCGCTCGCCCCCACGAGCGCCTTGACACCTCCTCCCGGTATTCGATAGTCTCGCGATGGGAGGGGACAACCCGCAGCTTCGCGGAGGAGGAGGCGCTCATGAAGGTCGCCGCGGCCGTGGCGGAGATCCTGAAGCGGGAGGGGGTCGAGTTCCTCATCGGTTATCCGGTCAATCCCGTCATCGAGGCCGCCGCCGCGGCCGACATTCGCACGATCGTCGTCCGGCAGGAACGGGTGGGCCTGCACATGGCGGACGCGGTGAGCCGGCAGTCCTCGGGGCGGCGGATCGGCGTCTTCGCCCTGCAGCACGGACCGGGCGCCGAGAATGCCTTCGGCGGGATCGCCCAGGCCTACAGCGAGTCGGTTCCCATCATCGTGCTTGCGGCGGGGTACGGCCGGCGACTGAACAATTACCCTCCCTTCTTCAGCGCCTACCTGAACTACCAGCACATCGTGAAGTGGATCGAGCAGTTGAACTGCGCCGACGCCACGCCGGACGTCCTGCGGCGCGCCTTCACCCAGGCGCGGAACGGCCGCCCCCGGCCCGTGGTGGTGGAGATCCCGGTGGACGTTTTCCCGGAGGAGGTACCCGAGCCGCTCGGCTACCAGCCTGCGCTTCACGCCCGGACGGCCCCGGATCCTCACACCATCCCTCGAGCGGCCGAGGCATTGGTTGCCGCGGAGCGGCCGGTGATCTATGCCGGACAGGGCATCCATTACGCCCGGGCCTGGGATGCGCTGAAGGAGCTAGCCGAACTTCTCGAAGCCCCCGTCATCACCAGCCTGCAGGGGAAAAGCGCCTTTCCCGAGACGCACCCCCTTTCCGCAGGTTCAGGGGGCCGATCGATACCCAGGACCGTCTTCCATTTCCTCCAGCATGCCGACCTCATCTTCGGCATCGGCTGCAGCTTCACCAGCAGCAATTTTGCTACGCCCATGCCGAGGGGGAAGGCGATCCTCCATGCCACGCTGGACCCGGCGGACCTGAACAAGAACGTCGTTGCCACGCATGCCTTGGTGGGGGACGCGGGCCTCACCCTGGAGGCACTCCTGCCCGAAATCCGCGATCGCCTGAAGGGGAAGCCGCGGGGGCGGGCGGAGGCGGTGGCCGTCGAGGTCCGCAAGGTTGAAAGGGAGTGGATGGCCCAGTGGCGGCCCAAGCTCACCTCGGAAGAAATCCCGCTCTGCCCGTACCGTGTCATCTGGGACCTCATGCATACGGTGGACGTGGCCAACACCATTATCACCCACGACGCGGGCAGTCCGCGGGACCAGCTCTCCCCCTTCTGGAGGACGGTCGCGCCCCTGACCTACATCGGCTGGGGGAAGACGACCCAGCTCGGGTACGGCCTGGGGCTGGCCATGGGGGCCAAGCTGGCCCACCCGGAAAAGCTCTGCATCAACGTCTGGGGGGACGCCGCCATCGGCATGACCGGCATGGATTTCGAGACTGCGGTCCGCGAGCGGATTCCGATCTTGTCCATCCTGTTGAACAATTTCAGCATGGCGATGGAGCTGCCGGTGATGAAAGTGGCCACGGAGAAGTACCGGAGCACCGACATCTCCGGCAAGTACGCGGACATGGCCAGGGCCTTCGGGGGCTACGGGGAGCGCGTGATGGAGCCCTCGGAAATCGTCCCGGCCATCCGGCGGGGCATCCGGAAAACCCAGGAAGGAATTCCAGCGCTGCTGGAATTCCTGACATCAAAAGAATTGGCCTGCTCCCAGTTCAAGTAGCGGGCGCCGCGATTGCCCCGCATAATTCACCACGAAGTGGTCATGGGCAGTTTGCCCACTCACGCCTGATGAAGATCCCCCCCACCCCCCTGCGGCGGGTACCCGGCGGAGGGCAGGGTGAGGGGGGATTTTCTTCGCAGAGCGCGAAGGACACGAAGAAGAAACTTGGATGGGCCTTTCGCACAGCACCCGTTCTTCCTACAAGCTGCTCATACGACATGACCGCGGACGGCGGTTTGGTAGGGGCGGGGTATACCCCCGCCCGCAAGGGATAACCTGGTTTTTGCGCGCTGGGCGCGCAAAAACCAAACTGGTTGGGCAAAAGAATTTCTTCCACGGGGCTTCCGATCAGTCCCATCAAGGGGACGCGTGATGGGGGGCAACCCCGGGCGATTCGAGTCGTGTCCCATCACTTGTAACCCTCGGGGTGACCTCCTTCCGGGATGGTCGGTGTTCACTTCCGGCCTATCCCCCAGAGGTTCCCTGATGTGTTTCAAGGATGGTTTTTGTGCGCCAGCGCAAAAACCAGGTGAGGAGGTGGAGGGTCGTGGATCTGAATCTCAGGGATCGGTTCAACACGCGCTGGCGGCAGTATTTCGGTGAAGCCGAGCTTCCCATTACCTTCTACTACACCGACCGGGAGGATACGGCGACGGCGGCGGCTGCCGCCACGGGCCACCGCTGCGTGGTCGGAGACCTGGCCGAGGTCCGGCACGGCAAGCCGCTCCGTTTCGACCTCGACTCGGTGGGCTGCTGGGGGGGCAAGCGCTACTTCGGCTTCACGCAGACGATCTCCCCCACCTTCGATTACTTCCTCTCCTGCGGGATTCCCGGGAAAGTCGATGGGGAGCGGTACAAGAAATCGCCGGAGTTGGTGCGGGCCTTCGTCGCGCAGTCGCCCACCTTCACCGCGCCCGCCAAGTTCATCGTCTTCAAGCGCTGGGACCATCTCGACGAGCGGGACGAACCGGCGGTGGCGATCTTCTTCGCCAGACCCGATGTCCTCTCCGGCCTCTTCACCCTGACCAATTTTGACGAGACGGATCCGAACGGCGTCTTCGCCCCCTTTGCCGCGGGCTGCGGCTCGATCGTGCAATATCCCTACCTGGAGCGGACCAAGCCGCGCCCGCGCGCCGTCCTCGGCATGTTCGATGTCTCGGCGCGACCCTGCGTCCCCAAGGATGTCCTGTCGTTCGCGATTCCCATGCCCAAGCTCGAACGGATGATCGCGGACATGCCGGAGAGCTTCCTGATCACCCATTCGTGGGAGAAAGTGCGGGAGCGGCTTGGGTAGGGCGAGCGGGGAGGGGGGGAGGGGGAGAGGGGGAGAGCGGGGGACGGGTGATGCGAACGAAGCGGATCAGTAACCACGAGGAGCTTGAGGTCTATCAACTTGCCTTCGAGCTTGCGATGCAGATCTTCCTGCTTTCGAAGGGCTTTCCGCGGGAGGAGTTGTATTCGCTGACCGATCAGATCCGTCGCGCTTCGCGGTCCGTTTGCACAAACGTTGCTGAAGCGTGGCGAAAGCGCCGGTATGCAGCTTCGTTCGTGAGTAATCTCAGTGACGCAGAAACGGAAGCTGCGGAGACGCAGGTATGGTGTAGCTTTGCCGTTCGTTGCGGTTATCTGTCAAGTGAGATTGGGGAAGAGTTGAAGAGGAAGTACGATCAAGTAATCGGCAAGCTCATAGTGATGATGACTCATCCAGAAGATTGGGTCATCTCGAACCGAGGCGCGTAAAATGCTCCCCCTCTCCCCATCTCCAGATCACCCCCTCACCCCCTCACCTCCCCTGATCCGGATTGGAGAATGATCATGGACAAGATTGAGCGGGTACGCGCGACCCTGGCGGGGCAGCCGGTGGACCATCCCCCCTTCACCATCTGGTACCATTTCGGGAACCAGCACGCGTCTCCGGACCTCGCGGCCCAGGTGCACCTGGACTTCTTCACCCACTATGACCTGGACCTCCTCAAAGTCATGAACGACTACGACTACCCGATGCCGTCCGGCATGGAGGCGGTTGCCACCGCGGCGGACCTCAAGCGGCTGGCGGCCCTGGACCCGGCGCGGACCCCCATGGCAAATCAGTGGCAGGCCCTCGAGCGAATCGCCATGGCGCTCAAGGGCAAGGCCCTCTTCGTGGACACCATGTTCAATGCCTGGAACACGCTGCGACGCAATTTGGCCAAGGATGCCATGGAGCCCCTGATGCAGCGCGAACCTGGGGCGGTGGAGGGGGCACTCGGCGCCGTCAACCAGACGCTGATCCGCTACGCAGTCGGGGCGCTGGAGCGGGGGGCGGCCGGCATCTTCCTGTCGGTTCCCGCCTCGGCCGAATTCGTGACGCGGGAGCAGTACGAGCGTTTCATGCGCCCCTTCGACCTGGAGCTGCTCCGCGCCGTCCAGGGCAAGGGCGAGTTCCACGTCCTCCACGCCCACGGGGAAAAGCTCTACCTTGACCGCCTGCTGGACTACCCGGTGCAGGTCCTTTCCTGGGCAGACCTGAACGGCGGGCCGAGCATCGCGGAGGCGCGTCAGCGGACGCCGTTTACCCTCATGGCCGGCATCGATCATGTCAAATTCCAGTACACCTCGGTTCCGGTGATCAAGGCTCAGGTCCGTGCCACGCGGCGCCAGGCAGGCAATGCCCGTTTCATCCTGGCCCCCGGCTGCTCCGTGGCCACCTACACCTTCCCCCCCATGATCCTGGCAGCGCGGGATGCCTGCCGCGCCTGAGGGCCGTCGGGCAGGCGGGGGCAAGGGGACGAAGCGCCTCCAGGCGGAGATGATTCACCGGAACGTCTGAAAGAGCATCAACCTGCTGTCGCGGCTGCAAGACCCTGTGGTGCCCCCTGAAATCTGTCTCTCCTCATCGTTCCGCGCGTCATCCCACAGAGCGGCAGGATGAACGGAAGTGGGGAATGGCAGAGAGCCCTTCTTCTCGGCCATCCGCCAGGAGCCAGAGGCCATCTGCATTGCCTCGCGGCTGCGTGGTGAGGCGCTCGGGATGGGGGGGCGAGCGGTGTGCGGACGAGCACTCCCTTGCGGCATCGCCGAAGTGTCATCGTGGGGTCGGGCGCGGCGCGGCCGTGGGCGCCTGAGGCGCCACGGGCTCTGCCCGGCGGAGCAGTTCGAGAAAATGTTCCGCCGAAGGGGGGAGGAGCTTGCCGCGGCGATGAATGATGCCGAGAGGGCGCACCAGGTCGCGCGGGGCCAGCGGGATGGCCGCCAGGGTCCGGCCGCCCACCTCCTTCAGGATGGTGGGCTGTGGCAGAATGCTGATTCCGGCCCCGACCGAGATGGCCTGCTTGATGGTCTCCGTGTTGTCGAACTCCATCACGACATTCACGCGGGCCTGATGATTTCGAAGCCACCGGTCCACGGCTTTCCGCACGCGGAGGTCGGGATCGAAAGCCACGAAGGCTTCGTCCTCAAGCTCCGGCGGGGTAACCACGCGGTGTCGCGCCAGCCGGTGTGTAGGGTAGCAGACGAAGACCATTTCCTCGGTGCGCCAGGGGATGACCGTCAGGGAGCGATTCTTGGGAGGGTACGAGACGATGCCTAGGTCGGCTTCGTCGCTCAGGACCGCCTCGACCACCTTGTGGGGGTGGAGGTATTCCAGGAGCACTTTGGCCTGGGGGTAGAGCGCCATGAACCGGCGCACCTGATCGCTCATGATATGGATGCCGACGGAGTAGATGGCGGCGACCCGGGCGATGCCGGCGATCTGGGCGCGGTGGTGGACGAGGCTGGCCCGGAGGCGGTCGTAGGCGGCGAGGAGTTCCTGGCAGCCGTCGTAGAAGCGCTGTCCCTCGGCGGTGAGCATGAAGGGGCGCTTGCTGCGGTCGATGAGCCGGACTCCCAGCTCGCCCTCAAGCTGCTGGATGGCCTGGCTGGCGGCGGACTGGGAGATCTGGTTGGCGCTGGCCCCCAGGGAGAAGCTATGGAGTCGGACGATGTTGCAGTAGAGATTCAGGACGGCGATGTTCATGGGCGTCTCCAGAGGCGAAGCGTTCTTTCTGACCGGGGACGGGAGACCGAGGACGGGAGACGGGAGACGGGAGACCGGAGACCGGCCCCCCGTCGTCGGTCCCCCGTCTTCCGTCAGCGACTCCGGGAGCTCGGGTCCTCTCCGCGGTCTCTGCGATCTCTGCGGTGAATCGTTTCGGCTAGGAAGATATTGTATTAGCAATACTAATGCAAAGTATATTTGATTTTCCGCATAACTTATGCTTGACGCCACGCAGTCATTCCTGGACAATGCGTCAATGTTTTTGGAGTGGCCGGCCCGTTCCGCTCGGGGGAAACCCGCGGGGGGCCGGAGGCGCGGGAGCGGGGAGGACGAGGATGCAGGATCCGGGATTGCCGCGGCCGCAAGGCCTTTACGACCCTCGGCAGGAGCATGATGCCTGCGGGGTGGGCTTCGTCGTCGATATCAAGGGGCGGAAGTCCCGCGACATCGTCGTCAAGGCGCTGACGATTCTGAAGAACCTCCTGCACCGAGGCGCCTGCGGCTGCGAGGCCAATACCGGCGACGGGGCGGGGATCCTCCTGCAGATTCCCGACGCCTTCCTGCGGCGGGAGGCGGGACGGCTGGGGATCGCGCTGCCGCCGCGGCTGCACTATGCGGTTGGCATGGTCTGCTTGCCGACGGAGCCCGACGAGCGTGTTGCCTGTCAGGCCATGCTGGATCGGATCGCCCGGGAAGAGGGGCAGGTCCCGCTGGGGTGGCGGGACGTTCCCACCAACCACGGTTCCATCGGCGAGAGCGCTCGGCGGACGGAGCCGATCTTCCGCCAGGTCTTCATCGGGCGGGGCGGCGCCATCCGCGACGCCGCCCACTTCGAACGGACCCTGTACCTGATCCGCAAACGCGTGGAGAACGGCGTCCTCACCTCCGACCTCAGGCAACGCCGCTACTTCTACGTGGGTAGCCTGTCCTGCAAGACCATCGTGTACAAGGGCATGCTCTCCGCCGACCAGATCGAGATCTTCTTCCCCGACATCACGGACCCGGCGGTGGAGAGCGCCCTGGCCCTCGTCCACCAGCGGTTCAGCACCAACACCTTCCCGACCTGGTCGCTGGCCCACCCCTTCCGCTACCTGGCCCACAACGGGGAGATCAACACCCTGCGCGGCAACATCAACTGGATGCACGCCCGCCAGGCCCTCTTCGAGAGCGACCTCTACGGCGACCGCCTCCGCGACCTTCTGCCCGTGATCCGCGAGGGGGGCAGCGATTCCGCCATGCTGGACAACGCCCTGGAGATGCTGGTGATGTGCGGGCGCTCCCTGCCGCACGCGATCATGATGCTCATCCCCGAGGCGTGGAACAAGCACGAGGGCATGAGCCCGGAGAAGAAGGCCTTCTACGAGTACCACTCCTGCCTCATGGAGCCGTGGGATGGGCCCGCCTCCGTCTCGTTCACCGACGGGACGGTCATCGGGGCCGTCCTGGACCGGAACGGGCTCCGCCCCTCGCGCTATTGCGTCACCAGGGACGGCCTCCTCATCCTGGCCTCAGAGGTGGGGGTGCTGGACATTCCGCCCGAGGATATCGTGCTGAAGGAGCGGCTGCATCCCGGCCGCATGCTCCTGGTCGACACCCGGGAAGGGCGGATCATCGACGACGCCGAGCTGAAAAGCACCATGGCCGCCGAGAGGCCGTACGGCGAGTGGCTGCGCCGGCACCTGGTGCACATCGACGACCTTCCCGCGGCGGTCGTGCACGCGCCGGATCACGAGACGGTGCGCAGGCGCCAGCAGCTCTTCGGCTACACGCACGAGGACCTCCGCATCCTCATGGCGCCCATGGCCATGCGGGGCGAGGAACCCGTCGGCTCCATGGGGAACGATACGTCGCTGGCGGTGCTCTCGGATCGGCCGCGCATGCTCTACGACTACTTCAAGCAGCTCTTTGCCCAGGTGACCAATCCCCCCCTGGACGCCATCCGCGAGGAGCTGGTCACTTCCATGGCAAGCACCATCGGGCCGGAGCGAAACCTCCTCCGGCCCGAGCCGGAGAGCTGCCACCAGATCGCCATTCCAGGCCCCATTCTGGACAACCGCCAGACCGCCAAGCTGCGCCACGTGGCCTCGCGCGGCTTCCGCTCCATCACCCTGCCCATGCTGTTCCCGGCGAAGGACGGGGCGGCCGGAATGGCCAAGGCGCTGGAGCGGCTCTGCAACAAGGCGGCCCAGGCCATCGAGCGCGGCTACAACATCCTGATCCTCTCCGACCGGGGCGTGGACCTGGAACAGGCCCCCATCCCGGCGCTCTTGGCGACGGCGGGGCTCCACCATCACCTGATCCGTCGCGGCATGCGGACGAAGTGCGGCCTCCTGGTCGAGACGGGGGAGGCCCGCGAGGTCCACCACTGCGCGCTGCTCATGGGCTTCGGAGCAGGGGCCATCAACCCGTATCTGGCGTTCGAGACCCTGGACGACATGCGGAAGCAGGGCCTCCTGCCGGAGGAGATGCCCGCCGAGCAGGCGATCAAGAACTACGTCAAGGCCCTGAACAAGGGAATGCTCAAGGTCATGTCGAAGATGGGGATCTCCACGATCCAGAGCTACTGCGGGGCCCAGATCTTCGAGGCGGTGGGCTTGAGCAAGGAGTTCGTGGACGCCTACTTCACCTGGACGGCCACCCGCGTGGAGGGGGTGGGTCTGGACGTCATCGCCGAGGAGGTGCTGCGGCGTCACCGGCGCGCCTTCCCGAGCCGCCTGGTCCGGAAGCCCGACCTGGAGTGGGGCGGCGAGTATCAGTGGCGGCAGGAGGGGGAGAACCACCTGTTCAATCCCGATACGGTCTTCAAGCTGCAGCACGCCTGCCGGTCGGGGCAGTACGCGCTCTTCAAGGAGTACAGCCAACTGGTGAACGACCAGAGCCGGCGGCTTTACACCCTGCGGGGGCTCCTGGAGCTGAAACCGGCGGCGCGTCCCGTTCCGCTGGACGAGGTCGAGCCGGTGGAGCGCATCGTCAGGCGCTTCGCCACCGGCGCCATGTCCTACGGCTCCATCAGCCAGGAGGCCCACGAGACCCTGGCCATCGCCATGAACCGGCTGGGCGGGCGGAGCAACACGGGGGAGGGCGGGGAAGACCCCACCCGCTTCGTGCGCGAGCCCAACGGGGACTGGCGCCGCAGCGCGGTGAAGCAGGTGGCCTCCGGCCGGTTCGGCGTGACCTCCGAATACCTGGTCAACGCCGAGGAATTGCAGATCAAGATGGCCCAGGGGGCCAAGCCCGGCGAGGGCGGCCAACTCCCGGGCCACAAGGTCTACCCGTGGATCGCCAAGGTCCGGAACTCCATGCCGGGCGTGCAGCTCATCTCGCCGCCGCCGCACCATGACATCTACTCCATCGAGGATCTGGCCCAGCTCATCTACGACCTGAAGAACGCCAACCCCGAAGCCCGCATCAGTGTGAAGCTGGTGGCCGAGATCGGCGTGGGGACGGTGGCAGCGGGTGTCAGCAAGGCTCACGCGGACGTGGTCCTCATCAGCGGGCACGACGGGGGAACGGGCGCCTCGCCCCTCACCGCCATCAAGCATTCCGGCATCCCCTGGGAGCTGGGCCTGGCGGAAACCCAGCAGGTCCTGGTCCTGAACAAGCTGCGCGATCGGATCGTCGTGCAGACCGACGGGCAGCTCAAGACCGGACGGGACGTGGTGATCGCCGCGCTCCTGGGGGCGGAGGAATTCGGCTTCGCCACGGCCCCCCTGGTGGTCATGGGCTGCGTCATGATGCGGGTCTGCCACCTCAACACCTGCCCGGTGGGCGTGGCCACCCAGGACCCGGAGCTGCGCCGGCGGTTCACGGGGAGGCCGGAGCACGTGGAGACCTTCTTCCGCTTCATCGCCCAGGAGGTCCGCGAGTACATGGCGCAGCTCGGCTTCCGCACGGTCGACGAGATGATCGGGCGCTCCGATCGGCTGGAGATGCGCAAGGCCATCGAACACTGGAAGGGAAAGGGGCTGGATTTCTCCAAGATCCTCTACCGGCCTGAGGTCGGACCCGAGGTGGCGGTGCGCCGCGTCGTCCCCCAGGCGCACGGCCTGGAGACAGCCCTGGATCACCGGCTGGTGGAATTGTGCCGCGACGCGCTGGAGCATCGGAAACCGGTCTCGCTGGAAATGCCCATTCGCAACACCAACCGGACGGTGGGGACGATCCTGGGGTATCATCTCACCAAGCGGCATGGCGGCGCCGGGCTCCCCGACGACACCATCCGGATTCGCTTCACCGGCTCCGCCGGCCAGAGCTTCGGCGCCTTCGTCCCCCGCGGGATCACCATGGTCCTGGAGGGGGACGCCAACGACTACTTCGGCAAGGGCCTGTCGGGCGGCCGACTGATCGCGTTCCCGCCGGCCGCCGCGACCTTCCCGGCCGAGGAGAACATCCTGGTGGGCAACGTCGTCTTCTACGGCGCCACCTCGGGCGAGGCCTTCCTGCGGGGCGTGGCGGGCGAGCGCTTCTGCGTGCGGAACAGCGGGGTCCACGCGGTGGTCGAGGGGGTGGGCGATCACGGCTGCGAGTACATGACCGGCGGGCGGGTGGTGGTCCTGGGCCGGACGGGCCGGAACTTTGCCGCCGGGATGAGCGGCGGCATCGCCTATGTCCTGGACGAGTCCGGAGACTTCGAGCGGCGCTGCAACCGCGAGATGGTGGATCTCGAGCCGCCGGCGGAGGAGGACGTTGCGCTGATACACTCGCTCATCCGCAAGCACTCCGAGTACACCCGGAGCAGCCTGGCGGCCAAGGTCTTGGCCAACTGGCAGAGTGCCGTGGCCAAGTTCGTGAAGATCATGCCCCGCGATTACCGGCGGGTGCTTGCCGCCCAGGCCAGAGCGAAGGCGGAGGGGCGCGAGCCGACCTGGAGCGAGCTTTTGGGGGTGACGCATGGGTAAGCCCTCGGGATTCCTGGAGATCCAGCGCGAGCTGCCCGAGCGCCGGCCGGTGGCGGAGCGTGTCAAAGACTGGCAGGAGGTCTATCGGGACCTCCCGCAGGATCGGCTGCGGGCGCAAGGGGCCCGCTGCATGGACTGCGGGATCCCCTTCTGCCACAGGGGCTGCCCGCTGGGAAACATCATTCCCGACTGGAACGACCTGGTGTACCGGAACCGCTGGCGCGAGGCGCTGGACCGCCTCTTGGCCACCAACAATTTTCCCGAGTTCACCGGGCGGCTCTGCCCGGCCCCCTGCGAGGGGGCCTGCGTCCTCGGCATCAACTCCGACCCGGTGACCATCAAGCAGATTGAGCTGGAGATCATCGAGCACGCGTTCCGCCAGGGCTGGATCAAGGCGGAGCCGCCTCTGGTGCGCACCGGCAAGTCGGTGGCGGTGGTCGGCTCGGGCCCCTGCGGCCTGGCGGCGGCGGACCAGTTGAACCGCGCCGGCCACCGGGTGACCGTCTTCGAGCGGGCGGATCGGATCGGGGGGCTCCTGCGCTACGGCATTCCCGAGTTCAAGCTGGAGAAGAGCATCCTGGAGCGGCGGCTGACGCTCATGGAGGCGGAGGGAGTCGCCTTCCGCACCAACGCCGAGGTCGGCGTGAACGTCTCCGTGGAGGCCCTGCGGGAGAGCTTCGATGCCATCCTGCTGGCCGGCGGGGCGCCGGTCCCGCGGGATCTCAAGGTCCCGGGCCGGGAGCTGGAGGGGATTCACTTCGCCATGGAGTACCTGCCGCAGGCCAATCGGCGCTGCCAGGGGGACAGCCTGCCTGAGGCGAGTCTGATCACGGCCAAGGGCAAGCAGGTGGTGATCATCGGCGGCGGGGACACCGGTGCCGACTGCCTGGGCACCGCCCACCGGCAGGGGGCGACCTCCGTCCACCAGTTCGAGCTGCTGCCCCGCCCCCCCGCGATGCGGGCGGCGGACAACCCATGGCCGCTCTGGCCGAACATCTTCCGGGTCTCCTCGGCCCACGAGGAGGGGGGGGAGCGGGACTACTGCATCTCGACCCAACGTTTCTCGGGCGAAGGAGGCACGGTCAAGAAGCTGCACGGCGTCCGGGTGGAGTTCGCCCCGGGACCTGGCGGCCGCCCGGCCATGCGGGAGGTGCCGGGAAGCGAGTTCGAACTGGAGGCCGACCTGGTGCTCCTGGCCATGGGCTTCCTGGGACCGGAGCGGAACACCATCCTGGCCCAGTTGGGCGTGAAGCTCACCGAGCGCGGAACGGTCGCCGTGAACGAGGACAAGCTGACCTCCGTTCCAGCGGTCTTCGCCGCCGGCGACACCGCCCGCGGCCAGTCCCTGGTCGTCTGGGCCATCGCCGAGGGCCGGCACGCCGCGAGGGGCATGGACAAGTTCCTGATGGGCTCGACGGAACTGCCATAGCCCCGAGGGTTCCCGAAACGGCCGTAGCGGCCGTGAAGTTCCCGGACAAACGGGCAAGCAGTGTTGGCAAGTTGGGGGACCTCCGCCCCCTATAGGTGTACTCCCGCCCGCTTCATTGCCTTTGCCATGTGCTCGGACTTGAATTTCGGATACAATACCCCCGGCCAGGAAATCATCGACCCAGAACGGACTGCTTCCCGCTTCCAATTCCCTGGCGTGATCGTAATATTTGCCAGCCTTGGCCCGCTGGAAGGGGTGAATCACCCGGGGAAACTGCGTAACGGAGATCGGGCATGAGCAGTGTCCACCTCGACCTGGAAGAAGAGTTGATCGCCGTCTTGCGGCAGTTCAACCAGCCAATTGAACGCTCCGCCAAAGAGTTAATCATGCTGGAGTTGTGCCGTCAGGCTAGAATTTCCGGCGGGAAGGCGGCTGAGTTGCTGGAGATGCCGCGGCTGGCCTTCGTCCGTTACGCGTCTCGCTCCGGACTGCCCTACTTCTCAATGACTGAAGAGGAATGGGAGGCCGAACGCCGACAGAGCGAGAGGCTATGAGAGCGGCCCCGGTCGTGTCCAATTCCAGCGCCCTGATTGCGCTGGCCCAGATCGGGCAACTCGAACTCCTCCGGGGTCTCTTCGATCATATTGTCATCCCGCCGGCCGTTGTCGCCGAGACGTCGTCCAGTGTGGTTCTGCCCGAGCGGATTGAGTCGCGGACTTTGGCACAGCCACTTGGCGCGCAGGTGCTGCGGGCCTCCCTGGGGGCGGGGGCGGGGGGGGCGCTCTCCTCCTCGCCAGCTCCGGCACCATCACCCTCACCGGCCAGATCCTGGCCAACGGGGGCGCGGGGGCCAGCGCCAATATGAGCGGGGGCGGCGGCTCCGGGGGGGCCATCCGGCTCATCGCCCCCACTCTTACCGGGACGGGGGGCACGCTCCGCGCCCAGGGGGGCGGCACCGGGGGCGGCTGGGGCACCGGGCCAGGCGGGGACGGCCGCATTCGTTTGGAGGCCTACACCCTGACCCTCACCATCGGCGGCTACAGCGGCGGCCAGATCACCCCCCCGGCCAGCACCGCCTACCCCCAGCCGGTCTTCCCCCCGGCGGGGCAGCCCACGCTCACCATCGCCAGCGTGGCGGGCCTCCCGGTCCCGGCCTCGCCCAAGGGCACCTTCCTCGATCCCCCCGACATCAGCCTCCCCGCGGGGACCTCGACCCCCATAACTATCGGCCTCACCGCCAGCCACATCCCCCTGGGGACCGTCATCCGGGTGACGGCCACGGCCCAGGGCCAGGCGAGCACCAGCGCCGACAGCACCGGGCTCAGCGGCAGCTTAGAGAGCAGCACGGCCACGGCGAGTCTCCCCGTCTCCCTGACTCGGCCGAGCCTCCTCACGGCCACGGCGACCTACGCCCTCGTGGCCCGCGCCGGGGAGGGACCCCTCTATGCCGAGGGCCCTGTCCCGAGCGGAGTCGAGGGCGAGGAGGTGACCCACGTGAAAGTCGCCGCTGGCTTCGGCGGCGGGTCAACCATCACCCATATCACGAAGTCGGGGCGGGAAGTGGAGCAACCGTAAGAGCGTTCGGCAGGACGACGGTATGGCGCTACGACGGTACGGCGGCACGAGGTGTGGAGTGCGGCGACCCTGGCGCCGCTTTGCCTGGTCCGGGAGAGGGTTCGGCCATACGGCGGTACGGCAGGACGACGCTACGAGGGTACGCGAGCCTGCCCCGAGCCTGTCGAGGGGGTCGAGCGTTCAGCGGTACAAGAACGACACGACGGGATACCAAGTACACCTTGGCATGGGCAACTGCCCACCCGCGCCCCATGAAAATCCCCCTCGCCCCCCACCCCGCCGAAAGGCGGGGTCCTGGCGGGGGAGAGGGGTGGGGTGAGGGGGATTTTCTGAGAAGGGGTTTTCCGGGTCGGTCGGGCCGTCGAGCGGCCTGCCAAGTCTCGGGGGCCTCTCCTGCTTTGCGCGAGCGCACCGCCCCGCCCCCCGAAGTTGGCACTTGACTCCTGACCCCCCCCCCTCGTGCTATAAAGTGCCGCCGGATTTTTCGCGGTGCAGGTCGTCCCGTTCGGCGTGGAGGGATCCATGCCAGCGGCTGCCCGTTTTCCCACCTCCGGTCGACTCTTGGCCCAGCGCCAGCCGCATGGCCACCA